>PAUJ01000027.1 GCA_002713705.1 Flavobacteriaceae bacterium
TGGACCAGAATATGCAGCTTCAATAGTTTTATTCTTAGGTAAAGCTCAATTAAAAGAAGGTGGTGAAAAGACTGGTATTATTGTAACAGCTAAACCAAACAAAAACAGATTTGCAAAACCGCATCCAATCAAATTCCATTTACACTTTACAGAAGGTATGAATAGATTTGTTGGACTAGAACAATATATTGATTGGGAAGACATTGGTATTGCAAAAGGTACTATTGAAAAGGGAGTTAAAACACCTAAGGCTACGGCAAGAGGTTGGATTTGTAAACACCTTGATGAGACTGTACCTAACTCAGAGTTCTTCTCAGAAAAAGTCTTTACACCAGAAATTCTACAAAAAATTGAAACAAGAATTCAGCCACTATTCAATTACAGTACAGAACATAGAGAGGTTAACGTAGACGAGTTACTAGAGGTTGATGAAGATTAATAAAGATAAACTGCCAATCAAGTATATCCTAGGGATAGAAAAAGATTTACCAGATTATCCAACCGCACTAGATGTTTTACAAGCTGAAGTAAAATTATGTAATAGAAACCCCGACAGATATAAGGGCTCATTTACATTCCATGCATTAAAAACCTATAGATTCCCAGAATCAGATCATGATAAAATATTAGAATCTGCAAAAGAATTAGTTACAATGGGTTTATGTGAACAAACCAACGAAGAGCCCGGTAAAGAGGCCTTTAAAATAATACAAAATCCATTTGAATGATAGCAGTATTTGATAATTTCATAAAAGACGAAAAGTTACTAGCAGAAATAGAGCAAAATAAAGAATCAATATTTAAAGACCCGGGTATCTATAAGTATTATGAAGGCTGGTGGAAATCACCTGAGAATAATACTACTAAGAAAATAATAGAATATTGCTGGGGAGATGCATGTCCAATTAGTGAATTATTTGAAATCAATGGATTTGAATACTGGACTGGTATTCAAAGTGCTAAAACACAAGATGAAGTCTGGGCAGATGACCTACCTTTACACTTTGATAAAGATGAAGCATGGTGGGAAGAAACTGGAGAAATAGTTACTCCGATAATGGGAAGTATCTACTATCCTCCAGGACAAGAATTTGAAGGCGGAGATCTTATGATATACACAGATGGCCAAGACTCAACACCAGAGATAGTTAAAGCAAAACCTAATAGATTTATTATATTTGGAGCTGGACAATACTCACATGCTGTTACAACCGTTACAAAGGGTACTAGACATGCAATAGCAATTAACTTATGGAAACAAGAGCCTTATTCTAAACAAAAAGGCATTTTAACCATAGAATAACTAAAAATACAATATGCAGTTCGGACAAGATTTTGAAAAGATATTCTTTAGACTTTCATTAGAGAAAGTAAAATATTTACAAGCAATTAAATCAGGCTTTTATACATCAGAAGAAATTGATGCATTAAGCTTTTTAGCTAATAAGTTTTATACTAAATTTAATGAGACTCCGTCTAAAGAGCAATTAGAGCTTCTTGTAAAAAATCATCCTAAATCTAAAGAGCGAGTTAGTGAAAATATTCTTAATATTATATTTGAGGTAGACTTAAATAAGTATGATGAAGAATGGTTAACTTCTACTGCAGAATCTTGGATTAAATGGAGAACATTTAATACTTCATTTACAGATACTATTGAGTTTATTAAAACTACACAAGTAACTCCAGAGAATGTAGAGGCAATTGTTACCAAAGTTAAAGGTATTATTAATGATAGAAATAACCTAACATTTAATTCAGATCTAGGTCTAGACTTTTTTGATTGGGAAGCTCACGACCAGAAAGAAACTGAAAAGGTAAGTACAGGTTACAATTTCTTAGATGATATGTTAAGCGGCGGTTATGACAAAGGCGGTAACTTAATCGTTTATGCAGGTGAACAAAATATTGGTAAGTCTATTTACTTAGCGAATGATGCAGCCAATTTTGTAAAGATGGGAACTAATACAGTAGTCGTTACTGCAGAGATGGCAGCACATAAATTCGTAAAGAGAATTGGTGCTAATCTACTTTCTGTTAATATTAACGAGTATGCTGAAAAGGCTAAGAATAAAGAACATATTAAACGTAGACTAGAAACTGTCGGTGATGGATTTTCCCCTCCCGGAAGTCTATTTGTAAAACAGTTTCCTACATCACAAGCTACAGTACTAGATATTGAAGCTTATGTAAATCAAATTGAAGAGGAAAGACAAATTAAAGTGGGAGCAGTTGTAATTGACTATATTAATATCTTAGCCAATTATCGTAACCAAAATACGGAGAATACATATATGAAGATCAAGCAAATTGCAGAGGACCTTCGTGCGATGGGAATCCGTAATGACTGGTTGATCGTAACCGCAACCCAAATAACAAGATCAGGCTACAATGCATCGGACATAACTATGACTGACATCGCAGAATCTGCAGGACTTTCCCATACAGCAGATGTAATGCTTGGTATTATTCAAGACGATTTAATGAGAGCTAATCAAGAATACTGGTTAAAGGTATTAAAGATTAGAGATGGTGAGGGTAAAGGAACAAAATGTAAACTAAATATTGATTGGAATTATATGAGACTTCAAGAGACGCATGAAATGTCCAACTCAAATATTCATTCAATATAAAAATAAAACTACAATATGGCAAAAAATGATAAAATTTTTAATAATAATTTCGATACTCCCGAATTTGAATTAGGTAATATTAGCTTTGATCTAGACCCTTCAGTTAAAAATAATCAAGACGAGGAAGACAGAATACATTTTGATATGATAGCCAGAAAGATTCATGAACTTATTGGACTTTCTAGATTTAAAGTATTTAACGAAGTAGATGAACTAGGTAAATGTAACAAGCTTAGAAAAAATGATATTAATGAAGTTTATGGATATATCATAGATGAAATAGCAGCTAAATTTAGCCGTATCGATATATTTAGTGAAATGTGTGTTTACTTCGATATTAAACCAGTGAAATTCTA
This sequence comes from Flavobacteriaceae bacterium, assembly GCA_002713705.1. Classification (GTDB taxonomy): domain Bacteria; phylum Bacteroidota; class Bacteroidia; order Flavobacteriales; family Flavobacteriaceae; genus Marifrigoribacter. The sequence goes on from PAUJ01000027.1 coordinate 2,990, forward strand.
TAGTTCACTTTCAAATGTATATAAAGAAGATCTAATTCAAGAATTAGACTTAAGAACCGGTATTTTAGAGAAGAAGAACATTAAAAAGTTATTTTAAATGATTGAACCCAAAGTAATTAAACAAGGAGCCAAAAGAGTATGGGTCCTTGGAGACTTACACTTTGGTGTAAGAGCAAATTCAGTCGAATGGCTGAATATCCAAAAGGACTTTTTTGAAAACACATTTATCCCTATCTTAAAAGCTCAGGTACAACCTGGAGATGTCTTAGTACAAGTAGGAGATACTTTTGATAATAGACAATCTATTAACATTAAAGTCTTAAGCTACGCAGTAGACCTATTTGAAAGATTAGGTCAAATTTTACCATGTTATGTAATATGTGGTAACCATGATATTTGGGCTAAGAAATCTAATGACATCTCATCGATCGATAGTTTAAAATGGATTCCTAATGTGCAGGTTTACAAAGAGCCTGAGTTATTGAATTGGTCCGGCAAAAATATTTTACTAATGCCATGGAGAAGAGATGCTGAACATGAAGCAGAAACTTTAGCAGAATACCCACAAGCAGATATAGTATATTGTCACTCAGAAGTTAGAGGTATTTACCTTAATGCTAAAGTTAAGAATGAACATGGTACTGATTCTAATATTTACGATAAGTACACAAGGGTTTATAGTGGACATATTCACTTTAGACAGGAAAGAGGTAAATTATTAATGGTCGGAGTACCATACCAATTAACTAGATCAGATCGAGATAATCCAAAAGGGTTTGATTTAGTTAATTTAGAAACAATGGAAGAAACATTCTTTGAGAACGATGATTCCCCTAAATTCTTAAGGTACAACATCAAAGCGCTGTATGACATGCCTCTTGGCAAGTTTAAGGAACAAATAAGAAATAACTTTGTAGATCTATTCGTTCCATCACAAATCGCCACAACCAATGCATTGAGCCAGTTGGTTAATGAAATTCAACACATATCTAGAAAACTAGAACCAAATATTTACGAAGAAGATTCATACATTGATAAAGACTTTTATGATATAGATGAAATTGAAGAGATGTATAAGAATTACAACATTCTTAATCTTTGTAATATGTATATTGATAGTATGAAACAAGATGACGATTTGACGATAAGACTAAAGAGCAAGTTAAAACAATTGTATACGCAATGTGCATACAATTATGATACAGACAAATAATGAGAATAGATTACATTGAATTTAAGAACTTTGCTTCCTACGGAAATCAAGTACAGAGAATAGAATTTAAACAAGATACTTCAGAGTTATTTTTAACTCTAGGTAAAAATGGGCATGGAAAAACTACTATTGCTAATGCTATTATCTATGGTTTATACGGAAAAGTAGAGGGTGTTAAATTAGCAGATCTACCTAATCGTATTAATAAAGAATTGCATGTAAAAATTGGTTTACAATGTGGTACTATGAAGATTGAAATAGAAAGAGGTATTGCCCCGAGTAGATTTAGTGTCTTAATTAATGGTGTTGAGTTTGATAAAGCAGGTAAGAAATCTGTACAAGAATATTTAGAAGATGAAGTATTTGGTATTCCATATCACGTATTTAAAAATATAATTATTTTATCAGTAAATGATTTTAAATCTTTCTTAACCATGTCTAACTCGGATAAGAAACAAATTATTGATAGAATGTTTGGCTTCTCTATTCTTAATGATATGCAAAGGCAAATCAAAGATGAGCGTAGAGATATTAAGTACGATATTGATGCTTTTGATGCTGAGTTAAGTGAGATAATGAATTCAATCGGATCTGTTAGAGGTAAACTAAATACTTTATTAGAAGAATCTAAAAATGCAAATAAATCTAAAATCCAAGAATTAAAAGATGAGTTAGTAGCTCTTCATGAAGTGGTATTAGATATTGAAGCTAATCGTAAAAAAGAAGAGGGTGCAATGAATACCTTTAATACTCAATATAACGAGAAGCGTACAGAAGCTGGAGATATTAAAAGAGAGATTGACTATCTAAATAAGAAGTTAAAGTTATATGAGAGTGGGCATTGCCCGACATGTGAAACTAAGTTAACTTCAGATTGGCATAAAACACAGAAAGTAGAATTTGCAGATAAAATAGAATCTAGCACAGATCAGATTAAATCAATTAAGGCTGAGATGGATTCTTTACAAGAAAAAGTTTTAGAAGCTAGAACTACTAAACTAGATTTAGAAGGTCAGATCTCAGATAATAAAGTAACAATGCGAGGTCTTAAAGGAGAGCTATTAAAACTGAAAGATACTCCAGAAGGTTCTGACTTCGACCACTTAAGAGGTCTTATTACAGAGTTTGAAGAGAAAGAAGCTGAGAAATCTGCAAGTAAAGATACCTTAAATGCAGACTATAACTTTATGGAAGTTGTAGAAAATATCTTAGGTGAAGATGGCGTAAAGAACTTAGCAGTTAAAACTATTCTTCCAGGACTTAATACTAATATTGCTGCGATGGCACAAACGATGCACTTGCAATTCCATATTAGATTTGATGAGAAGTTTAATTGTATTATTAATCACCTAGGTGAAGATATTAATCCAATGACACTTTCGACAGGTGAGCGTAAGAAGGCAGACTTTATCGTTATTATTGCAATCATTAAGATCTTAAAATTAAGATTCCCACAACTAAACCTTTTATTCCTAGATGAGTTATTATCTTCAGTAGACCATGATGGTGTTTACAACATATTAAAGATTTTAAATCAAGTAATTAAAGAACATGAAATAAATACATTCGTAATTAATCACTCGGTACTACCACATGAAATATTCGATAAAAAGATTGAAATCTACCGAGAAAACGGATTCTCTAAATTTACGATAGAGAACATAGATTAATAGAGTGATATATACCCTATGGCAACATACAATTTAAAATTTAATAAAGACGATTCAGTTATCAGACACGTTGTGGTTGGGCTCTTAGCAGACCTCAATAGTAAACTGAGTTTTTGGAGACAAATTAGCAATGACGAAAGAGTGGTTGTTGATGTTCCTTTCTTTTATGCAGTCTCAGGAGATGAGAATTTCATGAAAGATGCATTCCTATTTTCAAATGTAAATGGACCTGGTTGTGACCCTGATGGTCAATACGCAGATGGTAATTATGATAAAGTACCAAGAGGTATTGTAAACCTAACGTCGTTTGCTGTAGATCCCGCTAAGCTAGTCAATAAAAGAAATATGGGTCAATACTCTATGATGAATGAGGGTGGACTGATGGAAGGCTACGTTGCTGAATTCGAAATGATTCCATGTGTTATTGGGGTAGATGTAGAAATTTTAGTATCTAGTCAATTAGATTTATTTAAAGTTACAGAAGCTATTGTAAAGAAAATGTACAAGGCTAATTTCTATAATGTTGACGCAGGACATTTAGAAGAAGGAACTTATAGAATTTCATCTGAGTATATGATGCCAGATGATTATACACAGGAAAGACCTGTAGAATACAGCTTTGATGATAAAGCAAATCATAAAATTACATTTAGTTTAGAGATTAATTCATTTATACCTTCATTCGACTTCGAAGAAGATAGTTATAGAAAATTCACTAGAACTNTGTATGCTAATGCAATAACAGGAGACTATGATAATCCAAATGGATTTTTAGATCCTACTATAACTCCTAATGTTTATTATGATTGCAATCAAGGTACTAAATGGGAATCTAATGGAACACAATGGGTTAAGACCGGAGAAGGTTTTGATTGTAGTGATCTTTCATTAATAGCTGGATTTGGTAATAAACAAAATCAAGAAAGTCAAATTAAGAGAGTTTCCAGAAGAAGAAAACAGTCTAATAGAATGTTTACAATTAAGAATGGTCCAGGCTCTAATGTTAATACAACAGAAGACGCAAAACCAATACTTGGAGACAATTATTCAGTTACCGGCAGAGACTATCCATTTGGAGGTAAAATAGACGAATAATTTGACTGATATATACTTAATAGAAAATAAAATACGAAAAATGGCAAATTTAAAAAACAATAAAGTTATTTCACCAATTATNGAAAGTGGCCAAGGTCACATTTTTCATGTTAATGGTGCAAACTTTAAAGTAACTGGTTCTCACATAGGACTCGTAGAAGAAACTAATGATGTATTTAATACACTAGTTGCTGCTAATAACTTATTTACAATCAACGAGAATGGTATTTCATTCTACTACGATTACAACAACAAAAAAGCTATTTCTAAAATAGAAGAGGGTTCAGTAGAAAACTTCGGTAAAATGAATGACTTAAATGAGAAAATTGATTTCTTAAATGAGTCTATTCAAAATCTTAAATTAGCAAATAAAAAAGGAGAGGCATTAGAGATTGCAACTAAAGAATTAGACGCTACTCAAAAAGAATTAAATGAAACTAAGAAGTCTGCAATAGCAGTACACTTTACGTATGTAAAAGAATCAAATACATTCTTTGCAGGTAAAATGGAAATCACTTTAGGTTCTGAAGAAAAACTTTCTGAAAGATTTTTTAATATAGGCTATATTAAGTATCAAGATAAAGCTATTATGGAAGCATTCCAAACAGCTGCTACAAACTTCGATACTTACAAAGTTTTAGATTTTGTAGAAGAGTCTACTAAAGACCAAGTTACAGTAATTTCTATGAAAGCTGAAAANAATGCTTTTGTTTATAGAAGAAACGAAGATACTAAAATAACACAATTCAAAAAATTATTAGCTGATGCTGCTGTAGAATATGTAGCAGAACAAACAGGAGCTGATGTTACTGAATTATATGCTGAAGTTTTAGAATCTCTAGTAGAAAGAAGAGCTGCTAAGAATGAAAAGATTAATCTTTACAATGAGATGTTATCATTNCTACATGACCAAGTTGGTAGATTAGCAGAAGCTGATAGAAACTTAACAGACATTAAAGCTGCTGATAATTTATTAAAAACTGAAATNAAAAGAATTTCAGAAGAATTAACTGGAGTACAAAATGAAGATCTTTTAAATATTGAAGATGGTTATGTTGGTGCTGAATTAAAAGTAGAATCTGACGGTATGACTGTCGGTACTTCTATGAAAGTTGACGCATTAGAATATACAAACGCAGGTAAGAATGATATACTTACAGTGTTCATAAAAGATGAACCTGCTAGAATTGAGAAATTCAAGATCGCTTTAGATTCAACCGACGCGGTTTAATCATATAACCCCACAAATTTTAATAAAAGCCCGTTTCGAAACAATCGGGCTTTTTTTCATATAAAAGGTAAATTAAACGAAACAAACGTGCCGAGAAAAAAGAATTATCTAAATAACAAAGATCTTTACAATCAGATTGTGCAGTCTTTAGAGGATGATAAATTAACAAAGGATGCTGAGAAGATGTTAATCCTATTAGCAGAGAGGGCAATAAGAAAATTAGTTTACGTAAATAGTGATGATAGAAATGATTGTCTGCAGTTTGCAATACTAGACCTCTTAAAATACTGGCGTAATTTTAATCCCAAATATACCAACGCGTTTGCTTATTTCACAGAGATAGCAAANAGAGGGTATGCNAANGGNTGGAATAAAATCCACCCGCAAAAATATAAGAACACAATGTCGATGGATAAGATTAATACCAACAATGGTAGTTCGGAAGGCGGAATGTTTAATATATAAATGTCAATAAANAACTTAAAACCCAGAGGGAATTCCGGTTTTGTACAAGGCTATTACGAGCCACAAAACCCTGATAAGTATATCGGTCCAACACCGATCATTTATCGTTCCTCATGGGAAAGAAAGTTTTGTATTATGTGCGATACTAAAGATAACGTATTAAAATGGTCAAGTGAACCAGTAGAAATTAAGTATATTTCTAGACAGGATAATAGACAACATAAGTATTATCCTGATTTTTATATGAAGACTAAGAATGAAGAAGGTATTGAAGAAGAGTTTATGGTTGAGATAAAACCAGAAGCTCAGATTAAAAAACCTAGACCACCTCTTAAGAAATCAAAGAAGGCTTTAGCATCATATAAATTCTTAGCAGAACAATATGTTAAGAATACTGACAAGTATAAATATGCACAAGCATGGTGTGAAAGTCGTAATATGCGATTTATTGTGTTGACAGAAAAGACACTTAAATAATGGGAGAAGTTAAAAAAGGCATAAGAAAATTAGCAAAGGAGTCTGGTGGAAGAGGCAAGGCTGCTTCTGCGTCTCAAAGCTGGTTTGATGATTCTAAAAAATCTGTTAGAGAAAATGCAGTACAAAAAACTGCTAGAAGATTTAGACCAGGCCAAGTTTATGTATTTAGATATGACGATCCTAAATATGCAGTAGCATGGGATAGAAACCCATGTGTGTTAGCATTAGATCCATCAGGCGGCAATGATTGTGGTATTAATCTAAATCTATTACCACCCAATATAAAAGAAGAACTACTAGATGTAGTTTACGAAAGATTCAGAGGTTACTTAAAAGGACAAGAAGGAAAGCCGGCTAAAAACCAGGCTCCACTATCATTAAGTTATGATGGTGCAAAGGGTTTTTTAGGTAAATTTGGATTTGATTTTGCGATTAGACAATATATCCCTAGTCGTAAATCACAACAAGCAGTAGTTGGATATGAACACTGGCCAAGAGTAGCATTATGCGATTTCTTACAACTAGAAGGTATGGGAGTTGGAGCTATTAGGGCGATGTTCAAAAACCACTTAAATAAATGAGATATATAAAACAGAAATAATACTATATTATGGCAGGATTTACCGAAAAAAGAAACGGACCATTCAGTTCTAACACAAGACCATTTAGCCTTTCAAATGCTTTGAAAACGCTAAGTTCTTTTGGTATGCGTTATGACGACATGGTACTAAGACAATCTCAAGCTATTGGTCCAATGGAAGATCAATTCGGCTACAGAGAGATGAACCCNTTTGGCCTTGACAATGATGATATTTATGGTGCATTCGCTGCACTATCCATGGCAGATATTAATATGAAGAAGAACGTACCGTTCTTTGATATTGATTATCCTGGTAAAAGAGATGAATTGAGAAGATTCTCAATGAATGATGAAGTTGAAGATATTCTAGATATACTTTGTGATGAGGCAATTGTATATGACGAAAAGAACTTCTTTGCAACTCCATCAATTATGGGTCTTGATGTTTCCGATGAAGTTAACAAAGACCTTAACAAATACTTTAAACAAATCTATCACTACTTTGGCTTTAATGGTGAACAATCAGCATGGTACTTCTTTAGAAAATTCCTAGTTGACGGTTACTTATCATTTGAGATAATTTATTCCCCAGACCAAAAAGAAATTATAGGTTTTAAAGAAATCGATCCAGTAACCCTAATGCCTGGTTTTAATAAAGACGATGGTAAGAAGGTATGGATTCAATACAAAGATGATCCAGTAAAAGAAAGAGTGTTATATGATTCTCAAATCATTTATCTTGCNTACTCTTCACTTTCAACAGCATCAAGAGTATCTTATGTTGAAAGATTAATTAGATCATTTAACCTACTTAGAATTATGGAACACACCAGAGTAATCTGGGCAGTGACTAACGCTTCATTTAGAATGAAGTTTATTATTCCTGTAGGTGGTAAATCTAAAACTAGAGCAAAACAATCGCTAGCTCAGTTAATGAATAACTATAAAGAAGTTGTTGATTTTGATTTTGAATCAGGGTCATTAACAACAGATGGTAAACCAATGTTACAATTTAGTAAAGAGTATTGGTTACCTTCTAAAGATGGTGAAGTGCCAGAGATTGAAACTCTTGGTGGTGAAGGACCAGAATTAAATGATACAGAAGCTCTTAAGTATTTCTACGATAAACTAAGACAAGTATCAAAAATCCCTTACAATAGATTCTTATATGAAGATGATGGTGGTGACTATGCATTAGCTGGTGACGGTATGGTAAGAGATGAAATCAAGTTTGCTAAGTTTATTAATAGACTAAGATCAGTATTCCAAGAGGTATTAGTTAAGCCATTGTATATTCAAATGTGTCTTAAATACCCAGAGTTTAGTGACGATCCACAATTTAAAACTCAAGTAGCCTTAAGATTTAATGAAGAGAATGTATTTGCTGAATTAAAGAATCAAGAAATCATGCAGTTAAGATTAGACTTTATCTCAAGTATGAGAGATAGTTTAATGACAACTAACCAAGAGACTATGGAAGAAGAATACTACTTCGATCAAGAGTACTTAGTAACAAAGTATCTAAAATTAACTGANGATGAAATCAACGCTAATAAATCATATAAAGCAAAAGCCGCTAAAGCTGCTGCTGATGAACCACCTGCCGAAGACGACGGGATGGGCTTTTAATAGCTAAACCCTAGACTATTAAGAAAAATAGATATATAAACTATGAAAACAGATATTAATATTTTTAAAACATTTGAAGAATTCATTACTGAAGACGCTTTAAAAGCCGGTGAAGAATCAGACGTATATGTAGAACCAGTAAAATTAGACTCTGGTCCTGAGATTAAATCAGCTGAGATTCTAGGAGCTATTACAGCATCTAAGACAGAAAAAGAATTTAAAGATTACTTCTTTCAAGAGTATGGACAAGATGCTTTTGCCGAAGGCGAAATAGATGTTCTAGTTAAATATTATCTAGATAAAGAGACTGAAGACGCCGAGGAAGAGAAAGAAGAAGAGAAGGATGCTGATAAAGAAGGTGGCGACGAAGGTGACGATGGCGGNGGCTTAGATATAGACATCTAAAACATATTAAGATAATTGCATAATAAGACGTGATATATATTAAAAATAATAAAAACCATAGATATGGCAAAAGTTAACGATTTACTAATCGTCGAAATGTCTTCTTCCCAACTGAGCGTAGCTTCAACGGAAAATAAAGAGTACATTCTCGAAGGTATTTTTGGTGAAATTGACACTAAGAATAAAAATAATAGAATTTATACTGAAGATGAGTACGTACCTCAAATTCAAGCTTTACAAGATAAGATTAAGTCTTCTAAGCTTTTAGGTGAGTTAGACCATCCTCAACAATTCGATATTTCTCTAAAAAGTGTTTCACACATTATAGAGGAACTTTACTATGATAAAGATTCAAAACATGTAAAAGGTAAAATTAGACTATTAGATACTGACGCAGGTCGTCAAGCTAAAGCACTAGTTGATGCTGGTGTACCTTTACAAATCTCTTCAAGAGCAGCTGGCGCTGTAGAATCAAATGGTAAAGTTAAAATCAAACAATTATTTACTTATGACCTAGTTGCAGATCCTGGATTTGCTAACGCTGAGTTAAAAAGAGTAAATGAGTCTTATGGTTTTGATAACAACTCTGGTCTTTGGATCTACGAAATGAACGAAGAAAGCGGAGTTGCTGAAAAAGAAATTACAACAACAAACATAAATACAGAAATAAAAGAAAAAAACATGGCAGAATTTGTAAAAGCTGAAGATTTCAATAAGTATTCTGAGTACTTAGCAAACGAAATGAAAAGCATTAAAGAGTCTATCGGTGCAAAAAACGAAGACAACACGTTAGAAGATGTAACATCTCATAACGACCACATCGTTGAAAGCGTTAATACTCTCTCAGAATATGTTGAGTATTTAGCTGGCAAATTAGATGAATCAATTCAGTATTCAGAACACGTTGCTGAAAAAGCAGATCAAGGTATATCTTATACTGAGACTATTGCTGAAAAATTAGATCAAGGTATTCAGTACTCTGAGCATTTAGCAGAAGCTGTTGGTAAAGTTAAAGACTTTGCTAACTACGTTGCTGAACAGGCTAACGAAGGTACTAAAACTAATGAGAATTTATTAGGTTACGTTGAATACTTAAAAGAAAACTTACAGCAAGTATCAGAATATACTGAATATATTGCAACTCAAATCAACGAAAACTTAGTTGAAGAAGAAGTTGAAGATGAATCAGGAGAACCTGCTGAAGAGTTAGAAGATGAAACTGTAAAATCAGATGCTGAAGTTAAAGACGAAGTTGACGCTGCTGAAGTTGGTGAATTACCTGCTGAAGATGAAGGTGAAGATGGTGCTAAAGAAGTAGCTGAAGAAGAAGTAGCTGAAGAAGATGAAGCTGGTGAAGGTGCTGACGAAGTAGTTGAAGACGAAGAAGCTGAAGAAGTTAACGAAAATCCTGCTGCTGCATTAGCTGCAATTGAATTAGCTAAAGAACTTGAAGACTCTAAAGAAGAATCTAAAGAAACTCCAGAAGTTACAGAAGAAGAAGACGAAGAATTTCACGGTGAAGCTGAAGAAGTAACTGAAGAAGAAGACGAAGCTGAAGCACCTGGTGCTGAAAAAGAAGAAGCTGAAGGCGGAGAAGAAGTTGGAGATAATTCAAAAGAAGGTGATGTAGATCCTGCTGCTGAAGATGGAGCTGGACAACCTGCTGAAGAATTAGAAGATGAAACTGTAAAATCAGACGCTGAAATTGAAGATGAGACTGAAGAGGCTGAAGCTGGAGAATCTGAAGAAGAAACAGAAGGAGAAGATGGAGCACACGATCCATTAGAATCATACAAAAAAGAAATTTCATCTAAATTAGATGCATTAGTAGAATCTGCTCAAGTAAAAGAAAATGAAAATCCTGCATTCTTAAATGTAGTTTCAGGTTCTGTACAAGAAGCTTACAATGCACTAAACGAAGATGCAAAAACTGAAGTTAGAGGTAGAGTTACAAAAAGAGCATTTATGAATGAGTCACAAATTAGTGCAATCATTGAAAACGCAAATGCTGTTGTTGAAGCTAAGAATAACGAACCATTATTTATGACTGCAATACCTGCAGAATATAAAGAGAAGTTTGAATCTTTAACTGAAGGAAAACAAGCACAAATCAAAGCACAAGCAAACTACCATACTCTAAAGACTGAGTATCAAGTTAGAAACTTCTGGGAAACTAGAGATCTAAGAGAGGTTAAAGTTGACTTAGAAAAGTTAGCGGCAGTTAATGAATCAACAGTTGTTGAGGAAGCTGACAAGCCACTATATGATGTGTCTGACTACGCTGAAGGCTTAAAGAAAAGATTTAAAAAGTAAACAATATATAAACTAATCGACGATATAGGGTATCGAAGCAGAAAACCCAAGCAAGTCGAGTTTCGAAAGAAACACTAAACAAACCATTAAAAAAACAATTTAACAAAATGGCAAATTTAATTAATGAAGCTGAAGTTAGAAACACTTGGTCTCCGATTATCGAAGAAGCAACTGGAATTAACGAAAGCTCAAAACTAGCTTGGATGTCAGAATACTGTCACAATCACAAGCTTTATGAAGATGCAAACATCATGTCTTTAGGGACTGCTGGTAACATCTTTGGTATGGGAGCAACAAGCTTTCCAGATAACCCAAACGCAGGTGACTTAGGTTCAGGAGATAAAGCTCCAACTTTATTACCTTTAGCAATGCAAGTTGCTGCACAAACAATCGGTCTNGATTTAGTACCTGTTGTACCTATGGCTGGACCAATGGGATTACTTTCTTACTTAGACTTCGTATACGAAGGTGGTAAAGTAGGTGGTTCTGAAGCTCCAACTTACATCAAATCTGCAACTGCTGTTGCTGCATTTACTGAAAACGGTAGAACATTTACTCCTGAGACTACATTATCTAGAATTGACGGAGATACTATCTACGCTATTACTGGTGAAGCTACTGCTGCTAACACTACTCTAGTAGACTTTAGAGCTGGTTCTAATACTGCTGGTGCTGAAATCGCTTTAGTAAAAGCTTTAGAAGATCACATTCCTGCATTTTCAGGTGCTACTGGTGCTTTAGGTGCTCCAATGTCAAGAGGCGTAGGGGAACAAACTCCAGACAAAGTAATGGGCTTAAGCTTATTCTCTAAAAGCGTTGCTGCTGAAACTTTCCAAGTTGCTGCTGCCGTAACAAGAGAACAAGTACAAGATCTTAAACAATTCGGTGTTGATGCTATTGCTCAAGTAGAAGCTGTATTAACTAACGAATTAACTCAGTCAATTAACAATCACATCTTATTAAAGATGAGAGATATGGCTGGATCTGGTATNACTGGNTTNACNTACGANGCTGCATTAGCTGGTGGTGAAACTAAAGCTGANAGACAAAGACAAATCTTAACTAACATTTTAGCAGCGGCTAACTTAATCGCTCAAAATGGTAGAAGAGGTGCTGGTAACTTTGCAGTTGTAGGTGGTGCTATCGCATCTGCTTTACAATCTATCGCAGGTTTCGTAGCTTATCCAATGGCTAACACATTCAACCAAGTTGCTGGTTCAATATATCCTTTAGGATCTGTTGCTGGTATTAATGTTTACACTGACCCATCTGTTGCATTTGGATCAGAAGAAGTATTAGTTGGTAGAAAAGGTGACGGTAACGGACCTGGATTAGTATTCATGCCTTACTTAATGGCTGAATCAGTACAAGCAATCGTTGAAGGAACTATGGCTCCGAAAGTAGCTGTAAAATCTAGATACGCACTTGTTGAAGCTGGATTCCACCCAGGAACTCAATATGAGTCATTCACAGTTGCTAACTTTGCACTATAATTTATAGTTAACTAGTAATTTTATATTAAAGGCCCTCTTTTTGAGGGCCTTTTCTTTTCTACAAACTTAAGCAGATATATAGTTAAAGACTAACTTATTAATAAAACATAATAATACAAGCTATGGCTAAATTTAAAAAACCAATTTTACTACAAGAAGAGTTTGCTGCTGGTGAAGTTTCAAGTAATCCAACTACACCTGCTGTTAAAACATCTGTAGACACAGTAGGGACTGAACAAGTTGCTGCTAGCAAATCAGGAGAACAAGTAAGAGCAGAAATCGTACAAGATGTCGATACTATCTTAACTAACCTAGAACAACTTTCAAAACAAATTACAGAAGATATTGATGCATTAATCAATGATCTTGATAATGTATTTGAAACATTTAATGAAGATTTTAAGGATGAGGCTGTAAATGAAGATTTCATGGCTACTATGTTACAGGCAATGACAGATATGAAAAACTATGGTGCTTTAAAATCGGCATATAAACCTGCAGCTACTGCTGTTATGAACGCAGAAGTTACAAAAGTTCAAAAGGGTGCTGAATTTGATTCAACGGCTGCTGTAAAAACTGAAGAAGCAGAGCAAAAGTTAAAAGATAAGTGGAATGAAAAAATTAAAGCTGAAGGTCAAAAGCATGCTGATAATATTCCTAAGAAGAATAAAATTCAAACTAAATTAAGAGAGTTAAGAGATGAGGCAGTAAAAAGCGCTGTTGGTGGTAGTATTAAAAAGAAAGTTGATGCTCAAAAGTCAAAATTAAATTTAGCAGAGGATGCTAATATTAAAAAAGCACAAGAGAAATTAGGTGAAATAACCAAAGATTTTCCTCTTTCTGGTGAAGGTCTATTAGCTAAACAGTGGAATACTGAAAAGAATAAGATTGATTTAGAGATAGCTACTAAAAAAATAGATTTAGTAACTGCTGCTGAAACAGAATTTCTAGATGATCCAGATATGATTGAAAAGATAGAAAAAAGAAATGCAGACAAGTTAAAGAAACAAGAAGCTGAAGCAAAAGAATTAGCTGGTAAATTTAAAGATGATTTAGCTACACAAGAAGCTAAATTAGCTGAGCAAGAAGCTGAAGCACTGAATGACCCTAAGAAAAAAGAGGCAATCACAGCAATTAAAGAATATTACGGTTCTGCTAAAGAATATTTAGGAGTTTTAGGTGGTGTTAGTGCAGAGCTTACTGATGAGGAAAAAGATGCTGTAGTTGCTGCTAGAAAGAAATACAATGCTGCTAAGGACGGATTTACTGCTGCAAAATTAAAGAAGACAGGAGATTATACTGAAGATGAAGCTACTGATGAAATCACAAATATGACAGGAAGTGTAGACTCGGCGGTTAAGAAATTTAAAGATGTTGTTGCTAAAGCGGAAGGTGCTGCAGATGATAAGAAGAATAAGATTAAAGAAATAATTGCAGATCTTAAAGAAGAATTAAAAACAGCTAAGAATGATTTAGAAGCTGCAAAAACATCTGCCGAAGGTAATATGGAAGATCCTGGAGTAGTTGCTGCTGCTAAAGCGGTTACAGACTTAGAAGATAAAATTAAAGAACAACAAGATCTTCTAGAAGATTCAGTACAAATTGAAGAAACTAAAGATCTTAACGAAGGTGTTCACGCTAAAATCAAAAAAGCTATGAAAGCTGTTGAAGATGGCGAAACAGTTTACGGTGAAAACGTAAGATTCCCTGGTAGATTTAAAATTGTATCTTTCAATAAAGACGGATCTATGGCAAATGTTGATTACGAAGATGGTACAGACGCGTTTGATATGGCTGCAATGAATATTGCAATTGATAAATTACAATTTGAAGCAGTTGAAGTTGAAGAAACTGAAGAAGTTGAAGAAGGAAATGAATTCGGTGCTGCAAGAGCAGAAGCAATTGCAAAAGGCGAAAAGACTTTTAAAGTTGGCGACGAAGAATATCCAGTAGAAGATGTTTCTAAGGATGATAAAGAAAATGCTAAAGAATTTGTTGAAGAAGCAAAAGAAGAATTACCTAAGAAGATTAAACTTTATGAAGGTATGTCTGTTGCTGATAGATTTAAAGCGTTAATGTAATATTAAAGAGAGCGCCTCGCGTTCTTTTTAGCAAGTTTAAGAAACTCCTCTCGTTCTGCGAGCAGGAGTTTTTTACATTTTTTACGAAAGTCAACTGATGATTTAAGTATACGACTATCTACCATCGGAGCATCTAACACATCATAATATTCTGGATGGATAAAATTCTCAAGATCGAAGTTCATAAACTTAGACTTAATAGGTTTAAGTGAAATAGCACAATACCAATCAATAGTATTATATGACCTCTCTAGACCTTTTTCATCTAGGGCTCTATCGTTAACCATATCCCAATAGATCTTAGTGGAAGTTGTAGACTTTGGCCTCTGCATTTTTAGGACACATTCCATAAACTGGTCATCATCAGACCACTTAGCAAGATTCCTATGATTAATTAGAAACTTTCTTAAAAATCTCGGTAAGTACTTTAGAATAATACCGTATCTGTTTGCCGGCCAAGGGCCACCAGTCTTTTTGATAATTATATCCATATACTATATTTATCTATGAAACATTTCGGTACTATGGTACTATAATAACTAAACAATGTCGTATGATGAATTCAATAAACCAATTATTTACAGAGAAGTATAGACCTAAGAACTTCGATGATCTTATTTTACCAGAACGCGTGATGTCCAAGTTTAAAGATGGACTAGTACAGAATATGCTATTTGCAGGCTCTCCTGGTACCGGTAAGACATCTTGTGCTAAGGCTATAGTGAATCAATTCGGTTTACCTTACCTTTACATTAACGCATCTACAGACACATCTGTGGATGTAATCAGAACCAAGATTATAGATTTCTGTTCTACAGTGTCTATTATGGATGCTCCTGGAATGTTTAAAGTAGTAATACTAGATGAGGTTGATGGTGTATCTGATCAGTTCTTTAAAGCACTTCGTGCTACAATGGAGCAATTCGCTAGTAATTCTAGATTTATTGCAACATGTAATTATATCAATAAACTACCGGATCCAATTCTATCAAGATTTGAAGTTATTAATTTCGACTTTGATAAAGAAGAAGAATCTGAATTAACTAAGAAGTATATTAGGAGAGTTTATGAGATATGTAAAGCTGAGGGTATGTCTATTCAAAAAGATGCACTCGTAGAATTTGTTAGACGTAACTTTCCAGATCTTAGATCTACGTTAAATAAACTACAAGGCTATAAGACGCAAGGTACTACAGATATTACGGTAGAAGATGTTAAGAAGTTTAACTCAGTCTATAAAGATGTTTTTGATTTAGTATTTAACGAATCAGATCCAGCTAAGAATTATCAACTCCTAGTTAGTAATTATTCTAATAGAGTAGACGATGTTTTACAATCATTAGGTGAGGAGTTTGTAGAATATATACAACAAGAACGATTGCAAAGTGTAAAGCATATTCCGCAAGTAATTATTTCGGTAGCTAAACATCAAGCTCAGAGAGTTCATGTAATAGACCCGGTAATCACAATGTTAAGTTGTGTATATGATATTCAAGGAATTGTAAAAGAATAAACAAAATAAATGCCAAAACATTTTTCTATGTCAAATATTTTTCGTATATTAGTATAGGAATTAAAACACACAAAATATGAAAGTGGGAAAACATACACTATTAATCGACGGTAACTACTTTGTCTTCAGTAGATTATTTGTCTTACCCAAGCCTAAAGGCGATACACTTCTACTCGGTGACGATAAACAGAAGTCTCAGTTCATGAGAAAACTAGCAATTGACTTTGCATCTGAAATGCGTAAGCTTAAGATGTTTGTCGATGATGTAGTTTTGACAGTAGACTCTAAATCATGGAGAAAGGATATGTACCCTGATGCACAATATAAAGGTACAAGAAAACAAAACAAAACAGTAGATTGGACAGCAGTCTATGAAGTNTATGAAGCATTTCAAAAAATTGTTGCTAAGAAAGGTGTAACTGTACATCAAATTCAAGGCGCAGAAGCAGATGATGTTATCTTTGGTTGGTCAACAATGTTGAATGCCAGGGGTAAATCTTGTATTGTATGGACAGGTGACAGAGACCTTATTCAGTTAGTCAACTATTCTACTACAAATGACGCGCATACGGTATGGTACTACAACACCAAGAAATCTCTCTATGGATATAAAGGCTTTGAGCAAGACATGGCTCTATCAGCCTCTAAAGACATGACAGAAGATGATATGCTATTCAATATGGGCGGACAACACATGATGCGAGATGCATATCAAAAAGATATTATGGGTTGGGTAAGAGCTAACAAGATTGGTATTACAGAAATTGACTGTGATGAATTTATCTTTAAGAAAATACTAACAGGTGATAAATCAGATAATATCCCATCTGTAATTACATGGCAGAAAGAAATGAAGACAGGTAAACTTAGAAACTATTCTATTACAGACAAAACTGCAGAGTCTATCTACAATCAATTTGTCAAAGAATATAAAGACTTTAAGATTGACTACCTATTCTCATCAGAAGCTAAAGATAAACTATCTGATATTATTTACAGAGTAGTAGGACATAGTTCTTTAACTCTAATTAAAACTAATCTTACTAGTAATATCGGTCTAATGTTATTGCATAATAAAACTATTCCAGATCCAATTCAAAAGGCTATTTATGATGCTATTGAAAAAGATTGGGAAGGTGCATTAGAAAATAAAGAAGCTTTATTTGAAATGGATAAAATCTTAGCAGATACTGATTGGTTAGAAGGTGCAAAGAAAAACAATTTTGCCCCAGATGCATTTGCGGGTATGGATATTCCAGAAGAGAAAGAGCCTCCAATGAAGTTAGTAGGTAAAAAGACTAAGAAGTCTATTAAGAAAGATCCAACTAAAAAATTATTTTAATGCCAGAGCAAATCATGAATCTAGATGACTATCTTACAATTGAAGAAATATTAGCAGAAGCTAATGCCTATGGATTAAGGGCAGAAGTTCAAGAATGGGCTAATAAACTTATGAAAGAAGGTTATGATTATGAGGCTGCATATACAATGGCTTTTAACGAGTGGTGTAAGTAAACTTTCCCACTTATTAACGTATAATCAATATGCTAGACGAAACCAAGTTATTTGACTTTGTGAAAATCATGTTCACAAAGCCAGCACACTACAAGAAAATAAAACAACATAATAAGAAGCGACACCACTTTATGATTAATAGATTTATGTCTATTAAATATCCAGCTAATGCAATGATGTTTAATATCAATGGTATTAATGGAGGTAATGTAGTAGATAGTTGGTCAATGGTCGCTGCTAGGTTTAAATCAGTGCCTAGATGGTTTTATACTAAAACTAAGAAAGCTAAGAAAAATACGGTTGATAAATATAATCCAAGTGATAGAGCGGTAGAGCTTTATATGAATAAAAACGAAATAGGTAATCGTGAGTTTGGTGAATTAAAACTGTTTGCTAAAGATCAATTATACGCTGACCTTAAAAAAATTGAAGAGCAAATAGATGTCTACACAAAGTGATACATTTTCAGAGATAATTGATATTACTCTATATAAATATAACTCTATTGATTTAAAACTTTGGGGTATTATTCTTAGGGGATTCGTTGCTAAAAACCACGGCTCAGATACTAGTAGGGTGGTTTCTGTTACAACGATGAGGGAGTATCTTACCAAATATTTTAAAAAAGATATTAATAGATTTAATGCGGTAAGTGATACTGCTATTCATAAAGAAGCTACGTCTATTTATTTTATTTGGCAAATTTTTGATACTATGCCAAATCTAAAATATATTAGAGTTAACTTAAATTCAAACTCAAGCTATAATAGAATTGTTAAAGTAGATCAGGCAAAGACTATTAAATACGATATAAAAGTTCTTAGGGGTTTTATTAGAACCTTTGATATGTTTCATAATAATGAAGTATCATTAGTTAATAGGGTTTTACATAAAGCCGGATTATTAGAATATAATGAACATTTTAAATTGATTAAAGTAAGAGACTTCTTAAATCAATTAGATCTGTACTTATCAGAGAACAATAATGGGGAAGTTTTTAGTGTAACTAACGCTTTTATTTCTAAATTAGAGGGATATGAAGCTGATAATCCTGAAATGCTTTTAATCACTGATAAAGATTCAGATATATAATAAAAAATAGACTAAAATAGTCTTCATACTAAATGGTAACTAATTTTACTGCAAATCAAATAGGCGACCAAATTTTCGCTAAACTTCAAGAACCGTATTTAGATACGCTAAGGGTTTTGTCTTGGGGTATTTTAGCGGGTGTTAGCTCGGCTAATACTATAGGTACTTTACAAATAACTGAAGGATATGTTAATGTTATAGGTACTGGAGTTAATCTAGATTTAGTTCCCGGCGATAAAATACTAGTAGGTTCTAATATTTTAGAGATTTTAACTGTTGGAACTAATAGTTTTACTATAACCACACCGGCTACATTCTCTGCTGCCAATGCAACATGGTATAAAATACCAGATACAAATAATAGATTTGCATACGAATGGAGATATTCACAAGAAGGTACAGTAAGTGATGGTGGACAAATGTCTGAATTTAGCCCTCTTAATATTAACACAACTCCAGCTGATTTATTAGGTCAAACTTTTGACCCAACAAAACCACTTTGGATTGACATTAGAGCAGAAGTAGCTGCACTTTCAGATTTACATTCAATTAGTCTATTTAGTGTAACTTTTGAATTAGAAACACAAGCAGGAACAATTGAATCTTGTCCTCAAATTTGTAACGACTGTAACGACCCTTATTTAGATGGGTGTACAAACGTTGTAGTAGCATGCGAAGATCCTGTTTACAATCCATATAGTTTAAGTAAACCAACTGCTATCTATAAAGAACTTACAGAGTTATCCACTAATATGTGGGGACATGAAGTAAAATATTTTAGTGTAGAACCAGATAAAAGATCTAGAGATGTTGTACTTATGGAATACTCACTCTATAATGTACAAGCACAAGGCCAGGTTAAGATAATGGTACCTGATAATGAAATGCCAACACAAGATTTCCAGTTTGATATATTTGGAATGGGTTGGGAAGACTTTGAAGTACATATTACAAAAGGTCAAATGGAAGCTGCATTTGGAGCAGGTAAAGCACCAAGATCTAGAGATTACTTATATTTCCCACTAATGAATAGAATGTATGAAGTTGCTTCGGTTTCTTTTGCAGATGAATTCAATATGGAAATGACTTACTGGAGAGTAATGTTAAGAAAATATGAAGAGAGAACTTCTACAATAGTTGGAGACGATGCAACAGGACAAGCAATCCAAACAGAGATGGACGGCTTAACAGTTGGTTTAGAAGAAGTATTTGGAGAAGAGTTACAGGCAGAATATACACAGACTAGTAAACCAGAACAATATCAAACTGTATTTAGNCCAGTAGCAGATGGTATTAGAGATCGAATCCATAATTCTATTACTATCTCAGACATGGAGATCAGAAATAAATGGACTATAGTTTCTAAAAATCATTATGATCTTTCAACGATTAAAGATCAAGGTATCGAAGCTTTAGTATATAAAAAGGTTTCTACTTTAGCTGCTGATAAAAATTTAGCATTTACAACTTGGTTCCAACCAAACATGACTGCTAATGCTGGAGAACAAACTTTATTCGATGGACAATTAGGTGATAAAGGACTTAAATTAGGACTTAATAGTACTAATATAAAAGCGTATGTAAATGACCAAACATATCAGTTTGATTTTGGATCGAATCCACAAAACGGACAATGGTATGGTTTAGTGTTTAACTTAAATAATACATTTGGTCAAATAGCATCTTATGTTTACAAATTAAATTCAGCTGGTAATAGAGTTCCAAATATGCCAATTGAACAAACTTTAATAGAAGTAATGAATCAAAAGTATTCAATTACTGCAGCTGGTTGGGTAACTAATAAACAATATTCATTAATGCCAGGTAAATTAAAGCAAACCAATATTAGATTATTTGATAAAACTATTGGACAAGGTCAACATAGAAATATGTTACAACAATATGTTGTCAGAGATAATCAACTTGCCAGTATTATAGATAATGCAATTCCATCTATACAATTAAGAAGGTATAACCAAAGTAGGTGATAGCTAGTAATCAAAATTTGTCACAGGATTTTCTAGATATATAGAATATAATATCATATTATGAGTGAAAAGAAAAAGACAATATCAGAACAAGCAGATCAAATAAGACAAGAGCTAGATGATCTGATTGGAGATGGAGTAATGGATGTGGAAAGTGATCCAAAGGATTTGCCTATTCAGGCTAGACCTACTGATTTAGCACCACAGGTTAATTATACTGAATTAAAGTCTAGTGCAACTAAGAAAGCACAAAAGACTATAACCAGTCTTATGAAATTTTATCTCGATGCAGATATTATTGAAAAAGACGAATATATTGCTGCTAAAAAACAAATGGATGAAATGACAATGTCGTCATTAATATACCAGTTACAAGCAGGTGAGAAAGCACTAACTACTCTATTAGAAACAATTGACTCAGGTGAATTAGCACCAAGAATGTTTGAAGTACTAGCAACTCTACAAAAATCAATGCTAGATATTATTAAATCTCAGACCATGTACTTAATGGCTGCTGAAGAGGGAACTAAACGAATTGCTAGAGATATAGAAATCTATAAGCAAAGAGAAGATACTAGAGAGATTGAAGGAGCAGGAGGAGATACAGGTAATAAAAATATCCAAAGAGGTACAAAAGACCTAATGGCTGCAATACAAGCAGGTATTCATGGCGCAGCCGAAGAAGAGGATATTGAAGACGTAGAACCAACAGAAGAATAATAAATGTCAGACGGAATAGGAGATAATAAATGGATTCCTAAAGCAGAAGGTGATGCAACCTCTGCTGATAGGATTGTATGGTCGACCCGACAGATCGATGATCTGTTAGTGGCCATGGACCANGGTTATCGTCCTAAGATTAAGTTACCATTNTACGAGGGTAGACAATTTCTAAAGAAGGGTAATATTGTATTTGAATATACCGATGATGAAATTAGCGAGTTAGCTAGATGTGCCAAGGACATTGTCTATTTTGCAGAGAAATATGCAGTAGTAATGACCGATGAGGGTATTCAACAAGTAAAGCTGAGAGATTATCAGAAGACCATGTTGAGGAATTTCCAGAATGATAGATTTAATATTGTTCTTGCTGCTCGACAAATGGGTAAAACAGTAACTGCCTCTATTTTTAATGCATGGTATGTTACTTTTAATATGGATAAGAATACTCTGCTACTTGCAAATAAATCTGATTCAACAAAAGAAATTATTGATAAAGCCAAAACAGTAATTGAGAACTTACCGTTCTTTATGAAACCTGGTATTATCAAATATGATGTCATGAATGTGAGATGTGATAATGGTTGTCGACTAATAGGACAATCTACCACAGCAAAATCTGGTATTGGTTTTACAATCCATAACTTATACCTAGATGAGTTTGCCCACGTCCATCCATCGATTGCCGACTCTTTCTATGAGAATGTATATCCTACATTATCCTCATCGAAAGTCTCAAGAATTACAATTACATCTACGCCGAATGGATTTAATAAGTTCTATCAAATCTATGCCGCGGCAGATCGTGGTGATAATGAATACTTAGCGACAAGGATAGATTGGTGGCAACACCCTGATAGAGACGAAGCATGGTATGACAGAGAGCTTGCTAACCTAGGTTCAATTGAAGCCTTTAATAAACAATATGGAAATGAATTCGTTAGCTCATCGAATCTACTATTAGACCCAGTCGATATGAAGAAGATGAGAAAGAGAATGAAGCCCTATGTTTATCATGAGTTTGACGAATTTGACTATATTAGTATTGACACAAGGGGACATTTAGAATGGGATCCAGCATTTGATATTGATACATGCTCAGATAAAGAAAACTTTTGGGTATTTTCTGTAGATATTGCAGAAGGTAATGGTGGTGATTCATCTGTTATTAATGTGTTTAGGGTAGATCCTATGAACGAAGCAGAAATAAAAGCGATTGTTAGCCCTGGTGCAATGTATGATTTCTTTAAATTTACACAAGTATGTAGATTTAGATCAAACGAACATGTCATTGAGGATTTCGCAAAAGTACTATATACATTAGCAGTAGATATATTTAACTCTGAGAATGTAAAGATGATTGTAGAGTATAATACTTATGGTACAGTATTATTCCAATACTTAAGAAGTATCTTTCCACAAAGAAATGATTTCGATGATGAGATGATAGTTAAATTTAAGCACAGACATGATGCTAGAACTATAAAACCAGGAATCAAACTAAAATCTGACAATAAAGCTATCTTCTGCCAGAACTTTGCGAAACTTTACAAGATAAATAGATTAGATTTAACAGATGAAGTTACAGTAACTGAAGCATCTTTATTTGGAACTTTACCAAATGGTAGTTATGGGGCACAAATGGGGAACGATGATGTCATTATGACATGTATTACTGCAACGGAATTCTTTAATACAACTGACTATGCAGATTTTATAGAGGAGCTATTAGATTTCATTGATCCTGACCTACATGACGAGATGGAAAGCATCTTATATAAGGACACAGATCAGGCTGGAGATTTACAATATGATATTTATGACCTACTTAAATAAATTTACAAAAGCATAGGGATATATAATAAAAGAATTAAAAAATAAAAACGAACAACTATGGCATTAAGTCCCAATTTATTACAGTTCAAAAGCTCAGGCGTATATCGTCTAGAGTTTGACAAGTCACAAACCGTAAACATTCCTGCGGAAACTATTAGACTAGTTGTAGGTAGATCTAAAAAAGGTCCTTACAATACTCCAGTACTAATAGAAGATGTAGAGCAATTCATTCAAGTATTCGGTTCGATTGACAAGTCATTAGAAAAGAAAAATATGTTTTTCCACAGATCAGCGATCGAATGTTTATCAAGAGGTCCTATCTTAGCGCTTAACTTAACAACTGCATCTGACGATGATAAAGTTGCAATCTTCTCACCAGCTACAAACTCTGGTATTGAAGGTCTTGCATCTATACCAGCAAACGGTTCAAACCAGTTGTTAAAGAAATACAGTGAGGTATTTGATACAGATAAATTCTGGGTACCTTCTGATGAGAAGTTACTAAGTGTTGCTGGAGCAGACGAAAATCACGCTATTTCATTTGTAAATATCAAACAAGATCCTATCTCAGTTATTATTAGACAAGCTGGAGATGTAAGAGGTTTTGAAGTTACTGCAAGAGAATGGTATGGTGAAGCAAACATTCCAGAAGGAATTGAAGCAGACGAGTACGTATCAGACTACATGGTAGATGTATTTGTATTCAAAGGTAAATTTGATGCACAAGCATTAAATAACGATCCAGTTTATGGAGAGTTCTTTACTTCTAAAGGTTTAGAAAAAGATCAACTAGCTAAATTCGTTGGACTAAGAGAAGTGACATTATTAGCACAATACTCTGGTTCTATGATTCCAGAATTTATGGATAACGAAGGAAGACAATTGTATATCGAAACTCTAATTAATTTAGAAGCAAGAAGAACAGGTTTATTCTGCGCAATCCAAGAAGATGAACTTGATTCAATCGATTTAGTAGGTAACGGATTTAACGTATACCAAGATTATGAAGTACTTTCACATAGAGTAGAACAAACAGTAACTCCATTAGCACAGTCTTTAGCATCATTTAATGGTATAGCACAAGTTGATGGTTCAACAATGACAATATCTGGTGATGCTGGATTTGACGTTGCTACTTTATCAGCTTTACCAAACCCTATTATTGTAGGTAAATTTTTAGAAGCAAACCAAGCTGATGAATATGTAAGAATTACAAATATTCAACCTGGAGCTGTTTCTAATTCAGTAGTAATTACAGCAGATGGAGACATCTCTCAACAAATTAATATTTACGAGCAGTACACTAACTCTAACGGAGCTACGTGGAATAACGATGTTGAATATAGAATTGACGATAACGGAAACTTAGTATTTAAAGATGCACCTGATTCAGTTGGTGATACATTATTATCAATGGGAGCAAGTGGTTCTGTTACTTATTTACTATCAGAAAATGCTGGTGAATATATCGGTATCGGAACTATTATTAATGGTTATACTGATTCTGGTGTTGGAGCTTTCCCAGGTTCTGGATCTTATCTAGTACCAACGAATGGTGGAAACATTGGTTTCTCTTCATCATTAGTAACAAACGGAGGAATACTTCCTGCAAATACACCTTTCTTAGGTAAAAAACCAGCAGTAAGTACTAATTTCGCAGTAAATGATATTGAATTAAATGCTAGAGCAGTTCAATTCGAGTCTGGATGGACTTTCGAAGACCTAGGCGCTGGTACTTTTAAATATTATCAAGATGGCGTAGTAACAGATACATTTACAAAAGATGCTAACGGAGACGTAGCTATTAAAGTTGGTATGTATGTACCAGGTGATGGTGGTAAATTATCTAGAATTAAGAAGATTGTTAAATCAACTGCAAATGGCGGTTTAACTACTGTATATACGTTTGAAACGCATAGAGCAGTAAGTAACGATCCATTATATGCTTACAAGAGATACGAAGATGCTGCAGGTGTTTACAAGATGTTCCCATTAGACGGAGCTTCACAAGGAACTAAGAAAATTGCAGATTTATTAACAGCTATCAAACCAGGTACTGGTTTAGGTAATGCACTAGTAGATAAAGATAACATTACTTTTAGATATGTTATTGATACATTTGGTTCATTAGAAGATAGTGGAATCTTAAATAAGGAAGAATTATCATTCTTATGTAAAGAAAGACAAAATGCTTCAGCAATTCTTAACGCACCTATGATTAAAGAATTTAAAGCATCAACTAACCCATCATTCTTAAATGAATTTAGTGGAGCATTTGATGTAAACAATGTTGCAACTGGCGGTAACTTAAACTTAAACCCAAGTGCTTTATATACATTACCTTCAATTAATGAAGGAGCAACGTATGCATTCTACTACGGTCCAGGTTTAAATGTTATTGAAAATGGAAGAACTAAGGTGATACCACCAGCTGCTTATATTTCTAATAACTACATTGACAAATTCTCTGACGCTCTGCCATGGTCAATCATTGCAGGTCCAAGAAGAGGAGTTGTTGGTGGAACAGGAGTACAATCATTAGAATTTGCATTCGATAAACTAGATAGAGATGTATTAGAGCCATTCGGTTACAATCCAATTGTATTTGAAAGAGGCGTAGGTTTAACTATCAAAGGAAACAAGACTGCACAACAAGGAATTCAGTCAGCTCTTTCTTCAGCTCACGTAAGAGAAGCTCTTATCTACATTGAAGATGGACTAGCAGAAATCCTTAAGAATTACCTATTTGAGTTCAATACTGCTCAGACTAGATTAGAAATTAAAACTTTAGCAGATAGCTTTATGGAGTCAGTTAAGAAAGACGGTGGTGTATACGATTACAGAAACATCATGGATTCTACTAACAACACTAACGAAGTTATTGATAACAACATGGGTATCTTAGATACGTTCGTTGAACCAGTTAAAGGATTAGAGATTCTAGTATCGAGAGTAACTGTACTTAATACAGGTGAAATTGCATCCGGAAACTTTGCATAAAAAACGAGAATATATAAACTAAATAAAGAAAATAAACGATATGGCTTTACCACATTATTCAGAAGACCAAACTAGTAGAAAGGGCAAGAACTTTGAACCAGTACAGGCTAACCTATTCGAGGTGACGATTTTACCTCCGGATGGCGTGTCAGGACAAGCATTGTTCTTACAACACATTAACTCAATCTCAGGTTTAGAAACTCTTCACAGAGAAGTAGCAGCTGTCGAGCAAAAGTATAAGTTCTCAACAAGATCTTATTCTGGTATGCCTGATGGAACTGCAGTAGATATTACTGTTAACTTCTCATTAAACTTAAACGATTCAAATGAGGCTTACTTATATAAGTCTATGAGAGAATGGTATAGAAAACAATATAATCCTGAGACTGGAGAAATGGGTCTTAAAAAGGATTATGTAGGTACTGTTGTTATCGTTCAGTTTAATAGAGCGGGTGATATTTATAGAAAAGTAACTCTAGATGACTGTTTCATTACATCAGGAATCGGATTTACTGGAGAATTGAATTACGAATCTACAGAAGCAGCTGCACTAGAAGTTAGTTGGAGATGCGATGTTTGGAATGAAGAACTAAATTAATAATTTAATTTAATTAACAAAAAAGGAGGATGCTAGCCATCCCCCTTTTTTTAACCAAAGAAAATATAATATAATATTCAGTTAATAACAGATTATGAGTGACAAACTAACAAAAAAACTTCAGGTACTTTTAACTGAAGCAGAAGTTCGCGAAGTCAACCGTGTCATTTTAAATGAGGCGCTTGAACAAGAGGAACGACCAATATCTGTAAGCGCGTTTATTAGAAATTTAATACAAGATGAATTATCTAAAAGAAGCGTAGAGCAGAAATCAATAATTAAACAAAATCTTAAAAACCTAAAAGACAAATAATATGAGTGACGAATTAAACAAACTAGAACAAGAGCGAGAAGCAGCAGCTGCTAGAGCCCTTGACGCTAAAGATAAGGCAAATACAGATAATACTGATACAGCCGATCAAGCAGACGCTATGACAGCTGCAGTAGATAACAAAGGTTTAGGTAGAGTTAATATGGACAATTTTGGTCCTGAAATAGCTAGACCTTCTGATGAGATCTTAGGGTGGCATGTTTTAGACATTTCAACTTTACCTTCAATAGGTAAATTTTACCCAGCAGATTCAGTTATTAAAATTAGATCTGCTAAAGCTGCTGAGATTAGACATTTCTCTACTATGGATGAAAATAATTACATCGATATGGAAGAAAAACTAAACTCTGTTGTAGAATCTTGTACTCAGTTTAGCGCTAATGCTAAAAAATTATCTTACAAAGATATTTTAGAGGAAGATAGAATAGTTTTATTACTTTCTATTAGAGATCTTACATTCCCAGAACCAGAAAATAAGCTAATGCTTAAAGGTAAAACTGAAAAGACTAAAAAGTCTATTGAGATTGAATTAGCAGTTAAAAATCTAGTACCTTCTATTATAGATGAGCAAATCGAAAACTATTACGACGATAGACAGAGAACTTATGTAATTAAGACTAAGTCTGCCGGAACTGTAAAAATGAAACCACCTACAATTGGTATCATGCAAGAGATTACATCTTATCTTAAAGATAGACAAGAAAAGGAACAAGAATTTGATAAAGCATTTATTCAAGTACTGCCTTATATGCAACCAGATTGGAGAACATTAAGCTTAGCTAAGATCTTCCAAATGGAAATGGAATATAAAGGATGGGACGAGAAAAAGTTTATGGTAGTTTACAGACTAGCTGAAAGAATGAAAATTGGTGTACAAACCAACTTAGAATCAACCTTCGATGGTGAGACGGTGAAAGCCCCTCTTGACTTCCCAGGTGGCATCAAAAGTCTTTTCATTATTTCAGATCTCGCTGGAGAATTACTTTAAGACTAAGTTCTACCTGGGCATACATCTTAGGATGCAACCGTCAGAGATTGAAAACATGTACTATTACGAATATTGGTATTATGTCAAGAATTTGTCGGAGTACATCAAAGCTAAGAATAAACAACAATCGGAGCAATCAGAACAACAGGAGAAGTCAGCTAGCTCAATGAGGTCAGCATACACTCCTAAGATGCCAAAAACTCCATCTCTTAAAACGCCATCTATTAAGATGCCGAAGTTATAGAGATATATAATATAGTTGCAAGAGCACCACGCAAGTGGTGTTCTTGTATACTTTAAAAATTCTACTGAGGTAATAATTTAATGGCGAATAAATTCATGCAAAGTATGGGTAGCGCTTTTGATCGTTTGGGCGGTCAAGGAGCTAGTTTAACTGCTATAGAAGAGAACACTAGGGAAACCAAAGAGAACTTAGCTATTGGCGGAGATCTATACTCACGTATCGATGAATTAGTAACTGCAATTACTGATATAAAGGACGGTAAAGGAAGCAGTGGCGGTGGCATCAAAGAGGCACTAGCACTTGCTATTGTAGCTCCTAGTATGAAACCCATTGGTATGGGACTAAAATATGTAGTAGATGCCATTAATGCATTAGAAGGTTCAGGTAAAGAAATTAACGAGAAAACAGAAGCACTTATTGGAGGTCTAACTAAGTTAGGCGATGTAGGTGCATCTATTCTTAAGTTTGCAGGCTATATGGCCTTAGCAACACCATTTTTAATTATCGCGGCGCTTATGTCTCCGGTAATAGCCCTAACATTATTTGTAATTACTGGTGCTATTATGCTTAGCACTAAGAGTCTGACCAAAGAAACCATGGAGAAGCTAGATAATCTGCCAAAGGTAGGTTTAGGAATCTTAGCACTGGTGGCAGCATTAGCCCTAACTTCATTGTTAATCATGCCAGCACTTAAAGGTATGCTTGCGGTTGCTATAATACTACCAATTATGTTTTTAGTGCTATCACTAGCAGGTATTTTCGTATCTGAAAGAACACAACAGGTAACAGATCAATTAATAAATGCAGCATTAGGTATATTAGCCATTACAGTTTCATTAGCTCTAGTAGGCTTAATTGCGCCATTTGCAATGAAAGGTCTTCTACCAGCAATGATGATTGTTGGAGGTATTTCTTTAATATTCTTCCTAATGGACAAATTAGGGATTACAGATTCTATAGAAGATGCTGCTAAAGGTTTACTCTTTGCTGCTGGAGCTATTTTAGGTTTAGCAATTGCATTGGCTCTATTCCATATTATTTCTCCACCATTGGAAGAATTACTTAATATTGCTCTAGTAGTAGGAGCGGTAGGATTTACATTTGGTATAATTGGTGCAATGTTTGGTAAGGAGATTGAAAAGGGTGCAAAGGCAATGCTTTGGGCAGCTTTATCAATTGTAGTATTAGGATTAGCATTATTACTATTCGGTAAAATTATTGGAAATATTACTGGAGAAGAAGCTGTAAAATCATTAGGAGCCTTAATCTTAATAGGTCTAATAGGTGCAGCATTCTATTTAGCAGGTACACAGGCTACAATTATAGCACAGGGTGCAGGAGCAATGATACTTGTTGGTATAGCTCTGATAATCATGGCAGTTGGTGTTATGATAATGAATAAAGCATTAGGTGACAAAGGTTGGGAATTTATAGGCCAAGTATTGGCTCTGGTTGGAGGTATTGGTATAGAAATGGGCCTTGCCGGTCTTGCAGCTCCATTTATTGCCGCAGGTGCAGGCGCAATGATACTGGCAGGTGTTGCCCTGGTATTAATCGGAGCAGCAATGGCAATCTTAAAGAAGTTAGACTTTAAAGCAATGACTAAGACTGGTGCTATCTTAGGTGATTCTGGTCAAAAGACAAAAGGTTTCTTAGGTATTGGTGGAGGTAGACCAAAGACTAATATGGAAGTCATGATGGAGGCAATTGGTAATTCATTTATGTTATCACCATTTGCAATCATGGCAATGTATGCTGGAGCTCCTGCATTAATTTTAGCAGGTGTAGCATTACTTACAATAGGTAAAGGTATTGAACAATTCCAAAAAATTGCTAAGGAAACTAACCTAGAGACATTAGGTAAAAACGTTAATACGATTGTATTTACGCTATCTGATACATTTGGTAAGATAGGTAAAATGTACCCTGGTGGACAACAATCTTTATTTAGTTCTATCTTCGGCGGTGGAGGTGGTTCTGCAGTTGCTCAAGGTATTTCATCTACAATGGGTATGGGTAAAGCCTTAACTGGTATCGCAAGAGGTATGCAGGCAATGGCGAACTTGAAGTTCCCAACAAAATTTGATAAAGAGGGTAATCCAATTGAATTTGAATCTATGGATTCAGATGCTCCACAGAGAGTTGCAACAAATGCTGCAATGATTACTGGTACGTTAGCAACCGTATTTGCTGAAATAGGTTTAAAATATCCAGGTGGTCAAAAATCATTATTCCAATCTATATTTGGAGGCGGTAAACAATCTGCAGTAGCAGATGGTATTTCATCTACAATGGGTATGGGTAAAGCCTTAACTGGTATTGCACAAGGTTTCCAAGCGATGGCTGACCTTAAGTTTGCAACTGGTTATGATAAAGAGGGTAAACCAACTGGATACGAATCAATTAATATTGAAAGCTCTATTCCAAAGGTACAAGAAAATACTAGAATGATCGTTGAGGGTCTATCTGGTATATTTGCTCAAATAGGTAAAAACCCAGATGCAAACGATGGTACATGGTGGGGTGGTAAATCCACTATTGAAAAAGGTGTTGCAGTTGTACAAGGATTTGGAAAACCATTAATGAATTTAGGAAAGGGAGTTCAAGCAATGGCAAATCTTAAATTTCCAACAGGATTTGATAAAGACGGTAAACCAACTGGTTATGAGACTATTAAAGATATTAAAGGTATTAAATCTAAAATAGGTAAAAATACACGAATGTTAATAGAGGCCCTAACTGATGTATTTACTGCTATTGGTGGTGGTAAATCTAAAACTTCATCTTGGTGGCAAGGAGAAACTAAATTTGAAAAGGGTATTGAAGTTGTTAACATGGTTGGAGAACCATATAAGAAATTATCTGATTCTATTAAAGGTATTATAGATATAGTCGGTAAATTAGACACAAAATCTTTCCAAGGAAAGGTAAAAGATATTATTGAGGTATTTACATCTGATGAAATTATAGGAGGTGATGTAAATTTAATGAACGGTAGAAAATTATTAGCTCATGCTATTGGAGATACTTTTGAAAAGTTAGGTAGTTCAGTACCTAGTATTACAAATGCTTTAAGTTCATATAAACCAGAATTAGGTAAATCATTCTCAAATATGTTTATTGGAGAGATTGATCCAAAGGATATTTCTGGATCTTACAATAGTCAAAAGTTATTATGGCATGCAATCGGGCATTCAATGGTTAAAACAAAGGAATCCATGCCAGGTATTACTTCAGCTATTAATGAGATGGACATGGAGAAACTAGTAGAATCTAGAAAAATGTTTGAAGCACTTGGTGTTCTTTCAAATGGAGGTGAACCTTCGGATATACTTGCAGCCATGGGTGAATCACTTGAAGAGGCACTTCAAAATCTAGCAGATATGTTAGGTGAATTCCAATCTAGTGTAGCAGAAAATTCAGCAACTACAGGTGGAGCTCTTGATGGTCTAAAAGATGGTATTAAGAAAATGACTGGTGGAGGTTCTAAACCATCTGGTGGTGGTAGACCTTCCGGTGGCGGAGGTGATGACGTAGTTAGAGCAGTTAAGCAACTACAAAGCACACTTGTTTCTCAAGGTATTAAGGTTAAATCTTCTGGAGGCTTCTTCGGTTAATATATAATTTATGGTTTATATATGTGCACAGCCAGCAACATCTTATTATGCATGGCAAGTTGATGCAATGTTATTATCATTTGAAAAATGTGGTATAAATCTTAATAATGTTCATATTGTATCTGTTAATTATCCTTCGAAAGGAATAGATACTCATTTTAAAAATGTAGAAAATAAATGGAGCCAATCCGGAGTAATATTTTCTTATTATGAAGATACAAGATCTACTCAATATTATATTTCATCAATTAGACCCCATATTTTAGAAAAACATTGGCTGGCTTTTCCAAATCTACAAAACGAGTCTATTTTCTACCATGATTCCGATATAGCCCTAACAAAACCTATTGATAATTTAAACAATATGCTAAAGGATAATATAGTATACCTTTCAAATACTATTAGTTATATTGGAGCAAAGTATATTGAATCTAAAGGCCATGGTATATTTGAACAAATGTGTGAGATTGTAGGGATTGATAAAGACCTCGTTAGATCTAGGGAAATGGATTCAGGTGGAGCACAGTATATTTTAAAAGCAGGTATTACTTCTGAATTTTGGAAAAATGTATACAACGACTCAGAACAATTATTTCACCAGATTACACTTAAGAATAGGTCAATAAAAACTCCAGACTATCACGAACTTCAAATATGGTGTGCTGATATGTGGGCAGTACTTTGGAATTTATGGAAAGAAGGTTATGAAACTAAAATTCCAAAAGAACTAAACTTTACATGGGCAAATATGAAAAATAATATGTGGGAGATAAATTCAATATACCACAATGCAGGAGTTGAAGAAGAACTGTATGGTATGCCATTCTATAAGGCTAATTATATGACTAAAGATCCTACTACAGCTCCAGTGCCAGATAAAAAGTGGGCTTCTCATGAATATTTTAATCTAGTAGTTGAGTCATGGAACAAAACAGTAGACTTAACAAAGAAACAAATTGTACGTAAACGTGTATAACTCATAAATTAAATTATGGTAACTAGCACAACATCACATTACAAGAGTTCGACTATTAATTCAGCAACTTACAACTTTACAGATAAAACCCTAACAGTGGTTTTTAAATGGGCAACTTATGTTTATGAAGCAGTTGATGTAGCAACATGGGTTAATTTTAATTCAGCAGATTCTCAAGGCAAAGCACTTAATGATTATATTAAGGGTGAATTTGAATATGCTAAGTATGAAGAAAAGAAAATTAAAGCAGAGCTTAGTGGATTGGTTAAAAACATCACAGCTCCAGGTAGCCTATTAGATGAATTACCACCTAATGATTATCAATTAGATAATTAATATGAAAAAGTTAAAACAAATTTGGGCCTATATGAAATGGATAGAGGAGCAGAGAATGAAAGCTGCTGAATATACATGTAGTGCAGGACCGTTAATGTAATTATATGACAGATTATCAACAATCAATAGAGAACTCGTTTCAAATGTTAACTGGACAGGCAACAATTGAGGCTATTTGTATGGCGCTAACTTTTCAATTAGAAGATAAAGATGAAATAATAATGCCAATCTTTTTCCTAGAGCCAGATGCAACTCCAGAACCAAGTCAAATCGATAGTATGATTGACCATTTTGAATTCTATGAAGAATATGAAAAGTGCGCATGGTTATTGGACTATAAAAAGAAACTTTAGATAAATGGGAAGTATAAACTATAAATATACTCAAATGACAAAGGCAAGTATCGTACAGAGATTATTAGATAAAAAGCAAATTACTGCAGAAGAAGCTGTAGTACTACTTAAAGATGATACGTACAATCCACCATCTTATCCAATGTATACTCCTAACCCATACTACGACACTCCAAATATAACACCACCTCCTGTTTGGTGTTCCACTGATACAGAAAACTAAATTTCAAATAAATTTTCTAATGAATAAGTCGAGCAAGCCCTTTGAGGCCCAAGACGACGACATCGACCGTCGTAAGAAGCTGCAATTTAAAAAGAAAAAGCAACGTCAAAAAGAACGAAGTATTAACTACAAAAACGTTAGGTCACTAACAGATCTAGATCCTTATGATGACGAATATAATTTCTGAGAAACCGCTAATAATAAATTACTCTAATTTAGATGAATTGGCATTTATGCACTTCCACGTTAATGACATTTTAAGGGACTCTGATGATGTCTCTAAAGGAGTTTACGGATTATGCAGGGCAGGCGCGTTTGGCCGCTTGGTACACATCCTAACAAGAGCTGGAGCCCCAGAACCTACAATTGTCAATGTTATCAACGATCCAGAAGCAGAATTGACCTATGAGCTCGAATAAAGAACATCCAGTATTCATTTTTTGGGAAGATAGTTGGAATACAGAAAAGGTTGAAACACCGGATAAAGACTCTATATAATAACTAAATCACATTATTATGCCAGAGTTAGCGGAACTCAAATTCACATCAGACTACGTAAATCAAGTTTCAGAAGGAGTTACTTTTGTAAAAGCAGAAAAGAATCCAATTCATAAATGCGATGACCTAAATATTCCTTTTACAAAATTTAAGATTAAAGCTAAATCAAAAGGAAAAGAGATGGTACTCTATTTCTTAGATCATTATTCAGACAAATTTGTTACAGTTAGAATTACAATGGGCATGTCAGGTCATTTTAAGCTAACACATACTGGTGAAGAAGCAAAACACTCACACCTTAAATTTTATTCAGATGCAGATACTACATTATCATTTGTAGATGTCAGACGTTTTGGTAAATGGAAGCAGGGTTTATCTTGGTCAGAAGACAGAGGTCCAGATCCAACTACAGAATATAAAGAATTTTGGGATAAAGTCATGACTAACTTGACTAAACTAAAAAAGCCACTCTTTGAAATGTTAATGGACCAGAAATATTTTAATGGTATTGGTAATTATTTAAGAGCTGAAATAATTTTTAGAGCTGGAGATGTAGATCCGTTCTTACCAGCAGGTATGCAATTTGCAAGATACCCAAAACTATTAGACCTATGTAGAGATATTCCACTTCTAGCCTACGCAAAAGGTGGTGGTGCAATTAAAGACTGGGATAATCCATTTGGTGATGGTGCAATTACAGAGAAGTTTATGCTTTGTTATGGTAATAAGACTATGTCAAAGAGAAAAGATAGAAACGGTAGAACATTTTGGTACGATCCAAAGTGGGATGATGTACCAGCAAGTAGAGATGACTTAGGAGACTATTTATATGAGCGCGGCGGACTGGCTAGATAGAAATGAGTGGCCGGATATACCGGTAGACTCAACTGCTTTCTCACATTATACAATGTTGAGTAAGATAATGGAACAATATGCAAGGGAATACCATGCAAAGAAATTAGGACAAGCTAAAAAACAAGAAGAAACAAAATTCAATGAGTATTTGTAAGAAAAAAGAGAGAATGCAAAACCTGATTATTATCGGACACCCTGATGAGAAATCATTTTGCTACAATGGTATTTTTAAAACTATTCAAAAAACATTATTAGAGTCAGATTATCTAAATGAAATTGAAGTTATTGATTTATATAGAGATAGTTTTGCAAGACCTAGAACAGATCTTATTGAAAAATATAAAGATCTAGTTAAATGGGCAGATCGAATTTACTTTGTATCACCAGTTTGGTGGTTTAGATTAACGCCAAGAATGGAGATATTCTTTGATGAGGTGTTAACTCCAGGCTATGCATACCAATTTGTACCAGTGGTAGGTCCGTATGCCTATCCTAAGCCATTCTTAGGAGATAAAAAGATAAGAACATATATCACGCATGGTGCACCTTCACTACCGGTTAGAACGCTTTATTTGAACTCACCTAAACTAAGATTGGTGATGGGAGTATTTACATTTGTCTTTGGATGGCGACTGTCTTTATGGACTAAGACTAAACAATTTTGGTCAGTTCCATTTGTTTCTACAGCAAAAAGAAAGAAATATTTAGAAACAGTTCGAAAAGATATTGTAAAAGACTTGAAGAAGCATCAAATTAAACGAAAATGACAGATTTTATTTATCACGCAATGGGTTTCTGTGGAGAGCATTGGCACCCTAATGCAATTAATATAACAGCTATGATAATGGTAGCAACACTAATTTTAAAATCAATAAAAAACAATTATGAAAAAGCTTAAAAACATTTTATTCGAATGGTATGCAGTTATCTTTGCATTCGGTTGTTTACTTTACTCAGTAGGGCTGGGTTTAACAGGTAGCTTTGCAGAGGCACAATACTCTGCACATTGGCCAGGTACTATTCTTCTATTTGCAATCGCTGCAAATCAAATTCAAAACAATAGTAAAAACAGAAAATTATGAATCCGGTAATGTTTCTTGTAGGTGGCATTATTTTTGCAGCATACATGTATTTCTTAATTTGGAATATATTCCATAATTCTAAAAGAAATAAAGAAGAGAATTATCCAGACTACTACTCTAGACATGGTCAGCCTGATAATATGGATTACGATGGTGCGGGTAATTTTACTAGGTTTCCAAATGCCGAAATGCCAAAGCCAAAAAGACCTAAAAAGAAAGCCTCTAGAACTAAAACAAAATCTAAAACAACAGTATAACAACTATGAAATTAATCCTAGTAGGTAAAGCAGCAGCAGGTAAAGACTTTTTAAAGACAAGATTGGCAAAGAAAGGGTTTGTAAACGGTGTTAGCCATACTACTAGACCTCCTAGAGAAAATGAAATTAATCATAAAGATTATCACTTTGTTGATAAACAAGAATTTGAAGATATGATTTCTTGTGGAGATTTTGTAGAGTATATGGAATTTAATGGTTGGTATTATGGTCAAACAAAGAGAGATTTCGATCTTGCCGATGTAATGATAATGTCAAAAGACGGCTTAGATGTTTTACCAAGAGAATATAGAGACCAATGCATGGTAATATATTTAGATCCACCTAGAATTACTAGAATTCAAAGACTAGAACATAGAAACGATATTAACGATTCTATTATGAGAAGAATGGACACTGACGATGCGCAGTTTAAAGACTTCAGAGATTATGACTTAAAAGTTAGAAATGAGGACTTTTAAAATTAAGATAAATAATTAAACTAAAATAACAAAAATGAGCAAATCATTAGAAAATCAAAAGAAAGCTTTACAAGAAAAGGCTGATGGGTTACAAGTAAGAGCGGCAGAAGAAACTTTTGCAATTGTACTTGATGATAGAAAACAGGTAAAAACTGTAATGGACCATCTAAATAAAGGTTACAATTGGAAAACAAATAATGCTGCAGTATTAGTATCTCTTTATGACCAACTTAAAAAGCAAAATAAAGAATTATTAAGTTCAGATGCAGAGGAAACTGTAATCAATTTAAGAGGACATGAGTTAAATGCGCTTTACCAAGCACTTTTATCATGTGAAGGTACTGGTGTTGAAAGCGCTAGAAAATTCATAATCATGTTGACTAACATTGGAGAAACTGTTTCAAAAGCAATGTCTAAATTAGCAGAATTAAATTCTGAAATCTCAGAGACTCATAAAGAGTTAGCTGAGCTAGAAGAACAATTAAATGCTGCTGAGGTAGTTGAGCCTGAGCTAGAAACAGCGACGAATGAAACAAGCAAGTAAATCTCAGAAGAGAGTAGAATTTTTAGATCTTATTTCTGAAGCTATCACACATGATGATATTTTTGGAACATTGAATTACAAGAAAAAGTCAGAAGATCAGATCAAACAATTTATTTACCCACACCTTGTAAGAGACTTAACTAATTATGTAGTCTCTGAAGGTGAGGATGATAAAGAAAAAGCTAAGGAGATTGTAAAGTCTTCAATCAACTGGGAAGGTGATGTAAATACTACAGTATCACACATCCTCTTCATGGGCACTAGAAATAGACCAGATATGACAGTTGAGATGAATGGTATTAAAATTGCCATTGAATTTAAAAAAGGTAAAAGAGGATCAGATCTTAGAGCTGGTATTGGTCAATCATTGATTTATGCTACACATTATGATTTTGTACTCTATCTTTTTATAGACATATCAGATGACAAAAGAATACAGAACGCCCAAGGCGGAGTTAATGAACTATCATTAACAGGAGAACTTTGGGATAACTACAACATTAAATTTATAGTAGCTTAAAATGGGTAAAACATTTGTAACATCTAATCTTCAACTTGGCAGGCCAGGTGCAATTAAAAAATATGGAAGAGACCACAAGTCAGTAGATGAAATGACTGACGATCTTATCAGGACTTGGAATTCTGTAGTTACACAAAATGATACAGTTTATCATTTAGGTAATTTTGCATGGGATCCTAGAACTGCACAATCTGCAATGTTAGCACTAAATGGTAAAATTAAATTTAGTTTAGGAGAACATGATGAAGCTATTGAACTATTAGATCAAAAAGGAATGTTAAGACCTGGATGTGAGATTGTAAAATGTATTGAAACAGATACGGATAATGAAGCAGTCTTATCTTATTGGCCATTAGCTTACTGGCCGAATAAACCTAAGAAATGGTATTCTATCATTGGCTTTCCACAAAAGTCTTTTAAATCTGACCCTAAGAAGAAAGTAATCAATGCTTCTACTGACTTCTGGTCTCATAAGCCACAAGAATTACACAAACTTATGGGTATTTTTGACGATTTTTAAAATTGTTAATAACTTTTGCAAAATAATTGCCTCTAGACTTTCTAGTGTCAATTATTTTTCGTATATTAGTACTGTAATTAAAAGCTAATAAACATGTCTACATTTTCTATTTCAAATCAAGAACAATTCGAAGACGCTC
>PAUJ01000028.1 GCA_002713705.1 Flavobacteriaceae bacterium
AAACAGAAATGATTCTAGAGTTGATCAAGGAGGAGGAAATGGAAGTATTGTAGCTCAAATAGGAAACAGAAATGATTCTAGAGTTGATCAAGGAGGAGAAAATGGAAGTATTGTAGCTCAAATAGGAAACAGAAATGATTCTAGAGTTGATCAAGGAGGATACAATGGAAGTATTGTAGCTCAAATAGGAAACAGAAATGATTCTAGAGTTGATCAAGATCAATACAATGTAAGTATTGTAGCTCAACTAGGAAACAGAAATGATTCTAGAGTTGATCAAGATGGTGAAGGAGATAATGGATCTTTAGTTGCTCAACTTGGTTGGAGAAACATGAGTACTGTTACTCAAAATGGTTATGAAAACATATCTGGTGTTCTTCAAGCAGGTTGGGATAACACAAGTACTGTTACTCAAACTGGAAGTGGTCACTTAAGTGGAGTGCTACAAATTGGAGCAGGAAACATGAGTACTGTTACTCAATCAGGAGGTGGTCCAACTATAGACTAAATTCTTAAATTTAAATAAAATATAGAACTATATTTTATTAGTTAAATAAGCAAATGCAAGATTTCTTTAAATAGAAGTCTTGCATTTTTTGTGTGTATGGATATTTATACTAAAATAAATTTAGAAACATCATTAGCATTAGTTTAGTTAGAAATTATTAATGTTAGTATTTTTTGAGTTGCTATATCAACTAATAAGAATCATTATAGGTTTTTTTTATAGACCAGAAATTTAACAGGTATTCTTTAAATAAATATAAACGATTTAAATAGTCTTAATAAATTTAGAGATAATAACTCAAGTGGATTTATTTAAATTGGAGGCGCTAATAGTTATTATCTTTAAATATAGTTGGCATCTAAATCATAGAAAATTAAATTTTAAAGAGGTTAAAACTTATATAAAATTTAATTAGGTAGGTATTTTATCTATATTTATTGAATAATTTCATACTGTTTATCGATTATTTTATACCTTTGAGCTAAAATACTCTGTTTTGTAGGATAATTCTTATTTGCTAGTGTATTTTTGTAGTATTATCAATACAAACATAATCATGAAAATTCAAGTTAACATATATCAATTACTAATAATATTGTTATTTAGCAATATAATATTTGCTCAAAATAGTGATGATTTATTAGTTAAATCAAATAAGAATTTTTTAAATAAGAAAGATCTTAATTCAGTCATAACCAGTAATAGTAATAACTTTTCTTCATATAACTCTGTTTTTATCAGGCAAATAGGAAATGATAATGATATTGTCTCCAATAGTCAAGCAACTAATAAAAGTATTAATACGTTGCAATTTGGTGATGAAAATAAAATTGATCTCAAAATAAAAGCTAGAAAAATTGATGAAACTGTTATTCAAATAGGACTCAGTAATAGTTTTTTAGATTTAAATCCAAACGGAAATTATAGTCATAAAACATCAGCCATCCAAACAGGGAAAAATCAAAATTTAATATTAGCAGGTAATAACTCAATTTCAGAGAAAATGTTAGTTAATATGAAAGGAAAAGGACAAACCATTTTAATTAGAAATTCCTCAATGAAATAATATATTTCAAAATTATCTTACTGTTTAAATTTAAAAATGTAGTTTTGCAGTAAGTATAAGTGGTAAATTTTTAATTTTTTTTAATTAAATAATAATTGTAAAACTAAAGCTAAACATTTTGTTTTCACTAAAAATACCCTTCAATATTCTTCTACCAATCACTATGTTTATCAGCATAAGTGGATATTCTCAGATATACAATACGCAAGTTGAAGCAAAAATTGAATTAAAATCAAATAATAATTTAATCGAAATAACTGGATTTGCTTTTAACAAAACTGAAATCGATCAAAGTTTAAGATATGTACTTTCAGTGATAAAAAATAACCCAAAAAATTCAAATAAATCAAAAAATGATCAATCTGGAAGATTAGTTCTTGAGCCAATTGAGAAAAAAGAATTATCCAAAACAGTTATTAGTACAGACGAAAAAAGTAGGATTATAATTTTATTATTGATTTACAATGTTGATGATGAACTACTTGGCAAAGATAGGATTGTTATAAAT
Organism: Flavobacteriaceae bacterium; assembly: GCA_002713705.1. Lineage (GTDB taxonomy): Bacteria > Bacteroidota > Bacteroidia > Flavobacteriales > Flavobacteriaceae > Marifrigoribacter. The sequence goes on from PAUJ01000028.1 coordinate 2,083, forward strand.
GAAAATGAAGCAGATCGAAATCAACCCATTATTATTAATAAAAATAAAGAAACAACCAATAAAAAATCAACAGATGGTGTAGTAATTAGAGGAATCGTTTTAGATGAAACTAAAACGAAATCGGGAAGAGACTTTTATAAACTTTTTTACTCGCTTTACTCAGGCAGTAATATTAATGGAAGAAAAATTGTTACNNTNAAGGAAATATTAGTAATGGCAAATACTACCGGTATCGAAATAAAAGTGGGTGATGAAATCGTTTATTCTTTTATAGCTAAGCCAGGATCAGAATATCTGAAAGACCAATCCAATGCAGCCATTAAAAAAGTTTACTTACATTTNCAAAAATTAAGACAAAATAATAACAATAAAATTAAACTTTATTAAAATTATATTATGAAATCTATTATACTTACTATTTTTTTAATTGCTTCAGCCTATAGTTACGGTCAGCAATTAGTATATACNCCAATAAATCCTGCTTTTGGGGGAAGTGAATTTAATTACGCTTGGATGNTNAGTTCAGCAGAATCNCANAATAAATTTNAAGANGANNAAGNNTTTGGTTTAGATGGTTTANATTTTGATTTTTTAGAANGATGNANCNTTATTTGNNGNANNTNTNNNNGGTCAANATNTNAATNGTTTACCNACNACANNAGGTACTTCTTCAAANGGTAATTTAGAATATGAAGTCATTGAAGGTCTTGATGGTTTAATCATTAACATACTGAATGCTGCAACAGGGGAACAATCACAAATCATAATACCTAATTAAAATGATTTATATGATAAATTATTTAAGAATACTCATGATAGCTTCTATCCCATTACTTTTATTAAGTTGTGGTGGAGCTTTTAATCAACCTACTGGACCACAAAGTGCCAGATCAGGAGAGTTAACAGAACAAACTAAAATATTAAAAAACTTACCAGAACCTGCGNCTCCAATTGTAGTTGGTGTTTATAATTTTAAAGACCAAACAGGGCAGTATAAAGCCATAGAAAATGTTAGTTCATTTAGTACTGCTGTTACTCAGGGAGCAACAACTATTCTAATAAAAGCCTTGGAGGACTCAAAATGGTTCAAACCTATTGAACGAGAAAATCTCGGTAATCTGTTAAATGAACGAAATATTATTAGAAGTACTAGAGAGGAATACCAAGCTCAAAGTGGAAAAACATCTCAAANGCTTGATCCACTTTTATTTGCAGGAATATTATTAGAAGGTGGAGTAATCTCNTATGATACTAATATATTAACGGGTGGTGTTGGAGTGAGGTATTTTGGAACCGGTGGTTCAACAAAATACCGTCAAGATAGAATTACAGTTTATTTAAGAGCTATTTCAACTTCAACAGGTGAAGTGTTAAAAACAGTAAATGTCTCGAAAACAATATTATCACAAGCGCTTGATGCAGGTGTATTTAAATATGTTAATTTTCAAGAATTACTTGAAGTTGAGATGGGATTCACCAAAAATGAACCTACTCAGTTAGCAGTGCAAGCAGCCATCGAAAAAGCTGTTAAAATGTTAATTATAGAAGGTATTCAAGATCAACTTTGGTCAACAGCAGAGGGTCAAGAAAAAAATAAAGAGATTGTAGATCAATATGTTTTAGAAACTAATCAAGAAGAATCTACTGAATTATACGAAAGAGAATATTTAGACCATGATTATAAAAGTGTGATTAATTTCAACTTTGGACTTTCTTTAATGGATGGTGATTATAATACCTCTGTATTGGATTTTAAAGGTGGTATCTATTATAAATACCGTGTGTTACCAGAATTAAGTCTAGGATTAGACAGCCAAATATTTAAATTAAATTCTACACCAGCTATTGATGATTGGTGGTTAAGTGAAAGTTTTGTAGTGGAATATAATATTCTACCTCATGATAAACTTTCGCCATATTTATTTGGAGGCCCCGGTGTTATGATATACCTTGAAGATGACGAACCCTTNTACTTTATTCATTCTAACTTATATTTTATCATGAAATTTGGAGCTGGTTTAGAATATAATGTGTCAGAACGAATTTCTTTNAACCTAAATGCAGAATGGNATGTNTCATTTACAGACGAAATTGATACTCAAGTCCAAGGAAGAAGAAATGATTATTTTTACAATTTTGCATTAGGNCTCAACTACCGATTTGGNCTTAAAAAAACGAATAATTATAAAAACTATAAACCAACCGATAATGATACTAAATAGAACATATTTTAAGTTGATNGCAGTATTTATTATTCTTTTATCTTCTTGTAATGAAGATAGAATAGGAGAATTTAACTACGGTACAATAGAAGGAAAAGTTGTGTCTGAAGGCGCAAATGTGCCAATTCCAAACACAAGGGTNTCAACTCAACCAATCACTAGTACTGTTTTTACTGATAGTATTGGTAATTTTACTATTGAGAATGTACCCTATGGCGAGTATGCTGTCCAAGCCAGAAAAGATGATTTTATCTCTGGATTAGAGTTAACAAACGTTTTAGANAATTCAGTTGTAAATGTAATTTTTGAATTACAACCTTCAACCGCTAATAATAAACCACCAACGACTCCTCTATTGGTCGCACCTACCCAAAACCAAGTATTACAGAGCACTGAGGTCGTTTTTGAATTTTTGAGTGTAGACCTAGAAGGNGATCCTATAACTTATACTTTAGAACTAAGAAACGATCAAAATCAGGACGTTTTAATTTTTGAAGATATNACTGAAAATATATTTACATATTCTCAACTTCAACTAGGTGTTCAATACTTTTGGCAGGTAACTGCNACTGATAATATTAANAGTCCTGTATTAAGTCCTTTTGGAACTTTCTCAGTGATTAATGCAAATGTTGATAATAGATTTTTATTCGTTCGCACAATAAATGGGAATAATGTAATATTTTCANCAGACGATTCAGGAAATGAATTTCAACTTACTTCANNNGATTTAAATAGTTATAGACCAAGAAGAAATGTTGCTGCGAATAGAATCGCATTTTTGCAGTCTGACGGAGCAGCNGTTGATATTTATACAATGAAAAGAGATGGTTCTGATAAAGTTAGGGTAACTTCANCAGTAAAACCAAACGGATTTAATCTTAATGAAATTAATTTTTCATGGCCACCTACTAGTGATAAAATTTATTTTCCACAATTAGATAAATTGTATAGGATTAATTCCAATGGTCAAGGTTTAGAATTAGTTTATCAAACAACAGACGGTTCACTTATTTCTGAAGTAGATGNAAGTGAAACAGCTAATATTATTGCTTTAAAAACAAACAACCTTGATGGATATAATGTNTCTATTTTTACTATAGATTTTAGTGGTAATATTTTGGANACNGTNATATCAGGTGCACCTGGTGCTGCTAGTGGATTAAATATATCNGTTACTAATAAANNANTACTATATAGNTATGATGTATCGGAGTTTCAAAATATAAGTTANAGAAGATTGGACTCTCGTATTTTTGTTTATGATTGGGATTCTGANATAACNTATGATNTTTCNNANNNCAAACCNNCAGGTACCAATGATTTAGAACCTGTTTTTTCGCCCAANGAGGCTTTTGNANTTTTNACAAANACATCAAANGANGGAATTTCACAAAAGAATGTTTANGAANNAGGAANTATTTANANANGATGATAANGANACNAATNNNAGATTAGAACTCTATACGAATGCATTTATGCCAGATTCTGAATAGAATAAAATAAATAAATAAAAAAAAGCTCACTTTTGTGGGCTTTTTTTTATTGCTTACTTTTGCAAACTAAGCTATTATAATGAACCAAGAAATTTCAAAGAGATATGCGCAAAGAGGTGTTTCTGCATCAAAAGAGGATGTNCACAACGCTATTAAAAATGTTGATAAAGGATTATTCCCTCAAGCATTTTGTAAAATCGTACCGGATTATTTAACAGGTGATAAAGATTATTGTTTAGTAATGCATGCAGATGGTGCTGGAACAAAATCTTCCTTAGCTTATATGTATTGGAAGGAAACAGGAGATCTATCTGTTTGGAAAGGCATTGCACAAGACGCTTTAATTATGAATATTGATGATTTATTATGTGTGGGTGCAACANATAATATTATGCTTTCTTCTACCATAGGANGGAATAAAAATAAAATACCAGGTGAAGTTATTTCTGCNATAATAAATGGANCTGAAGAATTATTAAAAGACTTAAAAGAATTTGGAGTAACTATTCATTCTACAGGAGGAGAAACTGCAGATGTTGGAGATTTNGTAAGAACTATNATCGTNGANTCTACNGTAACNGCTCGAATGAAACGTACNGATGTAATTGATAATTCAACTATTAAAGCTGGAGATGTAATNGTTGGNNTGGAGTCATTTGGTCAAGCTTCTTATGAAACAGAATACAANGGTGGTATGGGAAGTAACGGNCTTACTTCTGCTCGTCATGATGTTTTTGAAAAATATTTAGCTACTAAATATCCGGANAGTTTTGATCAAGAAGTGCCAGAANACTTGGTGTATTCAGGATCTAAAAAGTTAACTGATTTAGTCGATGGTTCTGATTTAAATGCAGGAAAATTGGTTTTATCACCTACGCGTACCTATNCTCCTATTATAAAAAGNATACTTTCAAAATATACCAATAAAGAAATNCATGGTATGGTTCATTGTAGTGGTGGGGCTCAAACTAAAATTCTTCATTTTGTAAAAAAACTTCATATTATAAAAGATAATTTATTTGGAGTTCCTCCTTTATTTAAATTAATACAAGCCCAAAGTAAGACCGATTGGAAAGANATGTACCAGGTATTTAATATGGGTCATCGCATGGAATTGTATGTTCCNCAACAAATAGCAGATGATATCATCGAGATTTCTAAATCATTTAATGTAGATGCAAANATTGTTGGAANGGTAGAAGCNTCNNNAACAAAAAAGTTGACTATTAAAAGTGAATTTGGANAGTTTTTTTATTAAAAAAATATCTTTTAGAAAAGAAGAATTTAGTTTTTTCTNTTCTGTTTACTTAAGTAATTAGAAAGATTGTAAATTTGTAAGACAATAAAATTTTATGTTAGAAAAACTTCAAATAGTAAAACAACGCTTTGATGAGGTAAGTGATTTAATTATTCAGCCAAGTATAATTTCAGACCAACCAAGGTATATTCAATTAAATAAAGAATATAAAGATTTAAGATTATTAATGGATAAACGTGAAGAATATGTTACGTTAANCGATAATATTAATGAAGCTGAAGAAATTATTTCTGACGGNAGTGATGCNGAAATGGTTGAAATGGCAAAAATGGAGATGGACGATGCCAAAAATAGAATTCCTCAATTAGANGAAGAAATAAAATTTTTATTAATACCTAAGGANCCAGNAGANGACCNNAANATGCAGTAATGGAGATNAGAGCTGGTACTGGTGGAGATGAAGCTAGTATTTTTGCAGGTGATCTTTTTAGAATGTACACAAAGTACTGTGAAGGNAGNGGTTGGAAAACGAGTGTAGTAGACTTTAGTGAAGGTACAAGTGGTGGTTTTAAAGAAATTCAGCTTGAAATTAATGGAGATGATGTATATGGTGTATTAAAATTTGAAGCTGGGGTACACCGTGTTCAAAGAGTTCCACAAACTGAAACGCAGGGTAGGGTTCATACAAGTGCGGCAACTGTTATGGTGTTNCCTGAAGCCGAAGAATTTGATGTGCAAATAGAAATGAAAGATGTAAGAGTTGATTATTTNTGTTCTTCTGGACCTGGTGGTCAATCGGTAAANACTACCTATTCAGCAGTTCGTTTAACACATGTTCCAACTGGATTAGTAGCACAATGCCAAGATCAAAAATCTCAACATAAAAANAAAGAGAAAGCGTTTAAAGTACTTCGTTCTAGATTGTATGATCTCGAGTTGGCTAAAAAACAANCAGAAGATGCTTTAAAAAGAGGTTCTATGGTAACAAGTGGAGATCGTAGTGCTAAAATTAGAACTTATAATTATTCTCAAGGTAGAGTTACTGATCATAGGATTAATCTAACATTATACGATTTGAGTAATATCATAAATGGTGATATTCAAAAAATAATTGATGAATTNCAGCTGGTGAACAATACCGAAAAGTTAAAAGAATCAGGAGAAACTTTTTAATCTAAGTAATGACAAATGACCATCTAATTTCCGAAATTCGAAAAAAGGATTCTTTCCTTTGTATTGGTTTGGACGTGGATTTAAATAAAATTCCAAAACATTTATTAGAAGGGGAAGACCCAATTTTTACTTTTAATAAAGCAATAATTGATGCNACTCATCATTTAGCGGTTGCTTATAAACCAAATACTGCATTTTATGAAGCCTATGGAATTAAAGGATGGAAGGCTTTAAAAAAGACTATTGAATATTTAAATATTAATCATCCAGAAATATTTACCATCGCTGATGCAAAACGTGGAGATATTGGTAATACCTCTGCGATGTATGCTAGAGCATTTCTAGAGGATTTAGGCTTTGATGCTATTACGGTTGCTCCTTATATGGGAAAAGATTCTGTAGAACCATTTTTATCTTTTAAAGAAAAGCATACCATATTATTAGCCTTAACATCAAATAAAGGAGCATTCGATTTTCAAACTCAAATAATTGATAATGAAGAACTGTATAAAAAGATTCTAAAAACTTCCAAATCATGGGAGCATAGTGATCAATTAATGTACGTGGTTGGAGCTACAAAAGCTAAATATTTTAAAGAAATAAGAAACATTGTTCCAAATAGTTTTCTCTTAGTTCCTGGAGTAGGAGTACAGGGAGGTAATATGCAGGATGTTTGTAAATATGGAATGAATAAAGATGTAGGTTTGCTTATCAATTCTTCAAGGGGTATTATTTATGCCTCTAATCAATTAGATTTTGCCGAAGCTGCTGCCCGCGAAGCAGAAGTTTTACAAAAACAAATGAAGGCTATTTTATATGAAAATAGTAGACCAACTTAATCGTGTCCTTTTCTTTAATTCACATCCAAGGCGAATTATATCTTTAGTCCCGTCTCAAACAGAGTTATTGGTAGCTTTAGGTCTTGAAAAAAATATCATCGGTGTTACTAAGTTTTGTGTACATCCAAAAGAAATTCTAAAAAACATCACCATCGTTGGTGGTACAAAAAAAATACATCTTAAAAAAGTTGAAGCACTCCATCCAGATATTATTATTTGTAACAAAGAAGAAAATACAAAAGAAATTGTAGATCAATTAAGCAGTGTTGCCCCAGTTTGGATTAGTGATATTTATACACTAGAAGATGCTCTTGAAATGATAGTTTTATTGGGAGAATTATTTGATGTTTCAGAAAAAGCAGTTTCTATAGTTTCACAAATATCTTNAAGAAAAAAAGATTTTGAAGTTTTTATAAAAACAAAACCAACGATTAAAGTTGCTTATCTAATCTGGAAAAACCCGTATATGGTCGCAGGAAATCAAACTTTTATCAATAATNTATTATTGTTAAATAAGTTCAAAAACACTGCTGTTAATTCGACTTCTAGGTATCCTGAGGTATTACTTGAAGCGCTTAGTAATGCAGATAAAATTCTACTTTCTTCAGAACCATTTCCTTTTAAAGAAAAACACATTCAAGAACTTCGCGAATCTACTGGAAAAGACGTTATTTTGGTCAACGGAGAATACTTTAGTTGGTATGGTTCAAGACTCATAGATGCTTTTTCATATTTTAAAACTTTACATTAGGTTTAATTCGCAATTATCAGCTCTAAAATGTTGATGCAANAAGCATTTATTTTTAATTCTTTTTTCTTTTTTTAACAGCTATCTTAGTATCATCTTCATTTTTTGTAAATTTGCAGCCTGTAAACTTTAATTACACGCTATGCATCAGATTACCCCTTATCAACCTAAATACAAAGTAAGAATTGTTACTGCTGCCTCATTGTTTGATGGACATGATGCGGCAATTAATATTATGCGTCGAATTATACAGGCAACAGGTGTTGAGGTTATTCATTTAGGTCACGATAGAAGTGTTGAAGAGGTTGTAAANACGGCAATACAAGAAGATGCTAATGCGATTGCATTAACCTCATACCAGGGAGGCCATAATGAATATTTTAAATATATGTTCGATTTACTTAAAGAAAGAGGAGCAGGGCATGTAAAAATATTNGGTGGCGGTGGCGGTGTAATTCTTCCCTCTGAAATTAAAGAATTACAAGATTATGGAATTACTCGAATCTATTCACCAGACGATGGTAGAGATCTCGGATTACAGGGGATGATTAACGATTTAATAGAAAAATCTGATTTTCCAATCGGTGATGAATTGAACACTGAAGTTTCTAGACTTTCAAAAAAAGATTCAGGNGCGATTGCAAGAGTTATTTCTGCTGCCGAAAATTTTCCTAAAGTCGCAAAAGAAGCACTGGCAATTATTCATGAAAAAAATAANAAATCAACAATTCCAGTCCTAGGNATAACGGGGACTGGTGGTTCTGGGAAATCATCTTTAGTGGATGAGTTGGTAAGGCGTTTTTTAATTGATTTCCCGGAGAAAACAATTGGTTTAATTTCTGTTGATCCTTCCAAAAGAAAAACTGGAGGTGCTTTATTAGGAGATCGCATTCGCATGAATGCAATTAATTCTGACAGGGTGTACATGCGTTCATTAGCAACCCGTCAAAGTAATTTAGCATTGTCTAAATATGTGTCTGAGGCTATCGAAGTTTTAAAAGCTGCAGAATATGATATTATAATTTTAGAAACCTCTGGAATTGGTCAAAGTGATACAGAAATATTAGAGCATAGTGATGTTTCATTGTATGTGATGACACCAGAATTTGGTGCTGCAACTCAATTAGAGAAAATCGATATGTTAGATTTTGCAGACTTGGTTGCTATCAATAAATTTGACAAACGAGGATCTTTAGATGCCTTGCGTGATGTCAAGAAACAGTACATGCGAAATAATAATTTATGGGATATCCCACAAGATCAATTGCCTGTTTACGGTACAATAGCTTCACAATTTAACGATCCAGGAATGAATCAACTCTATAAAGCCGTCATGGATAAGTTGGTTAATAAAACGGGGAGTGANTTGATTTCAAAATATCAGATTTCAGAAGTAATGTCTGAAAAAATATTTATAATTCCACCTGCAAGAGTTCGTTATTTATCTGAGATTTCAGAAAATAATAGAAGTTATGATGCCAAGGTACTAGCTCAAGTTGAAGTCGCTCAAAAATTATACGGTATTTATAAAACCATTTGTGCTGTTGCTATTATTTCTATAGAAAAAGAAAGATCTTATTTAAATAAATTTGGATTAAATCATGAGGAGATTCTTAGCTTAGTTCAGAATGANAACGATAAAATATTTTTAGAATTGCTTCTTAAAGAGTTTGATCGCAACAAAATGGATTTCGATCCTTATAACTGGGAAGTAATTATTGGTTGGTCAGANAAGGTAAATAGATATAAAGAATCTATTTACTCCTTTAAGGTAAGAGGCAAGGAAATTAAAATTGAAACTCACATAGAATCATTGTCTCATGTGCAAATACCAAAAGTTGCACTNCCAAAGTACAAATCTTGGGGAGACATATTAAATTGGGTTTTACAAGAAAATGTTCCAGGAGAATTTCCTTACACNTCAGGATTATATCCNTTTAAACGTTCTGGGGAAGATCCAACAAGAATGTTTGCTGGAGAAGGTGGACCAGAGAGAACNAATAGGCGTTTTCACTATGTAAGTTTAGGGATGCCAGCTAAACGCTTATCCACGGCGTTTGATAGTGTAACTCTTTATGGGAATGATCCTGGTAAGCGACCTGATATTTATGGAAAAATAGGTAACGCTGGAGTTTCTATTTGTTGTTTGGACGATGCAAAAAAACTTTATTCTGGATTTGATTTAAGTCANGCGATGACATCGGTGAGTATGACGATTAATGGTCCTGCGCCGATGCTTCTAGGTTTCTTTATGAATGCCGCAATCGATCAAAATTGTGAAAAGTATATAAAAGAAAAAAACCTTGAAACTACAGTTGAAAATAAAATAATAGAAATATATAAAGAAAAAGGGATTGAACGTCCAAATTATCAAGGAGAAATACCTTCAGGAAACGATGGNTTAGGCTTGATGTTATTGGGAGTAACTGGAGATTTAGTTTTGCCTGAAAATGTATACAATCAAATTAAGTTTGATACGCTTAAACAAGTTAGAGGAACGGTACANGCAGATATTTTAAAAGAAGATCAAGCTCAAAATACCTGTATTTTTTCTACCGAATTTGCATTGAGGTTAATGGGGGATGTTCAAGAATANTTTATTGAAAAGCAAGTACGTAATTTTTATTCGGTTTCAATTTCTGGTTATCATATTGCAGAAGCTGGAGCTAATCCCATAACTCAGTTAGCATTTACCTTAGCAAACGGTTTTACTTATGTAGAATATTATCTTTCAAGAGGTATGGATATAAATAAATTTGGACCTAACTTATCTTTCTTTTTTAGTAATGGTATCGATCCAGAATATTCAGTAATTGGGAGGGTAGCTCGTAAAATATGGGCAAAAGCATTGAAGCATAAATATGGTGCGAATCCAAGAGCGCAAATGTTAAAATATCATATTCAAACTTCAGGAAGGTCCTTACATGCTCAAGAAATAGACTTTAATGATATTAGAACTACACTTCAAGCGCTATATGCGATTAACGATAATTGTAACTCTTTGCATACCAATGCTTACGATGAAGCTATTACGACTCCAACCGAAGAAAGTGTTCGCAGAGCAATGGCAATTCAACTTATAATTAATAANGAATTAGGCTTGGCAAAAAATGAAAATTCAATACAAGGTTCTTTTATTATAGAAGAGCTTACCGATCTTGTTGAAGCTGCAGTTTTAAAAGAATTTGATAGAATTACTGAAAGAGGTGGTGTTTTAGGAGCTATGGAAACCATGTATCAAAGAAGTATGATACAAGAAGAGAGTTTGTATTATGAAACTTTAAAACACAACGGAGAGTTTCCTATAATTGGCGTCAATACTTTTTTAAGTAGNAAGGGCTCTCCAACAGTTATTCCAGGAGAAGTTATTAGAGCTACTGAAAAAGAAAAACAATATCAAATTAATTTAGTAGAGAGTATTCATAAGTCAACCAAAAATAAATCTTCTNCATTGTTGACTGAATTACAAAATAAGGCAATTAATAATGAAAATATATTTGAAGCTTTAATGGAGGTTTGTAAAACCTGTACTTTAGGTCAAATTACAAAAGCATTATTTGAGGTAGGTGGACAGTATCGAAGAAATATGTAAGGAAATAGTTCTCTTACAATGTCAACATCCAAATGTGTTGTAGTTTTCTAAACTTTTTTAACTCGTTTCGAAGCAAAGGAAGAAAATCTTTTCCATTGCTATTGATGAGTTCTAAACGGTCACAATTTTTATCTAATACATTTGTTAAGTGGGAAATNGATAAAAGATGTTGATGTCTTTCTTCAGAAAAATATTTGCTTTCCGCTTGAACTATCTCNGGAACNAAAGAATTAGATTGTTGAATAATATCACCNGTAAAATAAATGTTTGGATCTTCANATCCATTAGATTGAATGTTGGCNAAATCTGGGACTAAATAGTTAGATATCTGACTTGAAAGTGTCAATATTTCTANCGCCTTTTTGTGAATTGGAGAAATANGTTNATTATTTGTTCTAACAGAGTTCATTTTTAATNTAATATAACAANTTNTAAACAAAATTAGCAACTATTCATTCTCTTNNGCCTTAATATTTAANGTGTTTTTGTATATTTGCTTTAAAANANATGTTTTTTTATTAAATATACCTTACTATGTTAATAGATGCTTTGAATTGGAAAATTTTAAAATGCNTGCAAGAAAACGCGAGACAATCTAATGCCAAAATTGGAAGGATAGTAGGTATAAGTTCTCCAGCAGTTTCAGAAAGAATAAAAAAAATGGAAGATGTTGGNATTATAAATGGTTACAAAACTATAGTTTCGTCCTATGAGGTAGGATATCAATTAAAAGCAATAATTACCATAAGAGCCTTTATGGGTAAATTAAAACCTTTTTTAACTAAAGTTAAATCATTTGATGAAGTTCTTAATTGTTATCGAATTACTGGAAATGAAAATATTGTAATGGAAGTAATGTTAACAAATCANAGACATTTAGAACAATTTATAGATCAATTAATAAGCTATGGAGAAACAAAAACACAAATTGTACTCTCGAATGTTATTGAAAATACTGCAATTACAAAAACAAAATTATATGAAATATAAANCTTTAATTTTCTTGTTATTTATTTCTTGTATCGCTTTATCCCAATCCAACAGGAAAATAATTAAAGAAATAAAAAAATCTCAAAAAGAATTAAATAAAGAATTTCTTGATCCTGAAANTTCTATTTTAGATTCTTTAGATCAAATTACATTTAAGGGTTTGTTATTTTATCCTATCAATACAAAATNTCGTTTTGAAGCTAAATTTGTGAGAACACCAGACGAAAAACCTTTTTTAATGAAAACTTCTACTGATCGTTTACCCGAATATGTTAAGTACGGTGAGGCTTTTTTTATGCTGGATAAAAAAGAGTTAAAACTTAATATTTATCAAAGCACGAATCATGAAAAAGAAGAAGGTTATGAAGATTATTTGTTTTTACCTTATACTGATCTAACAAGTGGAGATGGGTCCTATGGNGGTGGAAAATATTTAGATTTAAAAATTCCAGACGGTAATTCTATAATTATTGATTTTAATAAAACTTACAATCCTTATTGTGCATACAGTCATCGATATTCTTGCCCTGTTCCTCCTGAGGAAAATGACTTGTTAGTTAGGATTGAAGCTGGAGTTAGAGANTATAATAAATATTAAAGAAATTTAACAATCCAAATCCCGAAAAATACTGCAGCGAAACCAATAATAAAACTTANNGTGGTATAAATNGCAAAACTCATAAAATCACCAGATTTTAAAAATAGGTGATTTTCATATGCAAAAGCTGAAAAAGTAGTGAAGCCTCCACAAAAGCCTGTGGCTATAAATAAAATAGTATTACTTGATACNCCATTNTTTTTTAANGAAAATCCGAGAACCATACCAATTATNAAACTACCAATGATATTAGCTGCAAAGGTTCCGTATGGAATTCCAGATTTATAACTGTTTAGATAAGTACCAATCCAATAACGAAGAGAACTCCCTAATCCACCCCCNAGAAAAACTAATAATAATTGTTTCATATGTCTTTGTTATTTTATTAAATCNGTCAAATGCTATTCGTNATTAATCATTACATNGAGCTTTATAAGTTCTAACATACTCATTTTATAAAGCTAATATAAAAAATCCTCTTGAGTAATTTACTTAAGGGAATTTAATATATGATTTATATTGATTATTTTATTTTAAAAAATNACCGCTTGTATTGCGTCAAGTTTTAGTTTNATGCTNCAATTTATAAANAACTCCTATTCTAATAGTCCCATTTCTAAAGTATTATTTGTTATTTTTGTTTTCTTCAAATAAATAAAACTATCAAAATGAAAAAAAAGTATTTAATAGGTATGCTNCTAACAGCTATGATTGTANTGTCATGTGCAGATAAAAAANANACATCGGATTCTTCTAAGGAACAAATTGGAATTGAAAAANCTGCTAATTTTGACCATAANGTTGAGCAATTTGCAGATATAAAAGTATTGAGGTATCAAATACCAGGTTGGGAAAATTTAACNTTAAAAGAACAAAAGTTAGTTTATTATTTAACACAAGCAGGATTGTCTGGTCGTGATATAATTTGGGATCAAAATTATCGNCATAACCTNACGATTCGNAAAGCTTTGGAAAATGTTTATAATACCTATGAAGGAGATAAAACTTCTGAAAATTGGAAAANCTTTGAAACCTATTTAAAAAGAGTTTGGTTTTCAAATGGTATCCATCATCATTATTCAAATGCTAAACTTCCTACTAATTTTTCCTCAGAATATTTAAATGAATTGTTAGCAGCTACTAATACTAAATTAGAAGGAGAATCTTTTAATGTTATTTTTAGCGATANGGATACTAAAAAAGTAAATCAAGCAAAAGGAGTTGACAATGTTTTAATGAGTGCAGTTAATTTTTATGGACCAGGGGTTACNAATGCAGATGTTGANTCTTTTTATGGAAAAATGGACTCTCCAGATCCACAAAAACCTTTATCTTATGGATTAAATTCACAGTTAGTTAAAGAAAATGGAGTATTAAAAGAACGNGTTTATAAATCNGGCGGATTGTATGGNACTGCTATAGATGAAGTTATAAAATGGTTGGAATTAGCACAAGGTGTTGCAGAAAACGAAGCACAAGGTAAAGCCTTGGGTTTATTAATTGAATATTACAAAACAGGAGATCTTCAAACTTGGGACGATTATAATGTAATTTGGACAGGAGCAACAGATGGAAATATTGATTATATCAATAGTTTTATTGAAGTATATAATGATCCGNTAGGCTATAAAGGTTCNTACGAGACAGTAGTCCAAATTAAAGATTTTGATATGTCTAAAAAAATGGCAGTATTATCTGAAAANGCGCAGTGGTTTGAAGATAATTCTCCATTAATGGACGAACATAAGAAGAAAAATGTAGTAGGTGTTACTTATAAAGTTGTAAATGTTGCTGGAGAGGCAGGAGACGCATCTCCTAGNACACCCATAGGAGTAAATTTACCAAATGCAAACTGGATTCGTGCCGAAGTTGGGTCTAAATCAGTTTCTTTAGGAAATATCATTCATGCCTATAACAATGCNGGAAGTTCAGGGCGGTTAAAAGAATATGTTTATGACGATGAAGAATACGAATTAGAAAAAAAATATGGACAATCAGGAGATAAATTACATACTGCACTACATGAAGTAATTGGGCATGCTTCGGGACAACTAAANCCTGGTGTTGGTGAAACGAAAGAAACCCTTAAAAATTATGCTTCTACACTAGAAGAAGGAAGAGCAGATTTAGTTGGATTGTATTATTTGTATGACCCAAAACTACAGGAATTAGGATTGGTAGATGATTGGAANGCTGTTGGTAAAACCGCCTATGATGGTTATATTAGAAATGGTTTAATGACACAACTTATTAGATTGCAGTTAGGAGATGATGTAGAGGAATCACACATGCGAAATAGACAATGGGTGTCTGCTTGGGTTTTTGAAAAAGGCATGTCTGAGAATGTAATTGAAAAAGTTACTCGGGATGGAAAAACATATTACAACATTAATGATTATGAAAANCTTCATGAATTATTTGGTCAATTATTGAAAGAAACACAACGTATAAAATCTGAAGGTGATTATGAAGCAGTGGAAGCTTTGGTNGAAGGTTACGGTGTAAAAGTAGATCAAGATTTACATAAAGAAGTCTTAGAACGAAATGCTCAATTTACATCTGCACCTTACAGTGGTTTTGTGAATCCTGTTATAGTTCCTAAATTGAATGAAGCTGGAGAAATAGAAGGTTTTNCGATAGAACAGCCAGCAACATTTAAAGAACAAATGATTTACTATTCTAAAACNTATAACTTCNTGCCAGAAGTAAATTAAGANTTGAAATAAATCAAACTCAAAAAAGCTTTTTGTTAATTCAAAAAGCTTTTTTTATTGTTTTAACCAATTTTTGAATATGACAAGCAAAAACACAAAAGCAATAAAACTGACTAATACCCAAATACTTCCTTTGTAATATTTTTTATGCAATGCTTTATCTTTTCGGTAGCTAAAAAACAATGTAATCACGAATGAAATAATAAAAAAAATAACAAATGTCCACTGACCAGAACTAAACATAATTGTGTAGATTTATAGGCGTAAAAATAATCATTAAATTTAGTTATTGAATTATTTTATGTTTCTCTTTTTAAAAATAAAACTGAATACTCTAAAATTAAAATTATAACAATGAAAAATAAAATTACTGCAGTACAAACTTTTCATGAAGCTTTTGGGTTAGGAATGAAGGATTCGCCAACCGCAAATTTAGATGCTCATAAAAATTTATTGCGATATAAATTAATGCGTGAAGAGAATGAGGAATATTTAGATGCTGCAAATAATAAAGATCTTGTTGAAGTAGCTGACGCATTAGGTGATATGCTTTATATTTTATGTGGGACAATAATAGAACACGGAATGCAACACAAAATTGAAGAAGTTTTTAATGAAATTCAAAAAAGTAACATGAGTAAGCTAGGTGCAGATGGAAAACCTATTTTTAGGGAGGATGGTAAAGTATTAAAGGGGCCTAATTACTTTAAACCCGATATTAAAACTATTTTAGATAGATAAATCATGGTAATTTTANTCTTACTTACTGCTTACTAAATACCTCCACCCAAATTTGTCTTCAGATTTATTATATTGAATTTCTATTAGTTTAGTTTTAAACATTTTGGCAAAACTAGTGCTGGTTTTTGGTAAATAATATACCTCTTCTTGATAACTAAAATCACTTATAGAGCTTATTACTGCTGCGGTACCCGTGCCAAATATTTCTTTTAAGCTATTGTCCTTA
Organism: Flavobacteriaceae bacterium; assembly: GCA_002713705.1. GTDB lineage: Bacteria > Bacteroidota > Bacteroidia > Flavobacteriales > Flavobacteriaceae > Marifrigoribacter. Next base: position 18,680 of record PAUJ01000028.1, read on the forward strand.
GATGCCTCAATTAATTCTTGTATCGTAATGCGATGCTCTTCTACAGCGATNCCATCTCTTTTTGCAAGAGCGATAATACTTTTTCGGGTAATTCCGTCNAATATGCGATCACTAATTGGAGCAGTCACTAAAGTATCATTTATTCTAAAAAACACATTCATAGTTCCAGCTTCTTCTAAATATTTATGTTCCTTAGCATCTGTCCAAATTACTTGGTGAAATCCTTTTTCTTTTGCAAGATTAGTAGGGTAAAATTGAGCAGCATAATTTCCNGCAGCTTTTGCAGCACCAACACCTCCGTCAGCAGACCTACTATAATACTCCGCAATAACTACTTTAATATCNCCATGATAGTATGCGTGGGCTGGAGAGCATATTATCATAAACTTATATTCCTTGGAAGGTGATGCNGAAACACCACATTCTGTAGCAATAACAAAAGGACGAATATAAAGTGAGTTGCCAAATCCAGGTTTGATCCAATCTTTATCTAGCAGAAGTAAGGATTCTAATGCTTCAAAAAAAAGTTCTTTTGGAAATTTAGGAATAGCTAATCTTTGAGATGATTTATTAATTCTATTAAAATTATCTTCTGGTCTAAATAACCAAATTTCACCNTGATCATCTTTATAGGCCTTCATTCCTTCAAAAACTGCTTGTCCATANTGAAANACTTTTGCAGCTGGTGAAATTGATAAATTTCCAAAAGGCCTAATAGTAGGATTGCTCCAGGAGCCGCTTTTAAAATCACACTCAAACATATAATCGGTAAAGTCATTACCAAATATTAGATGACTGAAATCCACNTCATTTATACGTGATTTTTCAATATGTNTTATTGGTATTGAGTGANTCTTTTTCGTANGCATGAACTTNAATTTAACAGTTNACAAAAGTAACTAAAATCAAGCTATTTTCCCTTAAAAAGTATTAGTTTTGTTTATNANANAAACTGTAATATCATGAAAAAGCTAATCATACTATTGAGTATTTTCACACTATTAATCGCTTGTAAATTTGAAAATAAAGAATCGAAAANACCCGATAGTACTGANATAAAACCCAAATTAGATGAATCTTATAGTTCATTTGGAGAAAAAATTTCAGATAAAAATTTATTATCTAAAAAAGAAATAATAGAGACTTATAAAAATTTAAAAGTTGGGGATACTGCAATTGTGAAATTTGCAGCAAAAGTAAATGACGTTTGTCAATCTAAAGGTTGTTGGATGCGTTTAAGTATTGGTGATGAAGAAGCAATGGTGAAATTTAAAAATTATGGTTTTTTTATGCCAAAAAACATTGCTGATAAAGAAGTAATTGTTCAAGGAAAAGCATTTATAGCAGAAGTATCTATTGAAGAACAACGTCATTATGCAGAAGATGCTGGAAAAAGTGAAGAAGAGATTGCTGTAATAATTCAAGTTGAAAAAACATTATCATTTGAAGCTGATGGAGTATTACTAATTCAATAATGATGTTTTNTTTAATTATTAATTAGATATAGTGAAACGTAAAATAATCATNACTGATGATGGTTCCACAACCATTCATTTACCTGATTTAGATGAGCAATACCATTCAAAGCACGGTGCCATTCAAGAGGCTTATCATGTTTTTGTAAATACGGGATTAGGATACTTATTGAAACAAATGNAACCCAATCCATTAAAAATATTAGANATTGGATTTGGGACCGGGCTCAATGCNTTTATTACTTTATTAGAANCCGATAAAAATAAAATTCCAATAAGTTTTACGGGTGTTGAAGCGTATCCAATATCGTCTTTAGAAATCCAAAAACTCAACTATCCATTGCTTTTAAATAGTACTNAGGCATATTTTAAAAAATTACATCAAAGTNAATGGGAAAAACAGATTAGTATCTCAACCTATTTTTCAATATTAAAAANGAAACAGTTCTTTTCTGAAATNAACGATAAAAATAATTTTCATTTAATTTATTTTGATGCCTTTGGGGCTAGAGTCCAGCCTGAATTGTGGACCGAACAAATTTTTAAAAAAATGCATACTGCTTTAAAGAAAGGAGGCGTATTAGTNACTTATTCTGCAAAGGGGAGTGTTAGAAGAGCAATGCAAACTGTTGGTTTTGAAGTTGAAAGACTTCCAGGGCCTCCTGGTAAAAGGGAAATGTTGAGAGCTCATAAAATTTAATATTCCACCGGTTTTAATATTAAAAATAATACAAATATCATTTTATTTTTTAAATGACATTATGACATTTAATCATAATTGGCAGTACTTTTGCAAATNATANNTTTAAAATANTATAAAAATAAAATATTCTCATTGATGAGTAAAAAAAATAAACNTNAAAATGAAGTTGTTGAAGAGGAATTATTAACTGCCGAAAAAGAAACAACTANNGACGAAACNANTNCTGATATTGATCCNNTAGAGGAATTAAAATCTAATTTAGAAAAAGAAAAAGATAGAAATCTTCGTCTTTTTGCAGAATTTGAAAANTTTAAAAANCGCACNAGTAGAGAACGTATTGAATTGTTTTCAACTGCTAGTGAAGGTGTTATGGTGTCATTGCTTCCTGTATTNGATGATTTTGATAGGGCACTNTCAGAAATTGAAAAATCTGATTCTGCNGCACATTTAGAAGGTATTATTNTAATTAATAATAAGTTACGTGAAAATTTAAAGGCCAAAGGTTTAACCATTATAGANACAAATCAGGGTGATGTTTTTAATGCTGATATACATGAGGCAATTACTCAAATTCCTGCTCCAAGTAATGACNTAAAAGGAAAAGTGATTGATGTAATTGAAAAAGGGTATGTNTTAGGTGAAAAAATTATACGNTTCCCAAAGGTAGTTATCGGACATTAATNCNAAATAATTAAACAAATAACAAANTCNCGTGAAGGAAGATTTTTATAAAATATTAGGAGTTTCTAAAGGAGCATCTGCTACAGAAATTAAAAAAGCATATCGTAAAAAAGCTATAGAATTTCATCCAGATAAAAACCCCGGTGATTCNAAAGCTGAAGAGAAGTTNAAACAAGCTGCAGAAGCTTATGAAATATTAAGCGATGCTGACAAAAAAGCTAAGTATGATCGTTTTGGTCACCAAGCCTTTGAAGGCGGTGGTGGCGNAGGNTTTGGTGGTGGAGGNTTTGGNGGCGGNGGTATGAATATGGATGATATTTTNAGTCAATTTGGTGATATNTTTGGCGGCGGCGGCGGTGGATTTAGTGGGTTTAGTGGTGGAGGTCGAAGAGCTCAAGTAAAAGGNAGTAATTTAAGAATTAGAGTTAAATTAACGCTAGANGAGATTGCTAATGGAGTTGAGAAAAAAATTAAAGTAAAACGAAAAAAAGTAGCNAAAGGTACAAGTTACAAAACATGTGCTACTTGTAATGGTAGTGGTCAAGTAACTAGAATTCAAAATACTATTTTAGGTAGAATGCAAACTTCAGCCCCATGTAATACATGTGGTGGTTCAGGACAATCAATAGATAAAAAACCTTCAAACGCAGATGAGCATGGAATGCTNCAAACTGAAGAAACGGTTTCTATNAAAATNCCTGCTGGAGTTGTAGATGGAATGCAATTAAAAGTTTCTGGAAAAGGAAATGAAGCTCCAGGAAATGGTATTTCAGGAGATTTATTAGTCGCAATAGAAGAAAAATCTCACGATACTTTACAAAGAGAAGGTGATAACCTTCATTANGATTTATATATTAGTATTTCCGATGCCGTTCTAGGAACTTCTAAAGAAATTGATACGGTAAATGGCAAAGTAAGAATTAAAATAGAACANGGGGTGCAAAGCGGAAAAATTCTTCGTCTTCGCAATAAAGGAATACCNAGTATAAANAGTTATGGAACAGGAGATTTACTAGTTCACATAAANGTCTGGACGCCNAAAACATTGAACAAAGAACAAAANGAGTTTTTTAAGAAAATGATCGATGATGATAACTTTGATCCTAAACCTGAGAAGGGAGATAAATCATTTTTTGAAAAAGTAAAAGATATGTTTTCATAAAGTGNCGTTTATAAAAAAAAATCATTATATTTGNTAATCACTATAATTTNNAGTGATATTTTTTCTTTTTCATAGCAATTTTTTCCCATCNTTTATTAAATTAAANGGTGGGTTTTGTTTTATAAGNACTTTTGCTTTTGGNTAATACAATTAGTTGATTTANTAATAAACTAATTAAATTAATTGCGATAGCNATNAAACTTTATTTGCAAAATAATACATTTACGTTTTGAAAAATAAAACCATGAATAATCTTTTAGTAACTAATAATGTATCTAAATCTTTCGGAGCCTTTAAAGCATTAAATANCATAAGTATTGAAGTTCCAAAAGGTTCTGTATTTGGTTTGTTGGGGCCCAACGGTGCTGGAAAAACTACATTAATCAGGATTATTAANCAAATAACAATGCCAGATTCAGGTTCCGTTTTTTTAGATGGAAAGCCATTGCATCCAAACGATANTAAAAATATAGGGTACTTACCCGAAGAAAGAGGTTTGTATAAATCTATGAAAGTTGGCGAACAAGCAATGTATTTAGCTCAATTAAAAGGACTTTCTAAAACAGAAGCTAAAAAAAGACTTANNTATTGGTTTGATAGATTGGGTATTGATGGTTGGTGGAATAAAAAAATTCAAGAATTATCTAAAGGAATGGCTCAAAAAATTCAGTTTGTGGTTACGGTTTTACACCAGCCAAAACTATTAATATTTGACGAGCCTTTTAGTGGTTTTGATCCTATTAATGCCAATTTAATAAAAGATGAAATATTGAGATTAAAAGAGGAAGGAGCAACNATAATNTTTTCTACCCACCGCATGGAATCAGTTGAGGAGATATGTGATCATATTGCATTNATAGATAAGTCAAATAAAATATTAGATGGAAAATTAATAGATATTAAAAGAGCATATAAATCCAATACATATAAAGTTGGGATTTCACCAAATAAACCAGATACTATTCAAGAAAAATTAAANGAAAAATTTGATTCAGTCCCCATCTATTTTAAAAGTATTAATGATGAGAAACAGTATAAAATAAAATTACCAGACGCTTCNTCTAAAAATGATTTAGTACATTATCTTACATCACTTGGTCAATTGTCTCATTTTGAAGAAGTNATTCCTTCAGTTAGTGATATATTTATTGAAACTATTCAAAATAATTAAGAAGCCTGATGAATCACTTACAGCTAATTATAAAAAGAGAATATTTAAATAAGATTCGCAATAGGTCTTTTATNTTAATGACTTTTTTAAGTCCCATTATTATGGTCCTNATTTTTACACTAGTTGCTTATTTATCTCAATTAAATAACGAATCTGTGAATGCCATAAACATCCTTGATGAAAGTGGTTTGTTTGCTAATTCTTTCGAAGACTCTGAATCTGTAAATTACACNAATTTAGAAAATATTTCATTAAATGAAGCAAAATTAGTAACCGAAACTTCAGNAGTATATGGACTCTTATATATTCCAAAAGCANNAGCATTAGACGGTTTTNCAGAATCTATCATTTTTTATTCAGACGNGTCTCCTTCCATAAGTATGNTGGGAAGTATTGAAAATGAAATTGAGAATAGGGTAAATNTTTTAAAATTAGAAGAATCTGGAATTGATGCCAAAAAGATTAAGGAATTAAGAATCNATATAGATGCAAAAATTGAAACTTTTGAGGGTAAGAAAACATCAAAATTAGGTGCTGGTTTAAAATTAATATTTGGAGGAATTGCAGGTTATTTACTTTTNATGTTTATCATTATTTACGGTAANATGATTATGAGGAGTGTAATTGAGGAAAAGACAAGTAGAATTATTGAGGTTATTATTTCTTCTGTTNAACCTATTAAATTATTATTGGGAAAAATTTTAGGGACTACCCTAGCAGGNNTAACACAATTTGTTGTTTGGATCGTTATTATATTACTTTTGAATTCGGTAATTTCTTCCATTTTCGGAATTGACCCCTCCGCAATTCAATCTCAACCACAAGAACTTNTAGGTGAAATTTCTAATTCGCAACAAATTATTACAGATGTATTAGTAGAAATAAATAATATGCCAATTTATAACCTAATAGTCATGTTTATATTCTTTTTTATAGGTGGGTATTTGCTTTATAGTTCATTATATGCTGCGATCGGAGCAGCTGTTGATAATGAAACTGATACGCAGCAATTTATGTTGCCTATTTTAATGCCATTAATAGTGGGAATNTATGTTGGTTTTTTCACTGTTATTGATAATCCCCACGGTATAGTATCACAGGTTTTTTCNTATATTCCTTTAACATCACCAGTTGTTATGCTAATGCGCATACCCTTTGGAGTGCCTATGTGGCAACAAATTNTATCTTTAATAATTTTATTTGCTACTTTTATAGGAACTGTTTGGTTTGCATCTAAGATATATAGGNTAGGTATATTGATGTATGGTAAAAAAGCAAGTTATAGGGAGATCGTTAAATGGCTTAAATATTAATTAAGTGAAAACTGTTGAAATATTTGATTTGACCATTACTGTAGTTGTAAGCGTCTTTTGTTACCTTTACAAAGAGCTTTCAAGCAATGCAATAGTAGTATTAANTTACAAGCTGNATTTTAGANGGAACGTCACAAACATATAATAGATATTTAATGGGTAAGATGTCAAAAATATTAATCATAGAAGATGAAGTTTCAATTCGAAGAGTGTTGGTGAAAATACTTTCAGAAGAAAACACNAATTATAAAGTTTCGGAAGCGGAAGATGGATTNAAAGGTATTGAATTAATNAAAAAAGAAAATTTCGATCTTGTTTTATGTGACATAAAAATGCCTAAAATGGACGGTATTGAAGTTTTAATAGCTTCTAAAAAAATAAAACCTGAAATCCCCATTGTAATGATATCTGGNCATGGTGACTTGNACACAGCAGTTCAAGCTATGCGTTTAGATGCATTTGATTACATATCAAAACCACCAGATTTAAATAGATTATTGAATACGGTTCGGATTGCTTTAGATCGTAAAGAATTAATTATTGAAAACAAGCGACTAAAGAAAAAAGTTAGTAAGAAATTTGAAATGATAGGAGCGTCTCCTTCTATTATTCATATTAAAGAAATGATAGAGAAAGTAGCTCCAAGCGAAGCAAGAGTATTGATTACAGGAGCAAATGGNACTGGGAAAGAGTTGGTAGCTCATTGGCTCCATGAAAAAAGTGATCGTTCTAACGGACCTTTAATAGAAGTTAATTGTGCAGCAATTCCAAGTGAATTAATTGAAAGTGAATTATTTGGTCATAAAAAAGGAAGTTTTACAGGAGCGGTAAAAGATAGAGCTGGGAAATTTGAAGCAGCTAATAACGGGACTATTTTTTTAGATGAAATTGGTGATATGAGTTTATCTGCCCAAGCCAAAGTGTTAAGGGCTTTGCAAGAAAACAAAATAAGTAGAGTAGGTAGTGATCATGATATTAACATAAATGTTAGGGTATTAGCAGCAACTAATAAAAATTTAAACCAGGAAATTGCTAACGGAAAATTTAGAGAAGATTTGTACCATAGATTGGCGGTAATATTAATTAAAGTGCCAGCATTAAACGATCGAAGAGATGATATTCCTTTACTAATTAAATATTTTAGTGATAAAATAACAGAAGAACAAGGTATTACTCATAAAAATTTCTCACAAAAAGCAATATTATTATTACAAGAATATGATTGGACTGGTAATATTAGAGAACTTAAAAATGTAATTGAACGTTTAATTATATTGGGTGGAGATGAGATTTCCGAAAATGATGTAAGTTTATTTGTCAGTAAATAAATTTCATCAAATTTACTTGGTATATTATTTCTTTAATTATTTTTGATTCATATTGCTTTAATTAATAAAGAACACCAATTAATTCCTAAAATATAAGCTAAACTATACCGTATAAAAAAATAGTAGAAATGAATAATCACCTAATAACCACCCTATGAAAAAATTAGTTATATCAATTTTATTGATTTCTATTAGTACAACAGGAATTTCTCAAAAAGTAAATAAGAAAGATTCAACTGTTATAAAGCAAATATTTGACACTTCGTTAACTAATGGTGCTAGTTATGAATGGCTGGATTATATGTCTAATAATATTGGCAGTAGACTTTCAGGATCTTTAGGTGCAGAGTTAGCGGTTGTTTTTACTAAGGAGCAAATGGAAGAATTGGGCATTGATAAAGTTTGGTTACAACCCGTGATGGTTCCTAAATGGACAAGAGGAGCTCAAGAGTATTCTTATATAGAAACATCACCAGGAGTAACTTCTTTAGCGTCTATTTGTGCATTAGGAGGATCGGTTCCTACTCCTTATGGAGGTTTAAAAGCAGCAGTTGTTGAGGTTAAAAGCTTTGAAGAATTAAGGAGTTTAGGAAGGGAAATAATTGAAGGAAAAATTGTTTTTTATAATAGACCAATGCAGGATAACCTAATTCAAACAATGAATGCTTATGGAGGTGCGGTCGATCAACGGTATTCAGGTGCCGAAGAAGCAGCAAAATACGGTGCTGTAGGAGTTATAGTTAGATCGATGAACCTTAGTCAAGATGATTATCCTCATACAGGTGCTATGAGCTATGGTGATACACCAGAAAACCTTCGCATTCCTGCTTGTGCAATTAGCACAAACGGAGCTAATTATTTAAGTGTAACATTAAAATTGCAACCTGATTTATTATTTTATTTTAGTCAAAATTGTAAAACTTATCCAGATGTTCAATCCTATAATGTAATTGGTGAAATTACAGGAAGCGAAAATCCAAATAAATTTATTGTGGTTGGAGGCCATCTAGATTCTTGGGACTTAGGAGATGGTTCACATGATGACGGTGCAGGATGTGTTCAATCAATGGAAGTTTTACGTGTTTTAAAAAAAATTGGATATCAACCAAAAAATACTATTAGAGCAGTAATGTTTATGAATGAAGAAAATGGATTAAGAGGAGGGATTAAATATGCATCAGAAGCAAAAAGAAAAAACGAATACCATGTATTTGCTTTAGAGAGTGATTCTGGTGGTTTTACTCCAAGAGGATTTTCGTTTGATGCAAGTGAAGCTAATTTCACTAAAATTAAATCTTGGGATATTTTATTTGAACCTTATTTAATTAATAGGTTTGTAAAAGGGGGGAGTGGAGCAGATATAGGTCCATTAAAGAAAGAAGGAATGGCTACTGTTTTAGCAGGTTTAAACCCAGATTCACAGCGTTATTTTGAATATCATCATGCAGCTAATGATACCTTTGATAAAGTAAATAAACGTGAATTAGAATTAGGAGCGGCGGCAATGACGAGTATTATTTATTTAATTGATAAATATGGTTTGCAATAGTTTTTATCAAATTAATCATGATTTATTTTAAATATTTTTTTGGTTTTGCTAATATAACATCTACAATCTAAAAAGTACAGTCACTTAACAAAGATTAAACTAGAATTATTGATAGGTAGGACTTAATTAATTTCTTACTAAATACAATTAAATAGCTAAAGAAAGCCTATAAGAATATCAGCTCAAAAATGATACAAAAAAATATGCAAGGTGAAAATATATTAATAAAAATAGCAGGGTTTTTAGGAGTTTTGGCATTAGCTCAATTCATTGTAGTTTTGATATTAGATTCTTGTGGGATTATCGATTCGGGTAATGGATTAGGTTCGGGATTATTTCTCATTGGATTGGGTTTAATCTCAGTTATTATTGCTACTGTGGGATTGCTTTTCAGTGTAATTAAAAAATGGAAGAAATAATTAAGCCTTTCATTACATCAANACTACTTACTTAATTGATGGTGNTTTATCTAGGANAATTTNTATTTTAAATTACACCATAANAANATATTTATATTTATTAATAAACTAAAAAGTAGCTAATTCATCCTATCAGATATTTTTAAATCTATGATNTNTTAATTNAATAATTATAAAAGNAATACTCTGNTAANANNCTNTNAATAATATTTGTGTAAAATTNATTGTTTTACTANTTTTATTAAATNAANTAAAACTTATAAATTATGAAAAAATCNACTATTTTATTTTTATTCCTNTGTACATTCTTTGTTGTTAATGTTTTTGGTCAAGCCAGACAAGAATTAAATTTTGGTCTTATAGGTGCTAATTACGANATACCAGTTCAAAAGAATATAACAATAGCACCTGGGGCATCNACTAATTTTGATTTGAATTGGTTAACTTTAAGTGTAAGAGGTAATTATTATTTTGATAATTTATTTGAAATAACAAATGAGTCTTGGGATGTTTATGGTGGTTTAGCAGCAGGTTATTCCTTTTATAATGGAGACGGTAATAATGATAGTGATTTTGATCTTGGACTTCACGTAGGTGGTAGATGGTTTTGGAACGAGAAATGGGGTGTNTATTTAGAACTTGGTGGNGGAAGTGTACAAGGTATGAATGGTGGTATTGGATTNACAGTNAAACTATAATTTTTTTAGTTNCCATAATGACCTTATTAATTAAAGGNATTATCAGTAAAAAATTAGCTNCTTATCAATCAATGAATACGTAGCTAATTTTTTTTATTTTTTAAAACAGGAACTTTGTTTTCTATGTATTCCACAGGTTTTCGAACTTGTTTTGGAGCTTTAAATCGATAACCAAAAAATAGATAAAAATTGTTTTTTATATGCTGTAAGGATATAAAATCTTCATCGTATTTATTGCCATTTAATTGATATTTAAATTCTCCCCCAAAATATATTTTTTTTCCATTGTAACCTGCAGAAACTCCAGTCTCAAATGTTACGCTAACTAACGTATTGTTTGAGCTAGTAAATGTATTATCGTTAAAAAAATTTGCATTAGTAAAATGAATTCCTATTCTAGGGTTTCCATAAATATTTGCATACCAATATTTATGGAAAACAAAGGTATAATGATANCTAGCATTTAAAACTGGACTAAATCCANTATATTCAGTATAAGACTCTCTGNTATTAATATCTTGATTTTCAAATTTTATTTGATCTGTTCCTTTTACAAAATATAATGCATAATCTAATCCTGTTAGAAAAGTACCAGCACTTTTTAATTGAATTTCAGTATTAGATTCAATTGCCTTTACCGAATAATTATCATTAAATTTATAATTAGAAGAACCATAAAAAACATTAGTAGTTAAATAAGGAAACTGAATTCTGAATTCTGAATTTTCTGCAGTAGGCTCAAAATCATTGGTGTTTTTAATATTGAAACCTCTGGTGTAATCATATTCAAATCGATGTGTCCATTTATCAAATAATAATTTCACTCTCAATCTGAAACGATCGGTTTCNCCCTTATTCTCTAATTCACTCTCAGNTAATTTAGGTCGAATACCTAACCTAACAGATAAAAACTTATAGCTAAATACNACACCATAGCTAATGTTTAGATTAGTTATAATTTCNGCTTTAATATNATTTTCATATGGAATATAATATTCTACCTGTTCGTCACTTATGTCTAACTTTATATTTAATTGATTGCTAAAATCTTCAATAAAAGGATTTAAGTGATAGAGACTGTCAGNTTTAGTTTNTTTATTTTGAGAATNAACTAAAAAATGAAGTAATAAAAAAAATAAATAAAATATATATTTCAATTAATAGAATTGTTTTAGTAGTCAATTNNANTGACNTTAGATTTTAANATCTAAAATATAACATCTAGTGTCTATTNNATTAAAATCATGTTTTAACNTGTCTATTTTACCGAATTTCTTAAAGTGTTTATAGACTATCTTATTATATGTTCTTAATTTACNGTGTAGCCTTTGGCCTTTAAACAGGTGCTAAATGCTCTTTTATAATCGTTTTTCATTTCTTCATTTGCATTAGATGCGGCATNACTATTTGCTTGCTTTTGTTGNTGATCTTTTGACTTTTTTGCTCTACGTCCTCTAATACCACCGACGATAGCTCCATANGAAGCACCCTTTCCCANATNACCACTTATAGAACCGATTGCAGCTCCGGCAGCAGCACCTTTTGCAGCACCTTTTATTGCTTCTCCATCTGGTGTATTATCAACTTCAGCTGCTATCGCAACTGTTGGATTCATAGGATCATAGCCTGTTTGATCCTTTGCCCACTTGTAACAGTCAGATTCATCTTTATTTTGAGTTTCTATAGTTTGAGCTTCATTAGGAAAAGCATAAACACCTATTGACTTGGCTATTCCATTACTTTGAGAAAACNCACTATTGGCAAACATAANTATTACTGTGTAACTAATTTTTTTTATCATTTTTATTTTTTTTAATACNTTAAAATTAATGATTTATTTTTTAAGTAAATAATAAATTTATTGAAAAAATATAAAATATACTGGTTTATGAAAATAGATTCGCTTTCCTAAATTAATTCTAGTGTTATTAGATCTTATTTTTTTGAAAAGCTAAGCTTTTAATCACTATTTATAATAAGGTTATAATTAATAATTCAATCATCAACTTTTCAAAAGTATTAGTCCGCTATTTTGTATTCTAAATAAAGAATTTATTTTATTTTTTATTAAATGCGTTTTTTACCTTTGCCATCAAAACTATATTAATTGATATTAGCCAACTATACAAAAGAATTTCATTATAACTTAAAACTTTCATATCCTGTAATATTAGGAATGTTAGGCCACACAATGGTTGCGTTTGTTGATAATATAATGGTAGGTCAAATTGGCTCTGCAGAACTTGCAGCAGTATCGCTTGGAAATAGTTTTATGTTTATTGCCATGTCTTTAGGTATTGGTTTTTCTACAGCAATTACTCCTTTAATAGCCGAAGCANATGGGGAAGAAAACTTTGAAGTTGGAAAATCTACTTTTAAACACGGGCTTTTTCTATGTTCGGTAATAAGTATCTTATTGTTTTTAGGTGTGTTTTTTGCAGAACCCGTTTTGTATTTAATGAAACAACCTTCTGAAGTTGTTGTTTTAGCAATACCTTATTTAAATTTAGTGTCNGCATCCCTTATTNCATTAATTGTTTTTCAGGCATTTAAACAGTTTAGTGATGGAATGTCAATGACTAAATACCCCATGTATGCTATTTTAATTGGGAATGTTATAAATGTGGTATTAAATTATTTNTTCATTTTTGGAAAGTTTGGATTCCCTGAACTAGGGATTGTAGGAGCTGCGATAGGTACATTAGTTTCGAGGCTTATTATGGTCATCGTTTTATGGTATTTATTATCTCAACATCATAAATCAAGAGCATTTGTTTTAAATATCAAGATTTTTAAACTTTCTAAAAAAATGATNAANAAATTATATGGCTTNGGTTTTCCCTCAGCCATGCAAATGTTTTTTGAAGTTGCTATTTTCACCGCTGCTATCTGGCTTTCAGGNATTTTGGGTAAAAATCCGCAGGCTGCGAATCAAATTGCTTTAAANCTATCTTCAATGACTTTTATGGTTGCTATGGGCTTNAGTGTAACTGCAATGATAAGAGTTGGTAACCAAAAGGGATTAAAACGTTATAAAGAATTACGAAGAATTGCTTTTTCAATTTTTATGATTGCAACCCTATTTGCNGTTGTCTTTGCAATTTTATTTTTTATTTTTAGTGGGATACTTCCAAAAATATATTTAGATTTAAATAATCCAACTAAAATGNTTGATAATTATGAAGTAATTACCATCGCATCTAAATTATTATTGATCGCTGCNGTTTTTCAAATAACAGATACTATACAAGTGGTNGCTCTAGGAGCTTTAAGAGGTATGCAGGACGTTAAAATTCCAACGTTTATAACTTTTGTTTCCTATTGGCTTATTGGTTTTCCTATTTCTTATTATTTAAGTTTGTATACNGATTATAAAAGTTCTGGAATTTGGATTGGTTTATTAGCAGGCTTAAGTGCTTCCGGCATACTTTTATTTATTCGATTTAATTACCTTTCCAATAAATTAATCATTCAAAACTCATTAGGAAATAATGAATAAAATAATACCATTAATAGCCTTTGTTTTATTTAGCTTGATCGATTTTTATGGAATCTATTTAGAAAAACAATTGATGGTGAATTTTGCCAAGCCCATGTTGATGATTACCTTGTTTTGGTACTATTATTCAAATACTAAACAACTTAANAAATACTTTGTATTAGGACTCTTTTTTAGTTTTTTGGGAGATCTTTTATTATTAGGAACTGGGGAGGTATATTTTATTTTTGGATTGCTATTTTTTTTAATTGCTCATGTATTTTATATAATTATGGTTCTTAGATTGATTCCAGCTAGAAAACCTAAAAATTTTATAATGGCAAGTGTCCCATTCTTACTATTATTTNTTATTTTAATGAATATTTTATTTGCAGGATTGGGTTCAATGAAGATTCCTGTTATCATTTATGCAATGACTATTTCATTTTTTGGAATTGTTTCATTATTATTATACCTGGAAACCAAAACAAAAATTTCACTAATTTTATTGGTTGGAGTTTTANTATTTATTAGTTCAGATNCAATTTTAGCATTAAACTTATTTTATAAAACACAATCATTTTACCCNTTATTAATCATGATGTCTTATGTTTTAGCTCAATATTTAATATGTAGGTTTGTACTTAAATTAAATGAGTAATCTTGANACTTCCAAAGTTTATANTAGAGGCTTTAATACCCACAAAAAACATTTAAATTAANGATTAATTAGATAAAATTTTATTGCTATGCTTTTAAAAAAAATAGATTCTATTAGAAAAAAAATAATGCCNAAATTAACTCAAAACATTGGTGTATCTCATTTTGAAAAAAAAGTATTAGGAACAAAAAAAACAAAAATTAATTCTATTTTAATTTGTCGTCCAAACCAAAGACTTGGTAATTTACTCTTAACAACACCANTGNTGCAAGAGCTAATAACTACTTTTCCTGATTGTAAAATAGACATCATAGTTAAAGGTAATTTAGCAAATCAAGTTTTTAAAGAATATAGTAATATTCAGAACATAATAATTTTACCAAGAAAACCTTTTAACGAGTTAGTGAAATATTTAAAAATATTTTTTTCTGTTAAATTTAAGAGNTATGATTTAGTTATAAATGGTGAAAAAGAATCTTTATCAGGCAAAATTCTAACCTATTTATCCAAAGCCAAGTATAAAATTTATGGAAGTCTTGAACATCAATCAAACTTGATGTCAAAAGTTGATTTTCAACATATGGCAAAAAATAGTGTATATAATTTTAGATATTATTTAGATCAAATAGGTTATTTATCAAGCAAAAGTGAAGTTTCAGGTTTAGATTTAAAGCTAACTAAAAGTGAAATTTTAAAAGGAAAAGAAATTCTAGAAAATTTAGTTCCTGATTTAAACAAAAAAACAATTTTAATTTTCACATATGCTACTGGCAGTAAATGNTATTCTAAAGATTGGTGGAATAGTTTTTATGAAAAATTAAAATTTAGATATAGTGATTCCTATAATATTTTAGAAATACTACCTGTGGAAAATGTTTCGCAAATAGATTTTAAAACAACTTCTTTCTATTCTAAAGATATAAGAGAAATAGCTTCAGTAATCACAAATGCATCNTTGTTTATAGCTGCAGATTCCGGTATTATGCATTTNTCAAGTGCTTCAAAATCAACTACTNTAGGTCTTTTTTCAGGTGGAAGGGAGTTTCTTTATAAGCCATATAGTAATAGAAGTTTTTCTTTTAATACTGGTAAAAAATCAATAGAATCCTTAATTNTAGAAGTAGATGAAACGCTAAGTCAAATTTAAAATAGCGGATAAGAAGAATTAATACTAAAGGCTATTTGTTTTTTAAAACTTGTATCTTGCAATAAAATTAANTGTCAATGACCCTCCCAAAATTTATATTAGGTGATAACACCAATTTTCCTGAAGCTATATTTGTTATTCATACCGAGTTTCCTCGTTTTATTATCAATCTTNAAAATGATGAGGTAGAATGGTTAGAGGAATTTGATAAGGAAGATCAAAAGGAACTAGAGGATGAAACTGAAANAGCGATTGAAGAAGCTAGTANGTTTTATGATAGCGAAGTAGCTCAATACAAAAATGATTGAGGAATTAATAAAATATGANATTGACTTTTTTCTTTTCCTTAANAATCTAGGAAGCGAACCTTGGGATAATCTNTGGAGAGTTATTACTAACAAGCTTTCTTCTATTCCTTTGTATGCATTCCTTTTATATTTAGTTTATAAAAGTTATGGATTTAAAGGAACATTAATTGTTGTAGTTGGTGCTGTTTTAATGATCACTACTTGTGATCAATTAGCTAATTTATTTAAAAGTGGATTTCAACGATTACGTCCTTGGGTTAATGAAGATTTAGATGGCTTGATGAGAATGGTCGTTGAAAAAAGGGGTATTCATAGCTTTTTCTCTGGGCATGCTGTAAATTCAATGGGATTAGCTGTTTATNTAGGCTTATTGTTGCGTCATTACTATTATTATTTGCCTTTTATTTTATTATTATGGGCTTTTACAGTAGGTTATAGTAGGATTTATGTGGGTGTTCATTATCCTTTAGATGTGCTTACAGGATTTTTCTTTGGAAGTATTATTGGATGGGGATATTATAAACTACAACTAATTGCTCAGAAAAATTTATAATTNGTGCCTTTTCAGNATCATTAGATTTCTAATATAAACTACCAATCCAAAAATTTGACCGATACACAAAACAGGATCTCTNCTAAAAATCGCATATATTAATATTAATATNGCTCCTAATAAACTTATAATCCAAAAACCGGTTGGAAGTTTTGAAGTTTTAATTATTTCTGAAAAAATCCATTGATAAATAAATCGGAATGTAAATACGANTTGTGAAATAATTCCAAAAACTATTAACCAACTAGAAATATAATCCTTATTAAAAAGTTGGGAGCTATTATTTGCTCCATATAGGAACATAATTAACAGTATAATTATTGGAAAATAAATAAAAAAAATGCGAATACTTTTCAGTATTTTTTTCCATTGATGTTGTAATTGTAAATTTCGGATATAAATATAATAGGTTATAAATTGACCCAACATAATGGCAAAATCATTTCTTAAATATCCATACATAAATAAAAGTGAAGAAGCAATCATACCAATACTCCAAAATAGAGTAGGAGCAACCACTTTTTTTTCTTTTTCTGAAGAAAGCCATTGGATCAATAATCTTATTGAAAAAAGGATTTGTGCTATTAAACCTATTGAATATATAGAGTAATCGTTCACCCTTTTTTGATTACTTCATAATTTATATATTTTTTTTTCATCCATAAATATGCAAAACAATCTGTAATGGGACCTAATAATCGATTTCTAATTCCAAATTTTGATTCTCCTGCAATTCTCGGAAAATGTTGAATAGGTAGCTGTAAAACGGTTCCTTTTTGTAATAAAATCATCGCAGGTAAAAACCGATGTAGTCCTTTAAACATAGGAATTTTTTTAGCACATTCTGTTTTGATAACTTTTAAAGGACAACAAGTGTCTTTCATGCCGTCACCAGTGAAAGTATTTCGGATACTATTAGATGCTTTAGAAGATCTATGTTTAATAAATGAATCTTTTCTATGAATGCGGATACCCGTAACTAAATCATAGTTGTCAATTTGGTCTAAAAGAATATTAAAATCATTAGGAGATGTTTGTAGGTCGGAATCGATATATCCCAATAAAGGAGTTTCAACAGCATCAAAACCAGCTTTTAAAGCGGCACTTAAACCTTTATTTTCTTTAAAATTTATATAATTAAAATTTTTATTTCTAAGACAAATACCTTCAATTAATTGTTGACTAGTGTCAGTAGAGCCATCATTAACAAATAGAATTAAAGTTTCTTTTTTTGCGATTTTCAAATAATAAACCAATGCCTTCTCTAGTCGTTCTAGGTTTAACTCTTCATTGTAAACAGGAACTATTATGGTAAACTCAGACATTATTTAGTCCTCTTTTAGTTAATAAAAAATTAGCAGCTTCAAAAGGAGTTGTTTTATTCTCACTAATTAAAATTAACTGTTTTTTTAATTCATCTTTAGTTTTTGGATGATTATAAAAGTCGCTTTTTAAACTATTTTCAATCGTTTGAAGCAACCAATATTTATTTTGATCGTTTCTTTTTTGCTGAAAACATCCATTTTTTTTGGTGATGGAATTGAAGTTTTGAATCAGCTCCCAAATTTCAGAGATACCTTCATTATGGAGGGCACTACAAGTTAGTGTTTTTGGAGTCCAATCATTTCCCTTATTTGGATACAAATGAAGCGCTCTATTAAATTCGGCTTGGGCTATTTTTGCTGTTGTTATATTATGACCATCAGCTTTATTTATCACGATACTGTCGGCCATTTCAATAATACCTCTTTTAATTCCCTGTAATTCATCTCCAGCTCCAGCAAGCTTTAATAATAAAAAGAAATCTGTCATTGAATGAACAACGGTTTCACTTTGGCCAACACCAACTGTTTCAATTAGTATCACATTATAGCCAGCTGCTTCACATAAAATAATTGCTTCTCTAGTATTTCTTGCTACACCACCCAATGAATCTCTTGATGCGGAAGGACGTATAAAAGCATTGGGTTCTTTTACTAAATCTTCCATTCGGGTTTTATCTCCTAAAATACTTCCTCCACTAATGGAACTACTAGGGTCTACTGCTAATACTGCTACTTTATAATTATTTTGACAAAGAAGTTTTCCAAACTGTTCTATAAAAGTGCTTTTACCCACACCTGGAACACCTGTTATGCCTATACGTATAGATTTGTTTGAATGAGATAAGCAGGCTTCAATAATTTCTCTTGCTTGATCCAGGTGCTTTTCAACGGTGCTTTCTACTAAGGTAATGGCACGACTTAAAGAAGTTTTATCTTTTTTTAGTATGCCATTTATTAATTCTTTTGTGGCAGGAACCTTTGCACGTTTTATTTTAAGGGTAGAGGCTACCTCTACACTTATGGATTTAGGTTGTGCTACTCCTTTTATTTCTTTTAAAGCCGATTTATTAGCTTCTTTTTTGTTCATGTTATTTTTCTTGTAATAAAACCGGTACCACAACAGTATCCCAAGCTAATATCATTAAANTTCCTGCTTTATTTTCAGTAAATGAAATGGTAAATTTTTCGATATTTNTTAAACTTTTTGAAACTGGAACCGTCACTATTAAAACATCATTTTCTGGATCTCGAGAAGCTGTTTGATCTGTATATTTAACTCCCCAATCATACATTTTAGAATTAAAAATAATTTGCCATGAATTTTCATTAGGAATGGTCCATAAGGTATACACTCCTTTCGCCAGACTTTTTCCATCGATNATCAGATCTTTATTGGTGCTAAAAGTAGATGCTTCATTTGCCCCTGTTCGCCAAACTTTTCCGTATGGAATCAATTCGCCAAANATAANCCTGTTTTTTTTAATTGGNCTGCAATAAAATACGTTTAATTTAAGATCTCCNTGATNATAAGTTATGTTTTGTTCAGGGCTTTGTTTTTTGGTTTGTATTTTTATAAGAGGACCTATTATTAACATAAAAAGTAGCAGGAATACTAAGAGGGTTCCAAACACCCAAATAAACTTTTTTTTAAACTTATTCATAGCATTATGATTATGAATTGTTAAAGATACTGAATTTTGCAACATTCGTATTTTTATGTACTCTTTAAACTAAACAACAGCTANAAAATATNTAAAAAAGAGCGTTGTATNGTATCTAATAAATACAGAGGGTTTAGTTCAATATTTTTAAATTAAAAACGGGAATTTTTCATATAATTTCAATTANATTTAATGATGTAANAACTTTTATTTTTAATAATACACTATATNTTGACCAATTAATANTTTATATTATTAATTGATTAATTTTTACTTACTTTGTAAATTANAATAANAAAAACTTATTAAAACCGACTCATTGCNCTTATAATGTCATTATTTTTTCTTTTAACAAATTCTGAAAACGANGGNTAATGGTGTTACTTGAATTCAAAAAGGNANGATGGTTAACTATAGTTGCATCAATTAATTAACTGATGTGTCCTAAGGTAATNATAATTTGTAGGNCATTGGTTGTTTTATGAGTTCCAAAAAGAAGATTATTGAAGTGAATTAAATTATTGATTGTTAATATTCATACAATATTCATACAATATTCAAACAATATTCAAACAATATTCGTAAATAAAAGAATAATTAAAAGGCAATGAATACTATTTTTAGAGCACAGGAATACAAGGTNTTATTTTATAGAATATTTTTAGTTTATGTATTTTATTTTGTCGCAAGANCACTTTTTCTTTNTTATAATTTTTNACTTTTAGGAGTTGATTCAATTTCAGAATTNTTTAGATTGTATTATTACGGATTGGCTTTTGATACTACCGCTATATTATATGTGAATTCCCTCTTTATTTTACTTTCTATAATTCCTGTAAGGAGNACCACATCAAAAAAATATCAAAAATTTCTTTTGTACTTCTATTTTGTCACCAATTTAATTGCTTATTCATTAAATTTTATTGACTTTATATACTACAAATACAACTATAGNAGGACTACCATTACTGTTATCGATGTTTTAAAGGATGAATCCAATGTTTCGGGAATGTTATTTAGATTTTTATTTACCTATTGGCATGTACTAGTATTATTTATCCTAGCAGCTTATTTATGGATATATCTCTATAAAAAATATAAAGTAACCGCTTCCAATGAAAATATTAACGCTANGTATTATTATTCAACTTCTGTATTAGCTATTATTATCATAACCCTNTTATCTGTTGGCGGAATTAGAGGTGGAGATTTTAAAGAAAGTACTAGACCCATTAATTTGGTGGATGCTAATCGTCATGTAAAAGAAATTAAACAAGCAGATTTTGTGTTAAATACACCTTTTGCATTTATAAGAACGTTATCTGCAAATACATTTAAAAGGGTAAGTTATGATATAAGTTCAGATCAAATAGATCATTTTATCAGTCCTATTAAGCAATATACTAGCAACGAAAAATCAAGACCNAATATCGTNTTAGTTATCACGGAAAGCTTTTCAAGAGAATATTCAGGNGCCTTTAATAAAGATAGNAATATCGAAAATTATGTTAGTTATACACCTTTTATAGATTCTTTAGCAGGACACAGTTTAATTTTTCCAAATGCATTTGCCAATGGCTATAAATCTATTCATGGAATGTCTTCTGTATTAGCAGGTATTCCATCGTTTAAGGATGCATTTACCTCATCACCTTATTCTAAACAAGAAATAGAATCGGTAGTTTCTATTTTAAATGAATTGGATTATGATACCTCATTTTTTCATGGTGCNGCCAATGGCTCTATGGGTTTTTTAGGGTTTAGTAATATTTTAGGGTTTGATAATTATTATGGGAGAACTGAATATAATGATGATGATGATTTTGACGGAACTTGGGGTATTTGGGATGAAAAATTTTTAGATTTCACAAAAGAAGTATTGAATGAAAAAAAAGAACCATTTTTCAGTACAATTTTCACTTTAAGTTCNCATGAACCTTATAAAATTCCAAAAGAATACAAAGGAAAATTTCCAACAGGAAATGTGCAAATGAACCAATCTATTTCTTATACCGATTATTCCCTTAAAACTTTTTTTGAAGCTTCTAAAAATGAAGAATGGTTTAATAATACCATTTTTATTATTACTGCTGATCATGGAAGNCAACCAGGTTTTGATGAATATAGAAAAACAGTTAATAGAACCGGAATACCAATTTTAATATACAAACCTGATAATAGTTTAAGGGAAGTAAAAAACGACTTAGCTCAACAAATAGATATTTATCCAACTATTATTGATCTTATTGGTTATAAAAAACCTTTTAGAAGTTGGGGGAGAAGTTTAATAAACGACACTTTGATTCATCCTTTTACCTTTAACTATTGTGCATCTGGTTATGTCCTGCAAAGAGATAACTATATTTGTTTTTTTGATGGTATAAAAACAACAGGATTTTACGATATCAACGATAAAGATTTAAAAATAAATTTAATTGAGCAGTCTAATAGTCAAATGGACACTTTAGAAATAGTGACTAAAGCTTTTATAAAAGATTTTTTTGATAGGATTGTAGATAAAAAATTAGGNAANCCAAAAAAATAATATCAACGTATGAAAAAGAAAATAATTGGAATTATTTTAATCATAGTTTTAGTAGGAGTAGGGAAATATGTTTATGATGTAAACATCAATTATAATTTTAAAGAAATCACCAAAGGAAAAGTCTATAAGTCTGGGGTAATTCCCCCAGATGAAATAGAAAGTTATACCAAAAAGTATCATATTAAAAGNATTATAGATTTAAGATTTCCTGGAACTAAAGACACTATAAACAANCCTGAAGTTCCTAAAGAGTTAATAGCTGAAAAAGAGGCGGTAGNAAATATAGAAGGAGTGAGCTATTTTAATGTGGGTTCTCACCAAGTACCTAGCCAAGAAACAGTAGATTCTTTTTTAGAAATTATGGACAATCCAGATAATTANCCNGTTTTAATTCATTGTTATCACGGAGCTGGTAGAGCTCCTTTGTTTGGAGCTGTTTACAGAATGGAATATGAAGATTTGCCTAATGAGGAAGCTAGAGGAAAAACTAGGTTATTATTAAAAGGAAGCTCTTTTGATGATGGTAGCCCAAAAGGAGAATTTTTAAAGAACTATAAGAAAAGAGCATCCAATAATTAGTTTTTTATTCAAGACAAAATAAAAATAAATGTCAGGATTTTTNGCACTNTTAGATGATATAGCAGCATTAATGGACGATGTAGCTATAATGACTAAAGTGGCTACTAAAAAGACAGCAGGAATTTTAGGAGACGACTTGGCCGTGGGAGCAGAAAAAGCATCTAGTTTTAGAGCTTCAAGAGAACTACCTGTGATTTGGGCTATTACAAAAGGATCTTTTGTCAACAAGTTGATCATCCTTCCTTTCGTTTTTTTATTAAGTGCATTTTTACCTCAATTAATTGTGCCCATTTTATTGATAGGAGGAATTTATTTAAGTTTTGAAGGGGTTGAAAAAATAATTAATACTTTTTTTTATAAAAAAAAGCATGCGCCTGNTTTTAGAGAAATAGAANCTGAAGCAGCATTATCAGCAGTGGAGAAATCTAAAATTAAATCTGCCATTATAACGGACTTTATTCTTTCTTTAGAAATTATAATGATCGCCCTTGGTACCCTTAAAACCTCCAGTTTATTAATTCAGGTTGTAGTTGTGTCTTTAGTTGCTGTTATAGCTACTATTGGTGTTTATGGAATTGTAGCTTTAATGGTGAGGATTGACGATGTAGGATTTCGATTGATAAAGATTTCAGAAAATAATAAAGGTTTTTTTAAAATTATTTNTNACGAAATTGGAACTAGTTTAGTTTGGNTATTGCCTAAATTAATTCAATTAATTGCTATTATTGGNACGCTNGCTATGCTTTTAGTTGGTGGTGGTTTGTTTGTACATAATATTNCTGCAGTTCACGATTTATTTCACGGTATACCNAGTGTTATTTCAGAATTAATAATGGGTTTGTTAGTTGGCTTTATTTNTTTTTTATTTTTTAAAATAGGAAGTNTTTTAAAAGAATTNTACAAAAGTAAAATGTAAATAAAGTACAGAATAATTTATAATTATTAGCTTAGTNATAAAAAAAAAGAACTCAATTTCTTGAATTCTTTTTTATAATTTTTTGAAAACTATTATTCAACCAATACCCATTCTCCTTTGTTTATTAATGGAANGGCTTGTTTGTATTTTAANGTTTTACTTTCNCCNTTCATNACGTGTTTGATGGTAACTTTATCATTACGACCAATTTTTGGTTGCTCTCTAACGATGGTTTCTGTTACTTGTTGTTGTCGACCTTGTGTTTGTCCTGCTGCTCTTGATATAGATGAACGTTCATCTAAATTTTGAATTTCNTCTTTTTGTTCTTTTAGATTTTTATTNGTTTTTTCTTGACGAGCTTCTCTAATTTGTTGTTGATTTTCTTGAGGTAATTCTCCTTTAAATAAAAATGAAATCACATCTTTATTTACCTGAACAATCATTTCTTTAAACAATTCAAAAGCTTCAAACTTGTAAATCAATAATGGATCTTTTTGTTCATGCACTGCTAACTGCACCGATTGTTTTAACTCATCCATTTTACGTAAATGAGTTTTCCAAGCATCATCGATAATAGCTAATGAAATATTTTTTTCAAAATCTTGNATCAATTGTTNTCCTTTTGATTCATAAGCTTTTTCGAGATCGGTTGCAACATTTAAGGTTTTAACTCCATCTGTAAATGGTACTAAAATTCGTTTATATTGATCTTTTTGTGTTTCATAAACATTTTTAATAACAGGAAATGCCGTTTCTGCATTGCGTANCATTTTATNTTGATAATGCTCCAATGCAGCTTTGTAAATAATTCCTGCAATCTCTTGAGAATCCATTTTCTCAAATTCTTTTTTGTCTATAGGAGAACTGATAGANAAATAACGAATTAATTCAAACTCAAAATTTTTATAATCTTGAGCTATTTTATTAGNTTCAGTGATTACCTCTGCAGTATCAAAAATCATATTAGCAATATCTACACTTAACCGATCACCAAACAATGCATGAAAACGTCTTTTGTAAACTACTTCTCTTTGGGCATTCATTACATCATCATATTCTAACAGACGNTTACGAATACCAAAATTATTTTCTTCTACTTTTTTCTGAGCACGTTCAATNGATTTTGAAATCATAGAATGTTGAATTACTTCACCTTCTTTTAANCCCATTTTATCCATCATTTTGGCAATNCGCTCACTACCAAATAAACGCATTAAATTATCATCTAATGCTACATAAAATTGAGAGCTTCCCGGATCTCCTTGNCGTCCACTACGTCCTCTTAACTGTCTATCAACTCGTCGAGAATCATGACGTTCTGTTCCAACNATTGCTAAACCTCCCGACTTTTTAACTTCTTCCGTTAATTTAATATCGGTACCACGACCNGCCATATTGGTTGCTATGGTNACCATACCAGATTGTCCAGCTTCTTCTACAATATCAGCTTCTTTTTTATGAAGTTTTGCATTTAATACATTATGTCTTACACTACGAATACTTAACATTCGACTTAATAACTCTGAAATTTCTACCGAAGTAGTACCNATTAATACTGGTCTCCCAGCTTCAGTAAGTAAAGTGACTTCTTCAATTACTGCATTGTATTTTTCACGTTTGGTTTTGTAGATTTTATCCTCACGATCATCTCTTTGAATCGGTCTATTCGTNGGAATTTCAACAACATCTAATTTATATATTTCCCAAAGCTCACCAGCTTCAGTTACAGCTGTACCAGTCATACCAGATAACTTNCGATACATCCTAAAGTAATTTTGNAGNGTTACTGTAGCAAAAGTTTGGGTAGCTGCTTCAATTTTTACATTTTCTTTGGCTTCAATTGCTTGGTGTAAACCATCACTNTAACGTCTTCCATCCATAATACGACCCGTTGACTCATCAACAATCATTACTTTATTTTCCATTACTACATATTGAGTATCCTTTTCAAAAAGTGAATAGGCTTTCAATAATTGACTCATGGTATGNATCCGTTCACTTTTTACTCCGAATTCACGAAACAATATTTCTTTTTGNTGTGCTTCTTCTTCTGAAGAAAGATTTTCTGATTCAATTTGAGCTATTTTAACCCCGATTTCTGGCATTACAAAGAAATCTGGATCGTCTNTACCGGAAAGATAATCAACCCCTTTATCGGATANTTCAATCTGATTGTTTTTTTCATCAATTACATAATACAATTCCGCATCTATTTTTGGCATTTCACGGTTATTGTCTGACATGTATTGATTTTCTGTTTTCTGAAGTATTTGACGAACTCCTTCTTCGGATAAATATTTTATCAATGCCTTGTTTTTAGGTATACCTCTGTAAACTCTTAATAGTTGGAAACCACCTTCTTTTTCGTCTCCTTCNTTTATTAGTTTTTTAGCATCTGCTAAAACACCTGTTAAATATTTTTTCTGTACCGCAACGATATCAGCAATTTTTGGTTTTAGTTCATTAAATTCATGACGATCCCCCTCTGGTACAGGTCCCGAAATAATTAAAGGCGTACGAGCATCATCAATTAATACCGAATCTACCTCATCGACAATTGCGTAGTGATGAGGTCGCTGAACTAAATCTTNGGGAGAATGTGCCATATTATCCCTTAGGTAATCAAAACCAAACTCATTGTTGGTACCATAAGTAATATCTGCATTATAAGCTTTTCTACGTTCTTCNGAGTTTGGTTGGTGATAATCAATACAATCTACAGTTAAACCGTGAAATTGAAATAAAGGAGCCATCCACGCGCTATCACGTTTTGCTAAATAATCATTTACAGTAACTAAATGTACCCCATTTCCAGCTAGACTATTTAAGTACATCGGAAGGGTTGCNACTAATGTTTTACCTTCACCAGTTTGCATTTCAGCTGCTTTTCCTTGATGCAAGGCNATACCACCAATTAATTGAACATCATAATGAATCATGTCCCAAGTTATTTTTTTACCAGCAGCATCCCAAGAGTTTTGCCATATCGCCTTTTCTCCATCTAAATTCACATAATCCTTNGTAGCAGAAATTTCCCTATCAAAAGGTGTTGCATTTACGATAAGTGTTTCATTATTTTTAAATCTTTTTGCCGTTTCTTTCATAACTGCAAAAGCTTCGGGTAATAACTCTTCTAATGTTTTTACTTCGGTAAGATACNTGTCGTCTTTTAACTGATCAATTTCTTTGTATAGATCTTCTTTTTTATTGATATCATCAATCTCGGAAGANTCTTTTTCTAGAGCATTTATTTGATCTTGAATNTCTTTTTGATCTGCTTTTATTTTATTCTTAAATTCAGTAGTTTTTGCTCTTAACTGATCTATGCTAAGTTNCTCTATAACTGATTCTTGTTTTTTTATTTGCGCTACTATCGGCTGGATGTCACTAATATCTTTTTTGGACTTATCTCCAACAAATAATTTNAAAACATTATCTAATATTCCCATTTTGATTGTGTGTTTTTTACTCAAATTAAAAAGTAAATTGACTTTTCAATGTTTTACAAAAAAACTCTAAAAAAACAACATAGCCAAAGGATACGCTATTTTTAGTTTTAAAGTATNAAGCAAAAAAAAAGTCTCTATTTAGAGACTTTTTTGTAATTAATTTTTTAATATTCATCTTCATTCCACAGATAATCTTCGTCCGTGGGATAATCTGGCCATATCTCTTCAATTGAATCGTAAGAATCTCCTTCGTCTTCTATTGCCTGNAGGTTTTCAACAACCTCAAGGGGTGCTCCAGTTCTNATAGAGTAATCTATCAATTCATCTTTCGTTGCCGGCCAGGGTGCATCACTTAAAAATGATGCTAATTCTAATGTCCAGTACATAGACTTTTATGGTTTTTAATTTTCTGCAAAAATAATTTTTTTGATCACAAAGTCAAGTAAAATCGTAATTATTTGTGCTTTATTTTNAAGAACGTTTGTAAGTAACNNATANACANANACTTACAATTTATATTTTTTTANAATTATAGTTTCTTAGGAATCCATTTAATTTCATCNACTTCTAANTNATAAGTCAATTTTCGTGCCAGTACAAATAAGTAATCAGATAACCTGTTTAAATACTTTAAAANANGTCCATCTAAAGGTTCTTGCTCGTTTAGAAAAGTAACTAAACGTTCTGCGCGACGGCAAATACAACGNGCAACGTGACAATGTGACACTGTAGGGTGTCCTCCTGGAAGAATAAAATTCGTCATNGAAGGTAGGTTTTCATTTATTTGATCCATTTCNGACTCTAAAAGTTGAATATCGTTCTCATCAATTCTTGGAATATTTAATCGCTCTTTTCCACTTTTTAGTTTTTCTTTTTCTGGATCAGTTGCCAATATAGCTCCCAATGTAAACAACCGTTCTTGNATTTGAGTTAATAACTCTNTAGTTGGGGTATCTATATCTTGATCNCTCACCAATCCAATATAAGAGTTTAATTCATCAACTGTTCCNTAGCTTTCAATTCGAATGTGGTGTTTAGGAACTCTTGTTCCTCCATATAAAGAAGTGGTCCCTTTATNTCCAGTTTTTGTGTATATTTTCATTTGTTTGTATTGTTTTATNGCTAAGCTGATATTNATTTATTAGTTAAAGCTTTTTAGTTTATTATTGGAATACGCATGTCTTCTTCTTTCTTANTTTTTNNAATATTTAATGTCTCCGTTTTATTTAAATAAATTGATTAAGACTTANCNGTTTTAATTGATTCTTATTTTTAAAGTTATACTCTTTTNTAAATAAAGTTGGGAACTATTTTTAAAGCAAAGGCGATTATTTGCCACTTTTTAGAAACATAACCGATATCTTTTCTCTTTTTTATATAATNAAATATTTGTTTAGCAGCTTTTTCCTTAGAAGAAACCCAAAACAAATTATCGCCTAAAGCCATAGCAGTGTCAACATAACCTGGACGTATATCCGTTATGNANACGTTTTTAATTGCCATTTTTCGAAGACTTTCTAAATANTTAATTTGGTATGCTTTTGATGCAAAGTAAGCAGGAGCAAACTTAGTGCCTCTTAAACCTGCTATAGAACTTATTGCAGTAATATGACCAAAGCCTTGGTTTTTAAAAAAATTAAAGGACCAGTTCATGATTTCAGTAAAAGCNCTTACATTTAAATTGATTNTTTTTNTATCTTCTTNGAATTTTAATCGCCTATTTTCATGACCCCTACCTGAACTCATAATTAGTAAATCTAATCCTTCTAATTCATCAGTAAGTTCTGCTAGTTTAATANTATTAGAAGTTGCAGTGCAATCAAATGATTTGACAATATAGTTATCTGGTGAAGTAGATTTTAATTCTTCTAAGAGCTTTAATCTTCTTCCTGTAATACCAACTTTAAAGTTATTATTTATAAGAATAGATGCTAATTCTCTACCTATGCCTGAAGTAGCTCCAACAATGATTGCTTTTTTCATGATGGCTAGTCNTTTTTCTTATCGTAATAATTTTTTCTAAAACTCTTTCTGTTTCTTAGGCGACTTTTTTTTGTATTATACTTATTCCAAAAATAGAGTAAGACTAGTAATCCAAAACCGCTAACGATTAAAAGAATGGGATTTGANAGATTGAAAAAATCCATAAAAAGTAATTTGACTTACAAATATAGAATATTATAAACTTATTGATTTCTTATATCGCTTGAAACTATGCCATCCACTAATCTAATTACTCTATGTGCGTATTTTGCNATATCTTCTTCGTGTGTTACAATGATAACAGTGTTTCCTTTTTTATGAATATCATCAAAAAGNCCCATAATTTCTANAGATGTTTTAGAATCTAAATTTCCTGTAGGCTCATCTGCTAAAATGATGGAAGGTTTGTTTACTAATGCTCTACCTACAGCAACACGTTGTCTTTGTCCTCCGGACAATTGACTTGGTTTATGATCCATTCTATCAGCTAAGCCAACATCTGTTAATACTTTTTCAGCCCGATTTTTTCGTTNTTCTTTTGAAGCTCCTGCATAAACCATGGGTAATGCTACATTATCTAATGCTGTTGTTCTCGGTAATAAGTTAAAAGTTTGAAAAACAAAACCTATTTCTTTATTTCTAATTTCAGCTAGATCATCTTGTGACATATTACTTACATCTTTTCCNTTTAATTCGTAGGTTCCGGCAGTTGGAGTGTCTAGAC
Organism: Flavobacteriaceae bacterium; assembly: GCA_002713705.1. Classification (GTDB taxonomy): domain Bacteria; phylum Bacteroidota; class Bacteroidia; order Flavobacteriales; family Flavobacteriaceae; genus Marifrigoribacter. The sequence goes on from PAUJ01000028.1 coordinate 48,508, forward strand.
AACCTAAGAGNTTCATTAAGGTAGATTTTCCAGAACCAGAAGGCCCCATCAATGCTACATATTCTCCACGTTCGATCTCTAAATCGATTCCTTTTAAAACTTTTACTAGCTCATTTCCCAATGGAAAATTCCTAATTATTCCCTTAATTTTTATAACTAAACTCATTTTTTTATNGTGAATTTTAACCTTTGCAAGATAATAGTTTTACTCATAAGACGCAGAGTGCATTCGCTTGTTACACTCTTATAGTAAAATGTTGTTTTTCTTGCTCTACTCTAAAAAAAAGAAAGCCCCAATAATANGTNTCTATGCTAAGAGTAACTTTAGGGTTTTCTTTAATTTGATTCCAAGCTTCTGTTATCTTAATATTCCNATATATTCCATCAAATATTAAAATAGAATCATTATTTATTTTATTTGATAGAAAGTTGAAATAGTTTATAATATCTTCTTTGTTGTGATTTTCATTTATAAATACAACATCATATTTTGTCGAAGATTTAATTTTGAAAAAATCTTCAAAAGTNNAACTTTTTAAATGAATATTTTGTAGCCCAAACTNCTTAAAATNGCGCTGTGCTANTTTTGAAGTATTTGGGCATNCCTCTATGGTTATTAGTTGGGAAGAAGGATTTGCAATAGACATNGCAATAGTTCCTAAACCAATAGAAGTTCNTAGTTCCAAAATAGTATCAGGTTTAAAATAACTTATTANCCTAAAAAGTAATTTTTGCTTTTTTAAAGTAATTTTTGTGTTTTTTGTAATGGTAGAAACTTTTCTTTCCTTCGATTTAAATACTCTATNGTTTGCTATAAGATTTATAATGAAAATTATATTCTTATGTTGAATGGTCTTATTCCTGTATNNGATCAANGTTTTGTANGCTNCTTTCTTTTTAGAATCATAAAAACATTTCGTTATTAAATCATAGACAAAAGGAGAATGAATTCCATGCTGGTTTTTAGATTTCAGTAAAAATTTAATGTAAGATNTTGTTTGATACCACAAAATAGATTCAAGTTTCAGNTTCATAAATAATAAAAGAATCGGTTACTACNTACNCTTAAAACTCATTAAATAATTNAATAANTAGCAAATTTANTAAAACATTAGTATTGAGGNTGTTAAATAGATTCTATTTTTTAGAGCTTGGATCTGCTGTTTTTTTTTCATTCTGTTCCTTTAATGTTTCTTTCATAACAAATTGTATAACAGAAAACATCATTGCCGTGGTCCAGCCCATCAATAAAATGCCGTTCATAGCCTCAAAACCAGATAAAATTCTATTGGTAGAGCTTATGGTAATATCACCATATCCGAGGGTGGTAAAAGTGACTAATGAAAAATAAATAGCTTTTTCTAGATTTTGAAATTCTGTAATACCCGGCAAAAGATAATAGGTGAAACCCCAAACAACAACCTCTAAAAAATTTAATGAGAATAAAAATAAAGAGGTATATATTATTAACCTAACAGTTCTNTGATNAAAACTGATTAAAGGTTTACTTGCGTATTGATTTTTAATATATGAAGTCCAAAATTTTGTGCCATAGGCTTGAATTATAATAGTAATTCCGACNACTATTAATCCAATAAAAATGTTTTCAAACATGATTGAGCNATGTTATTCAAATTTANTTAATATTTTAAATNCTAACTTTATTATTGTTTACAAAAAAAATACTATTTATAAAAAATAATTTACCATTTTCCCAAAACGAACGAAATAATACATCGTCTACCAGGTAAATAATGCTTCCGCTTCCCATTCTTTTTTCAGCAAAAACAATGGAGTTTTTAAGTGTTTTTATAGCTTCCTTTCCAGAAAAACCTGAAACACTCACAGCATCTCCTTTCAAATATCCAACGTTATAACCTGAATCTAAGAATTGANATGATTGCTTGCCTTGTTTTAAACTATAATAAGTATCGCTATAACCGAAGGCCATCGGATGTGTGTTATCTATTGTTACTTTATANATACTTCCCGTAATAAAGTTTTTTACATTGTTAATTTCTCGTTGATCATAGGGTTGCAGTTTTAAATCTAAATCATCTTCTATTTCCTCTTTTTCTAATTCATTATTTATTGAAATNCCAAAACCTTCTTTACCATTAAATAAACCAACAGAGCTTCCCATTGCGATTAATTTACCTCCTTTTTNAATCCAACTTTTAAGTGTTTTAATGCTATTTTCATCAAGTGCTTCCCAATAATAAGTTTCAGGAAGAATTAATACATCGAATTTTTCTAAAGAGCTAGNTCTAAAGTCATTCGTATCAATAGATGTAAGAGGGTATTTTAATTCTGTTTCAAAAAAATACCAAATAGCTCCATANCTAAGTGAAGAAACACCTTCCCCTTTTAATACGGCAATTCGTTGTTTGTTCACTAATTTAATATCTGGCGAACCAAAATCTGTTCCATTATCTGAAAAACTAGATGGTGAAGCAACTAATTTACGGTATTGCTTGTTNGCAATATCNGTCACTATTTTATCAAAATCTACCTTGTTTNTATTATCGCTTCTCGTTATAATTAGACTNCCTCTATCAAAAAGAATACTATTAAAACTCAATTCTTTTTCAGAAAAACGTACTTTGATATCGTTCTTTAACAATTCTACTAAAAAAGCAGCATCGTNCATACTATTCCATTTACAGATATAACCTACAGATTTTGGGGATGGTTTGTTGTGAAATTCATGGCTATTTTTAATNCCATTAGCTTTTAATAAACTGGTGCTTGCAACAGTTTCTAGGCCGTAAGCATATGGTAAACTCCAAGAAGTAATGTCATAGGTTAACGGATTGCTTAATTTAGTATCTGGTTCGAACAAGACTTTTACCATTTTACCTTTTGGTTGATTGGTACTTACAATAATTCCATTTTCAGCGTTAATTGAACCGCTTTGTTGAGCTCCATAATGATATCCTGAAGCACTTTTACCAACAGAATATCCCCAGGTTATTTCATGTTTNTCTAACAAGTTNGTGAGTTTTTTTAATTTATCTGAATTGCCATTTAATACGTAACTTTTATACCTTAATTGGGTGTTATTAAAATAGGTTTTAAATTCGTTATTTAGTTTTTCAGTATTTTTTGAAGCTACTTCAACCGTAGATAGNCCTGTGGTAGTATGGTGTTGCATTCGGTCTACTAAAGTTAATACNGTGCCTTCGTCTGTNTTAACACCCAGTCCAGCCCTTCCGTGTCCAGCTTGCTCATAGGTCATGCCGATAGCTCCCATAAACATTGGGTANGTGTCTCCATAACTTGGATATAATAAATCGAATCGTTCTCTTGTAAAAAATAACCATCCTTCGCGATCAAAATATTTTGCATTGTTTTTACCTATTTGAACTTGGAAATCTCGTTGCCAATCTGAAATAACCTCATGGTAAGGCTCAGCAGCTGGAGCAAAATAATAAGGTTCGTTTATTCCTTGTTCGTGAAAATCTATATGAATNTGAGGCATCCATCGATTGTAAAGNTTTAATCGTTGAGTTGTTTCTATTTGTGTTGCCCAAACCCAATCTCTGTTTAAATCGAAAAGGTAATGGTTGGCTCTTCCTCCAGGCCAAGGTTCGTTATGCTCTGCAGCTACTTGTTTTACATCGTATGGAGTTGCTTTTACTTGGTTGTACCAGTTTACGTAACGATCGCGTCCATCTGGATTGANACAGGGATCGATAATTACTACTGTATTTTCTAACCATAATTGTTTCTTGGTAATAAGTATATAAAGAGTTTGCATGGCAGCTTCTGAACTAGATGCCTCATTACCNTGTACGTTATAACTTAACCAAACAATCGCTTTTTCAGGATTTACATCTCCATCTATAATTCCNGCATTTTTAAGTTGATTGGTTCTAATCGTTTCTATGTTTTTNAAATTATCCTTGGAAGAAACAATCGCATAGGTTAATTGTCTTCGCTCGTTCGTTTTTCCATAGGTTTCANANNTGACTAGCTTACTGTTAGAAGCTACATACTCAAAATAATTAACTACCTCCGCGTGACGAGTAAATTGAGTGCCTATCTCATAGCCTAAAAACTCAGATGGAGATTTTATTTGAGCGATGATGCTTGTTGAAATAAAAAGAAATAAAAGNGTCAAGTAACGAATCATGGTGTTTTTTATTAAGTGCTTGCAATTTATAAAATGTTTTACATTTCATCCTATATATTTTTTAATTAACATTCTCTTGCATNACACTATTAAGGATTTTGTATTTTTACAACTGATATTGCAAATTATTTTATGTCGATAAAACACATACCTTACAAAAGCACTGGATACTTTTCATCTTTAATGATTGATTATTTANCTGAAAAAGAAGTATTAGCATCTTTTTATCACCGTTTNCCTGTAATTAATAATTTTAAGGCCCAGATAGCAGAAAAGAGCAGGTCTTTTAAAAAGAAAAACAGGAAGGTTTTGGTAACTAGTTTAAAAAAACAATACCAAGGTTTTGAAATTTCTGAAGCAACAAAAAACAATATTAATTCACTTTTAAGTGATCATACCTTNACCGTTACTACAGGTCATCAACTTAATCTATTTACGGGACCTTTATATTTCTTNTACAAAATAATTTCGNCAATTAATTTATCGGAACAATTANATAAAAAACATTNCAATCATCATTTTGTNCCAGTGTATTGGATGGCAAGTGAAGATCACGATTTTGAGGAGATCAATTATTTTAATCTATATGATGAAAAGGTAACTTGGGATCANCAAAGTGGCGGAGCTGTCGGAGCNTTGGACACTGAAGGAATGGAACAGTTATTAGCAACTTTAAAAACTAAAATGGGTGTAAGTAAGAATGCTAAAAAACTAATTNACTTGTTTTCTGAAGCTTATTTACAACACAAAAATCTAAGTGATGCTTCTCGTTATTTGGCTCAACAATTNTTTGCGGAACATGGACTCGTTATTATTGATGGAAATGAAAAGGGACTAAAAAAAGAATTTGCATATTTTGCTCAAAAAGAACTTTTTGATAATAGTTCTTTTTCAATAATTAATAAAACAACTGAGCAATTAGAATTCGTCGGTTATAATAAGCAAGTACATCCTAGAGAAATTAATCTNTTTTATATTATTAAAGGAATNCGAGAACGCATAATTGAGGAAGAAGGAAGTTTTAAAATTAACAATACAAGGATAGTTTTTTCAAAGGAAGATTTATTNAAAGAGCTCGAAGAATTCCCAGAACGATTTTCACCCAATGCCTTATTAAGACCTCTTTATCAAGAAGTGGTATTGCCTAATTTGTGTTATGTAGGTGGAGGTGGAGAATTGGCTTATTGGTTTCAATTAAAAGATTATTTTAAAAGTGTAGCGGTAACTTTTCCCATTTTATTATTGCGAAATTCAGTCTTGTTGCTCCCCAAAAAAATTTCTAAAAAATTAGATAAACTAAATGAAACTATCGAAGCATTGTTTTTAAATATCGATGATTTAGAAAAAAAGCATACGCAACAGTTGTCAANATTAAAAATTAATTTTAACCCACAACGGGAACATTTAAAAAAACAATTTANAGACTTGTATGAATTGGCAAAACAAACTGATGTCTCTTTTATAGGAGCTGTTGGAGCACAAGAAAAAAAGCANCTTAACGGTTTAGATCATTTAGAGAAAAGATTGCTAAAAGCAGAAAAAAGAAAACTAAAAGATCAATTAAAAAGATTAACCTCAATCCAAAAACAATTATTTCCAAAGGAAAGTCTACAAGAACGTAGGGTTAATTTCTCTGAGTTTTATCTGGAACATGGAGAACAGTTAATACCGCACATAAAGAGACAACTGGATCCACTTTGCCACCAATTTACTGTNTTAAAATTATAGTTTANCTTGCTTTTCGTTTTCAGTTTTAAACCTAACCGTTTTCAACTGATAATAAACAGACTAAACTATTTAAGTATATCCCTTTCTTTTAGTTCATATCTTATNTCAGGAAGTATNGCTTTTGCNGCATTAATTCCCAGTTCATACATTTTTTCATTNTTTTTACTACTCATTAGCGGAATGCCTTTTAGGTCAGGTGCAATTATAATATTAGCTAATGAAATTGTTTCTTCATTAGCATAATGAGATGCAACAGCAGATGTTCGCAACACCACATCTTTTCGGTTTTTTAATACCACCGTAGTATCGAACTCCATAATTCTAACTGCAATAATATATTTTGGATCATACTCTTTGGCAAAATTAACAGGAACCCCATTAATAACACCTCCATCGACAAAAGTTGTACCATACATTTTTACCGGTTCAAAAATTCCTGGGACTGCACAAGANGCGTTAACCGATGGTGATATTGGTCCGGCTTTTAAAGCAACAGATTTTCCTTTCTCAATATCTGTTGTAACAGCAACAAAAGGTATTTGTGTATCCTCAATNTGAGTAACACTAAGTTGTTTATTTAGATAACTTTGTAATTTCTTTCCAGAAACAAAGCCNAAGCTCGACCGAAATAAAGAAAAATCAAAAACATCTTTTGCTTTTGTTGATTTTATTAACGGTATTAGATCGTTAATNTTAGGATTGTCAGCATATAATGCNCCGACCATACTTCCCGCACTNGTTCCAACGATCANGTCAATTGGAATTCCGGCATCTTCAAGTACTTTTATAACACCCGCATGNGCCATTCCATGAAATGCCCCACCTCCAAGAACCAGTGCCACATTAGGTCTTTCTTTAAGNACTCTGGAAGGCGGTTGCAATAAAGGACTTTCAATGACCATAAATTTCTTTGAGCATGAATACATTATAATTANCATGCATGTAGCAAATACAATATATGGAAGTTGTTTTCTCATACTTTTCAATTTATTTTAAAAGAAAAACTTTAGCTATAAAGNNTCTACTTTTTATATGNTTTAGAAATTTTTTTATTGGACTCTTTTCCATTCTAATGATTTACTAAATAATCCTGCGTTAACTTTAAGGTCTAAATTATTTTTCTCTACTGTAATCTCTACATCATACCATTGTTTACGCTTTGGAGCATAAATTTTTCCGGTTGATTTGTCTCCATCTTTCTTTAGATTCTTTAAAATCAACATTCCAATATCTTCCTTTGCATCTGAAGTCTTTACAAGGCCTACCCATTGATTATTTTTTTCACTGACCTCTATATTGGTATTNTTTTCTCCAGTATCCCAAAGTCCGTTAAGCGATGATTGGGCTTGTATTGAAAACGAGAATAATAAAATGATTGCTAAAATTAATTTTTTCATAAGTTTTTTTCTAGGTATTAAANAAATAAAAATTGTTGATTGTTTTTATAATGGTTAGTATTTTTAGTTTTTAAATTTATTGGTCAAAATTCGNTTAAAAAGAAAGTTGTGGATNAATAAAATAAAAAAGAAAAAATCGATTAATTCAAAATTANCANTTTTTTTTAAATGCTGCTAACTTATATGTTTTTTCTTATTTCCNTTTNATAAGAGGTGTNATATGATAAAGCAAGCATCAGTAAATACATAATTTACCAGTACATACCTTTTATTTTTCTAGATTTTAAAATAATATTTTGTTTAATTTCTAATAATTACATCTTTTGAAAAAGGTAAAATCATTAGGTTAATTTATTGTTTTAAGTTTTCCAAAGTGCGTTTTAATAAAGTGNTATATATAGGCTCATTACCCAGTAATGCTGTAAATACTGAAGCGATAACTGTGGTTACTATCAAGGGTAAAATTAATTCATAGTTTGATGTCATTTCTATTGCAAGTACTAATCCCGTTAAAGGTGCTCTGACGGTTGCTGAAAAAATACCAGCCATACCAGCTATGGCATATACACCTGGGTGAGAAATTAAATCGGGAAAATAGTGTTGCATGCTAGTTCCAAANAACATACCAAAAATAACTCCAAGGGTAAGCATGGGTAGGAAAATTCCTCCCGGTGCTCCTGTGCTATAGCTAAATATTGACAAAAATAATCTTGCAATAAATAAAAATAATAAAAAAGATAATGTAAAAGAATTACCAACTCCTTTGGTAATTATATCATATCCCCCTCCTATTAGATTGGGGAAAAACATACCAATTACTGCAATGATTAATCCTACAGTAATTCCCGTATAAATTATTGGTATTTTAAAGGAAAATTTAAATAAATCCAACGATTTAACAAGTAACNTATTATACACATAGCCTATAATACTGCATAATAAACCCAGAACTATAAATATCCATAGTCCAAATATGTTTGGACTTGGAAAAATCATTATTTCTAGAACCGGTTCAGAATTGACTAGAACCCTAACAATAAAATCAGCTGTTCCGGCACCAATCATAATAGCTGCAACTGAATAAAAATTAAATTTAAACTGTCCATGCATTTCTTCAATTACAAAAATAATTCCTGCAAAAGGTGCATTAAANGCACTAGCGAGTCCTGCAGCAGCTCCAGTAGAAATNAATGAATTACTTTCAATATCCGATTTCCCAAATGTGTCTTTTATCATTTTACCAATATTTGCTCCCAATTGAATAGTCGGTCCTTCTCGACCTAACAGTAAACCACTCCCCAAGGAAAATAATGAAGCAATAAATTTTATGGGTAATACTCTTTTCCAACGCATAGGCCTTAGTCCATCAAGTGCGCCCTCTATTTCTTGAACTCCACTACCTGATGCCTCAGGTGCAAATTTCCGAACTAAATATAATGCAATGCTAATTCCTGTAATTGCAAATAAAATAGGCCAAAGCCAACTCATAAAATCCAACTTTCCTGCATTTTCATATAAGTTAACTCTGAAAACTTCAATATAACTTAGTATAATTCTAAAAATGGCACCAACCAGTCCTACAATAATTCCAATTAACAGCGCATAAAATAATAGCTTAAAATTTTTATTATTCTCCTCTTTAAATCGCTGGTATTTCTTTTGAGATTTATTAAAGTTCATTATAATTTGGTTAAATTTATTGTTTTAATAACCACATGTGGTGTTTTAAAATTTGATTCTTTGAATTATCATTATTATTCTAATAATTAAATTATCAAACCTATTTTTTTATCACTTTTTTTATGATATTTAATTGATTATTGTAGGCATGTAACATATATATTCCAGAAGAAAGACCTGATAGATCGATGTTTAATGTATTGCTATTTGTGATCAAAACCTCGCTAACTAACCTCCCATTCATGTCATAAATTTTAACACCTTCTAAGGCCATGTCAGCTCTGTTCACAATATTAATGAAATTACTCGTTGGATTGGGATAAAGTTCAATCGCTAATTCTTGATCATTAAGACTTAATAATTCACATTCGAAATCTTGCTCTACTTTAGAGGCAGCTGGAGGGTTTACTAGAAGGTCATCCGTTAACAAGGAACAATAACAATCATTTTCTTCTACATAAAGTTTAATCCATGATAGTGCTATTTTTCCGATAGAACCTCCTCCTCCATTGGGATTGTTGGCTACGTTATGATTGCCGTTTGCAATTTCGAATAGTAATTTGTCAGTTGCATTGGGTGTTGTATTATAATGAATATCTGCGTGTTGCAAAGGAGGTGCTACCCCATCACTCTCACCACTAAAAATCACCACCGGACTTTGATGATTAAGTTGAGGATCAGGTAACCATGGGCACAAAGCAACAACACCAGCTATGGTATTATCAAGTACAGCTGCCCTTTGTGCACCTCCACCACCCATAGAATGACCGCTAACAGCTAGTTGATTTAGGTTAAGAGCTCCTTCAAGTGGAGAAGAAGCTCTAGTGTTTTCTTGTCTAATTGTTTCCAAAGCATCTAAAAGAGCAAGAGCACGAGCTTCTGGAAAATCTATAAGAGAATTCGTGCCTATAATAATGGTTACAATTCCGTGAGATGCATAAAATGGCCCCCATTCTTGAACACTTGAAGGAAGACCCGTGAATCCTGGTATAATCGCAATACTTGGGAATGGTGATGTCCCGTTCGTAGGATAGTAAATGGTCGCTCCTAAATAATCGGGACCATTACGTATTCCATCTGCTTCTGTCAAAGTTTCTATTGCAAAAGGTCCAGGGTTAGTAAGGCTCTCTATCGTGATTCCATCACATTGTTGAGCAAGAATAACATTGGTAAATAACGTTAAGAAGATAGAAGAAAGTAGGGCAATTTGTAATTTTTTCATAGTTTTAATGTCTTTTATCAACAGTTTAACGAATATACTTTTTTTTAAATTCAAAAGTAAAATGCTTAGAGCGTTTTTATTCTTTCTAGATAAATTCTAGTTTTAACTTTACAGAAATCTTAGTTGAGTTTCAATTTAAACCTAAAGTAATCTGTTTTTCTATAAATTTGATTACTGAATTAGTGAAACCATTTCTTTTCTTACATAATCATCAAAAGGTACACTTGATTTAAAATTTGAATAACAGTTTTAAAAGGAATGTTCTAGTGTTTTTATATATGGATCAGAATTTTTAGTATTTATAATGTCTAAATCCTTTTTTGTTTTCTTGGTCATCTATCCCACTTAAAACAAATGCTTTCTTTTTAGATATCGGTTTATCAATAGCGCAATTATGTAATTTATTATAGGTGCTGAAATCAATAAATATCCTGTTTTTTAAGGTTTCAAAAATTGATAAATCTTTTACTTTATTCAACCAGTATTTAGAAATGGTGCCTTCTAAAATTTTAGATTTAGAACCACTTCCGTAACTTAAAAACCCAATGGTAGTACCTGCTAACTCTTTTTGTTGTTCCATGGAAACCACTAATAAGCTTATTAAAGACATAAAGATAGACCCCGTATACATATTACCAATTTGCATTGAGGCTTTTTCACCGTCTGCTATTTTTTCTTTTATAAATTTTTGATAAATTGTAGTTTTTGAAACTTCTTTTTTCCAATCTTTAAATACCATAGAGTTAATTGGTCCAACTTCTTCTTCTAGTAACTTAATCAATCCTTTTTCTTTTATCCATAATAACCATATGTCTAGCATCATTCTTCTGCCTTGATAAGCATAAGGTAAATGGAATATTAAGTGGTTCCAATCTTCCAAAAAATCTGTTTTCTTTTGTTCATTAAAATGATCTAAAGCTTCTTTAATTCGATTTTGGTAACATTCATTTGAATAATGACCATCAAAAACGGGCTCTTCAGAAAATAATTCCATTTTTTCTTTTGATGATTCAGTAATTTCTTGAACAGTAATTCCATTTGAAAACTTTTGTAAATCAATATTACTTAGAGTTCTTCTGGGTTTAAAGAAGTCGCCCACATGTTGCATGCCAATGCCAATTGTATCGTTTATTTCAAGTATGTTAGGATTACTAGAAATTAATGTTGCAATTGCTCCAGCACCTTGAGTATATTCTCCCGAAGACTTTAATTTGTATTTTGCAATATCAGAAGCTATAACAATTGCTTTTCTGGAAGGATTGGCACGCACCCAATCAATACAATTTTCTAAAGCATCAATAGCTCCAATACACGCAAAAGTTAAATCTACAACATCACAATTTTTAAAACATCGTTCTCCAAATTGATCTCTTAATTTATCTTCAACAGCACCAACAGCGTAAGTTGAGGTAGGTTTTGCGGCATCAATAGCACTTTCTGTACCCAAATAAATACGACCAATTGTAGTTGGGTCAATTTTATTATTCTCAATTAAACGCAATAAAGCATTTGCAGCTAAGGAAGCAGCGTCTTCATTTACATCAGTTAATGACATAGCATGTAAACCCAATCCTTTTTCTAGTTTTGCAGGAGATATATCCCTAGCTTTAGCCAATTCATCAATTCTTAAAGCAATTGGAGGAACATAGTAGTCAATTGCATCGATCCCAATTTTCATTTTCATCTTAAATAATTATACTTTTATTAAAAAACAAATTTATTGGAATGAAATTATATTACAAGATATTTAAATGGCTTTTTTAAATATTTATATTATAAAATCATTAAAACTGTGATACAAAATAATTTTTTAGCTTATTTTTGNGAATGCAAAACAACGTCCTCATTCTAGATTTTGGTTCACAGTATACACAGCTTATCGCAAGACGCGTAAGAGAATTAAATATTTACTGCGAAATTCATCCCTANAACAAAATNCCAAGNAATTTAAATAGTTTCAAAGCAGTCATTTTATCGGGAAGTCCTTTTTCTGTCCGTGCTNTAGATGCCCCACATCCAGATCTTTCAGAAATTAAAACACACAAACCTTTGTTGGGTATCTGTTATGGTGCTCAATACTTAGCACATTTTAATGGTGGGATTGTAGCGCCTTCTAATATTAGAGAATATGGTCGTGCAAACCTTTCAGAGGTTTCAGANAACGAAACTTTATTTGAAGGCGTAGAAAAANACAGTCAAGTTTGGATGAGTCATAGTGATACCATCGCAAAACTCCCANACAATGCTGTTTGTTTAGCAAGTACTAAGGACGTAGTNAATGCAGCTTATCGCATTGANGGTGAAGATACCTATGCNATTCAATTTCATCCAGAAGTGTATCATACAAGCTACGGAAAAAATATATTNGAAAATTTTTTAGTGAAAATTGCCAAGGTAGCCCAGACCTGGACGCCTGCTGCTTTTGTGGAGACCACAGTTTCAGAATTAAANGAAAAATTAGGAAATGATAAGGTAGTGCTAGGTTTAAGCGGNGGAGTAGACTCTTCAGTAGCAGCTGTTTTATTGCATAAAGCGATTGGAAAAAACCTGTATTGTATATTCGTAAATAATGGCTTGCTTCGTAAAAATGAATTTCAAAGTGTACTCGATCAATATGAGCATATGGGCTTAAATGTAAAAGGAGTAGATTCATCTGAACGTTTTTTGAATGCTTTAAAAGGAATTAGTGATCCAGAATTAAAACGAAAAGCTATTGGTAGGGTTTTTATTGAAGTTTTTGATGATGAAGCTAATTTAGTAGAAGATGTTCATTGGTTGGCACAAGGAACTATCTATCCAGATGTTATTGAAAGTGTTTCTGCAACTGGGGGCCCTTCAGCTACCATTAAATCTCATCATAATGTAGGNGGATTGCCTGATTTTATGAANTTAAAAGTAGTTGANCCATTGCGAATGATTTTTAAAGATGAGGTTCGTAGAGTTGGAGCTCAAATGGGAATTGATGCCGACTTATTAGGAAGACATCCTTTTCCAGGNCCTGGTTTGGGAATTCGCATATTAGGAGATGTTACTGCTGAGAAAGTGAGTATACTACAAGAGGTAGATGCTATTTTCATTGAGGGATTAAAAAAATGGAATTTGTATNATAAAGTATGGCAAGCAGGAGCGATGTTATTACCAGTAAATAGTGTTGGAGTTATGGGTGATGAGCGTACTTATGAAAAAGTAGTAGCTTTACGNGCAGTAGAATCTACCGATGGAATGACAGCTGATTGGGTGGATTTACCCTATAAATTCTTACAAGAAATATCTAATCATATAATAAATAGAGTAAAAGGCGTTAATAGAGTAGTGTATGATATTAGTTCAAAGCCACCTGCTACTATTGAATGGGAATAAANCGNATNAAAAAAANGAATTAATTTTGATTTATCTTAAGCATTCCAAAAGCATTAATTTATGAAGGAGTTATTTTTAGTTTTATTTTTTGTCTTATTTGCGAACAATTCATTTGCTCAAAATAACTATCAAAGACATATNGTAAAAAAAGGAGAAACGGTTTATAGTATCTCTAAAAAATTTAATGTTTCAGAGGCAACTATCTATCAGTTAAATCCAGATTTGAAACATATCATAAAAACAGGTGTCATTTTAATNTTACCAAATAATGGTGAAGAAATAATTGTTTCTGCAAAAAAACACCGTGTTAGAAAAAGAGAAACCATAAAAAGCATTGCCACTAAATATAATATATCTAAAGATTTACTAAAGAAATATAATAAAGACTTATACGCTAGAGAACCTNTAAAGGGAGAACGAATTGATATTCCTGTTTTTAATGTTATAACTNTAAGTAATANAACTAATAAAGAAATNTTAACAGCAAATGATACCATTAACAAACATAAAGTTCTTCCTAAAGAAACTAAGTATGGAATTGCAAGAAAGTATGATATNACAATTGCTGAATTAGAAATATTAAACCCAAATATGGCGAAAAATCTTGCTATCGGAGAAGAAATAATAGTACCTAAAAAAGAGATATCAAGCAATTCGANTCTTGTCGAAGATGAAGATAAGTATGAATTCTATGAAGTTTTACCAAAAGAAGGATTCTTTAGGNTAAAAGTGAAGTTTGGTCTTAGCCAAGAAGAAATTATTACTTTAAATCCATATGCTGTTGAGGGCCTAAAAGAAGGAATGATCTTAAAAATTCCTAAAATAAATAATGCGNTAGATGGNCAAAAGTTTGAAGCTGTCAACTTAGCGGATTATATATTAAATACAAGCACAAAGAAATTAGCGGTGATGCTTCCTTTTAAACTAAANCGCATTGATTTAGATTCNTTAAGTGTGAATACCGATTTGTTAAAATCTGATGGTACTTTAAGAGCAGCTATTGATTTTTATAGTGGAGTNTTAATGGCAGCAGAGTTTGCCAAAGATAAAGGGATTTCTACTGATATTACTATATACGATACNGAAGGTCAAGTTTCAAAAGTANCGCAAATTATGAGTTCAAATAATTTTAATGAAATCGATGCTGTAATCGGNCCTTTATTAAGTAAAAATATAGAGAAAGCTGCATCAGCATTACAATCTGAAAATATTCCTGTTTTTTCGCCATTGAGTAAATTTAAATTAAAAGAATATCCTAATTTATATCAAACGATACCTTCCAGCGAATTGATGGAAACTGCAATGTTGGATTTTATTATAAAACGATTAGATACTATCAATATAATTGTAATTACAGGAAAAGAGTGGACTCAACGAAAAGGCACAATTATGAATGCTATACCAAGCGCCAAGACCATAGTTCCTGAAGAAGGAAATTATTTATATCTTGAAGATATACAGATTCAATTGGATANGGTTAAAGAAAATTGGGTGATTTTAGATTCAGATAATCCTATTTTGGTAAGTAATGTAGTAGGNCTTTTAAATGGATTTCCTGAGATTATATTAGACGAAGATGATGTTGAGATTGGAAAAAATAAAATACGCCTTTTTGCGGTTAATAAATCAAGAGCTTTTGATTATCATGATGTATCTAATGNGCATTTAGCAAATTTAAATTTCACATATCCGTCATCAAATAAACATTATGATTATGATTTAATGGTTCCTTTTTTGGTGAGTTATAAAAACAAATATGGAGTAATGCCTAATCATTATGCAATTAGAGGTTTTGATGTTACATACGATGTGTTATTAAGNTTGGCTAATGCAATAACTTTAAAAGAAGCTTCTGTTAGTGATATTAAAACTGAGTATATTGAAAACAAGTTTCAATATTTTAATACNTTAAATTCAGGATATAAAAACCAAGCTTTTTACATTATGAAATACAACAATGAATTAAAACTGGAAGTAGTCGAATAAATTATCTTTGAATAATTTCACTTTTTTGTAGTATNCTTAAAAGATTCACATTCACTTTTAATAAATTAGCAGAACTTATAAAATTTGGGATTCTCTCTTTTTAAATTGCCAAGTATCNTTTAATAATGAAAGTAATTTGAATAATTTTAGTCTCATCGGCTTATTTTTTTCCTCATTTGGAAGAAGAAAAAATTGCATGGACTGAAGATTACAACCTGTAATNGACAGNTTTTAAAATANGTGCAAACTCATTTCGATATTNNAGAATTGTATAAACGCATCTTTCAAGAACCCNANATTAAACTCAGTTTTCTGATAATATGAAAGAAGAGTTAGAAGCTTTATTTTACCAAACAGAAGNTACTCNAATAGCGATGTAACAAAAATTTGATAGCGAATCAAATCANTCAAAAAATAAAGAAAAAAATGGAATNCGAAACTTATATAGCTTATGAACGTTGGAAATAATTTTGATCCCAATCATTTAATTGAATTGGCAAATTATAAAATGCCTTATGGTAAATATAAAGGTTATTACTTGATTAAAATTCCGGAGTATTATTATACCTGGNATAAACGNAAAGGGTTTCCAAAGGGTAAATTAGGGAGCATGATGATGGAAATAGATGAAATTAAAATAAATGGACTNNAAGATTTGATCTTAAAACTCATTCGTAAATAGANTAATAAGCAACAATCATTAATAGTTTTATTAAGATTCT
Source organism: Flavobacteriaceae bacterium (assembly GCA_002713705.1). GTDB lineage: Bacteria > Bacteroidota > Bacteroidia > Flavobacteriales > Flavobacteriaceae > Marifrigoribacter. Next base: position 64,738 of record PAUJ01000028.1, read on the forward strand.
TTATATTTTCATTTGTTTCTTATTGATTATCTGCTTGCTTCAGCAATAAATCCTTACATTTGCATCCCGTATAATAAGGACAAATGAACACTACAAAATATATATTCGTTACGGGCGGAGTTTCCTCTTCTTTAGGGAAAGGAATTATTGGAGCATCTTTAGCTAAATTACTACAAGCTAGAGGATATCGAGTAACCATTCAAAAATTAGACCCCTATATAAATGTNGATCCAGGAACATTAAACCCATATGAACATGGAGAATGTTATGTTACTGATGATGGTGCAGAAACAGATTTGGATTTAGGACATTATGAGCGTTTTTTAAACGTGCCTACTTCACAAGCTAATAACGTAACAACTGGTCGTATTTACCAAAGTGTTATTCAAAAAGAACGCAGGGGTGAATTCCTTGGAAAAACAGTACAAGTAGTTCCGCACATTACCAATGAAATTAAGTATAGAATACAACTTTTAGGAAATACTGGAGACTTTGATATAGTCATTACCGAGATAGGTGGAACGGTTGGTGATATTGAGTCTTTGCNTTATATTGAAGCAGTACGTCAATTAAAATGGGAGTTGGGAGATGATAATGCTTTAGTCATTCATTTAACATTAATTCCATTTTTAAAAGCTGCTGGTGAATTAAAAACCAAACCCACACAACATTCTGTAAAGACTTTAATGGAGAGTGGTATCAATGCAGATATTTTAGTTTGTAGAACAGAGTATCACTTATCAANTGACATTAAACGGAAANTAGCTTTGTTTTGTAATGTGCATCAGGAAGCTGTAATAGAGTCTATTGATGCATCTACTATTTACGATGTGCCTAATTTAATGTTGGAAGAAGGGTTGGATACCATCACCTTAAAAAAATTAAATTTAAACGATCATGAAACTCCAGATTTAGNACATTGGAATAGCTTTTTGAAAAGGCATAAAAATCCTAAGAGTGAGGTGAAAATTGGATTAGTAGGGAAATATGTAGAGCTACAAGACTCTTATAAATCTATACTAGAGTCTTTTATTCATGCTGGGGCAGAAAATGAAATAAAGGTAAAAGTTGTTTCTATTCATTCGGAGCATTTAGACGGAACCAATGTTGCAGAAAAATTTAAAGGATTACACGGTATATTGGTCGCACCCGGTTTTGGTGAAAGAGGCATAGAGGGAAAGATAGATGCAGTAAAATATGCTAGGGAACATAAGATTCCTTATTTTGGAATTTGTTTGGGTATGCAAATGGCGGTGATAGAATACTCAAGAAATGTACTTGGCTTAAAAGGAGCTAATTCAACCGAGATGAATAAAGAAACCCCTTATCCAGTTATTGGTTTAATGGACGAACAAAAACACATTACTGATAAAGGAGGCACCATGCGTTTGGGAGCTTGGAAATGTGATTTAGTAGCTAGCAGTATTGCAAGTAACACATATGTTGCTAAATCAATAGAAGAGCGTCATAGACATCGTTATGAATATAATAATGAATTCCGAGAACAATTAGAAGCAGCAGGACTTAAAACTACGGGTATAAATCCAGAAACAGGTTTGGTAGAAATTGTTGAAATAGAAAACCATCCTTGGTTTGTTGGTGTACAATATCACCCAGAATATAAAAGTACGGTTGTAAATCCGCATCCCTTATTCGTNTCATTCNTAAAAGCTGCCCATGAGCATTTAAAAAATAATTAATACGACAATTTGGCGATTTTTAAAAAAAGGTAGGATATTTGAAAAATAATATTGTAAAAAATGAATCTATTGAACAGATTCAATTCAAGATAATTAACTAATTTTCCTAAATATTATTTAGGATTGTACTATGGAAGAAAAAAAATTTGATATAAATACTGTTGTAGGTTTTTTATTAATTGGTGCTATTCTGCTTTATATGCTATGGCAAAATCAACCAACTCCAGAGCAATTAGAGGCTCAAAAAGCTGAAAANGAAAAAATTGAACAAATAGAAATCGATAATAAAANTTCTGATANNGTCAGTCAACAAGATATTTCATTAGAAAATGCAATNACAANATTTACTATTGCGAATTCTGAAGACTCTCTTGGATTATCAGAACTTCAAAACAGATTGGGATCTTTTGCTTATTCTGGGACACTGCTTTCAGCAACTGATGAAACAACTGTGATTGAAAATGAAGTATTAAAGTTAACAATAAGTAATAAAGGTGGGTATATTGTAGAAGCAAAATTAAAAAAACTAACCATCTACAATGGAACTCCAGTTTATTTAATTAAAGATGGNAACTCTTCTCTAAACCTTCAGTTTTACTCAGAAAATAGGTTNTTNAACTCACAAGATTTATATTTTGAACCATCAATTTCAAGTAATGGAGATAACAAAGTGCTTTCTATGAAGTTAAAAACTTCAGAANACAATTTTATTGAATACCGNTACGAATTAATTCCTGACAATTATATGTTAGGATTTAGCATTAAAACTCAAGGTTTAGAAAATNTAATAAATACTTCTCAACCTATTTATTTAGATTGGAATTTTATTGGGTATCGTCAATCTAAAAGTATTTCTTATGAAAATAGATATACTCGTTTGACTTATGAATATGAAAATGAAGATAAACACAGTAAATTATCTGCAGCTTCAGATGATGACGAATTAGTAAAAGACTTAAATTGGATGAATTTTCGTCAGCACTTTTTTAGTTCTATGTTGTTAACCGATACTGCTTTTAAAGAAGTTGCACTTAGTTCTATAGATTTAGTAAAAGACGAAGAGGTGGATACATTATATACTAAAAGGTATGGCGCAAAAATGCTTTTAGAACCAAAGTNGGGCAACCTTTCTTATAATATGAATATGTATTATGGNCCTACAGAGTATAAAATATTTAAAACCTATGATAGAAATTTAGATGAAGCGATGCCCTTAGGTTGGGGTATTTTCGGATTTTTAAATAAATATTTAATCATTCCATTGTTTGCTTTTTTAAGTGGTTTTTTACCTGCTGGGNTAGCAATTATTATGCTGACNATATTAATNAAATTAGCTTTATCACCAGTTCAATACAAACAGTATTTGTCTCAAGCAAAATTAAAGGTATTAAAGCCGGAATTAGATGAGATAAAAGTAAAATTTAAAGGTAATAAAATGAAGATTCAGCAAGAAACGATGAAACTTCAAACGGTAGCTGGTGCNAGTCCATTAAAAGGTTGTTTACCTGCNTTGTTACAAATCCCTGTATTNTATGCCTTATTTACATTTTTTCCTTCTGCATTCGATTTACGTCAAAAAAGTTTCCTTTGGGCACATGATCTTGCAAGTTTTGATGCAATAGCNGAATTNCCATTTTACATACCATTTTATGGTGATCACGTCAGTTTATTTCCAATTCTTGCATCGATCGCAATATTTATTTATATGATGATGACTACTGGTCAAACTATGCAACAGCAAGAAGGAATGCCTAACATGAAGTTTATTATGTATTTGTCGCCATTAATGATGTTGGTGTTCTTCAATAATTATGCATCGGGTCTTTCNTTGTACTATTTTGTTTCAAACCTAATTACGATTGGAATTATGTTAGTTATAAAGAATTATATAATCGATGATGATAAAATTCATGCAAAAATTCAGGAGAATAAAAAGAAACCAAAAAAACAGAATAAATTTCAAAAGAAGATGGCTGAAATGATGGAACAAGCTGAGGAGCAAAAGAAGAAAGGAAAAAAATAATTTTTAAAACTCCCATTGGGAGTTTTTTTTTACTTAAAATTTAAAAAAATAAAGTAATTTTAATAGTTGTAAGTTTTAATCATTATTAATAAAAANACAAAGATGAAAATAAGTATTTTANTTACTTCNATTTTGTTATTTANTACTGCAGTAGTTTTTTCTCAAAATGAAATTAATCAATTAGATGGTCAAGGAAAACGTCATGGAATTTGGAAAAAGAATTTTAATAATTCCNAACAAATTAGATATGAAGGTGTTTTTANTCATGGAAAAGAAATAGGAGTCTTTAANTTTTATTGTGAAGATTGTGGAGNAATCCCCATNNTNACAAAATCATTTAATAAAAATGATGCCATTTCAGAAGTGAAGTACTTTTCTAAGAAAGGAATACTTATAAGTGAAGGGTCCATGAAAGAGAAATTAAGGATTGGGACTTGGATATACTATCACACNGGTACTAAAAATATNATGACAAAAGAGAGTTATAATAATNATTTACTAGATGGCAAAAAACTTACTTATTANAAAACCAATATCTTGGCGGAAGAAATAAATTATCAAAAAGGTATTAAAGAAGGCTCAAATAATTATTATTCAACCACCGGGAAATTGTTAAAAAAATTATATTATGTAAATGACCAACTCCATGGCAATGCTATCTATTGTGACGCTATGGGAAATGTAATATTAAAGGGTGCCTATAAAAANGGTAAAAAAAATGGTGTCTGGAAAACTTATGAAAATGGAAATATNTTGAAAGAAGAAATTTTCCCTAAATATTAATTTATTATANAAGTATTAANAANAATAGAGGTTTCCAACTATTTATATAAATAAAAAGAGCTCTTATTTTTACATAAGAACTCTTTTCNAAACAAAGTANTAATCAATAAACATACTTTATTTTAATNNTANGGTTGTAATGGAAGCATTACTTTGTTGATTGCATGTATAACTCCATTTACTGCTTGTACATCTACTGCAATNATACCTATNTCTGTGTTACCTGAAGCATCTGTAATTGTAGCTTCTGGCATTGTAACANTTATATCTTCTCCTTGNAATGTCATGGCANTTGTATTTCCAGGNTTAGTTAAGTCACCGGAAGCTATGTTACCAGCAACTACATGNTATAACAAAATTTGNGTTAAAGGTTCTTCAGCAGGAATTGCTGGTAAAGCACTAAAAGCATCATTTGTTGGNGCAAATACNGTAAAGGGNCCTACACCTTGCAATACTTCAACAAAGTNAGTTGCTGGTGTTAATTCAGTTAAAGCNGTAACTAAAGTTGANAACGTAGGATCTGCAGCAGCAAATGTTACNACTGTAGGTAGTCCAATAACAGCATCTACGANATGAANAACNCCATTTGATGCTGTTATGTCAGCTAAACTAACAGATGATATTCCATTAAATTTTACGCCATTAGAGGTGTTAAAATAGATACTCATTGAATTGTNTCCAGCNCCATTAGCTAAAGTGTTAGAATATCCTGAACCTGCTGATACTAAATCACTAGAAGTAATTACTCCTGAAATTACATGNTTTAATAAAACTTGTGTTAAAACNTCTACAGGTACNTCATCTAAAGTAGCAAANCCATTNTCACTTANGAACGTCGCAAATGCTTCGTTTGTTGGNGCTAAAACAGTAAATGGTCCATCTCCATTNAAAGCNCCNACTAGATCAGCTGCAGTTAATGCTGCNACTAAAGAACTTAACTCTGGAGTNTCTAAAGCTATATCCACAATATTTTGTTCNAGTGGAAATGGAAGCATTACTTTATTTACTANGTGAACAACTCCATTTGATGCTTCTATATCGACAGCTGTAATTCCGATATCTGAAGCTCCNGTTGCNTCTGTAATGGTNGCTTCTGGCATTGTAACNGTTAGNTCTTCTCCTTGTAGGGTCATTGCAGTTGTATTTCCAGGATTGGTTAAATCTGTNGATCCTATTTTACCAGCNACAACATGGTAAAGTAANACTTGNGTTAAAACGTCTACAGGTACTTCGTCTAAATTNGCAAAACCATTNTCACTTAAAAACGTTGCAAAAGCATCGTTTGTTGGTGCAAATACGGTAAANGGGCCATCNGCGTTTANTGCATCAACTAAATCTGCTGCAGTTAAAGCTGCCACCAAGGAACTTAAATCTGGAGTNGCAATTGCTANTTCTACAATGTTTGGTTGTGTAGGNAGTATTTCATTGNTATTATCATCATCATCGCTACAAGCAGCAAATGTTAATAATAGTACCATTGCAATACTTAATTTCTTAATCGTGTTTTTGTAATTCATTTTTTTTGTTTTAAATTAATNTTATTNNATGTTTATTGTTTNNCAAAACTAGTNTATTGTTAAACAATAACTANAAAAAGTTTTAATAAAATTTTGTTAATTTTTTANATATGTTTTTTTNAAGTTTTTTTGAGAGCCGTTAATGAATATGATTCTAATACAAAAAATGTATCTTTGTCTTTCTTAAATTATTTTATGAAAAAGCGAGTTGTAGTNGGGCTTTCAGGAGGTGTAGATTCAAGTGTAGCTGCTTATCTTTTAAAAGAGCAAGGTTATGAAGTNATTGGTCTTTTTATGAAAAACTGGCATGACGATTCGGTTACCATTTCTAATGAATGNCCTTGGTTAGATGATAGTAATGACGCTATGTTGGTAGCAGAAAAGTTAGGAATACCCTTTCAAACTGTNGATTTAAGTGAACAATACAAAGATAAAATTGTGGATTATATGTTTAGGGAGTATAANATGGGTAGAACTCCAAATCCTGACGTTTTATGTAATCGTGAAATAAAATTTGATGTTTTTTTGAAAATTGCNCTGGATTTGGGTGCCGATTATATTGCTACGGGTCANTATTGNAGAAAAGGAACTCTTATTAAAAACAACAAGGAAACGTATCAATTATTAGTTGGTAAAGATTCCAATAAAGATCAGTCTTATTTTTTATGCCAATTGTCGCAAGAACAACTTTCAAAAACATTATTTCCTATTGGAGAATTACTAAAGCCTGAGGTGCGTAAAATAGCAAAGGAACAAGAATTAATTACTGCTGAAAAAAGAGATTCTCAAGGACTTTGTTTTATTGGAAAGGTCCGTTTACCTGATTTTCTTCAACAAAAATTAAAACCTAAAGAAGGAGAAATCATTGAAATTCCTTCAAGTTTTTCAGGATTTAAAAGAGAAAATTTAGCTTTTAATTCTAAAGAAGAAGAATTAGCGTTTATCTCTGAAAAGAAAAANTATACTAAACAAAATGGAAAAACTGTTGGAAAGCATCAAGGAGCNCATTATTTTACAAAGGGGCAAAGAAAAGGCCTNGCGGTTGGAGGNACCAAAGAACCNTTNTTTGTAATAGATACAGACGTAATAGAAAANATAATTTATGTTGGTTTAGGNAANAATCATCCCGGATTGTANAGAAGGGGCTTATTGGTNCTTTCGGAAGAAACGCATTGGGTGCGTCCAGATTTAAAAATCAATATTGGGGAGTCGNTANAGGTAACGGCTCGCATTAGATATCGACAAAGACTTGAAAGTGGAACTATTTATTTTACAAAATCAGGACTTTATGTTATCTTTGATNACCNNCAATCTGCAATNACTGAAGGTCAATTTGTAGCTTGGTATCAAAATAAAGAATTAATTGGAAGTGGGGTTATCTCTTAAATANTATGATTTTAGGGTAAACTAAAATTCAATTGTTACATATTAAANGAAGATTATGAGAAAATTATTANTAGTGCTTACAATTTTATCTATTCAACAAGGTNTTGCTCAATCTCAAGATGCTTGGGTATTTTTTGCAGATAAAGAAAATGTGGAAGTTTCTTTAGCNGATCCAATATTAATNATGACGCAAGAAGCAATAGATCGTAAAGAATTACACGGAACAGCAATTGATGAAAGAGATGTTCCTGTTAATGAAAANTACATNACACAAATTAAAAATGCAACAGGTATTACNGTTCGTTCAAAATCAAAATGGATGAANTGTGTTTACNTTATTGGTTCTCAACCTAATATTGAANCACTTTTAGANCTTNCTTTNGTAACTAATGTAGAATACGCTGATAAGTCTTTAAATCTATTTCCCGGAGCNCCAATAGAAAATAAGTTTTCTTTAGAAGAGGCCGGTCAAAATNTTATTTACAATTATGGAGCTGCANCNAATCAAATCGAAATGCTATCAGGAGATTATTTACANGAGTTAGATTATANCGGAGAAGGAATGATTGTAGCAGTANTGGATGCAGGGTTTCCATCTATTGATACCAATCCTGGGTTTCAAAAAATGAGAGATGAAAATCGAATATTAGGAACTTATGATTTTGAAGCTAGGACAGAAAATGTTGACGGAACCAGTTCACATGGNTTTGTTACATCAAGTGACATAGGGGGCTTTTTACAAAATGAATTTGTAGGCACAGCTCCACAAGCATCATTTTATTTTTTCGTTACTGAATATACACCTTCTGAAACACCAGTTGAAGAAGCCTGGTGGGTAGAAGCTTTAGAACGTTCTGATAGTTTAGGTGTTGATGTTGTAAATACAAGTCTAGGTTATCGAGGTTNTGATAATCCAAATTATNATCATANTTACGAAGATCTTGATGGTCAAACTACTTTTTCTGCTAGAGGNGCAAATATTGCATTTGATAAAGGTATGATTTTAGTTACCTCTGCAGGAAATGGAGGCAATNCTAGTTTTCCAACNGTCGGTACTCCTGGAGATTCTCCTGGAACCTTGACTGTAGGAGCAGTNAATTCTAATGGAATCTATGTAGCTTTTAGTTCTATAGGTCCAACTGTAGATGGCAGAGTTAAGCCAGATGTCATGGCACAAGGATCAAATGCTGCGGTAATTAATACTGGTGGTAATNTTGATTTTAGTAGTGGTACTTCATTTAGTTCTCCTATAATGGCTGGAGTTATAACCTGTTTGTGGCAATCAAGACCAGATGTTCCNAATGGACATATTATGCAAATTGTAANAGAATCTGCAAACTTATATAATAATCCTACTGATCAAATGGGTTACGGTATTCCAAACTTCGAAAATGCTTATNTAGCTTTACAAGANCTTGGGCTTGAANATGATTTTTTGATGTCTAATTTTGCATTGTACCCAAATCCTGTAACTTCAAAAATAAATATATCATTCCCNGAAGGAATTTCAAATGGNACATTTACTATTTATTCTATTTTGGGGAANAAAGTTTTATCAACCGAAATTTCAAGAAACTTGAATTCAGTAAATATGGAGTCTTTGAATTCAGGAATGTACATTGCTTCAATNAATTCAAATAATAAACAAATTAGCTTTAAGATAATTAAAGAATAGTGCAAAATAAAATAAATCATCTTTTCAACATTCAATATCCAATCATTCAAGCCGGCATGATTTGGAATAGTGGTTGGANATTAGCCAGTGCAGTTAGTAATGCTGGNGGTTTAGGATTATTAGGAGCAGGNTCTATGTATCCAGAAGTTTTACGGGAACATATTCAAAAATGCAAAAAGGCTACCAATAAACCATTTGGGGTTAATGTTCCCATGTTGTATCCNAATATTGAAGAGATAATTCAAATTATTATGGAGGAAGATGTNAAAATNATTTTCACATCTGCAGGAAATCCTAAAACGCATACCGCTAGATTAAAGGAAAATAATCGTACNGTTGTTCATGTGGTTAGCAGTGTGAAATTTGCTTTAAAAGCTCAGGAATCAGGAGTTGATGCTGTAGTTGCTGAAGGTTTTGAAGCCGGNGGTCATAACGGTAGGGAAGAGACCACTACTTTNACATTANTTCCTATGGTCAAAGATCAATTAGATATTCCTTTGATTGCAGCTGGTGGTATCGCTACTGGTAAAGGTATGTTAGCAGCCATGATTTTAGGTGCAGATGGAGTACAGGTTGGCAGTAGGTTNGTTGCTTGTGATGAATCAAGCGCTCATATAANATTTAAGAAAAAAGTTANTAAAGCTCAAGATGGNGATACATTTTTAACCTTAAAAGAATTAGCTCCTGTNCGTTTGCTTAAAAATAAATTTTCCGATGAATTGTTAGCGCTTTACAAAACNAATCCCTCAAAACAAGAATTATTGAATTTATTAGGAAGAGCTAGGGCTAAAAAAGGAATGTTTGAAGGAGATTTAGAAGANGGAGAATTAGAAATAGGCCAAATATCAGGNCTTATAAACGAAATTAAGCCTGCTGCTGATATCGTAAATGAAATGATNGCTGAGTTTGAACTTGAAAAATTTAAGATTAGGAACCTCCTCTAAGATTAAAAAAAGACACAATNGTTAGCGTCATTAAGTTTTGCTCAAAANACCTCNAATAGTCATTTTTTATTGTAATCTCAAATCNAGCTATGATTTANATTTTTATACTTGTAATTAATTTNAAGCTATCGAATAAAATTTTACATTAAAAAATTATCTTTTCTNACATTTCGTTACCAAAAAATATGGCATTCATTAATAGTTTATTTGTGCCATACCAAAAAGCTCTGAAATTAGTATTGTCCGTAAAGTATATCACTTTTCCTTTTCCAAGATTCCCAATTTTGCACATGCTAGTCTTTTTTAATTCTAATAGATTTTTATTAGATATGTAGCCGCTTAACAATGCTTTTTCGGANTAACTTATGGGATTATTATAACTGTTTTTATCGGGTTTCATNAAAATAGTTGAATTTCTAAAAACAGGAAGTGTGTTATTTTTGTAGCCAAAAGCAATAGGGTGGGACCGATCTATGTATGTTTCAAATATAGCTCCTCCAATGACTTGTGCTCCAAAATAATTACTTTTTTGTTCAAAAGAAGTATTTTGAGTAGAATCTTTTTTAGATTTAAATTCAATTTTTAATAGATTATTGTTGTTTAGCCATTTACCAGTGTTTTTGTATCCAATTAATGTTCCTCCATTTTCAACCCATTTTTTAAGTTTTTCTGCANCTTTCTTTGATAGTGCATTCCCCCAACTATTNGGTAAAATGATATCNGTNTATTTACTTAAGTCTGTTCTGTTAAANTCACGAGTATCTAACTTTGAAATNAACATGTCATAGCGTTGATCAAATAAATGCCATACTTCTCCTGCATCATAAGGAGTAATACCCCTTCCTACTATTAATGCTACTTTTTGAGNTTCTATTGCTTTAAAATTACTACTTCCAAGATCAATACCTTCGGAAAGGCCNGTTGAAACACCATTTATTAANACNTTGTTTTCTTTTGAAAGTTCATTNATGAAATTTGATAATTCTTGCTTATTTAATTTCTGATTTTGAACAGGAATTAATATTGTACCGTAATCATAGCTTTTGTTTTCTAACTTAAAGGTTTTTAAGCTCACTTTTGCACGTAAGCCTTTTTCTAGAATTTTATTTAANACCTTAGGGGTATTATAATCGTTCCACTCCATTAAATANGCATAATTTGAATTTTTAGGAATATATNTGCTTTTCTTTTCTAAGGCTTTTTCACCTTGTCTATTTACGCCTTCATTTTCCTCATAATCTAAATTAAATGCAAGCGGAAAGGTCCANGCGCTTACATCGTAAAATAAACTATCTTGAAAAGTGGTTCGTTTTTGAAACATAGCATTAATTAATCGATGTTGTTTTTGATCCTTTGGAATTACATAACTATATCCTTTTTTATAATTTTTTCCGTTTTTTGAAAAATTACTTTTTAATTCATAATATTCAATTTTATGAAGTTTTAAAATTTTAGCTAATTGATTNACTTTAGTTGCATCTTTTTCGTCACCAAAAACAATTACACCAGAATTTTTAGCTTCTTTACGNGCATTAGCATAAAATGATTTTTGATAATTTAATAATTCAATNCGCATGCTAAGAGCAGCTTCCAATGTAGACAGTGCTGCTGTAAACTGATTGCGTATGGTAAATGGAAAAGTAAGTATTCCATTGTCACTATCTTGTGCATGNCCTCTNGAAGAAGCTTGTTCAAACAATATTCCAATGCCACCATTTATATCTGGAAAAGTNGATCCTTTTCCGTAATAAAAATCATCGAAACTTTCTTTACTATAATAAAAACTTCCAATTTTATTTAGTGCTTTTGCATGGAANTTTCCAATAGCTTCTGTGATTTCTTGGTTTTTACTCGGTGTTAAAGGATTCGTNCGTGATGGAATACCAGGTTGAAAGAAAAAAGTTGAATTGGTCCCCATTTCATGGTGATCNGTTAATATATTNGGATACCAGTTATGAAAGGTATTAATTCTTGCCTGACTTTCTGGAAGTTGAACAGGTAACCAATCTCTATTCATATCAAACCAATAATGATTGGTTCTTCCACCCGGCCATATCTCACTGTATTCTCGATCGTTTGGATCTGGATTGATGTTTTTACTTTTATTAATATTTGCCCAATATGCAAANCGTTGTAAGCCATCAGGATTATAGGAGGGATCAAATAAAATAACTGTTTCGTTNAGTAAATTTTCAATTTCTGACCCTTGAGCAGCAGCTAAATAATAAGCTACTGCAAGCGCAGCATTAGATCCACTAGGTTCATTTCCATGAATTGAAAAGCCTTGATAAACTACAATCGGCATTTTTGTTACCTCTATATTNTCAGAGCCGTTTTCAGTTAAGGCAATATGATTTTCTCTTATTTTTTCTAGATTAGAGAGGTTATTTGGAGCGCTAATATATAAAAGTAAGAGTGGTCTCCCTTCAAATGTTCTTCCTCTATTTTCTATGGAAATACGGTCACTCGATTCAGCAAGAGCATACATGTATTGCACTAATTTATCATGAGTAATATGCCAGTCTCCAATTTCATGATCNATTACACTCGCCGGTGTTGGAATGTCTTGATTGTATGATATATTTTTTGGTAGAAAATAATCTAGCTTTACATGATATTCCTGAGTAAATGTTTTAATTGAAAGAAATAAAAAAAATAGTAGGGTACCTTTTTTCATGCGATTGAATTTAATTCGCATAAATATATAAAAAAACATCCTTTCAAAATTATATTATTGAAAGGATGTTTATAGCTATTAAGAGGATATAAAATAATTAGATATCATCAAAGTCTACGTCNGTAAAATTTGATACGGAGGGATCTTTAGANTCAGAGTCAGAACTTGATATTTCTTCTTCTTTTTTATAATCACTTTGATGACGATCACTAATTACTTCTTCACCTTTTTCATCGATTATAAATGAAATCATTTCATCTAAACTATCTTTAAATTCAGAAAAATCTTCTTTATAAAGATAAATTTTGTGCTTTTTGTAATGAAATGAGCCATCGTCATTNGTAAACTTTTTACTTTCCGTGATGGTTAAGTAATAATCTCCTGCCTTTGTTGCTCTTACGTCAAAGAAATAAGTACGTCTTCCAGCTCGCATTACTTTAGAATGAATTTCTTCTCGCTCCATCATATAGTTATCACTCATAATTTTATTATTTAAACATTTCCCCAAAAATCTAAAAAAAATACAACTATGGCAACATTAAAGTTAATTTTCTTTTTCTAATAATTGTTTTGCATACAACTCTTTATAATAACCCTCCAGTTTTATTAACTCATTATGAGTTCCTTGTTGTATGATTTCGCCTTCCTCCATAACAATTATTTTATGGGCATTTTTAGCTGAAGATATGCGATGACTAACAATAATAGTAGTTTTATTTTTTAATAAAGNTTCTATATTATTTAAAATCTGTTCTTCTGTCTCAGTATCTACAGCAGATAGACAATCATCTAATAGTAGTATCTGAGGATCTTTAATGATTGCTCTAGCAATTGATACACGTTGTTTTTGCCCACCACTTAAGGTTATGCCTCGTTCTCCTAAAATGGTTTTATAACCTTTGTTAAAACCAATGATGTTTTCATGAACTGATGCTTTTTTTGCAGCTTCAAAAACTTCTTNATTGCTTGCATTTTCTTTGCCAAACTTTATATTGTTTAATATGGAATCACTAAAAAGAAAAGCGTCCTGAGGAACATATCCAATACTNCCTCTTAAGCTTGAAATATTTAAATCTTTGATGTTTTTGTTGTTGACTTTAAGCTGGCCATTATCAACTTCATAAAGCCTNCCGATTAACTCTAAGATGGTAGATTTTCCAGATCCNGTATTTCCTAATATAGCTAGGGTCTCTCCGGGGTTTATTTTAAATGAAATATTTTTAAGTGCCGTAATGTTAGTATCTGAATATGTAAACGAAAGATTATTNAATTCAATTACTCCATTAATTTTTGTTTCTGTTTCTACACAGTTTTCAATAGTTGGTTTTTCATTCAAAAATTCATTGATTCTTTTTTGAGAAGCTTCAGCTTGTTGNACCATAGAAGTTACCCAGCCAATCACTGCAACAGGCCACGTTAGCATATTTACATAAATAAGAAATTCAACGATGGTTCCAAGTTGTTTTATTTCACCATTNATAAATTGTTTNCCACCAATATAGATAACTAATATGTTGCTCAATCCAATTAAGAGAATCATTAGGGGNAAAAANAAAGCTTGTACCTTTGCTAGGTCTATGTTTTTATCCTTACTGCCTTCNGATAAAACATTAAAATTTTTAATAATTCGAGACTCAATACNATATGCTTTTATAACTGAAATACCACTAAAACTTTCTTGCGTAAAAGAGGTAAGTTTTGATAAGTATTGTTGCACAATAGTACTCCGCTTATGAATAGCTGCGCTCAGTTTATATATAGCAAATGACAAAAATGGTAGCGGAGCTATTGCATATAATGTTAAGGTTGGCGCNGAATAGAACATATAGCTTAATGTAACTACAAGTAAAGTTATATTNGTNANACTATACATTAAAGCAGGCCCTGCATACATTCTAACCTTAGAGACATCTTCACTTATTCGATTCATTAAGTCGCCCGTTCGATGTTGTTTATAGAACTCTAGTGAAAGACGTTCGTAATGTTTAAAGATTTCATTTTTTAAATCGAATTCAATATTTCTAGAAACAACAATAAAAGTCTGTCGCATTAANAAAGTAAAAAAACCTGCTAATAGAGCAGTACCTAANATGATAAGAATACTTATGAATAATTCTTTTTTAACAATACTTAAATCTGTTGAAGAACCATTGATGTAATTTTCAATTATATTAATAATGTCTCCAATTTTTTTTGGAACAACTAATTTAAATACGGTNGCTATTATTGTAATTATTAAACCAAGTACTAATTTTCCGNTGTATTTTTTTAAATAAAGATTAAGTTGCTGAAGTTCTTTCATTGATAGTTAAATNGTTTTTTTTTGACAATATCTTAATTTAANACTAATATTATTGCGAGATTATTAGCAAACAACTACTTTTGCACGTCCTTTTTAAGGATGTTAAAATTCAATATATGGAGACTGAAGTAGTTAACAAAAATGATCTTAAAAAAATAAGTCCTGTTTTTGGACAGGTTTCTTTTGANGATCATGAACAAGTTGTNTTTTGCAATGACAAAGATACAGGATTAAAAGCAATAATCAGTATACATAATACAGTTATGGGGCCTGCACTTGGAGGTACTCGNATGTGGCAATATAATAATGAATGGGAAGCATTAAATGATGTATTGCGTTTGTCTAGAGGTATGACTTATAAATCTGCAATTACGGGNCTTAATTTAGGTGGTGGTAAAGCGGTCATTATTGGTNATGCAAAAACACAAAAAACACCAGAATTAATGTTGCGTTTTGGAGAGTTTGTTCATTCTTTAGGTGGTCGATATATCACTGCAGAAGATATTGGTATGGCAACTGCCGATATGGANTTAGTTAGAACNGTTACTCCNTATGTAACCGGNATTTCTGAAGAGATAGGTGGAGCTGGTAATCCTTCCCCGATTACTGCTTATGGTGTTTTTATGGGAATGAAAGCAGCAGCAAACCATGCATTTGGTTCCAATGTTTTAGAAGACAAAGTGGTTTATGTCCAAGGAATTGGTAATGTAGGTGAAGCTTTGGTTGAAAACTTAACTAATGAAGGAGCTAAAGTTTATATTTCTGATATTAATCAAGATAGATTAGAAGAGGTTAGAGATAAGTATAGTGTAACTATTTATGAAGGAGCTAATATTTATGCTGAAGAAATGGATATTTATGCACCTTGTGCTCTAGGAGCTACTGTTAATGATCAAACATTACCTCATTTAAAAGCAAAAGTAATCGCTGGTGCAGCTAATAATCAGTTAGCTGATGAAAATAGACATGGAATTTTACTAAAAGAAAAAGGGATTGTTTACGCACCAGATTTTTTAATTAATGCAGGAGGAATTATTAATGTTTATGCTGAATTAGAAAATTATGACAAAAAAGAAATTATTCGTAAAACTGAAAACATATACAATACGACCTTAGAAATATTAGAAAATGCAGTTATTAATGGTGTTACCGCACATCAAGCTGCTTTTGATGTTGCAAAGGCTAGGATTGACGCTCGAAGATTAAAAAAAACANTTAGTAATTAAATTNATTAAAAAAANCACAAAATATTTATTCTGTGNTTTTTTTGTTTCAACGTTCTTATAAATATGCTTACNAGAAGACACATCAGAGTAAAGGTTTTACAATCTATNTATGCTTANAACCAAACTGAAAATAAAGATTTAGAAAAACAAGAAAAGTTTTTGCTTTATAATATGGAACAAATNCAGGATTTGTACCTATTNATGATTCAATTATTTATNGCNTTGCGCGATCAAGCTGAAAATTATTTGCTCATATCTCAAAAAAAGCATTTAGCTACCGATTTAGAAAAAAAACCAAGTAAATTATTTATTGATAACAAGGTNATTTCATTANTGAATTCAAATGAAATATTTACGGATATTATCAAGAAAAAGAAACTTAATTACTGGGAAAANGATTCAGAATACATTGCTATTATATTTAATGAATTAAAAGAAAAAGAATGGTATTTAAATTTTCTTAACAAAAAAGAATCAACCTTTTCAGAAGACAAAGANTTTATTATTAAAATTTTTAAAGATATTATAGCTCCCAACGAAAAACTATATGAATATNTAGAAGATAAACGCCTTACTTGGCTTGATGATTTTCCTTTAGTAAACACCTTGNTNTTAAAGATGTTACAGAAAATAACTNAAAAAAATATTAATACTATTTTNATCCCTGAAGTTTATAAAAACAAAGAAGATAAAGAATATGCTTTGCAATTGNTTCAAAAAGTGATTATTAACGAAGATGAACTCTCTGAAGAAATTGATAGTAAAACTCCAAATTGGGATAAAGAAAGGATAGCTGAAATAGATATGATTATNTTAAAAATGGGTATTTCAGAGTTTTTGTTTTTTCCTTCTATACCAGTAAGAGCTACCATTAATGAATATCTNGAAGTNTCTAAAGAATATTCTACACCTAAAAGCTGTAGTTTTATAAANGGTATTTTAGATAAAATGGTAAAAGATTTGACCAAAGTAGAGAAGTTAAATAAAATAGGGAGAGGACTTAATTAAATATAAAAAATTCATTAATTTAGNANCNTAATTAACAAATNATAAAAAAATGAAAAAGATTATTTTAATTCTTGCCGTAATAACCGCGTTTAGTTTTACATCTTGTAAAGAAAATGCTGCTTCTAAAGTAAGTAAAGAAAAAGTAGCNGAAGCTGAAACNCGCGATGCTAATTCTGGAAAATTTCCAAAAATGNTATTTACTGAAACAGAATTTGATTTTGGAACAATCAACCAAGGAACTGCTGTAGAGCATGTTTTTAAATTTACAAATACTGGAGAAGCTCCATTGGTAATTGTAAACGCAAAAAGTAGTTGTGGTTGTACAGTACCAACCTATCCTAAAACACCTGTTGCTCCTGGAGATTCAGCAGAAATGTTAGTTAAATTTAATGGAAGTGGTAAAAATCAAGTAAGTAAAACAGTTACTATTACTGCAAATACTGAAACTGGAANNGAAANAATTAAAATTAAAGCTTTTGTAAATCCAAAAGCAGGTAGTGGNCCAACTTCTAAATAATTAATTACTAAAAAATAATANCCTTATGGAACAATTACAAAGTTTTCTTCCACTTATATTATTATTTACGGTTATTTATTTATTTATGATAAGACCACAAATGAAAAAGCAAAAGCAAGAAAAAAGTTTTGCAAATGAGCTTAAAAAAGGAGATAAAGTTATTACAAAAAGTGGTATGCATGCAAAATTACTAGATCTTAANGATGATGGTACTTGTATCTTAGAATCTGCTGCAGGAAAAATGAAGTATGAAAGATCTGCCATTTCAATGGAGATGAGTAATAAATTAAATGCTCCAGATCCAGAAAAAAAGAAATAACTTTACAGCTANAATTATATAAAAAAACCTTCAGTTATTTAACTGAAGGTTTTTTTTATNATTNTNNACTACTATNGTTTCACAATCAATTGCGCTATGTTCACTATAACCTCGATGGCTTTTTGCATACTTTCAACAGGGACATATTCATACCTGCCATGAAAATTATGTCCACCAGCAAATATATTAGGACATGGTAAACCCATATAACTTAGTTGTGATCCATCTGTTCCGCCTCTAATTGGCTTTATTAATGGTTTGATATTTGCTTGAATCATTGCTTCTTCAGCAATTTTCACAATATGCATTACTGGTTCAATTTTTTCACGCATATTNAAATATTGATCTTTAATTTCAACAGAAATTANTTCNCTGCCATATTNNGAGTTTAATTCTTCTGCGAGTTTATTAATTGTATTTTTCCTTACTTCAAAATGTGAGAGGTCATGGTCTCTAATAATATAGTNTAATTTTGTTTCTTCTACAGCGCCATTCATATCGTGTAAGTGGAAAAAACCTTCTCTTCCTTCNGTATGTTCTGGAGTTTCCATTTTAGGAAGTGAATTGATAAACTGAGAAGCAATGTACATGCTATTAATCAGCTTTCCTTTTGCATATCCTGGATGAACAATTTTCCCTTTTACTGTCACAACTGCNCCAGCTGCATTGAAATTTTCATATTCTAATTCGCCAATTTGNCTCCCATCCATAGTATAAGCCCAGTCCGCACCAAATTTTTTAACATCAAATTTATGTGCTCCTCTTCCAATCTCTTCATCTGGAGTAAAACCTACTTTTATAGTACCATGTTTNAATTCAGGATTATTAATTAAATATTCCATAGCAGAAATAATTTCTGTTATTCCTGCNTTATCATCTGCACCTAAAAGAGTTGTTCCGTCTGTAGTTATTAATGTTTGTCCTTTATAGAGNAATAAGTCTTCAAAATAAGAAGGAGATAATATGATGTNCTCTTCTTNATTCAAAATTATATCACTTCCATTATAATTTTCTATAATTTGTGGCTTGACATTAGCTCCAGTAAAATCTGGAGAGGTGTCAAAATGAGATATAAAACCAATAATTGGAAGTTCTTTATCCAAATTACTAGGTAAAGTAGCCATGATATAGGAATTCTCATCTATAGAAACATCTTCCATTCCGATTTCTTTTAGTTCCGCTACCAAAGCATTTGCCAAATCCCATTGTTTCTTNGTACTTGGAGTGTTTTCGCTAGTTGGATCACTTTCAGTATCTACTGTAACATAGCTTANAAAACGNTNAATTAGGTGTTGTTTTTCAATCATTGCTTANTTTCTTAAAATCTATAGTACAAAAATACTATTTTTGTACTTCATATTTATTCTATGTATAAATTATTAATCAGACCTATCTTATTTCTTTTTGATCCAGAAAAAGTACATTANTTTTCTTTTTTTATGATTAGAATTTTTAATAANATTGGATTTGGAGGTTTATTTAGAAGTCTATTNCAAATTAAAAATAAAAAATTAGAACGAGAATTATTTGGAATAAAATTCCCAAATCCAGTGGGACTTGCTGCTGGNTTTGATAAAAATGCTGATTTNTATAAAGAATTNTCAAANTTTGGTTTTGGTTTNATTGAAATAGGAACTNTTACTCCAAAAAGACAAATTGGTAATGAGAAAAAAAGATTATTTAGATTAAAAGATGACCAAGGTATTATTAATAGAATGGGATTTAATAATAACGGTGTAAAAGCTGCTGTTGAAAAATTAAAATCCAATACCAATATAATTATTGGTGGTAATATTGGTAAAAATACNGAGACACTTCANGAAAAATATACGGAAGATTACTTANNATGCTTTAATGAGTTACATTNTNNTGTTGATTATTTTGTNTTAAATGTNAGCTGTCCAAATGTATCTAGTCATGCAAAGTTAAATGACAAAGATTATCTGGAAGAATTAATTANTGCNGTNCAAAAAGCAAACAAAACTTTTGAAAANCAAAAGCCGATACTNTTAAANATAGCACCCGATTTAAATGATAGNCAATTAGATGAAATAATTGAATTGGTTAAAATNACTTCTATAGATGGNGTAATTGCTTCAAATACATCNATTGCGAGGGATAANTTAATTTCANAANATAAAAAACAAATGGGTGGTTTAAGTGGAAANCCAATTACTGATAAATCNACAGAAGTCATTCNTTATTTNCATAGAAACAGNAATGGTTCATTTCCAATTATAGGAGTNGGAGGGATTCATTCAGAAAAAGATGCAATGGATAAGTTGAATGCTGGAGCTCGNTTAGTNCAACTNTANACNGGTTTTATTTATGAAGGACCAGGACTTGTAAAAAGAATAAATAAAGCCATATTAAAAGGATGATAGAAAGNTTGATTTCATTTTCTATTGCCACTTTATTTTTAGCATTAAGCCCAGGTCCGGATAACCTTTATGTCATANCACAATCTNTNGCAAATGGNACTAAAAGTGGTATTGCTACTACNATTGGTTTGATAAGTGGTTGTNTCGTTCATACNNCTTTATTGGCCTTTGGAGTTTCTGCAATTATAGTTGCTTCAGGAACATTTTTTTATGGATTAAAACTAATAGGTGCTTGTTATTTATTATTCTTGGCTTATAAAGTTTATNGAAGTAACGCACATNTCGANTTAAAAAATAAAGTNNCAAAAAAAACATATTTGCAACTCTTTAAGCAAGGGGTGNTTATGAATTTAATNAATCCAAAAGTCTTACTNTTTTTTCTTGCTTTTTTTCCNGGGTTTTTGTGGNATNAATTTNAAAACACCATTTATCAGTTTTTTGTTTTGGGTATTGTNTTTATGACTATTTCNTTTGTCGTATTTAGTAGTTTAGCAATTTTGGCAGGANATATATCTANNACATTAAATNAAAATAAAAATAGTTNTATNTTATTAAAATGGATTCAAGTAATTGTTTTTATTGGTATTGCAGTATTTATTTTGATTCCTTAATTTTTTATATANTTAAAAAATACATCAAAGGAATTCTTATCTTTGAGTAATGCAAAATGTAAAAATTATAGANTGCCCAAGAGATGCAATGCAAGGAGTTCGAGATTGGATTCCTACTAAAGAAAAAGCACAATTNATTCAATCATTATTAGACTGTGGATTTNATACGATTGATTTTGGTAGTTTTGTGTCTCCTAAAGCAATNCCTCAAATGAAAGATACCTCAGAGTTGCTTTCACTTTTAGATTTATCCAGTACAGAAAGCCAATTATTGGCAATTGTTGCCAATATAAGAGGAGCAAAAGANGCTGTAATGTANNATCAAATAGATTATTTAGGNTATCCTTTTTCTATTTCTGAAAACTTTCANATGAGAAATACTCATAAAACAATTNNTCAGTCTATTGAAACNTTAAAAGAAATTTTAAACCTTGCAGATTCNAAAAATAAAAAAGTAGTNGCCTATCTTTCTATGGGATTCGGAAATCCTTATGGAGATCCTTGGANTNTTGATATTGTTGGAGAATGGACAGAAAAGTTATCCAANATGGGAGTTAANATTCTNTCANTAAGTGATACTGTAGGTTCTTCGANTCCNGAGATTATTACTTATTTATTTTCAGAATTAATCANAAAATANCCTAGNATTGAGTTTGGTGCTCATTTACATACNACCACTACAAAATGGAAAGAAAAANTTTCAGCTGCATATNTAGCTGGNTGCAGAAGATTTGATGGAGCTATTCAAGGGTTTGGAGGTTGNCCTATGGCAAAAGATGATTTAACTGGTAANNTGCCNACCGAAAAAATATTGAGCTATTTTGCTGCAGAAAAAGTGAATACAAATGTCAATTCNATCTCTTTTGAAAATGCCTATAAGGANGCATCTAAAATATTTAATANGTATCANTAATTAATTTATAAACGAATGAGAAACCAATTTTTTTTATTGTTNCTTTTATTGATAACTTTTTTTAGTTGTNAAGAAAATAAAGNAGATAATGAGATTACATTTAANTTTATTCAGGTGAACGATGTTTATGAAATTGCACCGTTAGGCGGAGGAGAATTTGGAGGTATGGCAAGAGTTGCTCACGTAAGTGATTCAATAAAAAAAGAAACCCCAAATACCTTTTTGTTGATGGCAGGTGATTTTTTAAACCCCTCTTTATTAGGAACCATCAAAATTGATGATGAGCGAATTAGTGGTAAACAAATGATTGAAGTTATGAATGCCATGAATTTTGATTTGGTAACTTTTGGAAATCATGAATTCGATATAAAAGAAGATGAATTGCAAAAAAGATTAAACGAATCAACTTTTCCTTGGATGTCTTCCAATACTCGTCATGTCAGTGATGGTAATACTACTTTTTTTAAAGTTCAAAAAGAGGATGATACCACTTCTGTTGTAGATACTTATACTATAAATATTAAAGGTGCGAATGGAAAAGAAATGAACATTGGTTTTTTAGGAGTGACTTTGCCATCGAATTCAAAAGACTTTGTCTATTATGGAGATATGTATTCTGAATCTGAAAGAGCCCACAGCGAATTAAAAGACAAAGTAGATATAGTTTTTGGTTTAACCCATTTAGAAATTGAACAAGATATAGAATTATTAAAAATAATTCCAGAAATACCTCTGATAATAGGAGGCCACGATCACAATTCCATGTCTGTTTCTGTTGGAAAATCAAAAATAACAAAAGCAGATGCGAATGCTAAAACCATTTATATACACACGCTAGTCTATAACATTAAAACCAAAAACCTAGTAATAGATTCAGAATTATTTTTTATTAATAAAAAGATAGCTTCAAAACCAGAAGTAGCAACAATAGTCAATAAATGGCTAGGTATTTTAAATTCAAAAATAAAAGAAATAATAAAAGATCCCAATGAAGTTATTTTTATCACAAATGAACCCTTAAATGGCAATGACAATGCAAATAGAGGGGTGCAAACTAATTTGGGAGGTATAATTACAGAAGCGATGGCTTGGTCTTATAGTGATGAGGTAGATGCAGCATTGGTAAACGGAGGCTCCATTAGAATTGATGATATGCTTCCCAATCGTCTATCTAGTTTAGATGTTTTTAGAACTCTACCTTTTGGGGGCGGAATTTTGAAAGTAGCTATAAAGGGAATGTTATTGAAAGAAATATTGGATTATGGTAAATCTAAGCGAGGGACAGGAGCTTATTTACAACGTTTTAACATAACTGAAGGAGCACAAGAGAATTGGTTAATAGCTGGAGAAGCGATCGACTTAAATAAAACTTATAAAGTTGCTTTTAGTGATTTTTTATTGAAAGGATACGACATTCCTTTTTTAACACCAGAAAATGAAGGAATCATATCTATTTATAAACCTTTAAAAGGTGAAATACCTTTTGATATTCGAAAAGCAGTAATATTATATTTAAAATCATTAAACCATTAATTATGAATAAAAAATTAAAATTTGTAGGACTATTATTATTACTTGTTTTCGTTGTTATGCAGTTCGTACGTCCTGAAAAAAATAAAGGAGGAACAGAGGGAATTACAGCATTTAAAAACGATACTAAGCCATCTGACGAAGTGTTTATGATTTTAAAACAAAACTGTTTTGATTGCCATTCAGATTCAACAAAATATCCTTGGTATGCTGAGATTGCACCGATATCTTATTGGTTAGCAGATCATGTTAAAGAAGCTAAAGGAGATTTTAATATGTCTGCCTGGGAAAAGTACTCTACAAAAAAGAAAGACCATAAATTAGAAGAACTAATTGAAGAAGTAGAAGAAGGTGAAATGCCGTTAGAATCTTATACTTGGATACACGGTAAGCTTTCTAAAGAAGATAAAGAAAAACTCATTCAGTGGGCAAATTTGGTTAGAATTCAATACCAAGATGAATTAAAGGTTTCTCTCAACTAGCTGATATCTAAATTAAAAAATAAAATAATTTTTAATTTAAAATTCGTTTTCTTAATCACATTAATTTTTGTTGAAATTTATTTTATTAGTGAAGGAGGTCTTTCTGTGAAATGTATTGTTGCAGTTTATGGTATTATAACAATAGGTGTATTTTAGCATCCTCTTTTTCTGTTTTATTACAATTGTTAAAAAAAGAGAAAAAGTCAACTATTTTTAGTAGATTTGCATGCAATTAATTAGTGACCATTTCTTCAAACTGAAAATAATTTTAATTGCAATGACCGCACACAATAACAAGATTTTAGGGGAAGGATTAACATACGATGATGTATTGTTAGTGCCTGCTTACTCAGAAGTTTTACCTCGCGAAGTATCAATAAGTACCAAGTTTACTCGAAATATTAGTTTAAATGTACCTGTATTNTCAGCTGCCATGGATACCGTTACGGAAAGTGCGATGGCAATGGCAATTGCTCGCGAAGGTGGGATAGGNGTACTTCATAAAAANATGAGTATTAAAGANCAAGCTGCTGAGGTTAGAAAAGTAAAAAGATCAGAGAGTGGTATGATTATCGATCCAGTTACACTTCCTGAAACTGCGACAATTGGAGATGCTCAAAGTACAATGCGTGAATATGGCATTGGAGGAATTCCAATTATTGACGAACAAAAAAAATTAATAGGGATTGTAACTAATAGAGATTTGCGTTTTGAAAAAAATTATAAGAAACCATTGACAGAGGTTATGACTTCTGAAAATTTAGTTACTGTAAGTAAAGGNACTTCCTTAGCAGAAGCAGAAATCATATTACAAAAAAATAAAATTGAAAAACTTCCTGTTGTCAGTAAAGATAATGTTTTATTAGGTTTAATCACATTTAGAGATATTACAAAAGTTACTCAAAAACCAATTGCAAATAAAGATAGTTTTGGAAGGTTAAGAGTTGCAGCAGCAATTGGTGTTACTGCAGATGCAGTTGAACGAACACAAGCATTAGTAAATGCTCAAGTAGATGCAGTAATCATTGATACCGCACACGGTCATACAAAAGGAGTAGTCGTTGTATTAAAAAAAATTAAAAAACAATTTCCTGATTTGGATGTTGTGGTTGGAAATATTGCAACTGCTGAAGCNGCAAAATATTTAGTAGCTGCAGGAGCAGACGCAGTTAAAGTTGGTATTGGTCCAGGNTCCATTTGTACTACACGTATTATTGCTGGAGTTGGTTTTCCNCAATTTTCTGCAGTTTTAGAGGTAGCTGCTGCCTTAAAAGGAACTGGAGTTCCTGTTATAGCAGATGGAGGTGTTCGNTATACAGGTGATATTGTTAAGGCAATAGCTGCAGGAGCAGATTGTGTGATGTTAGGTTCATTATTAGCGGGTACTAAAGAATCGCCAGGCGAAACAATNATCTACGAAGGAAGAAAATTTAAATCATATCGGGGAATGGGTTCAGTGGAAGCAATGAAACAAGGTTCTAAAGATCGNTATTTNCAAGATATTGAGGATGACCTNAAGAANCTTGTTCCTGAAGGTATTGTAGGTAGGGTTCCTTATAAAGGAGAGCTNTTAGAAAGTATGACTCAATTTATTGGAGGACTCAGAGCCGGAATGGGTTATTGTGGAGCAAAGGATATNGAAGTGTTAAAGGATTCTGCTAAATTTATAAAAATTACAGCTTCTGGAATAAAAGAAAGCCACCCACATAATGTTACAATTACAAAGGAGGCCCCTAATTATTCGAGATAAATAAAGATACTTTTATTCTTGAGGAATCGGTAATCCCATTTTTTTCATCACTTTAATNGTAAGATCCATTTTAGGGTCTAAGTATACGATATTGTTATTAATCGTAAACACTTGTGTAAATTTCTCCTCTTTAGAAACNGCATTTAAAGCATCACCAATTATTTGATAAAGAGGCTGAATTAATTCATCTTGCTTNAGTTGAATTAACTTATTAGAATTTTGTTGAAATTGTTTAATNTCATTTTCTAGAGCAATTATTTCACTTTGTTTTTCTTTTTTAATGGCTTCAGNATAAGTNCTTTCGTTTTGTTGATATGAATCTACCAATGTTTGGAATGTGTTTATTTTTAATTTAGATTGACTTTCTAAGNCATCATTNTAGGAAGTTACATCNGTTCTTACTTGTTCTAATTCTGGCATATTAGATATGATATACTCAACATCAACAGTTCCTACTTTTGATTGTGCATTTAATTGAATGCNGAAAATAATTGCAATNACTGATAANATACTTAATTTNTTCATAATGTNTTTTTAGATTTTTGCGAATATACAAGTTAAAGAAAAATAAAACCAATNAAATAGCTAATTCTTAAGTAAAGCTTAACAAAAAGCTATTTGCTTAAAGCTATATTTTTNTTACATTTGAGCCGTTTTAATTCTCACTATAATCTATAAAAATGAATAAAATAAATTTACTTTTACTATTGCTTTTAACAACTTATTTTACTGGAATATCACAAAAGAAAAATGATGTTTTGTTAACTATTGATGAAGAACCNGTTTATTCTTCAGAATTTAAACAAGTNTTTAATAAAAATCTTGATTTAGTTATTGAAGAATCTCAAAAAAATGTTGATGGATATTTAGGTTTATTTATAGATTATAAATTAAAGATTACAGAAGCTTACAAACAAAATTTAGATAAAAATGAAACGTATATNAAGGAATTTGAAAAATANGAAGATCAACTTTCAAAAAAATATATNTTTGATAAAAGAATTGCGTCTCAATTATTAGATGAAGCTTATGAAAGAGGAAAAGAAGAAATAAATGCTGATCATATTTTAGTTTTAGTCAATTTTAATGCGCTTCCTAAAGACACACTAATTGCATATAATAAAATTAAAATTGCTTATGATAAAGCAGTTAGTGGAGAAGATTTTGAAACCTTAGTTGTTAATTATTCTGAAGAACCAGGTGCAAAAAAAACTAAAGGGAAGTTAGGGTATTTTACTGTTTTTGGAATGNTATATCCTTTTGAAACAGCAGCNTATAATACAGAAATCGGTGGGATATCTAAGATTACAAGAACTGCTTTTGGTTATCATATTATCAAAATAAATGACCGAAGACTAAAAAAACCAAAAATCAATGTTTCTCACATCATGATTTTTTCTAATAAGGATAAAANAGAAGAAAACCCTGAAGAAAGAATTAATGAATTATATGCAATGATCATGCAAGGCGAATCCTTCGAAAATGTTGCCAAACAATTTTCAGAAGATAAAAGTACTGGTAAAGTTGGAGGTNAAATAAAAACTTTTGGCCCTGGAGATTTAAGAGCNCCAGAATTTGAGAAAGCAGCATATTCAATAAAAAATGAGGGAGAGATATTAGCTCCTATNAAAAGTTCTTTTGGTTGGCATATTATTAGGCTCAACGAAAAATTCACAATACCTTCTTTTGAAGAACAGAAACCAGAAATAGAAAAGAAAATTAATACTGGNGCTAGAGCAAATTTTGTTACACAAACAATAAGTAATAAGATAATTGCNAAATATGGTTATAAAGAGGGGCAAAACTATTCGCCATATTTCAATNCCTACTTAACTGATAGTATCTATAAAAAGAAGTGGGTNTATACNCCTATTCCTTCTGAAGACNATAAAGTACTTTTTACTATAGGAACCAAAGAGNTTATGTTTTCTGACTTTGCCAAATACATTAGAGATCACCAAAGGTTGGGAAAAAAATATTCTGANAAGGACAGGTTATTANNAGATATGTATGNNGTATTTAAGAATGAAGCNCTTAAAAATTATTACAAAGAAAGNTTAGAANTAGAGAATGAAGAGTATGCAATTATTATTAATGAATACAGAAATGGACTTTTAGTTTATGACGTAATGAAAAATAATATATGGCAAGCTGCAAAATCAGACTCAATTGGCCTTGAGAAATATTATACAGCTACAAAAAATAATTACATGTGGAAGGAAAGAGTTGATGTAGATATTATTTCNAGTACNAATAATGAAAGCGCTACAAAAGCTCAAGAATTATTAATTGAGGGAATGGAAATTACGAAAATTAAAGAACTGCTCAATGCCGATGGTAAAGTAAATGTCATTATCACAAGTGGTATNTATGAAATAGATCAAAATGAACTTCCTAAAGGTCTTAAAATTAAAACAGGANTTTCAGAAATATATAANAGAGACAGTTCTAGTGTCGTTGTAAACGTTAAAGAAATAANTGCACCCTCTGCAAAAGAATTCACAAATGTTAGAGGAATTGTTTTAAGTAANTACCAAAGTGAAATAGAAAAAAGATGGATGCAAAGCCTAAGAGATAAATACAAAGTTGAAATAAATAAGAAATCTCTTAAAAAAATTAAAAAAGAATTGGATAATTAATGAATAAAATATTTTTAACTATTANTAGCCTNATTGTCTTNTATTCTTGTGATTATATNAATCAAGACAATCTAGATANACCTATCGCTAGAGTTAATGATAGTTATTTATATCAAAAAGACATTAAAAATTTAATTTTTGAAAATACATCAAAANATGATAGNACATTAATAGTTACTAATTTTATTAATAGGTGGGCTACTAAACAATTNTTAATTGATCAGTCAATAATAAACTTAACCCAAGAGAAACAAGATGCTTATAATNATTTAGTAAATCAATATAAAACAGATCTTTATATCGAAGCTTATAAGNGTTCAATAGTTGCTAAACGGCTAGATAGTATAATAACTATTGAAGAACTTGAAAAATTTTATAATCAGAACAAAGAAAATTTTAAATTAAATGATGATTTATTAAAGATAAGGTATATTCACATCGATGAAAATTTTTCAAACACTAAAGAATTAGTAGAAAAATTTAAACGATTTGATTCTNNTGATAAAAACGAATTAACNAATTTAAGTATAAAGTTTAAAGCGTTTAATTTAAATGATTCAATTTGGATAAAAAACGATCTATTAATAGGAGTGTTACCAGTGCTTAAACAGAACAATAATCAACTNTTAAAAAAAACTAATTTTACACANTTACAAGATTCATTAGGAGTATATTTGGTGCAAATCGAAGCAGTATTAAAAACNAATGATATTGCTCCTCTTTCTTANGTTAAACCTACAATAGAACAAATTGTAATAAACAAAAGGAAGCAAGAAATTTTAAANAAAATAGAAAAAGAGATTACAATAGATGCAATTAAAAATAAAAATTTTGAACTTTTTACANAAAACTAGCTTNCTNCAAATACTNTTTATTAGTTTGTTAACCCCAATAATAGCTCAAGAANTTGTCGTTGTTGANGGTAATGGTGTTGCAGAAAATACAGAAATCATTGAGNAGCAAACTGAACTTGACACCGTAATTAATTTTAAAAAATTTAAAGCTGAAGGAGTTAGTGGGGTCGTTGGAGATTTTGTGATTTTAGAATTTGATATAGATAAAAGTTACCTTGAATTTGAACAAAATGGAGTAGATATTAGCACCATTGATCGTT
Organism: Flavobacteriaceae bacterium; assembly: GCA_002713705.1. GTDB lineage: Bacteria > Bacteroidota > Bacteroidia > Flavobacteriales > Flavobacteriaceae > Marifrigoribacter. The sequence continues at coordinate 94,235 of PAUJ01000028.1, forward strand.
GCCAAATGATAGGGAAATTGATGGAGGATAAGTTGTATGTTCATCAAGCNATTCAAGACAGTATATTGATTTCCGATGCAGAAATTGAACCAGAAGTTGATCAGCTTATGGCTTANATGATTGAACAAGTAGGAAGTGAAGAGAAGGTAGTTAGCTATTATAGAAAATCTAATATAACCGAATTAAGAGCTGATTTATTTAAAGCTAGAAAAGAGATTAGGCTNACNGAGCGCATGCAGGAAAGNATTGTGTCAAATGTTGTNATAACTCCTGAAGAAGTAAGAACATTTTTCTTTTCAATTCCTGTTGATGAANGNCCNATATTTGGNGCAGAATTAGAGGTTGCTCAANTAGTGATTGAACCAGAAGTTACCGATAAAGCAAAGCAAGATGCAGTAAATAGACTTAAGGTTATTAGAGTTGATATCGTAGATAACGGATCGTCTTTTGCAACAAAAGCTGTATTGTATTCTAAAGATGGAACTCGAACTAAAGGAGGTCTNATAGAAGGGGTTCGTAAAGATGCTCCTATGGCTAAGGAATTTAAAGATATGGCATTTTCACTACAAGAAGGTGAAGTGAGTGAACCTTTTGAAACTGAATTTGGTTTTCATTTATTAAAAGTTGATAAAATAAGAGGTCAGGAGGTAGATGTGCGGCATATTATTATTTTTCCAGAAGTTTCTCAAACTATTGTTAAAGCTGCACGAAAAAAAATGGACACAATTCGTCAAAGTATCCTTGATCAAAAAATACCTTTTAGTGAAGCAGCAAAACTTTACTCCGATGATTTTGAAACAAGAAATAATGGNGGGATACTCGTTAACCCACAAACATTGGATACAAGGTTTGAATTAACAAAAATGGATCCTACGTTAAGCGCCCAAATTTATAATATNAAAAAAGGAGAAGTTACTAAGGTTTATACAGACACAGATCGAACAGGAAAAAAAATATTTAAAATATTAACAGTTACTGCAAGATATGACGAACATGTTGCCAATTATGTTATGGATTANGAGAAGGTTCATGAACTTGCTCTTAAAGAAAAACAATTAAGAGCGATTGAAGATTGGCAAGAAGAAAANATCAAAGAGACATACATTAAAGTTAACTCAGATTATAAAGATTGTGATTTTACTAATAATTGGGTAAAAAAAGAAAATTAGTATGTCAGATGTTATAGCAATAAAACAGCTCGTCACAAAATATAATGAGTTAAGAAAAGAGATNAAAAAAATAATCGTTGGACAGGACGAAGTTGTTGAACAGGTATTAATTTCNATATTTTCAGGAGGACATACGNTATTAATAGGNGTTCCAGGATTAGCAAAGACCTTATTAGTTCATACNGTTGCCAATGCTTTAGGATTAAATTTTAAACGCATTCAGTTTACTCCAGATTTAATGCCTAGCGATATTTTAGGATCAGAATTATTAGACGAAAACAGACATTTTAAATTTATTAAAGGNCCCGTTTTTTCTAATATTATTTTGGCAGATGAANTTAATAGAACTCCACCAAAAACGCAAGCTGCTTTGTTAGANGCTATGCAAGAAAAGTCAGTGACAATTGCTGGTCACACNTATAAATTAGACAAGCCTTATTTTGTATTAGCCACACAAAATCCGATTGAGCAGGAAGGAACTTATCCCCTACCAGAGGCNCAATTAGATCGCTTTATGTTTGCTGTTAATNTANAATATCCTTCNTTTAATGAAGAAGTTGATATTGTGAAAACTACNACAGTAGNAGCTAAGCCAGANATCAATGCANTATTTACTGCTGAAGAAATTATAAAATATCAAGAATTAATCCAAAAAATACCTGTCGCGGATAATGTTATCGAATATGCGGTAACCCTAGTGAGTAAAACAAGACCTGCATGTTCTACTGCTCCAGAAATTGTAAAAAAGTATATAGATTGGGGAGCGGGACCAAGAGCGTCCCAAAATTTAATCTTAAGCGCAAAAACACATGCCGTAATGCATGGAAAATTTTCACCAGATATAGAGGATATTCAAAAAGTTGCCATCGGTATTCTTCGCCATAGACTGATTAAAAATTATAAGGCAGAAGCTGAAGGTTTAAGTATTGAAGATATAATTAGATCTCTATTTTGACGTATAATTTATGTAATTCGTAAAATAAACCTATAAAAATCATATTTTTGTAATAAATATTTATTAAAATCAAATAATTGATAAACTATATTCACTAAATTCAACATTTTCTTCATTATTTGTTAATATTCTTTAAATTTTGTAGTTTTGCAAAAGTTTATTTTAAAAAAAAATAAACTAACTTCCTAAAATTATAAAAATAAAAATATGGCATTCGACATTGATATGATTAAAAAAGTCTATTCTCAAATGGTAAAGAGAGTAGATAAAGCTCGTGAGATAACTGGAAAGTCATTGACGCTTTCAGAAAAAATATTATACTCTCACCTTTGGGATGGAAATGCAACTAAAGCATTTATTAGAGGTAATGATTATGTAGATTTCGCACCAGATCGCATCGCTTGTCAAGATGCTACAGCTCAAATGGCATTATTACAGTTCATGCAAGCTGGTAAAAGTCAAGTTGCTGTTCCAACAACCGTTCACTGTGATCACCTAATTCAAGCAAAGGATGGAGCCGCAACCGATTTAAAAAACGCAAATAGTGTTAGTAGCGAAGTTTTTAATTTTTTAGAATCTGTTTCAAATAAATATGGGATTGGATTTTGGAAACCCGGTGCTGGTATTATTCACCAAGTTGTATTAGAAAATTATGCATTTCCTGGTGGAATGATGATTGGAACTGATTCTCATACTGTTAATGCTGGTGGCCTAGGAATGGTTGCAATTGGTGTTGGTGGAGCAGATGCAGTTGATGTAATGGCAGGGATGGCTTGGGAACTTAAATTCCCTAAGTTAATCGGTGTAAAATTAACAGGGAAAGTCTCTGGATGGACATCACCAAAAGATGTGATATTAAAGGTAGCAGGTATTGTCAGTGCCAAAGGTGGTACCGGAGCTATTGTAGAATATTTTGGAGATGGAGCTATTTCTTTGTCATGTACTGGAAAGGGTACTATTTGTAATATGGGAGCTGAAATAGGAGCTACTACTTCTACTTTTGGATATGATGATTCTATGGAACGTTATTTAAGAGCAACGGATCGGGAAGATGTTGCTGATGCTGCGAATAAAGTAAAAGATTACCTCACTGGAGACGCTGAAGTTTATGCAGATCCTGAAAGTTATTTTGATCAAGTTATTGAAATAAATTTATCTGAATTAGGACCTTTAATAAACGGACCTTTTACTCCAGATTTATCCACTCAAGTAGGTGAACAAATGACAGAAAGAGCTACTGCTAATGACTGGCCTTTAAATGTTGAATGGGGATTAATTGGTTCTTGTACCAATTCTTCTTACGAAGATTTATCTCGAGCATCATCTATAGCTCAACAAGCTTTAGATAAAGGAATAAAAATGAAAGCTGAATTAGGAATTAATCCTGGTTCTGAGCAAGTTCGTTATACAGCAGAGCGAGATGGAATNCTTGAGGTTTTNGAAAATTTAAATGCTAAACTATTTACCAATGCNTGTGGNCCTTGTATTGGNCAATGGGCAAGATATAATAATCCTAAAAATGCACCAAAGAATAGTATTATACATTCTTTTAATAGAAACTTTGCTAAGCGTGCAGATGGAAACCCTAATACTCATGCTTTTGTAGCTTCACCTGAGATAACTGCGGCAATTGCAATAGCAGGTCGNTTAGATTTTAATCCATTAAAGGATTCATTAATAAATGAAAATGGTAAAGAAGTAATGTTTGAGGAGCCAACAGGGTGGGAGTTACCTCCAAAAGGTTTTGAAGTAAAAGATAATGGATATTTGGCACCAGAANTAGATGGAAGTCATGTNCAGATATCAGTTAATGAAAGTTCTGAGCGTTTACAATTATTAAGTCCTTTTGTTCCNCTAGGAAATAAAATAGAGGGNGCNAAATTATTAATTAAAGCTTTTGGAAAATGTACAACAGATCATATTTCTATGGCTGGACCTTGGTTNCGTTTTAGAGGTCATTTAGATAATATCTCAAACAATTGTCTAATTGGAGCAGTTAATGCTTTCAATATGAAAACAAACTTTGTTAAAAGTCAATTAGATGGAGAATACGATTCCGTCCCAAAAACACAAAGGTCATATAAAGACGCTGGAGTATTAACGATTGTAGTTGGTGATCATAATTATGGTGAAGGATCTTCAAGAGAACACGCTGCTATGGAGCCACGTCATTTGGGAGTTGCTGNAGTATTGGTNAAATCTTTTGCTAGAATCCATGAAACAAACTTGAAGAAGCAAGGTATGTTAGGATTGACATTTGCTAATGAAAGCGATTATGATTTAATTCAAGAGGATGATACTTTTAACTTTTTAGATTTGAATGAATTTGCTCCAGGAAAACCTTTAACTATTGAAGTGGTNCACAGCGATGGAAGTAAAGATATTATAATTACAAATCATACCTATAACGATTCACAAATTGAATGGTATAATGAAGGGTCAGCACTGAACTTAATTAAGAAAGGAAACGCCTAATTAGTACNANTAATAAGATTAAAAAAGCCTTAAATTTATTGGAGGTTTTTTTATTTAATAGNGCATTAAATCGGAATGTATAAAATTATAATTCAAAATTGATTTTAATAGATCGCTATTAATTATTTTATATTNATTAGGAAAAAATTCTTTAAAAGTTGGATTATTACGACCTTCTTTTTTAAATTCTTTTGTATAAAAATCTCTTTTTTTNGGNTGGGTATCAGCACAGGCATTTAAGGTTTTATTCCAAACATTTTTTGNAATTAATTCTTTGATAATTTGAATACAATCATCTCTATGAATAAGGTTTATAAAAGCATCTGGATAATTAATTGCTTTTCCATTTTTAAAGAAATTCCCTGGTTTTCGGTCATAACCGATTAGACCTCCAAATCGNAAAATAGTCGATTTAAAATTTGNATTNGTTTTAAATANCAGTTCTATTTCTGAAAGGGGTGTTTTGTTAATGAGGTGTTCTTCAGTGACNATTGAGTTGCTATTTGGATATACNGAAGTGGAGCTTATAAATAGAATGTTTTTTATCTTTGAATTTTCGATGTGAGAAATTAGATTNTTAAANCCGACTATATTTTTTGATGGGATTGCAATAATTAAAACTTCCGAATTTAAGAACTCTTCAAATTCACTCTCTCGATTACTTAAATCAATAATAAATGGTTGTACTCCNTAATTATTTAATAGTTTGACNTTAATTTCCGAAGTAGTTGATCCTTTTATTGAATAACCATTTTNTTTTAACGTCAATGCTAGTGGAAGACCAAGCCAGCCACATCCTAATATNCTAATGTTATTTTTCACATTATTACATTTTTATTAATTTTAAAATNATCANATCTTACNATCAANAACATACGATATTTAAATATNTTTAACAAAATCTAAAAATACTTTTTNATGAAGCGCTANATCCATATTTGGAGAAAGTGAAACACGTGCAATGTAATCTTTGTCACCTTCTTTGGTTGTACCTTGAGTAGATGTTGCTGGGATTGTCCAATAACATCCATTTAACTGTCCATAGCTTACACAATACTTACTTTCGTTGGGTATTTTAGTAATCATTAAGTTGATTAATCTTAAATTTAACTCTCTTCTATAAGTTTCTCTTTCTTTATCAGTATTNCCTTTGGTAGGTANATCTAATGAAAATACAGAAGGCATAAATCCTTTTTTTGCCAACGCTTCGGAAACAAAATTTATTCTTGCTTCTGGTAATTTATCACTGATAAAGTTTACAAACTTACGAGTGTTGATATAAGCGTCTTNAATTCTTTGATTCATTGAAGGCATTTGNTTTGCTAATATTTTATATTGAAGTGCTGTTGCCTCGTTATCGCAAAGTGTTAGGTGCAATTCTATTTTCTCCATCAGAGTATTCGNTTTTGTGTTTCCTATGCAATAGCCAGCAGTACATTTGCCACCACTTGGGAATTTNGACCCACTAGCAAATGAAATGGTNCTAACCGTTGATAGTATTTCACCTTCCCCTAAAAAATGCACATTAGGACAAAATGTTTGATCTAAAATAAAAATGGGATCAATAGCAATGTCACCGGTTANAGATTTNCGGACTTCAGTTAAAACATCTCTTAATTTTTTAAGATTTGGAACTTCAACTCNTGGGTTTGTTGGAATTTCAGCGATNATGAAAGGGATTCCATTTTCATTAGCAATTTTATTTAAAACTNGATCNATACTCTCCACCATATCGTGCTCACCATCAACTGGTAAATCCAAAATTTCAACATTTTTAATGCAAGCAGCAACTCGTCTTGCTTGATCATTAGTTCCACCATAACAATTTGGAGGAACTACAATTTTGATAGCTTTTCCTTTGTGNTTTTCTAACGCATCATGAATTAGCCCCATTAAAATCGCATATTGGATAGACAGTCCGCTTGAACCAACCANNGCCTTTGTATTTGTGCCTGTAATAGCCTTAATTGAATCTAAGACCAATGTTTTGGATGTTTCTTTTTTATTTTTGGTGGCATNAANTGAAGANGGCTCAATTAGAAACTTTAAGGCAGCTAAAGAATTTGCAGGTGTCATTGCAATGGTTTCTCTTCTTCTAACATGTTGTATNTCNGNAATATAAGATTCATTGTGTTCTCCGTTTACGACTAAAATACTTCCCAAGAGTGNATGAATATTNATAGAAAAGTCAATAGTTGATCTTAGATCGAAATTNAATATGTCCTCCTTTTGNGAAATAAAAATGGTACTNCCGTTAAACTTTGAAATGGCTGAAGTATTTTCAACCTTAAGTAAATCAAATTTATAGCCATAAATGCGTCTTAGTAGTTCCGCATNAAAAAAATCTGGTAATTTACCTGTGTAAATAATTTGGGTATTTTTATTAGCGAATAAATTTTTTCTTAGAATGGCTAATATAGAAGCTGTTTTTGAAGAAAAACTGATTACATTATTTGGGTTTGTATTATTTAAGTGAGCAATTACCCATTCTACTAGGCAGGATAATGGATGTCCTAATCGAATATAGTCATAAGCAGTAGGTAATTCATCAAGCGATAATGCTTCAGAGTTCTTCGCATTAAATAAGACTTCAAATTGTTTTAAAAATTGAGTTTTNGCTAATTTTTCATCATAGATATCAAGCCGATGCGTGGTTAAATTCAACCAATTTTTTGGCATGTTTTCTAATACCTTATTTATATAATTTAGTATTATTTTGTTTTTCATTGACGGTACTTTTATAGTTCTAATTTGTTTTTAATCGTAAACCTAAATAGGGACTTGTTGTATTAAATAATCCTATTTAAATTTGTGTTATGTAGAATGATTAGTGTAAACTTTTTTTATTTACAAGAGTCTNTTGAGTGAATCAAAATTTATAAAGAGATTTATACGCAGGGACCGTTTTCACAACAAGGTCCAAACTGNCATTCGAAAAATGCTGCAACCACATTTACGAAAACTACCAAAATAGCGAGGTATACCACATATTTTTCAAATTTGAGTATCGAGTGGTTTATTCCAGGTTTAAATCTATCACCAGAAAATAAGAACAAGGCGGAACCCAAAATACTTGACATAAAAATNAGGACTCCCCAAGAATATAAATGCATACCAAAAATAGGNGATCCATATCCGGTACTTTCTCCAGCTGCCACTGGACAAATGTGAAGCATTATTTGCCTAACTGAAAACAAAGCACCTATTAGTGATGATATGATAACTATACTAAAATGATTTGCATCAAATCCAAAATATATGTTTAAAGAAAGACCTAGAATTACTCCCATCATTGCCATACGCTGTAAAAGGCATAGTGGACAAGGTTCTTCATGGAGACCAAATTGAAAATACAGCGCTGAGACTAAAATAATACAGATTAAGAGTATACAAGCACTATTAAAATACTTTGCAATTTTCATTTTCTTAGAAATTTAAATTTAAAGGTGATGTTGCATGATAGAAAAACATGCATAAACTGGCAATTGTAGCCAATGCAAAAAAGAAATATGTCTTATTTCTATCCTTCTTTAGAAGCATAATAAAAGAAATTCCATATGTTAGAAAAATTAAACTCAAAGTNAAAGTTGTTTTCTCAAATGTAATGTTTAAATTTTTATTANACAAATTAGCNTTTATTNAACGAGCTNAAATCAAAGGAAAGAATCATGTAATTTTTATTTCCTGATCTATCCAAATCGTTTCTATAACTTATAAATNAATATTGCTAAAGATATTACGAATATTGAAAATNTATACTTTACAAGAATTTAAAAGAAGNTTGNGTTTTGAATAATANAATTCNAGAGAAATATGGTTAGTTTTAAAAAAGACTAAAAANTTGNTTAAATAAATAGAAGAGTTTNTGTNTAAANTTTGTTTCCTATTNTTTTATGNAGGTAGCAAATCTTNTTNATAGTAGATTANTTTATAAATAATGATTTTATATTTGGNTTTTTTTAAGTGTTCTTATNTTGCCTTACAACNATAACNNTATNGAACANGATTTCTTTTCTCNTTTTCNAATGTTTAGGATGCTTTTGTTNCTAAAATTATTAACTTTGGTAATTATGTGAAATANAGGAGNNCATAAATATGTATTTAAAGAACTNTTATNAAATTTTAATATACATTAGATTTATCGACAAATTGTTCTTAATTAACCTAAAATAAAGATTAAANTTATTAGTGCCAAACNATTATTTTTTAAAAATAACCGATGTTGATTTAATCGATGAATTATTCGTCTACTTTCTTATAGTAGCGAGTATTATTTTTTTATTGGTNGTTTTTTTTACTTTCTTTTATTTGTTTCGATATGGAGTTAAAAAAAGACCTGAAAGACCTTCTCAAAAAGTCGGTAATGGAAATGTTGAGTATTNTTTGGCAACTTTAGTTACTATTATTACAGGAGTGTTTGTTTATTTAACNATAGTTACTATGGGAAAAGTGCAAACAATACCTGAAAATCCCCNACCATTTTTAGAAATAACAGGACACCAATGGTGGTGGGAAGCAAAATATCCAAATAGTGGTGTAATAACCTCAAATCAAATTTATATTCCTACCGGTAAAAAAATTCTTTTAAAATTAAATTCAGCAGATGTAATACATAGTTGGTGGGTTCCTGAATTGGGTAGAAAAATGGATATGATGCCAGGCAGGGATAATTATATGTGGTTTTATGCAGATAAAGAAGGAGAATATTTAGGAGCTTGTAGTGAGTTTTGTGGAGTACAACACGCTCGCATGAGAATTAGAGTTACCGCTCTAAATCCTGAAGCATTCGAACTATGGGAACAAAAACAATTAAGGCCTGTTGCAACTACCAATACCAAAGAATTTTTAAAAGGGAAAAAATTATTTGAAACAAAAACCTGTACCAATTGTCATGCTATAAATGGAACTGATTTTAAAGAAAATATTGGTCCAAATTTGACTCACTTTGCCAGTCGAAAACGTTTTCTAGCTGATATGAAAGTCAATAATGAAAAAAATTTAAGGGCATGGTTAACAAATCCGCAAGACGTAAAATCGGGAGCAAAAATGCCAAACTTTATTTTATCGGAATCAGAAGTTGATGCTTTGGTTGCATATTTAAATTATTTAAAATGAGTTTATTCATAAACATACCAGAAGATAAAGAGCCATTACCATCCTTAAAAACAGGACGGGGTAAATTATTATGGATTGCTTCTACAGATCATAAGCAGTTGGGTATTATTTATTTATGGTTGGCATTATTTTTCTTTGTTATAGGTGGATTAGAAGCCATGGCCATTCGTGCACAATTGGCATTGCCAGATAACGATTTGATTTCTCCAGAACTCTATAACCAAATATTTACTATGCATGGAACAACCATGATATTTTTGGTTTTAATGCCTGCGATGGTAGGCCTAGCTACCTATCTAATCCCATTAATGATTGGTGCTAATGAAATGGCATTTCCACGTCTTAACGCCTTTAGTTTATGGATGACTTGTTTAGGTGGAATGCTATTATATTTTAGTTTTTTTGCAGGTGGTGCGCCAAATGCGGGATGGTTTAATTATGCACCTTTAAGTGAAAACAATTACTCTTCTACCAACGGTGTTGATTATTTTTTGGTGGGCTTAATATTAACTGGGATTGGAAGTATTGGTGCTGGACTTAATTTTATAACCACCATACTTACTCTAAGATCACCAGATATTAAATTAAATATGCTACCGCTATTTGTGTGGATGATGTTGGTTAATGCATTTTTGATGTTAGCGGCATTTCCATTACTAAATGCAGGTTTGTTTATGATGTTAATTGATAGACAGTTTGATGCCCATTTCTTTATTCCTTCTACTGGGGGTTCTGCAATTTTATGGCAACACTTTTTTTGGGCATTTGGACATCCCGAAGTTTATATTTTGGCATTACCAGCTTTTGGGATAATTTCAGAGGTCATTCCTGTCTTTTCAAGAAAACCTATTTATGGGTATAAATTCGTGGCTTCTTCCTCTGTTGCCATTGGACTTTTGTCTTATAGCGTATGGGCACACCACATGTTTTCGGTTGGTCTTTCAAATGCAGTTAATGGTTTTTTCGCGATAAGTAGTATGCTCATAGGAATACCAACGGGTTTAAAAGTTATTAACTGGGTTGGAACTATGCACAAAGGGAGTATTTCATTATCTATACCAATGTTGTTTGCAATTGCTTTTTTAGTCGATTTTACCTTTGGAGGATTAAGTGGTATTTCTTTTGCTATTGTACCTATAGATTGGCAGCTAACAGATACCTATTATTTGGTGGCACATTTACACTACGTATTTTTGGGAGGGAGTCTCTTTGGTATTTTTGCTGGAATTTATTATTGGTTTCCTAAAATAAGTGGTAGAATGCTATCTACTAAATTGGGTAAATGGCATTTTTGGTTATTCGTTTTAGGATTTAATTTAACCTTCTTTTTACAACATATTTTAGGAATTTTAGGAATGCCAAGACGTATTTACACCTATCCTGATTTACCCTATTGGAAAGTATTAAATATATTTTCATCGATTGGAGCTATATTTATGTTTGTTGGTATGGCTATTTTCTTTTGGAATATTTATAAGACCTTAAAAAAACCAAGAACAGCAGTTGCAAATCCTTGGGATGCTTGGACCTTGGAATGGTCAACACCTTCTCCTCCAGAACTAAAGAATTTTGATGAAATTCCTCAAGTACACAGCAGAAGACCTCTATGGGATTTAAACAACCCTGATAATCCTGATAAAAAACTAAACTGATGCATAGAGATAAAGGAAAATTATTGATGATATTTTTTATTTTTTCAGAAACATTCTTTTTTATAGCGCTTATCATTGCTTATGTCTATTATCGAAATTTCTCGGATGCGACGGATACAGTAGCAAAACATTTAGACGCATTTAGAGCAGGAATTTTTACACTATTTTTAATCGCAAGTAGCTTTACCTTATTATTTAGTAAAAAAGCATTACTGAAAAAAAAATATACCAACTTTAAACTATGGATGGCTTTAACCATTCTATTTGGTGTTGTTTTTATGCTTGGTCAAGTAACTGAATATATCGGTTTGTATCAAAAACAAATAACATTAGAAAAAGACATATTTGGATCTAGTTTTTTTACACTTACTGGCTTCCATGGTTTGCATGTTATTTTAGGAATTATTGCTTTGGGGATTCTTTTTGCGATGTCTTTTGGAAAGTTAAAAAAGGTTGCTTTTTCTGGTATTAATGGAGTAGATATATACTGGCATTTTGTAGATATTGTTTGGTTATTCGTTTTTTATTTTGTCTATATAACACCATTATTATGAGCGCAATAGATTATTTTTCAAACCCTTACAATTGGTCATTTATAGGATTCTTATTTTTAATAGTATTTATACTAACTTATTTATTGCTATTTAAAACGACTAGCATTCAAAAAGTATTGTTTTGTACCGCTATGGTATTGATGTATTTAGTTTTAGGATCTCCTATTTCAAATTTGACCAATTATGGACTTCATAGCATAAGTATGTTGAAGCATATTGTACTATTAATGGTTTCACCTATTTTAATAATAAAATCATTACCTTTAAAATCAATCGATAATAAGTTTTTTAATAAACTTGGAGTATTTAATCAGCCAAAAAAATATTTTATACTAATTTGGGTTATTGGTGCTTTAGTGATGTGGTTAGGACATTTTTTAAGTGCAGCAATCATGTCTTCTAAATACGGATTAGTTATTTGTGGTATCAATATACCCAAAAACAGTTTCCTTTTACAAATACCCGAGGTATCCATTTATACCTTATTATTTTTAGCTGGATTTCTGATGACTTTACCAGTTTTTCATCCCAATAAAAATAAACGTTTACACCCAGTTAAAAGTGTCATGTATTTATTTACGGCATGTATTAGTTGCTCTATTTTAGGACTCTATGTTACATTTATGGCATCTTCAACTTCTATGGCGGAAGCGATTCCAATTTTTGCAAGTTTTAGAAACCCATTACCGATGTCTGTGAGAACCGATCAAGAAATAGCAGGACTAATGATGTGGGTTCCTAGTTGTATATTGTATGTTATTTCTTCAGTAGAAATACTTTTTCATTGGTATGATGACAATCCTGTAATGGATGAAATACAACAGTTAAATACAAGTATTTCAGATAAATAAAACAGTATGACAAAAAAAAACACCTATAAAGCACAACCAGAAGAACTTCCAAAACCAACCTACTGGCCATTCTTTTTGGCTTTAGGAGTTGTACTAATATTTTGGGGTATATTAACATCGTGGATCGTCACTGGAATTGGATTTATTCTTTTTGGAATAGCTATTACAGGATGGATAACGGAGATTTATAAAGAACTATCAAAAAAAGAGAAAGATGAGTTGTAATTGCGAGGAACAAAAAACAACTGACTCAAAATTAGAAGCAGTTAACAGAAGAAGTTTTTTAACAAAGATTACTATTGCAATTGGTGGTTTTATAGGGACAGTTTTGGCTTTTCCATTAATTACCGCTATGCTAGATCCCGTAACTAGAAAAAAAGATACATCTTGGCGAAATGTTGGTGGTCTAATTGACTTTGAAGAAGGCAAAACAAAAATGGTATCTTTTGAAAATGCTTCACCTTATAAATGGAGTGGAGAAATAGCGTATTCTGCTGCATATGTCCGAAGGGAAGAAAACAATAAATTAACAGCTTTTTCTGTGAATTGTGCTCATTTAGGATGTCCTGTGAGATGGGAAGAAAAACCAGAATTATTTATGTGTCCTTGTCATGGAGGTGTTTACTATAAAGACGGTTCAAGAGCAGCTGGACCGCCACCAAGAGGCTTACATACCTATCCAATACGCATAGTGAATAATCAAGTTGAAATAGAAACTCAAGCAATTCCAATAACCAATATATAAGATTCGAATACCCGATGGCTTTTTATAAAATAAACGAAATGAATATTGCTAGCTTAAAAATCGGATAATTTCTATAATATTTAATTCTTATGAAAAAAATACTAAAAAATATAGGATGTTGGTTAGATGACCGGGGGGGATTCAGTGATTTATTAAAACCATTGACAACACATTTGGTACCACCAGAATCCACATGGAATTATGTTTGGGGAAGTGCAACTTTGTTTTGTTTTATTCTACAAGTCATAACAGGGATTGCTTTAGGTTTTTTATATCAACCATCGGTAGATGTAGCCTATCAATCATTGCAGTACATAGAAAACCAAGCTTTTATGGGTAGCTTTATTAGGGGTTTGCATAATTGGGGAGCTTCTGGTATGGTGTTTTTAATGGGAATGCACATGATACGCGTTTATTTAAATGCAGCTTATAAGTATCCACGTGAAATGAGCTGGATAACTGGTGTAGTTTTAATGGTAATTACAATTGTCATGGCATTTACAGGTCAGTTATTACGTTGGGATAATAACGGTGTTTGGTCTGCCATAGTTGCCGCTGAACAAATGGGAAGAATACCACTTATAGGAGATTCATTGGCTTATTTTTTATTAGGTGGTGATACTATTGGTGGCGAAACATTGAATCGATTTTTTGCAATGCATGTATTTTTATTTCCTGCTTTGTTATTTTNATTTGTAGGATACCACTTGTATTTNGTATTTAGAAATGGTATTTCTGAACCACCAAAAGTGGGAAGATTGGTTAATCCAAAAACTTATAAAAAATGGTATGAGGACATGCTTATAAAAAAGGGGGTTCCTTTTTTTCCCGATGCTATTTGGCGAGACGCNATTTTTAGTGCATTCGTATTAATTNTTATAGTATGTTTAGCATGGTTTATCGGAGCACCAGAATTATCNTCAAAACCAGATTTAACCAATGTGAATTCAAATCCTAAACCCGATTGGTATTTTACATGGATTTTCGCTCTNTTTGCATTAATGCCTCGTGAAATTGAATCCTATGTCATGTTTTTAGGTCCTTTGCTTGGTGGTGTGCTACTATTTTCGATACCCTTTTTATCGAATAAAGGGGAACGTAGTCCTTTACGAAGACCTTGGGCAATTGCTGGAGTCGTTTTTATAATTTTAAGCATTAGTTCATTATGGTATGTTGGAATACAAGAACCTTGGTCTCCTCGCTTTAATGCGAAACCTTTATCTGAATATACAACAGTTCCAGATGCTTCGANTGAAATAAAAAAAGGTATTGAACTTTTTAATACTGTAGGCTGTATATACTGTCACAGAATAGGAAATCAAGGGGGTATTCGTGGACCTGAATTGACAAATGTNCAAAATCGATTGACCAAAGATCAAATGGTTATTCGAATTGTTAATGGAGCAGAAAACATGCCTGCTTATGGAGGCTCTTTATCAAAAGATGAACTTAAGGCTATCGTTGTGTTTTTATCNTCTAAAGAAAAACAATCCAATTAATAATAAATTTCATAACATTCATCACTNAAAAAAAACTGAATAACAATAAANATTGTTGTTTAGCAAGGAATAATTTAAATGCTGGATTACTTNCATCTNCTACCATTTCAGCAAAAATTAAAATCATTAATTTCCAATTACTGAAATTAAATCAAGTCATCTTTAAAATTATTGCTACTGTTCAAAGNTAAAAAACAGCTTATTTTTATAGTTTTTTTATGGGTGTTATTTAATTATTTTAGTATNGTAAAATAAAATGTTGTGCCCATACCTATTTCAGATTCAATCCATATTTTACCACCATAAGAGGTAATTATTTTTTTTATAATGAATAATCCAATACCACTAGAATCAGTGCGGTTATTTATTTTTTTAAAGGCTTCAAAGATAATTTCATGATATTGTTTTTCAATACCAATCCCATTGTCTTGGANCATAAACTGGTAATAATCATCNTTTTCTNCCCAATCAATATTTATAAAACTCTTTTTGTTTTTATCTCGGTATTTATAAGCGTTTTCAATAAGATTTTGGAACACCTGTCTTGCTTTTACTTCATTTAAATTAATAGATGGTAATGGTTTTAATATGTTGAAATTAAAATCATCTTTTTTATTTTTTAATAAAAAATTTAAAATTGATTCTAAAATAGGTTTTAATTTTATTGGTTTATCAGCTATTTTTATTGAAGTTCTAATCTCTGAATATTGTAATGTACTAGTGATTAATTTATCCATATTTTTAATAGCTTCTTCAANACTTTTTATATAGCCTAAACTTTCTACATCTAACTTGTCTTTATTGTCCTCAAGTATCCAGTTAATACAAGTTGATACTGTCCTTAAAGGAGTTTTTAAATCATGCGATACAACGTGNGCATAATGCGATAACTCTTCATTTCTTATCGTTAAATCATTTATTAATTTATCCGCCTTAATATTTAGTANTTTTAAATCTGTAATATCTAAATGAATACCTATNGANCCTATGNTTTCACCATTTATATTGGTATTAGGAGCNCCACTAATTAACCAGTATCTTATTTCGCCACTTTTATTGATCATCTCTATTTCATAAAGATCTTTTGCGCCCTCTTTTCTTAATTGAATTTTATCTCTCATCATGTTCTTTTTTGATCCTCCTAATAGAGTATCAATTGCCACACTACCTAAAAGTTCTTTAGAGCTAAAGCCAGACATTTGAACAAAAGCATTATTTATATTTAATATAATATCATTATTATCAACCTCCATTAAGCCCAAATTCATGTTTTGAATGATACTTTTATATTTTGTACTTTGAAATTCTAACCCTTTATCATAATTAATTTTTAAAGTAATATCTCTATAATTCCAAATTTGTGCTGTTTTTTTTCCATCTATAAATACTGGAGTGAAATTTCTTGACAATATTCTCCCATCTTTTAATTCAAGAATTTCATTTAAAACATTTTTTTCATTTTTTATAATTTCTTCGATTCTATCTGAAAATATATCTTCTTTTATAAAAAATGATTTTAAGTGTTCGCGCATAATTATAGGATCCACTCCTTTATATTGATCTGATTCTGATAAAGGAATATTGAATAAATTCAAGAAAGATCTATTAACTTCTTCAATATAGCCTTTATCAGACTCAATAACTCTTGCATCAAGTTCGTTTTCAAAAATTGTTTTTAATCTACTTTGTGTTTTTTTTAATTCATTTTGTTTTGTTTTATTTTCAAGAATAACCAAGGCGTTTTTTAATTGAATCCCTATTAAATTAGTAATTCTTGTTAAAATAGTTAAATGCTTTTTTTTAAAATAATTTGGTTCAAAATGTTCAGCATCTATTATTCCAATTAATTTACCATCCAATATAATTGGTACAGTAATTTCTGAAAGCCTGATTTGATCATCAATAATATAATTGTTATTTGTTCGAGTATCTTTTGTGATAATCCCTTTTTTAGAAAGAGCTACAGCACCTACAATTCCCTCACCAATATTTATCTTTAAAGCTTGTTTGATGCTTTTGTCTTGATTCAATTTTTCACCTGTTGCAGCAACTTGAATAAGTTTGTCTTCTATCACTGCATAAAACACACAGTCATCTGTTCCTAAATAATTAGCAATATGATTTACAAGGGACATACCATTCTGAAACAAATCATTAGACGCTATCAAATCTTTTAAAATTAAACTTTCAGTTTTTAAAACATACTGTTGTTCTTTTAATTCAAGATTTATTAAATGTTCTTTGGTAATATCTCTAATTATTGCTTGATAGGCATATGGTTTTTTCTTTTCTGTATATAGCAAGCTAGTTTTAATATTTACATACTTTAATTGTCTTTTTCTATTTATAAAATTAAATATAAATGAAGCATTGTGTTCTTCTTTTTCTATTTCTAGTGATGAAATTAGCTTCAATAATTTTTCTCTATAAATTGGTTTAAATTGATTTAAATTGGTTGGCGCTTTATTTTTTGTGGTACCTAGCAATTTTAAAGCTTCTTTATTGATTTTTATAATATTCATTTTAAAATCAAAAACCATTAATGCATCAACTAAGTTATCAATAAGATTTTTTTGGAATTTTTCTTGGGTAATTATGTTATTAGAAAGTGAAATGTTTTCATCATAGAGTTCACGAATCCTATTCTCAATAATATCCTCAGCAATTTTTTTTGCTTTCCGCTCTCTTTCGAGTGCTCTTCTTAGGATTTCTTCATTTTCAGTTAACACGATAAATTGGTATAAATTTTAAGTTTAGTATTTATTTTTAATTAATCTAAAATTTCTACATGAAACTTGACGCTGCCATTATTGTTGTAAGCATGGTCTATATCAATTTTACCTTTAACTTTGAAAAAATCTAACGTTTCTTTCATTAATCCAATGGCAAAATAGGTTAAGCCTCTTGAAGATGTATAAATAAGACTTAAACTAGTTTTAGTTTTTTCTGCAACAGAAAATGTTGGTAATTCTGCATCTTCATATAACTTTTTTACTTCAATATGGATATGATTTTCTATGCCGGCAAGTAAATCTATCGGATTTGAATATTTTTTGACGATATAAGAATGTTTTCCAATTAAGTATGGTAACACAAATCTACCAAATTCTTCTAATAAAACTTCTTGTTTAATATTCGTATTTTTAGATACATAGGTTAAAAGAGTCACTAACTCCTTATATTCATAGCTAAGAAAAGCAGAATATATTCCATCAGAAGATAAATCACAATCTGAAATCATGCTGTCTACCATTTTAAGGCCATTGTTTTTTTCCACAAAATCTAAAAAATTAGTAAAAATAAAACCTTTCATATTTTGTTTTTAAATGAGTTGTACCAATAATCTGCGATGGTAATAAGATTATTTTTATAGATACTAAAATCAATATCCTTGACGTAATAATTACTTACACCTAATGATTGACATGCATTGTAATCTTCAATATTTGAACTAGTAGTATGGATAACTACGGGTATTTCTTTTAGTCTTTTATCTTTATTTATAATTTCTAAAAACTCAATACCGTTTAATACATGCATATTTATATCTAATAATATAAAAGTGGGTAGGTCTGTATCATTTTTTATTTTTGAAAGTAATTCAAGTGCTTTTAAACCATTTTCGGAATGAATAATATTTGCATCAGGGAAATGTTTATTATAAATTTTTCTTATTCCCATTACAACTATATTATTGTCTTCAATAATTAGAATATTAAATTTATTCATTATTTCTTTTTTTTTCTTTGATAAGCATATTTATAAGGATCATTTTTTAATTTCTTATTATCTTTTTTGTGATGATACCCTCTAACGTTTTGATCATTAAAATGTAGGTTCCAGAATTTAAATTGCTTAAATCCATGTTTTTATCGCTTAGTTTTATTTTTTGATTCACCCCTAAAGTATTATAAAGATTTATTTCTATGATTTCTAGATTTTCTAATGTTTCGATTTGAATCGATTGATTGCTGGGATTTGGGAAAATATGGATACTTTTTTCTATTGTTAAAGAGTTGTTGTTTAATAAATTAGCATCTATATAATTTTGAAAAAACAACCAAGCTTCTTGTCCAGCTTCAATATCCATATTGCCCCAGGCACCTGGCCAATCATGTCCTCCACCTACAACTTTATAATACCAAACTTCATTCTCGTTGATACCATTTAAATGTTTTTCACTTTCTATAAAGCTATTGTCTGAAGTATCTATATTGGGAACTAATCCATTAACCACTGTAGCACATTCATTTTTTTCTGCAAAATAATTAATGGTAAATTGAATGCTTGGATATGCCCCCCATCCATCGTTATTATCTGGATCTCCAGATAAAGGTGTTACGTTATCTTGTGAGCCATGTATTTCAAAAATAGGTATCGCAGGACTTTCATCACATTCATCTAAAATAACTTGCAAAATCATTCCTGCTACGGGAGCTACTGCTTTGAAAGTATCGTAAGCTTGACAAGCCAACATATAACACATTTCGCCACCATTTGACATACCAGTTGCAAAGGTATAATCAGGATTTAATGCATGAGTATCTTGAAGATATACTGCTAATTCGGTTAAAAATCCAACATCATTGACGGTTTCATTTTGATGAAATGCATAGCCTACATTCCAAAACCTATTTCCTCCAGAATCTACAGTTCCTCTAGGATAACAAACAGCAAAGCCATATTGATCTGCAAAATCATTCATCTTAGAGTAGTTTTTAATGTCATTAGCGTCTCCAGTAAAGCCATGCATTACGAATACTAGTGGCAGTTGTTCATTTAATTCTGTAGGTTCATAATAGATATACTGTCGGGTAATACCATCATGATCAAATAATGTATATTGTGCTTGCGTCTCTAAAACAAATAAAATGATAACCGATACTAAAACTAAGATTTTGTATTTATTTTTCATGATTTATTTTTAGTTGCTATTTATTTAGACGTAGCTAACATTTTAATTAAGTAAAATAAGTGTTTAAAACCTGGTTACCTAAATATTATCCAACAAAATTGATACATTAATTAATGCTTATTGGTATTGAGTTTTTCTCATATTTATTGTGAATCACTATTATTGCCAATCCAAAAAGAACAGCCACAACAATTAAAATAGTGCTTATTAATCCAGTCACTCCAAATGACATTCTTATTAAGATTGTAGAGATAACAAATCCTGAGTTTCTAATAATTTTATGAAAATGGTCTGTGTAAAAGAAAGAGATTAAGAGGAGTACTACATCGACTAAAATTAGTATTGTAAAAAATTGATCAAAAAATAAATTATTAATACTTTCAAAGGACGGTAATTTGTTGGATGCAATAGAAATTCCAGTAGTCCAATCAATGAATGTGTACAATGCCATAATAAAAAATAGTGGTACTAATATTACCGCAATTAATTTTTTCTTTTTAATAAACTTTTCAATAACACCTTTAATACTAGTTTTCTGTATTACTTTTTGTTTTCCTTGTTTTTGAAATAAAAATATTAAATAAAAAAGTAAAAGAGAAGCAAGTAAATCATAGGTGAATTGCAGGTCTCCTTTTATCTCAAACCAATTTGCAGAAACTTCTAAAGCAGACAAATCTTTAAATAATTTACGAATAATAATTAGTGTTATTATTTCGTATTGTTTTGTTATGTAGGTCGTAAAAGATTTAGGTAAATAATAAATTAAGAGATATACTTCATAAATAAGAATAAATGAAAAGGGGGTATAAACGGCTGATATAGGGTTTGTTAGTAATTCTGAGTTTAATGGTAAATTTAGAAAATCAAATTTTATTAAATAGATGATCGCTAAATGAATAAAAAAACTAAGTAATGCCAATTTAAGAATTATATTTTCAGCTTTTCCTCGCATTTTTTCAGAGAGGAACATATCGAAAACATAGGGTATTATATTTTTTGTATTAATCATTAAAATATATTTCACACAACTATTTGTGGATGGTAATAACTGTTATAAAAAACTAATTTAGTAAATATAAACGAATGTAATGTTAATACACGCTTTTTTGATCAAACAATAAATATTTTTTTTAAATATATAATGTATTATATCTTAGTTATTTAGTTAAAATTAAATCATTAATTGCATCCCAAAGCTTAATTCTTATTTCTAAAGATTGCTTAGCTACTACTAGTGTTTCATTCCATCTTTGGTCATCCTCTTTACATAATTCTGCAATCATTTTAAGGGATAGTGGTCCATGCTCATCTCCATCTAATTCAATATGACGCTCCAAATAATATCTTAGTTTATTATAAGATTTGTTTTCAGAATCGGAATTTTTAAGAATTTCTATAAACATATTTGGAATTACATCTTCTCTTCCAAAGGTAAAAGCAGAAGCTATAAGATGTGTTTTGTTTGTTTCAATAATTGAAAATGAAAATCGAACAAAATCTGCTACCCTGTTATCAATTTTTATTTCATTTAACGAATATTGAACAGTATTACCTGATTTAATAAGTTTTATAAATTTATTTATTTCATCCTTATTTGCGTTAGTCTGCGACATTGCATCCAAGTACATTTCAAAGTGACTTTTTGGTACCCCAATTTCATTAATGTCACTTTCTTCACCGTGAACTATTTCATTTATAAATCTTGATAAGGTAGGGTTTTTTGGAGGGGTCCATGGTATTTCAACGGTAGTGAGTTTTATTTGAAGATTTTTTAAAAGAGACATAAAATCCCATACTGCAAATACGTGACTTTCCATAAATATTTTTATGTCCTCTATGGTCTTTAAATTTTCGTAAAGGCGATGAGTTTTTAATTGATTTCGCAATTCTAAAATCTCATTTTCTATGTGTTGTATTCTATTCATTCTATTTTTTAAATTAAATAAACTCTTTTCAAAATTGTTAAAGAAGTTTTAATCCAACTACTTTTCCTAAATGGCAAATTTACAATTTTACCATTAAATCTTTTAATCTATCAAATTTTAAATTTGACTAATATTTAGTTGCTGAAAAATCGGTAAGTAATCGTTATTTTTTAGGTTGATTATGCATACTATTCAATCCATAAGTTTCCGATGGAGTAGGTCTTTGCTTTTCCGCTAATGATGACTCTATCTTTTTTATTTTGGCAATGTAACAATCCTCTTCTATCTGAAATTTGTATTGCATTTAGTTCGTTTTTAGAAAGCCTTAAAGACCAAAATGGAATTAATGAGCAATGTGCGGAACCAGTTACTGGATCTTCCAAAATTGACGCTTGTGGTGTGAAAAACCTTGATACAAAATCGCAATTTTCTCCTTTTGACGTAACAATTACCCCGCCGGGATCAAGGTTTATTTGGTCAAATATTTGTTTGTCAATTTTGATGTTTATAATATCTTCTTCTGTATTGTAGACCAGTAAATAGTCTCTAGATTTGTAAATTTCTTTTGGTTGTATGTTCAAAGACTCTCTAATAATTTCTGGTAGTTTTGAAACAATTGGCATGCGCGAAGGCAAGTCTAAGTAATATTTATCGTTTTTTATATGAACAGTCAAATCTCCACTCAATGTTTCAAATACGATACTGTTCTTGGGATATTTTAAAATCGTCTTTAAACAATGAGCAGTTGCGAGTGTAGCGTGTCCGCATAAATCTATCTCAATTTCTGGTGTAAACCATCGTAAATGTATTTTATTATTTTTTTTTATAAAAAATGCAGTCTCAGGGACTGCATTTTCTTTAGCGATTTTCAATAATAGTTCATCAGACAACCATTCTTTTAATGGAATGACACAAGCTGGATTTCCAGAAAAAATTTTATTGGTAAATGCATTTATTTGAAATAATTTAAGTTTCAATTATTGTATGAAATTTAACTTCGAAAAAATTTTTTAAAAATATTTTTTTATTGAATTAATTTAAAACCAAGTAAAACATTAGTAAATATATATAAAAAGATTGAAATGTTTATAAGATTGTTTCTTAAATCCTGTTATCTAAACGTTTATAAAATAATTACTGATTCCACTTAATATACTTTGTACTGCATAAGAAGCTAAAATTAATCCCATAATCTTACTTAAAACAGTAATTCCATAACTTCCTATTAACTTTTGCAAATAATTTGCTGTTAATAGGATCAAGCAAGTAAATCCTAAAACAATTAATACAACAAAGGATGTAATGGCTTGTTCTTGGATTGAATAGATTTGATTATTAGTCATTAAAACAACTGCCATAATAGCTCCTGGTGAGGCTAAGGAGGGAATTGCAATTGGAAATATAGTAACGTGTTTATAGTCTGTAATTCTATTTTTTTCCTGTTCAGGTTTTCCTTCTCCGAATATCATTGTTAATGCAAACAAGAAAAGAATCACGCCTCCTGAAATTTGAAATGCGTCAAGGGAGACTTCCATACCATCTAAAATTATTTGTCCTATGACAATAAAAAATAGAAGTATTAAAAAAGCCATTATTGATGCCCGAATTGCAATTTTCTTTTTATGAATTATATCAAATTCTTTAGTTGCTTCAAGGTAGACAGGTATTGTTCCTATTGGATCAATTACTGCGAAAATAAAAAATACTGTTGTTAAAATTTCAGCCATATTAATTTGATTGAGTTACACTGGATTTTGCCCTTACTAATGAAAGATCAATTTTTCATGTATTGATCCTTATCGTTTTCATTAGTTTTTCATTTTTACTGAATTTATTATTTCTTTTTTAATTTCTTTAAAATACAACTAAGGAACTCTTATTATTTAGATTTATTTTTTTTTATCTAAAAAGGCATTTTTTAAAGAGTTTTTAGAGCCATAATTACAGGATAATATAACCCAATTATTAAAGCTAAGGTTAAGAATGGCCTGTTCACATTTTGTAATTTGTAATTTTTATTTTTAACAGCATCAACACCATGATTAATTGCTGAAAAAAGGATAAAGAAAAAGAATGTGAAAAGAATGGTCAACTCTGATCTAATGCCCCAATTACATAAATATACAAGTACTGCAATTACTGCATAAGACAACAATGCAATAGCTGATTGACGTTGATAATTACTACCAACTTCAAAACCCTTCATTTTTGCAGACTCATTACCTAAAAAAAGTCCTTCAAGGCCAGAGGTGCCTGATATAGCAACAATTATAGCAGGTATCATAAAGTGGAGTTGAGCGATAGGGTCATATGTCCCTGTATGGCCAATTTTATAGCCCCAATAAAATGCAATTGCTGTACCTGAAATCCTTAATATACCTAATAATTTCAACAAATAGTTCATATTTTTTTTATTATTAAACACCTTTTTTATAGGTTTTCACTTTACTATTTTTAGTATTAATGACATTTATTTTTGCTTGAGTTCACTATGAATTTTTTGTTTAATTTCTTCATATTTATTTTTTAATTCATCAGGAATTTCACCATGAATTGCGTTTAATTTTTTTAATTTTAATGATAGAAAAATACTAAATACACCACCAGTAATTAATGTCAATCCTGTCCAAAAAACAATTGTCTTTCCTGCAAATAATGGGTTCCAAATTAATAGGAATGAAAAGAACACTCCAAACACTCCAATGAGCATAAGATTTCCCCAATCTGAAATCCCATAGTTTTTTAATTCGATGGCATAACTTATTCCGCCAATTGAACGAAAAAGAATAAGAAAACCTACATAAATTGGCAATGTTACCATTGATATTTCGGGATGTATAAACAATAACACTCCCAAAAGAAAAGTAAAGGTGCCAAAAATCAATGTCCATCCCCAATTATCAATTTTATTGCGATTAGTTATTGAGAAAATAATTTCCGTCAAACCTGAAAAAAGGAAAGAAACACTAAAAATTATTGCCAGTGCTAAATAGGACTCTAAAGGTGACGTTAAAGTATAGATGCCAACTCCTGTAAAAATTAACCCAACCATTAAAGGAATATACCAATGCTCAATTGAGTTCTTAATTGTTTTAATAAAAGTGCCGTTCATTTTTTTTATTATTATATTGAATGCCTACTCTATAAGTTTTCGGCTGCCCTTTTTATTCTTTATGTAACCTTTAAAATTAGGTTATTTACTTTTTCAAAATAACTAAAATAGAAAATAATACCTAATATTTCTTTTTATATTTTATGTGTAGTATGTATTTTTTCCATATTTAATATACCATTAATTACGAAAAAGCTTTGTGTTGTAGTATTAGTAATTAATTTTTCAGGAGCTAATAGCTAATTATTTTTTTAGGCGATTGTATTTTTTCAAGGTTTTAATCAGTAAATCATGTGGTAAAGCATAAGCCTTATTTCCGTTAATGCCTTCCATAGTTTCCGCTGCTACCATTGCATTAATAATGGCTTCTTCAACTGCTTGAACAGTTGCTTCAAAAACGGGCATTAGTAAGTCATTTGGTATTGATTTTACATTGGTAGTTTCATCTCTATTAAATGCATTTTCATTCGCAGTTGAGAAGGCTAAAAAAATATCTCCAGAACCATTACTTCCTCGACCACCTACAATACCAATTCCCAAGGGAATTCTTTGGGCTATTCTTTTTAATTGATGAGGTAAAAGAGGCACGTCCGTTGCTATAATTACTATAATTGAACCGTCTCCTTCTTGTCTCCTCGATTTTGGTGGCGCATTAAATTTAGAATTTAAAGTGTCCTTTAATTCAATTCCAACAGGTAAACCTGCAATTGATAAATTTCTTTTAGCTCCAAAATTTGATTGGACGATTGCACCAACTGTATAAGTTGAATTCTTTATTTTAAAAATTCTTGAAG
Source organism: Flavobacteriaceae bacterium (assembly GCA_002713705.1). Lineage (GTDB taxonomy): Bacteria > Bacteroidota > Bacteroidia > Flavobacteriales > Flavobacteriaceae > Marifrigoribacter. Next base: position 119,996 of record PAUJ01000028.1, read on the forward strand.
ATGTTCCTGTCCCTCCTTTAAAACCCAAACACATCATTCCTGTTCCACCACCAACATTTCCCTCGTTAATTTTTCCACTCGATGAATTTTGTATGGCTTCTAACACATGTTTTTCTTTTACGTGAAACCCATAAATATCATTTAGGAAACCATCATAAGTTTCAGCTACCACAGGATAGGTGTACCACCAATTTTCTCCGTTATACCAATCTGTATCTACATACCATTTTAATACAGCATCTCTAACAACTCCAACACTATTTGTATTAGTTATCATAATTGGTGTTTCCAAAAAACCTGATTCAGTAACCCAAGTAGTTCCTGTCATTTCTCCGTTGCCATTAAGACTATACCAATTGGCAAAAACTGGACTAAATTTTTTGGCTTTTCCTCTTGGGAATATTGCAGTAACTCCAGTTCTTATAGGTCCTTTTCCCGCAATGTTTTCTCCTGTTCCAGAAATAATAGTGCTATAACCTACTTCAACTCCTTTAACATCTGTAATAGCGTTATATTTTCCTGTTGATCCAACAAATGGAACTCCTAAATCTCTTGCTCTTGGTTTTTGTCCATAAGATTGAAAACAAATAATTAGTACTATAAAAACGATATCTAATCTTTTCATATGGGTTTTTTTAATGGGGTGTTTTTTTTGGAATTAATTTTTTTGTTAAAAATCGATTTAGCCATCTTTTTTTTTCTTGTTAGTGTTTATCAAAACATAGATGATTGGAATAAAAATCATTCCCATTGTTAATGGTAAAAACCAAGCTCCAAGTCCATTTGCATTTCCGTTTGCATTCTGAATCGTCTTAAAAACGATCAATCCGAAAATTATCATAATTATAAATTTCAAAAATCGGATCATTCGAGATGCCTTTGTATATTGGTGCAAAGCATTTTCTTTAGTTATTTCACTCGGATAATTAAATAGGTGTGGGTATTTGTTTAGCACTGTTAATCCAATAAACATTAGTGTTGAAATAATTGGTAATGAAAGTATATTTGACTTATTCCCAAATTCATTTGCTTCTCCAGTTCCATTGTAATGTATTGGAATTATATCCGGTAATTCAGAATAATTCGCAACTGTCAATACCCAAATTCCGAAAACAGCAAACCAACCGATTAGCTCAAGTGTTTTATCGGTTTGATTTAATTGTAAATCTATTTTCGGTCTTTTATCCATAAAGTCTTCTTTTTCAATATATTGCTTTTACATTGATTACAATATTTTAAATATACGCAGTACAAGATTTTGAAAAGAATAAATATCAGTATTATACTAAAATTATTTAATCACAATTGTTGATATAAGCTCGTACCTAGAATCAAGTATGTTTTTATGTACTAACTTTCTGATACTTACAAAGTTTCTTCCTTTGGGTTTTCTCCATATAGATTTTCTTCGGAGTTACTATCAGTTAATAGTAATACTAATAACCAAATTACTCCAATCAGCGGAATTAATGTGATCAATAACATCCAACCACTTTTACCAATATCGTGAAGTCTTCTCACTGCAACTGCCAATCCAGGAATAAATAATACCAATACGTAAATTCCATAGAGTGGTCCGTATCCGACTCCTTCAATGGCAATTCCAAAAACGCTGTCAAGAGTCATTGCAATACCTCCAAAAATAATATTGAAAATAGTAAACATCCAATATTCTTTACGTCTCGCTCTACCCTTAAAGTCCGAATACTGTTTTAATACTTTTAAATAATAATTCATAATTTTTTCATTTAATCTGTCTGATCTTGCGGTTTTTCAGTTTTACCCCGTTTATTTCAGTGGGTTCTGGTCTCCACTTTTAAGTTTTATTTAAACTTTTATTCAGTTATTTTCGCATAACAATATACTTTTTTATTGCTTATAGGTTCCATCTGGTAATACAGTTGGGAACATATATTTAGGATTGGTTAGCAAAGAATAAATAGTAGAATCTCTTTTTTGTACTAGTGCACTCGTGTTTAAATCCCATTCTTGAGTTATATCGCTTAGTCTATTTTCTTGGGCTCCAAGAATAGAAGTCATTGCCCAATAAATATATTCAGTTGCCATGCAATCGTATTCACAAGTTTGATCATCATAAGTGTACCAAGCACTTTCTGGATATGGATTTGGAATTGTTGTGAAGTTTCCACCTCTCGCAATGTCCATTGCGCTTGTTAATGAAGTACCCATATTTTCTCCAAATATGGTTGGGTACGCATTAGCATACCCTTTATGAGTAATTACGTGCCAAACTTCCTCAATTGCGGCATCAAATTCGCCCATATGGCCATTCGTGTGCCACAAAGGAATTGTTTCATCAGCACCTAAATCTTGGGCATTAAGGTTTATTTGAGATTCTGATTTCCACATAAATAAAGCCGCATTATTTGTTGTCAATGCAGTTAGCAAATTCATATTATCTATTGTGCCATCCTCATTATTATCTAAATATTGAGCCATCAAATTTGCTGCGTGAAGCAATTTTGAGTCTTCAACATTTGAATAGGCATAGATTGGGATTCCAAAAACATCTACTTTTCTGTTAGTCTTTGTAAAGCCTACATCCGTATGTGCAATAATTGTGAAATTTGGATCATTTCCTGGAAAAATTACTTTTGGATTTGTGTTTTTATAATTACTGCAAGCACTAAACGTCGAAATGATTATTACAAAGAGAATTATTAAGTTATTCATTGATATATTTATTTTCTGTTATCGAACATTAAACACGATACATTAGACACATTATGAAGTAATATTTTTAATACTTTCAACATTCAACTACTTCTAAAATATTCTATGATATAAAAAAATAAAAAATACAGTAATTAATTATAAACTTTATAGCTATTGATGTTTCTCTCGTTAATTTTTCAGAGGTCTCTTTTTTATCATACCTCCTTTTATATCCTTTATACTGTTCATCACTATAAAAGCATTTGGCTCAATTTTTTCAATTTCGGTATTTAATTTGTTTAATTCTAAGCGAGTAATGACCGTATATATAATATCTATTTCTTTTGTATCACCATTTTTAGCATAACCACCTTGACCTTTGTAAATTGTTACAGCACGCCCCAATGTGTCGATTATCATGGCTCTTATACGTGTACTTTGAGAAGAAATAATAGTTACTCCGATATATTCTTCAATACCCTCAATGATAAAATCTAATGTTTTAGAAGCTGCGATGTAGGTTATCATTGAGTACAGTGCAATTTCAATAGAAAGTAAATATGCTGCGAAGGAAAAAATAATAATATTTATAAGAATTATAACATCACCAATTGTTGTGGAAAATTTTCGACTTAAGTAAATTGCAAGAATTTCAGTTCCGTCAATTACTGCACCACCTCTAATTGAAAGTCCAATCCCCGCTCCAAGAAAAAAGCCACCAAAAATCGCGACAAGTAAATCATCATCGGTAACGTTTGGAAAAGGAACGATAGCAACACAAAGTGCAAGTCCAATAATTGCGAGTGCTGTCTTTATAGCAAAACGTTTCCCCATGATTTTATAACCAAGGAATATAAAGGGAATATTGACACCAAAAATAAGAATATAAAGCGGTATTTCTGTTATTGCAGCTAAAAGCAATGATATTCCTGTTGCGCCACCATCAATAAAATTGTTGGTTAATAGAAAACCTTTAAAACCAAATGAAGCAGAAAAAATTCCAATTACGATAAGTAATAGATTTTTGAAATTACGTTTTTGGGAAATAACAAATTGCCGGTATTCTTTTGCAAGTTCATATTCAGACGGATTTCTTTTATCCCTGAACTTTAGAGAAGTCTTAATTATAAAATTAGCTATAAATGAATTCATCTTAATGGTACGATTTTTTCGCTCCCAGACAGCGTTATTGTTTTGCTTTATTAAATGGTTAAGCAATAAAACTAGTAAATAAAACGGAATAAAAGGTAATTTATATTTTTGAAAGCAATCTAAAAGGTATTTTTAATGCATTGTATTTAAGTATATTATGTAAAAATTAACAATTTATTAAACCTTTAATTATAATTTAAGGCTACTTTCATAACAAAGATAAATAAAACCATCCTAAATTAATAGAATGGCTTTATTTTAAAATTTATAATCTATAAATGGGTGAGGTTATTCTAAACAAGAAGGGTCTAAATTAGGTTTTGGGAGTGTCCATTGAGGTGTGTTTATATTAAAATTAAGACAAAATGCAACACTATCAACAACCCAAGAGCTTAAGTTTTGATTGAAAGCAGAAGTATCATAAAACATATATATCATACCTGTAACATTACTCACATCCCAATTTCCAATAGGTTGATTAAAAACACCAGCGGATTGGAACATTCCACCCATATCAGTTACATTACTTGTATTCCAATTTTCTATTGGTTGATTAAAAGATGTGGCTAAATAAAACATTACACCCATATCAGTAACATTACTTACATCCCAATTTCCAATAGGTTGATTAAAAGAATCATTTACATAAAACATAGCACCCATGTAAGTCACACTACTCACATCCCAATTTCCTATTGGTTGATTGAAAGATGAAGCTTTCTGAAACATAAGACCCATAGTAGTTACCTTTGATACATCCCAATCTCCTATAGGTTGGTTAAAATCTATAGCAAGTTCAAACATCCCAAACATAGTAGTCACATTACTTACATCCCAAGAACTTATGTTTTGATTGAAATCAGAGGTAGTATCACTATCTATGTAAAAGAGATAACTCATATCAGTTACTTTAGTAGTAGCTACTTTAGTTACATCTTCTTCATTCAGAACCATTTCTCTTAACATTACTTCATTTACTACCGTATAATTAACCCCATTAACTACTCCCGTATCGCCAACATTAGCATCATCACAAGCCCTAATTGTTATTCCATTGTCAGCTAAATAAACTACATCACAATTAGATGGCTCATAGTTATCACTACTATAATCATCATTATTACAAGCAACGATTAATACGCCTAAAAATAAATAGATAAGTTTTTTCATTGGGTTTATTTTAAACCAAAAGTAGTTAATTATTTAAACACTATTACTAGTTTACCAACTAGAAATAAATAGTCCATAACTTATTAACTTAACTATAATTAAGTATTGTTAATACTAATTAATATACTTTAAGAAAGGAACTTCTTGGGTTTTATTAAAGAATATCGTTGTAGCAATTTGTAAAATTGAGAAGGTGTAATTGGCTATTATATTTTCTAAAGTAATCTAATAAAAATGGCTCTTTTAGGCTTGTATGCAGTATTTAATCAAAAATACATTTTCAAATCAATTTATTGTTTTTTCTAGGTTTAGTGCTTCGTCTCTTAATTCTACTATAACCTCATTTTTGCGATTAAAAACTTCATACGGTGCATTATATCCCAAAAAGTAAAATAGGTTTGAATACTTGATTCCCTTGGCATCTAAAGCTACTTTTAATTTTTCTTTATACTTTTCTATTTTTTCATCATTAGCCCATCCGTCAAAGACAATGGCTGCAACAGTTTTTGCAGGTTCTTCCTTAAATTCTATTTGTAATTGGTTAGGTTGAGGGAGCGTTTCTTTTTTAAACTTCCTTGGAACCATAAACATCATAGTCACAGAGTCTTCTATTGTCATTGCTACAGGGGAGGTCATAGCAATTTTTTCATTTCTTTTATTGTTTCCAAAAATATATCCTGCTAACAACGAGAATCCTTTACTTGATGACTCTTTATATTTTTTAGTAGCGAGTTTTACAGTAGTAAATAAAGTAGCTTCATAATTTCTTATTTCAAATGTGTCATATTTTTTTTTTAACTATATAAGGATACGTTTCAATATTTCTTTGTCCCTTAATAGCAAAAAGTTGCAGTACAATAAAAGCTATTAATATTACTCCAAGTATTAAGAATAAAGTTTTCATTTTTATATTTTTATTTAATTGGAATTGGTTTCTCATCAAACTTTTTATATTTCCCTATTAATTTTCCAATAAAAAAGGTAATTGGAATAATTATTTTTTTCATTAAGCTAGGGATTTCTAATATGTCATATTCGTTCTTATACATAATAGTTAAATAAGCACCGTCAAAAGCATTGAGTTTTGCAGTTTTCAGTTCCTGTGTTGCACCATATAAAGTTGATAAATATAACACCATGTTATTGGCCGGTTTTGCCCAAGTATTTAGTATTAATTCATCTTCTCCACTATTCCAAAATTTATGAGGTGTATTCTTTAAAAAAGTGACGCTTTCTCCAACTTTTAAATACCCAACTTTCTTGTCAGGTATTTGATAAGCCATTGTACCTTGTAAAACATGAAAATGCTCATCTTGTTTATAGTGCACGTGCATAGGTGGTCCACAATTTGGTTGTACTTGTCCTTCAAAAATAATTTTGTCTCCATCTGGTTCATGGATTATTTCTTTGAAAATAATAACTTCTCCGTGTCCGCTGTCAATAGTATGAGGTAGTTTTGTTTTCATTCTAATTTTTCTTTTAAATTATTGTAAATATGTTTTTAGTTTTATTATTCAAAATTAATATTTGAAATATCTCAAAACAACCTCTGTTATGACTTGTATATAAAGTTATAAATATTATTTTTCAAAAAGTTGATCTATATTTTTAAAAGCTTTAAATTCTAATGCATTATTGTCAGGGTCTAAAAAGAACATAGTGGCTTGTTCACCAACTTCACCATTAAATCGAATATGGGGTTCAATTAAAAAGGATATATTTTTATGTTTCAATTTCTCGGATAATTCAGTCCAATTGTTCCAGTCTAAAACAATTCCAAAATGAGGAATCGGAATATTTTGGTTATCAACTAGATTTGAAATTTGATTGTTTAGTATTGCTGTATTTGGTTTTTGATGTATGACTAGTTGATGCCCAAAAAAATTAAAGTCAACCCATTTTTTTGAACTTCTACCTTCTTTACACTCTAATATTTCTTTATAGAATTTTCTGGAAATGGTTAGGTTTTCTACCGGAATAGCAAGATGAAAGGGATTCATTTATTAATGTTCTGGACAACTAATTTAGAAAATACTAACCAAAATAGAAAACTAAAGACCATTTTCTTGTAAAAGCTAAAACTAACTAATTATTATTTAACGTTTAAATCATTTTTTTTACAACCTTTTCATAAAGTTAGCAATGGTTGGTCAATCGTTTCTGATCTTTATGGCGTAATAATGATGTATTAGCTCCATGAATCGAAGAAAAGTCCACAAAATCTAGCAGTTCAAAAGCAGCTTTAAAAGAATCAATTAAATTGTTTGCCATATTGCGAGTCAAATTATTTTTAACAACAATTCGAAACATAGTTTTATCTTTATCCTGATCACTGAAAAGAGCTCTGTACTCCTCGGTGATAGGATCAATAATTCCCATCTTATATCCACTCACGTACCAATGATGTTGAGATAAAACGTGTTGCAGGTCTATGTCATCATAAGTGAAATCGCACTCTGGGTTCAGCATCGCTGTAACAACAGGAAGACAGTTCCTTGGACCATCATCAAGAATAACAAATCGAGCTTGTCCATTAACTGTCATTTCGCTAAGTGATTTACGAATATGCTGAGCATTGGCCATCATGTTGTCGCAAACCTGACGATAACCACTCAAACCATAGCGTAGTAATTTATAATATTGTACATATACACCACTTGCAGGGCGGGAGAAATTAAGTGTGTAAGAATCAGCTTTACCGCCTAAATAAGTTACCGAAATAGCCACATGTTCACTGAGATCTTTTCGTTCACGCCATATTACCCAACCTGTTCCACAAACAGACTCACCGTACTTATGTCCACTAGCAGAAATTGACAAAACGTTCGGTAATCGAAAATCCCATGGAGGAAGATCATCTTGAAATGGCGCAATGAATCCTCCAGATGCTGCGTCAACATGAATACCAACTTGAAAGTCATGCTCTCTATTTATTTCTTCTACAATTGAATTAATTTCATTAACCGGGTCATATTGCCCTCCATAGTGATTACCCATTATGCAAACCACTCCAATGGTATGATCATCGACTAAGTCGCTTATTTGCTCTGCTTGTATCTTAAAACTTGACGATGATGGACTAATTAATCTGGGTTCAATATCCATATATTTAAATAGTTTTTCCCATGCGGCCTGGTAGCAAGATGAGATGACCAAATTGGGCCGCTCTCCCATAACGTTATCTTCAGTAAGATTATTTCGCTTCGCAAACCATTTACGCCAACGAAATTTTAATGCAAGTCCAGCTAACAGACATGCCTCTGTGGATCCAACGGTTCCTGCTCCAGCGAAAACACCGTATTCGTCAAAATCGGCAGGTTTAGGACAATGCCAAAGATTAGCGATCATATTAACTACTGAATCATGCATTTTATAGGATGATGGATAAACAGTTTGATCGGCCAAATTAACTCTTAAGCCCATCAACGCAATCTCGTTTTCCTCTTTTTCAAAACTTACATTTACATATGAGGAAGTATTAAGCTTGAAATTAAAGTCAAGTTCATGATTATTCTCAATTTGTGTCTTCACCGTTTTGGCGGGCATACCGTTTTCTGGCAAAGTAAACATATATGGATTTTGCACTGCAGCATCAGATAAATAATAGTTTTCTTCTAATACCTTTTCTGCCTTTTCAAGTTTATTTTGAAGCTCCGCTACTTTGTTTTTCAATTTTTCAATTTCTCTCATTATTTATATAATTTTAGAATAGATGCAAAATACTTAATTTTTTAGTAGAAAACGAACCAAAAAAAAACAACAGGTTATTCTTATTATAGACAAAACTAGCTATTAATTAAGCAAAACCTTGGCAATAGTATTTATTTCTTAAATAACAATGAAATTAATCGTGGAAGTCTGTTTTGATAATTTTGATCAAACCATTCCTTCATTTCTACAAATTTCAGACCATTGCTTTCTGCATTGTCGATATATTCAGAAATATGATGAATATATACTTCTAATTCTTTAGTTCCGCTTTCAGTCTCATATTGTGCTTTGCTTCCTGAATATTGCTTAAAAGGATGTAATTCACTAATAAAAAAGAGTCCATTTTTTTTTAGTTTTTGGTTTGCTTGAGAAAAAATATGATCTAAATTTTTAATATGCTCAAGTGTTAAGCTCGAAGTTATTAAATCCGCAAAGTTATTTTCTGTTTTCCAATCTTTAGTCAAATCAACTTTTTTGAATGTTACTCTTTTGTCAGATATTTTTTCTTTTGCTTTATTGAGCATTTCTTGAGAAAAGTCCAATCCAATTACTCTTTCTGCCTTATTAAGTAACCATTCAGTATTCTTTCCAGTTCCGCAACCTAATTCTAATACATTTTTAAATGCAAGGTTATTCAAAGTTTCAATAGTACACTTTTTATCTAAATCTCTTGTTCGATTCACATTTGTGTCATATTGATGCGCCCAAATATTATATGCGTTTTCTATACTCATTTAGATTATTTTATTAATACAAAAGATTTATTTATAGTCTGTTTACTTAGCTCTAATATAGTATAAATAATTCTTATGATTTTAAGCAACTTCGCATATTATAAAAATGCCCAATAATAATTAATGATGAAAAAATAAACATTCCATATTCAAAAATTTCAGCCTGTTCTTCAAATAAAATTGATATTACAAAACCAATAAATGTTAGCCATAAGAAAATACTAATCCCTTTAGTGGAATTTTGTTTTGTAGTTTTATAAATTGAAATAAATGCTATCAAGATAAAGAAGAATGCAATAATCGGATTGCTAAGAAAACTAATTCCCATGGCAAGAAATGTAGGAACTGCAAGGCAGTGAATTACACAGAGAACAGCACTAATAACCCCTAATTTATCTGCCCAATATATTTTTTTTGTTTGTGACATTCGATTTTTTTTTTTGCTTAAACTAATTATTCTAGGTTGTGTGTATTTTAATAGTTATTGTGATACTAATTGATATGTTCTTTCAATTGGCCAATTATCCTGAAACCCTTTTTGCAATTCTATCGATTCAAGTTCTGATACTGTAAGTAAGCAACTTTCTAATTGTTTTCTTATTAATTGTTCGTCTAAATTTTGACCAATAAATACAATTTCATTTTTGCGGTCTCCAAATATAGTATGCCAATCAGATTCAATTTCTTGTTGGTTTTCAACAAATACCATTTGCTTTATACGCTCTTGGAAAGGCATACTACTCCACCAAACACCCGCGCTATCCGCTCTCAGAGAGCCGCCCGCTTGTCCCCAAACCAAAGCTTGTTCAGGTCTTGTATTTACCCAAAACAAGCCTTTACTTCTTAAGATGTTTTGAGGGAATTCTAGTTGTGTATAATTCCAAAAACGTTCAGAATGAAAGGGTTTTTTACTTCTAAATACAAAAGATGAAATCCCATATTCTTCAGTTTCAGGCGTGTGTTCATTTTTGGTAAGTTCTTCTATCCATCCAGCATTTCGTTCGGCTTCTTCAAAATCAAATGATCTTGTATTTAAAATTTCTTTTGGATCTATTTTACCAAAACTAGACTCAATAATTTTTGTAGATGGGTTTAAGCTATTAATAGTTGCTTTTAAGAGTCCTAAATGCCCTTCAGAAACTAAATCGGTTTTGTTTAAAATAACTACATTACAAAACTCAATTTGATCTGTTAATAGATTTACAATTGTTCTATAATCCCCTTCAAGATCTGATAGTTCTCGTTGCGCCAAAGTTTCGGGACTTCCAAAATCTTTGAAAAAATTAAATGCATCTACTACAGTTACCATTGTATCTACATAGCTGAAACGAGAAAGATCAAAACCATTTTCTTCATCTACAAAAGAAAAGGTTTGAGCCACTGGAATGGGTTCACTAATTCCTGTACTTTCAATGAGTAAATAGTCAAAACGGTTTTCTTTAGCCAGTCGTTCTACCTCAATCATTAAATCTTCTCTTAAAGTACAGCAGATACAGCCGTTGCTCATTTCTACGAGTGTTTCATCAGTTCTTGATAGTACGTTTTCGCTGTTAATTAAATTAGCATCAACATTTATTTCACTCATATCGTTTACTATAACTGCGACTTTTAAGCCCGCTTTATTATGTAAAATATGATTGAGTAAAGTAGTTTTACCAGCGCCTAAAAAGCCACTTAAAACAGTTACTGGAAGTTTTTTTAAATTAGTCATTATTTGAAAGTCTTGTTGTGTATTCTAAATATTTTGCTTTATCGACTTTAACGTTATTCCAAATATCTAAAACCATTATTTCAATGCGCTTATCAATCAAATTTTGAATGTCATTTCTATAGTCTTGATAGTCATCGAAATGTGTTCCTGATAAGTGATTGAATTTATTTTGAAAATAAGTGAGCGGATTGAACCAATAGGTTTTAGATATAAGCGCATTTCTAGACTGATTATCTTGGTCTATTTTTGCGGTTGTATTCTTCATTGCACTATTAATTAATGCCCTTATTGATCTTCGTCTTGCATTTTTTATACCTACAGAATTTTTTGCTATCTCAGTTTGTTTTAAACTTGGATATAAGTTAAAAAGTTGTTTGTTGGTTAATTCATTAGTTTGGTCATATATTTCGTCTGTTTTATCTCTTTTAGTATCAATAATATCAACCATTAAATTAGTTGGTTTTTCAATACTTATCCATTGCTGTACAGCAGCAGGAATTATAAAAGCAAAAAGCAACCAGAATCCAATCATTTGTAAAGTATTTGATACCGTATTTTTTCCGTATTTCAGAATTAAGAAATAAATCAAAACCCAAAATATAAGATAGATTCCTATCCAAAGAAAGAACTGCCAAAAGGTTGAGTCTGTTTTAAAAATAGGGGTAAGCATAGCGCCATAAAAAAGTAATCCAAAAAGTGTCAATAAAACTAGTATGGTGTAGAATGCAGTCCTTGAGAATAACCACCAATTCTTTGCTCCTGTTTGAACAAACACGAGCGGTAAAAAACCTTGTTCTGNTTCTTGACCTTTTATGTTATAAAGTAAAACTAATAATAAAAGAGGCAATAGAAATAAGACTACGAAAGCAAAATCTAAAGTTCCAGATTGAATACGTTCTGGATTAGCAATTTCTTTTGCCATATCTGCATCATAAGGGCTGCTGTAAATGTCAATAGACTTGTAAAANCCATATTGTTCAGTTTGTCCAATGTTATAAACAATAGCTGGTNTCGCTTTTTTATANTGATANGTTGGTGTATTATAGATTGCCCANAACGGTGTCGCTACATCAATCCATGGTCTGTTTTTAGGTCCTTTCTCACCTTTTTCAAAGTAATTAATGATTTCATCCTTTTTGTCGGTTACTTTTTGATTTACTTTTTTAATTTCAAGATGTTGCTTTTNATATAAATCGGCACCATTTTGTAAACCATAAATACTTGCTAAGATAAAAAGAAATAATGCTACAATTTTAAAAGGACTGCGAACAAAATGTTTCCACTCNTATAAAAATATATTTAAATTCCTCATATTATTTGCATTTTTTTGGTTCCAAAAACAATAAGTACTATAACTAGTATTGACCATAAAATAAGCAATCCTATATCTAACATATAATTTGATATAACTGCGGAAATTTGANTCGGCTTATAATNGAAATCTGGAACAGACCTAAAAAATGCATTATCTTCTCTACCTGTTTTAGAACTACTGAAAGTTTCTTTTTCATTCAGCATTTTAATAAAANCCCTTCTATAATTTTCTACTTGTAACAAAAACTCTTGATGATGTAAGTTATCACTTGCCATAAACCCCATACTTGTATTTTGTAAGGAAATAAATGGATTAATAATACCACCTAATTGAAAGCTTTGTTTCTGTTTTTGCAATACCTCACGATTATGNCCAAAATGTTTATCCCAAACGATATTGCCGTATTCCTCATCGGCTTGCATTCGAATACCGTTAAAGTTTATGGGGAGTTGAGACAAACTATCTACTCCATATTCTTTCAGTACTTTTTCTTTTAATTCGATACCTCTTTTATCGGCAGGNTTATGACCGTCCATACCTTTTNAACGATCTTCTTTCATTGCAGATTTAAATTCGCTTCGACTGGGAAGTGAATNCCATTTTTCGGCAGANCTCATTAAAATATTTGGTAAAAACATTGTCCAAATTATCCAAACACCTAACATTGAAGTTAAAGCGAGTGTAGTATTTTNCCANCGCGCAGAAAAGAAAACCGTAAGTCCACTAATAATAAAATAGTAAAAGCAATAGGACAAAAAGAACAATATTGTTCTGATTAAAATTTCATCAGTAAAACTTTGGAAATTNAAAATNCCATACACTAAAAGAACAAAACTTAATAATAATACNCCATATAGCCAAACAGATAAAGTTTTAGATAAAATAATTTGTAATGGTTTTNCGCCTTGTAAAACAAGTAATTTAANCCTTCCGCTTTGTTTTTCNTTACTAAGAGAGTTAAATGCTAAAAAAATTAATAATAAAGGGACTATATATTGTAGTAAAAGTGAAGGTTTTAATTTCCCAAATCTAGAAACTGCTTGCATTTGCGANGCTTCAGAATGTGTTATTTCATTTTGTACGTGTCCTTCCACTTTTAGTACATTTCCTGTAACGCTGTTTACACCTTCATCGAGATTNCTCAATAAATTNGAAGGTTTAAATANATACGTTCCATAATGTGCAGCACTATGTGGACTCATTTCATCAATATTNACCCATTGTTGACGCACNTGATCTTTGGCACTTTGATACGTCTGTTTTTGTTTGTGTGTTTGATAATTTCCTAAAAAAACAGAGATCATCAAGATTGAAATAAAGGCNATACTTATTCCTAAAAATATATGACTACGGACTAAAAAGCGCCATTCGTTTTTGATAATTTGCAACATAATATTGTATTAGTTTTGCATAAATTGCAGATACAAAGTTTCTAGTTCGTTTGCACTTACATCTTTGCTATGCAGTTCTTTTACTAAAACCCCATTCTTAAGAATCCCAATGCGTTTGCAGACTTCTCTTACACGAAAAATATCATGGGAAGCCATTAAAATAGTTGCACCCTCCGAAGCGAGTTGCTTAAGAAGTTTAGAAAGTTCATTACTAGCCAATGGGTCTAAACCGCTGGCAGGTTCATCTAACAAATAGACTTTTGCTTTTTTTGCATAAGCAATGGCAATTCCTACTTTTTGTCTCATTCCTTTAGAATAACCACTCACGTTTTTACCCTGAGCTTCACTTGCTAGTCCACAAGTGATTAAGTAGTTTTCCAGTTCACTTTTAGAATATTTTAAGCCTGCTANCTTACAGAAATAATCTAAATTTTCTAAACCAGATAAATAAGGATATAGGTTTACATTNTCAGGAATATAACCAATAANCTTTCTTGNCTCTTGTGAATTATTACTAGTGTCTAAATCATTGATAGATACGCTTCCAGAATCAGNATTAAGAAAACCCAACAGCATGTTAATAGTGGTAGATTTTCCCGCGCCNTTAGCGCCTAACAANCCAAAAATTTCTCCTTTTTTAACTTCTAAGTTTAAATTTTTAATAGCAATATTGCCCTTAAATGACTTGCTGACATTTTGTAATTTTATCATAAAAATATTTTGTTAANGCNACCAAGTTGCGAAAATAGATAATAAAACTTGCTAATGCAACATAGTTGCGTTAATTTTGTATTTATGGGAATTATAAGAAAAACAAAAGNTGTTAANACGGTACTNCAAGTTTTCAAAGGAAATAACGAAGCTAAATCGGTAGTATACCTGATAGAACTTTTAGCTGATAAGATGAATAAAACGACTGTGTATCGTATTTTAGATAGACTTGAACGAGATGGAATTATTCATTCTTTTAACGGGAAAGATGGNTTAAAATGGTATGCTAATTGTAANGATTGTTCTGTTAGCCATCATTCCGATAAACATCCACATTTTCAATGCACAGAGTGCGATAAGGTTGAGTGTTTATCTGTAGAGATTAAAATTCCTTCCATAAAAAATCATAAAGTAGATTCTAGCNGCATTCTTCTAATGGGAAAATGTGAAGTNTGTNATGTTTAAGTGTTGGCTAATACTTTNTGTATAAAATANTATAGCTATTCCNCAAGATGATTATGCATATAANACCTTGTTGTACTTAACTATTAATTATACGTTCAAATTNTATTTTTCTAANTCCNTGGTCAGTGTTCCACTGTTTAANTTCTTTGAAATCAAATTTTTTATATANCTTAGTAGCTGGTNCATTTTCCAGTCCGGTTTCCACAACAAAAAGTTTCGAGTCAAATGTATTAAATACATATTCCATCAACTTTCTTGCTATTCCTTGCCTGAAAAAAACTGGGTCTACAACCAAGCTATTAATATGGGTNAAATTATTGTTATGTTCAATTTCAATTACNCCAGCTAGTTTCTGATTTTTTAAATATCCGAAAAACGCGGTGTTACTATTTACATAATTTTCAAGAGGTCTTTTTAGAGGGGGGAAATCAGTAGCATTTAAAATATTTGCCTCTACTTTATATGATAATTGAAAAACTGAACNTATTTTTTTTGCTATTTCTAAATCATTATTTTTTAGTCTTTNAATCATCTTTTGTAAAAGTGAATTTTAATTAATCACAATGTTCTCTTTNNGTTGTTTAACCTTCAGNTCGCATCCGTGAAGATTATTGTAAGATTGCAATAAAANATAGTATTTTTGATAAATATTTTATTTGTTTTATAAATTTTGTTANNCGTGAATATTATTATTTATAAACGTTACCTAAAAACAGANAAAATCAAAGAGCCCTNAGTTCTTTCGAAAAATCAAGATATTGTTTTATTNTTTCTTCTTNAAAGGCACCACGATTAGTAATAAGCGCATTTTTAATAGCTATTTGANAATCATCTAAAACAGATTCATCTATGCTGCGTATAGAAAACAAATACATTTCAATTATAATAGGTAATGCTNAAATTCCTTTATCTAAGGCNATATAGCGAGTACTTTTTTTTGTACCTAAAGGAGTTAANTTTCCAATAAAACCTTCTTCCAATAGAATAGTTAATTTTTTTGTAAGAACATTAGTGGCTATCTTTTCTTTTGAAGACATAAATTCTTTAAACCTAGATTTTTTATGCAAAATAATATCTCTTAAAATAAGAAGATTCCANTTATCACCTANAATATTAGCAGAACATGCTATTGCACAGGTATATTTTTTTGNGGAATTCATTAATGATGTTTTTTAAATTATATTAAGTGAAGTTAGGTATAGNCAATNGTCTTTTCACTCTAANTAGTAGTTATTGCNATAGTATTTGTTTCTGNTCTTANNTGTAATACACNATATTTATCNAAACTCTATGNCTTTTATTTAGCTAATAAAAAGGATAATTTAACACAACNTCCTNTGTGTTTATTTTTGCTGATACTTAATTCTCCTTCGTANAAGTTTATGAGTTTTTTACAAGTGATTAATCCAAGNCCTAAACCTTGTTGCTCCATCTTGGCTCGATTAAATTGAGTAAAAGCGCTAATTTCGTCAAGTATTACTCCNTCAAATCCTAAACCTTTGTCAATAACTTTAATATGAACATGAGAATCATCTAATTCTACCTCAACTATAACTTTATCTTCTTTATTNGAAAATTTGAACGCATTGTCTAAAATATTGTTAACAATGATTTGNAAGTGAAAAGAAGATATTTTAGCATTAAAAGNCTTNANATGTAATTCAATATCAGACTCTCNATTAAATTTATGGGCTGTAATTANACTTAGTTCTTCTAACTCATTTTCACCTGTTTCCGTTACTTCTTTTTTTAATGAATCATTTTTTTTGTNTTTATTGAGAAGTAATTCAACTTTGGTGTAATTAATAAAATTTTGAATAGTATTTAAGAGTCGGTGACCAGAATCAAATATTCCTGAAGAAAAATCTCTAACTTCTTTTTCATTAAGCTTCATTTCTGGATTTTTCATTAAGCTAGAGAGTCCAATAATACCATTNAGGGGAGTAAGTAATTCATGAGGGATGGCAACACTAATATTGTGTTGTAAGGTTTCTAATTTAATTTTTTCAGATTGTTTTCTTAGTTGCTCATTATACAATTGAATTGATATAGCGCTTATTAGNTCTTCTTCCTCAAAAGGTTTAGTGATAAAATCATTTGCGCCCATATTCATTCCTTTTCTTACATCTTTTCGTTTGATTTTTGCCGATAAGAATATAAAAGGAATGAATTTGGTGCGTTNATCATTGGCTAAAATTTCTAATACTTCGTGGCCATTTAGTTCTGGCATCATAATATCACTAATGATAATATCTGGTATATTGCTTTTTGCTAACGCAACTCCTTCCAATCCGTTAGATGCGGTAATAACGTCGAAATCAGAAAACAATAAGATTTCTGCAATGTTTTCTCTTAAAACAAGATCATCTTCAATTAATAATAACTTTTTCACGGTATCACTGTATTTGGAATGCTAATAGTAAATAGAATCTCCTNAACTTTCAACATGAGTTTTTGAAATGTTTAATNCATTTGTTAGTTACTCTTCATATTTAAAGTCTAATTCTTTTTCGTCTGNTACTAAAAGTAGGGNCTGTTAATAATTTTAAAAATAATATTAATTTATTGTNTTAGATATGACGGTTATCATTTAAATATTTAAATNATATTTATATCTAAAAATTTGAATAANTTTGATAAATTGTTGTTAGTTTCTTTATGTCAAATGTAAGTTGGTTTAACCAAATCTTCAGTAACATTAGTTACACAAGGCTAAATATCTTTCATTAAAATGTAATTTCATCGAAGTTTTAATTTACTTATTTACCTAATTTTTTAGGCTTTTTTNGAAGTTTAGAAATAAAGAT
The DNA here is from genome assembly GCA_002713705.1 of Flavobacteriaceae bacterium. Taxonomy (GTDB): domain Bacteria; phylum Bacteroidota; class Bacteroidia; order Flavobacteriales; family Flavobacteriaceae; genus Marifrigoribacter. Next base: position 137,839 of record PAUJ01000028.1, read on the forward strand.
CTTTGAAGTGTGCAGTTTATATGCAATATAATGGTTTGTAATNTGAACGTTAATATCAATTGAAATTCTAACTTTTTNTATAAAATATTTAAGAAGACGTTCATCCATTTACANAAAAAACCCTCTACAAATTAATACAGAAAGTTTTATAATTTATAAAATGAATTAGATTTAAGGATTAGAAACAGTGAAGTTAGGTTTATTTTAAAAATTATTTTTTTNAAAAAAATANATAGGATACTGTTGTTTAAAATATGATTTTACAATAGCAATATTCGATTTTGAGTTCAAGTAAGCAGTAATGCTAAANATTACAGAAGAAATAAGAATNNTNAAAAGCAATAATATTCTACCAANTTTTTTATTTAATTAGTTCGTCCTTTTAAATATCTAATTAGTTATGTTTTAAATAGGCGATAGTAAATAGTATTTTCGTATTATTTAGTCTTTTTAGTATAAATGGCTTTTCTTACAAAAAAACTGACTAGAACAAATACTATAAATAAGATTATTTTTCCTGATAAATAACCAAAACCATATTTAGTTAATCTGTCAAAATCTGTGGATAAAATATTCACAATATTTATTAGTAGAATTATTGAGATAATAATTAAAAAATAAAATATTATTTTNTTCATATNGTCTTAAATAAGANAAGAAAGTTAAGNCGTTTAAGCCAAAACTTTCTTTTTGTCTTGGATTATTTAGTTACTGTNGTGGTGGTAGGNGTNTAAATACCAAAAGTTATTGCTGAAACNAATCCATTTACGAATGATTGTCTTGTGGTTACAGTATAATTTTCTGCTCCATCAGCCATTTGTTTTGAATTAGAAACTCCAACGGGTGCTAAACCATAAATCACGTAATGATTCCAGTTGGTTGTTTCATTGTTTCCTTGAGCTCCACTACCNACAACACTTGTGTAAGAATAGCAAGAAGATAATAGCAATGATGCAGCAAATACTACTGACATCATTTTAATTGATTTTTTAATCATTGTTTTAAATTTTAATTAAATATTTATATATGGTACCCATTTTGAGTCTCGTTTNGATTTAGTATAAGANTAGTAAATTAATTGTTTTATTTATTCTATTTGCTAAATTAAACAAAAAAACGGTTTTAGAAACCACCTAATACACTATTGCTATTATACATTGTTAGATGCTATGTTTTCATGTTTTTAATTTTCTTTAAGGGCTCAGTATAATTTGATTTTAAATTTAAGTCCATTTGAGGAAAAGGTATAGAAATATTGTTTTCAGTAAATTTTTTATTAATAATTCTTCGGATATCGCTTTTCACTTTATTTATTCTGAATATATTTTTACTGAAAAACAACACTTGAAAATCTAATGATGAATTTCCAAAGTTTACTAATCTTGCTTCAGTTAATTCTCGGTCAGAGGTATCTGGATGCTCAAATGCACTATCTTCCAAAGATTTTATAACTAAATCTACATCACTACCATAAGCAACACCAACATCAATTCTAAAGCGAGCTTTTTTTGTTTGGTGGCTCCAATTAATTACTTTATCTGTAGTAATTAATGAATTTGGAATTATTATAGAAATGTCATCGGTATTTAAACCTTTGGATGTTCGTAATCCAATACTTTGGATTTTTACAATATCTCCATCTATTTCTAATATATCATCTATTTTAATAGATTTTTCTGAGAGTAAAATTATACCTGAAAGCACATCGTTAAATGTTTGCTGTAATCCTAATCCTATACCCACAAGCAAAGCAGCCGAACCAGCTATCAATACAGTTACTTTAATGCCAATAGTTTCTAAAACCAACCCAATTGCAATTACCCATATTACATACCTAATAATTTGAAATAAGGCATAAGCATTCCCTTTGTCAAATTCATTAATTTTACGTTTGCGAAAAAGTGTTTTCTTAATTAATACTAATATTAATTTGGTAATCAGAAAAATTATTAAAATAGTCACTAATGTATAAACTCGTATCTGATATCCACCTGCACGAATAAGTTCAAATTCCAAAAATTCTCTTAATATTTCCATATTGATTTTTAAAGTTACACTTTTTATGTGAGGATTTTACGTTTTTGAGTACAAGAATTTTCCGTTAGTCAACTCAAGCAAGCAAAAAAGAAAAGTCTTTTATTTAATTACTAAAGTAGCTTTTTTTTAGAAGTTGTTATCAACTTACCTTTTTATTCATTTAAATTTTAACAGGACTTCGAAAAAAACTAAAATCTCTAGAATATCCTAAATTATCTCTGTTTTATTTTTGTGGTTAGTTTTTTTTAATCTCAAAGAAAATGGACTCTAGGAAAAAATTAAAACTGATTTTTATCTCATTTTTCTTTAAGTAAATTTTATCTACAATTTAATTAGAAATTTTTGGCATCATTATTTTTTGATTTATAATAGCTATTTGTTCAAGTTTTTAATAGGTTTTGTATTGAGACTGAACTGAAAAATTGCCTACACATAAATATATAATTACAAATGAAATATTAATAGTGTATAAAATAATTGTATCAATTTGAATCAAAAATCAAATAAGAAATAAACAACAAAAAATAAATAGTCAGATAGAACAGGTAGAAGTTTCTAAACTTTTTATATTCGAGATTTTTAGGATAAATATTACCAAAAAGTCCTTTAATTTCTTTCCAAAAAAGAGGTTTAATATTAATTAACCAACTATCGGTTTGATATACGATTTTTCGGAATTTACTTCTATAAAAACTTAATGGTAATCCCCAAGTAACAAAAAGTATAAACCAAATATTTTTAGTTATAAAATCCATAATTATTTATTTTTTTGGAAACCATGGAAAAAAAGAGTTTGTTTTTTCAATATAATCTCTGTATTGAGGTTTTGACTCTTTTAAAGTTTTTTCAAGTAAGCTCACACCTGATATTTTAAGAATCAAAAATGTCATTACAATAGAACCTACTATTTGCCAGTAACTTCCGGCTGCAATACTTAAAATCGCATATGCCCACCAAACTGCAGAGTCTCCAAAATAATTTGGATGCCTGGTGTATTTCCAAAATCCAGTATTTAAGACCTTTCCTTTATTTTTAAAATTACGTTTAAAACGCGTCAATTGAAAATCGCCAACAGCTTCAAAAGTAAATCCAATAAGCCATACTACAATTCCCATATAATCCAGTACATTGAGGGTCCCATTGCTTGTACTAGAATTAATCCCCAAAAGAGGTAAAGAAACAACCATAATCAAGGCTCCTTGTAATAAAAACGTTTGAAAAAAACTAAACCACCAATAGCGTTTTGGGCCATAATTTTTTCGGAATTTCTTATATCTAAAATCTTCTCCTTTGCCAATGTTTCTAGCTGCAAGATAAATTGTAAGCCTAAGTCCCCAAATACTCACTAAAATTAAAATCAATATTTTTCTAATATTTAGATTACCTGACATAAATACGTAAAATGCATTAACAAACACAAACCCCAAACCCCAAAAAATGTCTACAATACTTACATTTTTTATAAAAATACTCCAAATCCATAATAGAGTTACAAAAACTAAAATGATTAAAGCTGCTTGAGAAAATAGTATTATCATAAGTTTTTGGCTAGTCATAATTAAGTAAAACGGTTAGACCAAATATTTGAATAATGTTTATTACTTTAATATTGTTTTTTTAATAGGTTTTAATTAATGTTTTGTGACGGTTAGTATATGAAAAGTAAGCGATTTCGGAGCACTTCACTTTCCGTAAAGCACAAAGTTTGATAGGAGTCACAAAACTCAAATTTAATACTATTTCACCTATTTTTTATATACATTGTTATGTTTTGTTGTTTTTTGGGTCGATGTGAATTTTTCCGTTTTGATGTTTTGGATTGTTGATACTTTTGGATTTTTTTGGGTTGTTAAACGCGTGGATAATAGAATTTAATCAAAAAGATACCATTGGTTGTCTCAAAGCCGACAAATCAATTATTATTAAAACAACTCAAGACAATTATAAGAACTTGGTTGTTGAATACAGGTATTTATTTTAATGGCATACAACGTTTTAGTTAAACTTTGTTTTAATGTAGTTTAGGTTTTGTTAGATATTGATTAATTTTAGTATTAACAACCATTCGCTATCACAAAAATAATATACTCCGTGGTTGTAATTTTACTTTCTGAATTAGTGAAATTTACTTTCAGAATGACTTCTCTAGGCTGCACTAGTGATGAAATATCTTCTTTTCGATGAATGTAATCAGTTAAATAAAGATAGTAGTCACCGCACTCTGTTTTTATTTTTTTCTTTAAATCTTTGACTGAAATTTCTGGAGTTATTTTTCTTTCATCAGTAGAGTATTTCTTTATCGAGACAAGATCATTTTTCATTTCAAGCATATCCCAGTTAGACATAAATATCAAGTCTTCCAATTCGCAATAGTCTCCATCTCCGTTTATGTTCAGTCCGTTGGAGTGTCTTTGCAAGACTTCTATTTTTCCTTTTGTTTTAGGGATTACCCTAATGATTTGATCATTAGTAAAAGGAAGGTTGCTTAAAAGTTCCATCGACTGGCTTCTATCAAGATATATTTTATATGAATTATCGCCATTTCCATCAGATTTTCTCTTAATATATTGGGCGTAATTTTTTTTAAAGAATGATGATTTTAATGTAAATAGACCAAAATCGATTTCTTGACTATTTATATGTACGTATGTGGGTTCAGAAAAAAAACCTTCTTCATTTACTTCGATTCTTCGTCTGTTGGTAGTTTCGTCTTCATGATTCTTCAAATCAATTAGAACTTCTTCATATTGAGGTTCCCTAATTTTAAAAATGGTGGAGAATGTGAATTCGTGTGTCATGGGATCATAATGGTAGGGTCTTGTGGGCGAATATCTTCGAGCTTCATATTCATACCAGTCTTTAGATAGATAAAGTAAAATATCATAAATCATTACGGATTCGATGGGTGTGCCATCATAGCGCACGGTCAAGGCACGAAGTTGTTTAAATTTATCTTCTACAACTAGCAATATATACTTGCCAGTAATTTCGCAAATAGAGGAAGCTGAAATCTCTTTGAGCTGTCCTGCCTGTATAAATCCACTTTTATGCCTATTAAAGTCTCTGTCGTCTATCTTTTCTCCAATCACTTGTTTGATTATTATAGAGTCCATAAAGTGAAGAGATAAATTCGATAATTCTCCGCGTTTTAAGGCCATTATTTTTTCATGAAATGGAGTATTAGAGCTGTGGTACTCAGTATTGTGATTTTGTACAATTGAATTTGCATATAAAATCAACAGAAATATAATAGTTATTATTTTCATATTTGAAATTGTACCTAATGGTCTTGTGTATTATTTTTAGTACTAAAAAAAATAAATCAGAGATAGGAAGTCCACTAGGACTTTCGAAAGTAAACTTTAACTAGTAATAAATTGTATACGGTGTTTGCAGTAGTTATTTCATTTTTACAACAATTTTACTTTTTGCTCTAACAGATTTTTGATAGACTAATGCGTCAATTGTTTCCAAGAACGCAAATGTTTAATCTATAAATAGGTTTACTTTTTCAGCTTCCACTAAATTTTTTATATCATTTAATTGATTGCCTTTAAGTGTCATCAATATAAACTTGTAATAAGCAGATTTTCTATTGACTTTCTTAGTTGTTTTTTACTTTTCAAATGGAAATATTGTCAACCAATCGTCCTTCATACTCACAACTTGCCACTTACCAATCACTGCTGCTTTTAAAGAAGCGCTATCTTTTTCTGAATAAGCAAATTCTCGAATATCATCATCGTGATTAACTAGCAATTGAAAATTTGGTAATTTATTTGTATTGCTATAGGTAAGTTGTCCAATATCACCTCCACTGCGAACGTTTCCTGCAACAAAGATTGGAACTCTACCAATTCGTTGTTCTATAGCAGCTGGTTTTGTCAGACCATCATTCATGAAAAAAATATTATTGCCTTTTACAATTTGCCATGAGCCGTCTATTTGTTCAAAAGAGTTCATTGCAAATGTTCCAATTACATTTTCTGGAACTATATCATAAGTTTCTTCGGCAAATACACGCATAAAATCATTTCCTCCACCTGAACAAATATAAGTTTTGAAATCGTTGTTCTGAAGATACTGTATAAGCTCAATCATAGGTTGATAAACTGTTTCAGTATATTTTTTATTGTACTTAGGATGCATAGAAGAATTTATAAACTCCTCAACGTCTGAATTGAATCTTTCTAATGTAATTCCACTATGTGTAATTGAAATTAGTTTCATTAATTCTTTACCATGATTATTTATATAGTCGTTTATTAAATAATTCTTATCGCCTTCTAGAATTGATTTATATGGTTGTTGATCTTTCCATCCAGGATTTGAATTCGCCATTTTATTGATTTGATATGAAACAAACTCTAATTGAGCAACAGGTTGTTCACACCATAAAGTACCATCGTTATCAAATGTTGCGATTCGTTCGTTTGGATGAATGTATTTCGACCCACCATCATTTGTTATGTCATTTACAAATTTAATAATAGCTGTTTTAGTATCACCTTCAACCCAAGAAGGTAGTGGGTCTATAACCACACTATTATTTTTAGTTTCAATTTCACTCGTAGTTTGTTTACATGCTATTGTAAATAGACTTATTAATATTAATAGAACACTAATTTTATTCATAATATTTTAGTTATGCATTAATAGGTTGTTTCATTAAACTAAATGGTTACTAACGGTTAGTGTAAAGGGCCTTTTAATGCCTTTATACATTGCTGTAGAGTGTTTATTTCATCTTTTTTATATTAGGCATTATCCAAGATTTGTCATAGTACGACTCAAGGGGACCATAAAGTCTGAGGTACGCGAAAAAACCTTTATTAGGGTTAGATTGAATCCAGTTATTTTCATATCCCTCAGGAGCCTTTTCACCAACAAATATCCTTGTGCTGCCATCAGCTTCAACTTTTATATTTTCCATTACCGAGCTTATGTCAGATTTGCCTTGTTCATTTTCAATAATGCAGCGTGTATCGTTATCATAAATTGTAATGGACCAGAATTGATTCGCTGGAGCGTCTTTGGGCACAATAATTTCATAATTGTTCTTGCCATCCAACCAATTGCCCTCATCATCAATGTATGCACCTAAATACTTCGATCCACTTCCAATGTTATTCAAAACCATTCCTTTAGAAGTTGTGATTGCCTCATATGTGTAGGAAGCAACTTCGGTTACTTCATAATAATTTGGATGCATGTGATCCAGGTATTCCATATTTATGACGTATAGCCAGTTTCTATTTGGCCAATGTTTCTCTTTATACGATTCTCTGCTAAAAGTATTCACCATGGCCATGGCATTTCCCATTTTTTCGGATTCAATAAGTATGTCTTTTTGTTTTTGGTTCGGTTCAAATGTCATACCTCTTTCAATTCCAGTCCCTCTTAATTGAGTTAAAATAAATCGGTTTCTGTCCACAACAGGTTCATTCTGTAATACTCGGTTTAAATCCTGCCAAAACTCTAAGCCATGTGATTGGTTACCTCTCCATTGCGGGGTTTCAGTTGCTTGTATAAATATTTGATCATCGCTGTTTACACCTGCTTTGTATATTCTATGAGCCGCTAAGCTTGATTTGTATTTCTCTCCCTTAAGCCCGATGATTCTTGTTCCTATTAAAACAAGATTGCTTGTGGACTTCACCACAAAATCTGCATCATGGCCATTTGGCACTTCTGCTTTTGGACCAACCAAAATATATTTTCCTCCTTTACCTTCATCTGGCCCCAATATTCCTAAATCAGACATTGGACTTTGGTAAATGTCAACAATTAGTCCACCAATTGGTCCCGCTGGGATTTCAATATAGTAGCTAGACTCAGCTAAATCAACAAAAGTTATAACATAGGGAGTGGTTGTATTCGCAGTTAAAATTGGAGCTTTTGACTTTTGATTATCATAAATCAACCAATCACCGTGGTTGGCTTCTTTTAAGAATTCTTTGTGCCATACTTCAATGCCTACAATTGGCAAGGCATATTCAAAAGCAGATATGGCCTTAACCTTTAGATGTTCATCTTTAATATCCGAAATGGTCGATTGGTCTAGGTATCCATTATCTTCAAACTTTACTTGAACAGAAGTTGTTTCAGAATTGTCTTCTGCTCCATTTCTTTTATCTGCAGTTTGAATATTACATCCATTTAGCACTAATGCAAACAGAGGTGTTATTATAAATGGATTAAGTTTCATATGGTATGTATTTATGGTTTCATTTTTTTATACTCTACAACGTGATTGTATTTGATTTGTTGCGTATTTCGAGTTGTAAATTTATTAAATAATAATCGACTAAAAAAGTCCGCGAGTACTTTCGCAAATAAGCACTTGCCAAAGCAATTAATTATAAACGGTGTTAGCCCCAGTTATTTTTGTATTTTGTTATGTTGAACAACCTTCAGTGTCTAGTGTCGTAGCATCCCGCGGGGTACTATGCACTATAAACATTGTTGGGTAATGTTATTTAACATATGGCAATTTTAATATCGATCCATTTTCAAGATTTAATCCATCAACATGACCAGCTAATTGATTATCAATTGTTTTTAAATGAATGTGCATATTGGTTGTATGATGTGTGAAGATTGCATGATGTGAATCAGAATAAAATCCTAACATTTTAACTTCCTTATTATTTATAGTTCCATTTAGTCCTGAATTTATATGTTTTTGATGTGAATGTTCCATGTCTCCATCTTTCCAGTTAATTATATGCCAATCAATTAATTTACATATTCCTTCTAGTAAAAATGGAAATGGTTCATCGATTTTTATTCCATTTTCCTTAGCTGTTTTTTCAATATAGTTCTCTAATTCCTCATATGTTGAAACATCATAAGGAATATTAATTGATTTCCATTTTTCAACTTTAGCATAAACTAAAAGTGTTGCTTTTTTGTTAAAAGAATTATCAAATTTTAAAGTACTGTCAACAACTATTGTATTGTATGATTTTCCATCTAAAATTTGAACTTCACCTTTTAGATTTTCAATCGCTCCGAGAGCGTAAAAATGTTCAATATTTTCAAACTCTTTTAAATCAACTTTTGCAGAAATGTCACCTTTGTGCATCATGTTTTTTAGTGCACCATGATATTCCACTTTGAATTTATTTGTCTCTTTGTTTTCTGTTTTACATGAAAAGATTAAGAATAAAACTAGAAGAATTATGAAGTGTTTCGTCATTTTTTTAATATTGCCTAACGTTAAGTATAAAAGCAGTTGCGGATTTATGTACACTTACTTCCAATTGAAAAGATAGTCAATTAAAACACAATAGCGGTTTGAGAATAATTTCAAACCGCTATTGTGTTTATAACTGCTTATATAAAGCTATTTTATTTCAACAACAATTTTATTAATTTTTCCAGTAAAGCGCGTTTCTTCAGCTCCGTAGCCAATTCCTAATGCTACTGGCGTTTGGTTGTCTAAACCAACATCGGCAGTTTCATCTGCTGAAAATATATTGGGCTGAGTTTTCTCAACTCGTCCTTCTTTCACCATTTTTCCATTTATA
>PAUJ01000029.1 GCA_002713705.1 Flavobacteriaceae bacterium
TCAATATGTTATTAGCAGTTCTTGAAAAACGTGCTGGTTTTAAATTGGGAGCTAAAGATGTATTTTTAAATGTTACCGGAGGAATTACAGTAGATGACCCTGCCATCGATTTAGCAGTAGTTGCCGCGGTATTATCCTCTAATATTGACATATCGATAGATAAATCGATGTGTTTTGCCGCCGAGATTGGNTTGGCAGGAGAAGTNAGNCCCGTNACNANAGTNGANCAACGNATTNCNGAAGCAGAGAAATTAGGNTTTAAATCTATCGTTATNTCTAAATACTGTAAAATTCCAAAAAANAATTATNNNATNAATATTATNAAAGTGGCNAAGGTCCATGATGTAGTNAAGTATNTNTTTAGCTAATTTTTTAAGGAGCTGGATTGGGAATTTGAGCATGAACTGCATTAATCGCGNTCATTATTTCATCAGAAAGTGTAAGATGAATACTATCAATATTTTCTTTTAATTGATTCATAGTAGTAGCTCCTATGATATTAGAAGTCATAAAGGGTTGTTGTGTTACAAAAGCCAAGGCCATTTGGGTTAGGCTTATCCCATTTTTTTTAGCAATTTCGTTATACAACATTGTTGCCTTATTAGACTGCTCACTACTGTAGCGACTGTAATTTGGAAAGAGTGTTACTCGTGNATTTTCAGGNTTGTTATTNTTTAAATATTTACCNGCNAGNACTCCAAAAGCCAATGGTGAATAGGCTAAATAACCCACTTCTTCTCTTAATAAAACCTCNGACAACCCAATTTCATCNCTNCNATTTAAAAGGTTGTANGCGTTTTGAACGGTAATCATTTTTTTAGCTCCTTTTTTGGCTTCTTCGCAATAACGCATCAAACCCCAAGGAGTTTCGTTAGACAATCCTATTTGTCTAATTTTCCCTTCTTTTACAAAGGATCCTAGGGCTTCTAAAACCTGAGCGATATTGTCTTCCCATTCGGCATTATGAGTATANTCTCTTACTCCAAAAACATTTACTCCACGTTCTGGCCAATGCAATTGGTACAAGTCTAAATAATCGGTTTGTAATCGTTTTAAACTTTTAGTCAAAGCATCGTTNAAGGCTTCTTTACTAAAATTTAAATTTTTACGAATGTGCTCAAAAAAACGAAGCGGTCCCGTAATTTTTGATGCCAACACGACCTGATCTCTGTTGTTATTTTTTGCTAACCACGTACCTATTATAGACTCNGTACTTCCTTGTGTTTTAGGATTTCCTGGCACCGAATACATTTCGGCAGTATCTATAAAATTAANACCTTTTTCAAGAGCATAATCCAATTGCGCATGCCCTTCTGCTTCGGTGTTTTGTTCACCCCAGGTCATAGAACCTAGGCAAATTTTACTAACTTTTATATCGGTATTGGGTAGGTGGGTGTATTTCATAGTTGGTTTTAAAAAAACAATTAAAAGTCATTTAATAATTTAGAAATCTCGTCTAATTTCGGGGTTAAAATCACTTCAATTCTTCTGTTTTTTGACCTTCCTTCTGAAGTGCTATTAGNTGCAATTGGAGAAAACTCTCCTCTTCCTGCTGCGGTCAGATTTTCTTTTAAAATTTTATGATTCTCAGTTAAAATACCTACAATTNCAGTCGCTCTTTTGGTAGATAAATCCCAGTTATTTGAAATATTTCCATTCCCGGAATANNCTATAGTATCGGTATGACCTTCAATTAATACAGCTATTTCAGGATTATCAGCCAGTACTTTTCCTAATTGTACTACTGCTTCTCGTCCTCTGGTATTTACTGCCCAAGATCCACTTTCAAACAATAATTTATTTTCCATAGAAACATACACTTTTCCATCGCGTTGCTCTACGGTTAATCCATTGCCTTCAAAATTAGTAAGTGCTGCCGATATCGCATCTTTTAATGTGGTCATTTGAGCNTCTTTAGNACTAATTATTCCCTCTAATTCTTCCACTCGTTGAGAGCGTTCCTCTAGCTCTTTTTGCAATTGTGCCAATCGAGCACTTTCTAATGCCAAGGNTTTTTCTTTATCTTCTAACTGGGTCAATAAATTTCTATTGAGTTCTAAATTCTCAGTTAATTTTGTAGAGCTATTTGCTTCTAATGCATCGTAGGAATCTTTTAAACGATCATAACTAGATTTATAAGCTGCTAAATCCATTGCCAATCGACTTTTTTCAGCCTTCAGTTTCTCTACTTCATTTTGAAGACTTTTTACCGAGTAACTATTCTCATTATTACCTTCTTCATTTAATTGAGAAANCAAGGATTTATTTTCTTCTTTTAAAAGATCGTATTTACTCTGTAAATCTTCATATATTTTTGATGAAACACAAGAAGTCATCAATGAAATTAATGCTATTCCGAGTGTGATTTTTTTTATCATATTATTTTTAATTAAAATCTAATTCTACCATCAAAGGACAATGATCGCTATGTTTAGCTTCCGGTAGTATAACGGCTCGTTTTATATTTTCTTGTAATGGTTTTGAAACCATNTGNTAATCGATACGCCATCCTTTATTATTAGCTCTTGAGTTTGCTCGGTAACTCCACCANGTATAATNNTGNGGTTCTTTNTTTAGATNTCTAAAGGAATCTATAAAACCACTAGCTATAAAGTTTCCAATCCATGCTCTCTCCACCGGTAAAAATCCAGATGAGTTTTTATTAGCAACTGGATTATGAATATCGATGGCTTGATGACAAATGTTATAGTCTCCACAAATAACTAGATTAGGAATGTCTTTTTTTAATTCATTTACATATTTCTGAAACGCTGCCATAAAATTTAATTTAAATTCTAAGCGNGCANTATTAGTNCCACTTGGAAGGTATAAACTCATAATGGANACTTCATCGTAATCTATGCGAAGATTTCTGCCCTCAAAATCCATGCTTTCNATTCCAGTTCCATATTCAATATGATTGGGTTTTTCTTTACAAAAAATAGCNACNCCACTNTANCCTTTTTTTTGCGCACTNAACCAATANCTATAGGGGTATCCTGCATTTTNAATAGCTTCTATATCTACTTGTTCTTCTAAAGCTTTAATCTCTTGAAGGCAAATAANATCTGGATTTGCTTGTTGCAACCATTCAGCAAAACCTTTTTTCATTGCNGCTCTAATACCATTTACATTATAAGAAATTATCTTCATGAATTCTATTTTTAATAACAGGCACTAATTTAATTAACATTGTACCTTTACAAGGTATATTTAGGAAATTATTATCAATAAATTTTACAAAATAAATCNCTNATATTTTAGTTTAATAATAACTATATTTCTACCTATTGCGAATGNNCTTATGAAGTTGTTTCTAATTTTATTTTTTGGTTTGTTTCTAANCGTAANTTTTGCGCAAGACTTCCCTAGCAATTTTCAAAGTAGAAAAGTTGCAATTAATGATACGATACAAATAGATAGTGTAAGTATAAATCCCATTCGTTTTCAAATAATNNATANAAAAGGAATTNTTATCGANNCTAGTAAATATCAAGTTGATTTTGGTAAAAGCCTTTTAATTCTTCCAAAAAGCATTGTTACTAAAAATGACACTTTGACCATCAATTATTTGAGNTATCCAGAATATTTNACAAAAGATTATTTTNTNNTNGATTCNAATGTGATAGTTCGAAAAAGNAATAGTATTAATAAATTATATTCACTTCAAGAGACNAGTAATAAAAATCAATTTAAACCATTTGANGGCCTTAATACNNTAGGAAGTATTTCNAGNGGTATTACAGTTGGAAACAATCAAAATGCTGTTGTAAATTCTGAATTGAANCTTCAAATCNCAGGGAANCTTAGTGATAAAGTATCGATTAGAGCTTCTATTCAAGACTCTAATATTCCTTCACAAGAAGCAGGGTATTCTCAAAGTTTAGAGGAGTTTGATCANCTATTTATAGAGCTTTACAGTGACAATTGGAATATTAGAGCNGGTGATGTCGATTTAGTGAATACTAAAAGTTATTTTGGAAATTTTACTAAAAAGGTTCANGGTATTTCTTTAGGAGGAACCATCAACCATNAATCTGGAGCAAAAACTTCTGTTTTTGCNTCNGGAGCATTAGTNCGTGGTGTNTTTTCNAGCAGTGATTTTGTTGGACAAGAAGGAAATCAAGGACCTTATAAANTAGTNGGTCCAAATGGAGANCTTTATATTTTAATAGTCTCTGGNAGTGAACGTGTTTATGTAAATGGACTNTTGCTATCTAGAGGAGAAAGTGAAGATTATGTNATTGATTATAATGCAGGTGAAGTTAAATTTAACACTACCTATCCAATTACGGCAAATATGAGAATTCGTGTTGAATATCAATATACGGANCGAAATTACACTCGTTTTATAGGTTTTGGAGGAGGGAATTANACCAGTGAAAAACTGGATATTGGTGCTTATGTNTATTCTGAAAGTGATGCTAAAAACCAACCTTTACAACAAAGCTTAACAGAAGAACAAGTGACTATTTTAAGGGATGCAGGAGATAACACCTCTGAAATGATTGCTCCTTCAGCAATACCAGATACTTATTCTGAAAACAAAATATTATATAAAAAAGNNGATATAAATGGTGTGGAAGCTTTTGTNTTTTCAAATATTGCAGAAGATGAATTNTACAGTGTTCGGTTTACATTATTAGGAAATGGATTGGGNAACTATATTGTTAGTGATATTAATGCTATCAATAGAATTTTTGAATANATTGAACCTATTGACGGGGAATTACAAGGAAATTACGGCCCTGTGATNCAACTAACTCCTCCCACAAAAATACAAGTTGGAGGAGTNAATGGAGCATACCACCCTACTGAAAAAACAACGATTGCNTTCGAAGTAGCTGGAAGTGTTAATGATCTTAATCTGTTTTCGAATATNGATAATGGTAATAATAATGGTTTTGCTGGTGAANTAAACATNAAACAAACCATTTTAAAAACACCTGAAACTAAAAAATTAGATGCTTTTGCTTCTATCAANNTAATTAATGAAGATTTTAGAACCATAGAACGNCTGTATGCTGTNGAATTTAATAGAAATTGGAATTTAACAAATCCGTTGGGTGATCAACGTTTTANAATTGGAGGGTTGGAGTATGTAGATTCTAAAATTGGAAACTTTAAGTNTGAATTTCAAAATTTAGATTATTCAGAAAACTTTTCAGGAAATAGAAATGTTTTAAATTTNAATTTACNCTTTGGAAAATTAAATTTAGTAAGCAATGGAAGTACCCTGCAAAGTAAAGGGTCNGAATTAAATTCAAAATTTTTCAGAACACATAATGTTGCTANCTATTCATTNAAGAAATCGTGGCTTGGAGGAAAATTAGCAATAGAAGACAATCAAGTTCGAGCTGNTATTAATGANAGTTTAACTCCAGTAAGTCAAAAATTTAATGCCTATGAGNTNTTTACAGGATTGGGGGATAGTACTAANGTTTTTGCTGAAGTTGGTTATCGCNATCGAGTGAATGACAGTCTCCGAAATTCAGAATTGACAAAAGTCTCTACTTCCAATGATGTTTATTTAAAATCGANAATCTTAAATAAACCCAANTCACAATTATCTGTGTTTGCNAATTATAGANTTTTAAAAGANNAAGANGAGTTTAATGAAGGTGAAAAATCATTAAACTCNAGATTGCTTTACAACCAATCATTTTTAAAAAATNGNATCCGTTTAAATACTGCTTTACAAACCAACAATGGTGTTTTACCGCAACAAGAGTTTACCTATGTTAAAGTAGCACCTGGAGAAGGNATTTATACNTGGTACGATTATAATAATAATGGAATACANGATTTAGAAGAATTTGAAGTTGCTCAATTTCAAGANGAAGCAGAATATATTAGAATACTATTACCCAATCAAATATTTGTAAAAATAAGTCAAACTAAGATCAGTCAAACNTTAACTTTAAATCCACAACAATGGTCAACAAGAAATGATTTTAAAAAAGTTATTTCTCATTTTTACAATCAAACTTCATTTTTAATTGACAAAAAAATAAGAAGAAAAAACGATGTGTTTATTATAAATCCATTTGAAAATTATGGNNTTGAGGAATTATCATCGGTAAGTAATTTTAGGAATGCATTNTTCTATAATAGAGGAAAACAAAAGTTTACGACTAACTACACCTTCATTTTAACTGCAAATAGAAATTTTTTATCCATNGGTTTAGCAGANGTTAAATTAAAGAGTCATCAGCTTAATTTTAACCATAAATTTCGCGAAAANTGGCTGCTAAATTTAACAGGAGCTTTGGGAGAAAATAAAAGTCTAACTCAAAATTTTCAAAGTAGAAATTANACACTNAACACCTACGAAATAAACCCTAAAATTTCATATTTATTTAATTCACAAACACGGTTTGATGTTTTTTATCAATACTTAAACAAAGAAAATCTACTTAGTAATTTCGAGTTATTGACTCANCAAAAAATTGGAGTTTCTTTTGCCTATTCCAATGCTCAAAAAATATCCATAAACGGTGAGTTTAATTATATAAATAATTCTTTTATTGGCAATGCTTATTCACCTGTAGCTTATCAAATGNTAGAAGGCTTACAACCTAATATTAATTTAACNTGGCGNTTATTAATGCAAAAAAGGATTACCAAGTTTTTAGATATAAACTTATCTTATTTTGGAAGAAAGAGTGAAACTTTTAAAGCNGTTCATACGGGTAGTGTTCAATTGAGAGCNTATTTTTAAAAAAAAAGAAAAAAAAGANCGGACCAAGTCCGCTCTTCTCTTATNNAATGATAAGCTATATAATTACCTAACGATAATCTTTGAGGTCTTATATGTTTTNGAAGCGTTATCTCCCATTTTAATTAAGTAGACCCCTGCATCAGCATAAGACATATCTAAACGATAAACATAGTTNTTTCCTTGTTTCTCTANGTTATTATATGCTAAAGTTTGACCTAAAACATTGTATATGGTTATTGATNCCAAACCATCAAANTCAGTTGTTAAAGTAATATCAAATTGATTATTTGCTAAGCTAACTACTGTAAATTCTGCATTAGANATTGAAAGATCTTCAACACTTAATATACCCAAATTTGCAGTATAATCTTCCGTTTCTCCATATTGTGTGAGTTCACAAGCATCATTAGGAACTGGTNCTTGCCAGTTAGATTTAAATCGCANNCTATGAGATTGACCAGCTGGTATGTTAGCAGGTACTGTTAAAATTGCTGTATCAGTATATGAACCACNACCTTGNCCTGGNGCAATTATAAAATTAGAAACTACTACTTCATCATTTGAAAATGTTCCGTCATCGTTAAAGTCTATCCANGCCTTTACATGTTGATCTCCNNAGCCTGTAGTAACAGTTAAATCATATGATTCTCCAGGTTCTACTNTTGCAACCAAGTTTGTGAAATCGGCATAACCTTCACAACCAGAATCATTATTAATTTCNGAAACAGTAATATTTGTAAAACCATCACCAAATGAACAATCAGCTACAGGGTTACAATAAACAGTNCCATTGAATATTGTTTTTGTTGTTTCATCATTTGCTGGGTTTGAATCTTCATCTAAATTTGTTCTTGATACTATCGTATGATTTCCAGGTTCAGATAAATCTGCTTGNGTAATAAAAGTATACANATCTGATTCACCTGCAGCNATAGTGCCTGAATAATTTTCGATAATTGGTGCGTTTCCATCTATACTGTATTGCACTTCTGGATCAGTTAAATCNTTAACACCAAANTTTCTTATAGATACTTCAATAGTTTCTGTTTCGGTTAAAATACCTGTGTTTGGATTTGGGATCCCATTTACACCTATATCATTAGGTAGTGGCGGAACTAATTGAAATGCACCAACAACTCCTTTACGACCACTATTTTGATACTCATTAATAAACCAAAAAGTNGTATCATCTGAGGGATCTATATCCATTTTTCCATAATCACCATANCGTGTACTTGGAATATTTGCATTACCTGCAGCAATTAATTCTTCATTAACCGTCATAACACTATTNGCATCTCCATCAAATCTACCCGTATAATAAGAACTTATTCTAAAGTCTGTTGGATTTGGAGTTGTAGGTCCAGCCATNGAGGTATAACCCATTGCAATATTACCTACCGCATCCATAATCATACTTCCGTGCCAGGCATGCCTTCCATCNGGTGCNGAATATGTTCCTTCTTGGTATACTGACCAAGGTTCATTATCCCCATCTTGTCTTAATTCAAACCATCGNATACCGGCNAACTCTCCACCTGAAGCNTCCATATCAANTACGAAGTTAAANAATGCTGAATTATNAGTTNCAAATTTNCTAAATTGAGCTTGATTCATAATNGTNGCTTGCAAAGCNTCAACNGCTGAACCTCCNCCTGGTTGGGTTAGNTTTGAAAAACTTCCTCCATCAAAAACAGATATAAATTCTGTTGCAGGAATTTCTACAGCAGCATTCATTGTTCCNTTTCCNGCTNNCCANTCCATGTCTAAAGTCCATAANTTTACGTGATCNGNAGAAACACCTCCCCAAGCATCNTCTTGAAGATANAGAAANGTNGCTCCNCCAGNNGCNGGCATGNTGTCGTCACTNACATTNANNGCTTGTGGACTGTAAAATCCACTTGTTTGAATACCTGGNAAATTGAAACCAAGTATTTGTGCTGTATTCCCANCTAACATTTCTTCTCTTTCCATAGCCCAGACTCTGTTNNTACTAGAGGTATTATCCGTCATATAATAACCATCACTCCAGACAGAAAGNTTTTGATAATCGTTNATTGCTGAAATATTATAATTATACCAGCCATCATTGATTGGATCTGGACCATCAGAAACTGCTACNTGCNCACCATTCCCAAGAAAAGAAACNACCCATCTTTCTGCAGCTGCATCGTAAGAAGCTGTTAAATCACAACAACCAGANNTAGGGAAAATAGCAGGATTGGGAGACAAAGGACCTACCATTATATTTCCAGATTTATCGTATATAGAGAAACCTGTATTAAATACTACAAACACATGATTTGGACCAATTGCCATTGATGGGTCTGAGGGTGTNGAACCAGATTGATAAGCATCAAACACTANANTTGGTGNAGCNACTTGAATACTTTGTGATGATTCATGCCTATTTCTTAAAAAATAATCATCTTTAGTTTGACGATCTTTTCCAATAATAACGGTATTCCCTAAAGATCTTTTATCAGCTGCNTCTTTNACAACNTCAACAAAAGGTGGGAAATCTGCTANTCTAGAAGCTATTGAAGGAATATACTCAGGAGTCACCTCAACTGAAGTATTAGCTTGCATAGCTACATTAGGTATTGTTTTTTGAGCAATTACATTAGAAGTAATTAGCACTAAAAAAAATGATAAAAAAATATTTTTGAAGGGCATGGTAAAAGGAATTTATATTAAACTAAATTTTTTTTGTAAATATATAACAACTAAACTTAATTACACACTACTAAATAANATAAAATACTTAAAACCAATAAGTTGCAAAATAAAANTAATTAATTTTTATCTTAAAATGGNATAATTATTNTNTTTTTAAANATGATAAAATCATCAGTTATGAAAGCAGTAAATATTCTAATACTATTATTCTCAATATTATTATTCTCNTGCAGNAGCACAAATAATTCTATTANAGCTAGTTCTGAAGATAAAGTACAAACAGTTAAAGAAAAAATGATGGAGGCAGGATTTACAAAAGGAACTGTTGTCATTTCTAAAATAGAGGGAGACTGTCCTATTACCATAAAGGTTCAAGGAAAAGATGCTCCTTATTTTTTAGATCCAATTAATTTAGAGAATATAGAAATAAATGAAGGTGAAAATATTTGGTTTAAATTTGCTGGTTTGATGATGATGAATCGTTGTGAAAAGGCAAACCCAATTAGTATTATTGAAATAGTTAAAAACAAGTNAATATATTAATAAAATAAAAAACCTGTCAATTAATATTTGACAGGTTTTTTNTAATAATTACTTAATAAAATTAGCTTAACCAATCTTTATAAGAAATTGATTTTTTAATTTTATAGGATATTTCAGAAATCNAAATGCGTTCTTGCTTCATGGTATCTCGATGACGAATAGTAACTGTATCATCTTCTTTTGTTTGATGNTCTACAGTAATACAAAATGGAGTTCCTGCAGCATCTTGACGNCTATAACGTTTTCCTACCGCATCTTTTTCGTCGTACACAACATTNTAGTCCCATTTTAAATCACTTACTATATTTTGTGCGATTTCTNGTAATCCATCTTTTTTAACCAATGGAAAAACAGCAGCTTTTACGGGCGAAAGAATCTCGGGTAATTTNAATACCACTCTAGAACTTCCATCTTCTAATACTTCCGTTTTAAGAGAATTACTNAAAATTNCTAAAAACATCCTGTCCAAACCTATAGAAGTTTCAACTACATAAGGCGTANANTTTTTNTTTGNTTCNTGATCAAAAAATTGAAGTTTTTTACCCGAATGNGNTTCNTGAGCNTTTAAATCGAANTCNGTACGAGAATGAATACCTTCTAATTCTTTAAANCCAAATGGAAAATTAAATTCTATATCGGTAGCAGCATTTGCATAATGTGCCATTTTTTCGTGGTCATGAAAACGATAGTTTTCTTCTCCTAGACCTAAGGATAAATGCCAATTAAGCCTTGTTTCTTTCCAGTACTCATACCATTTCATTTCCTCTCCTGGCTTTACAAAGAACTGCATCTCCATTTGCTCGAACTCTCGCATCCTAAATATGAATTGTCTTGCAACTATTTCATTTCTAAATGCCTTACCTGTTTGTGCAATTCCAAAAGGAATTTTCATCCTCCCCGATTTTTGAACATTTAAGAAGTTTACAAATATTCCTTGAGCTGTTTCTGGACGAAGGTATAAATCCATCGCACTTTCCGCAGAAGCTCCTAGTTTAGTTCCAAACATAAGATTAAATTGCTTTACATCGGTCCAATTTTTAGAACCTGACAATGGGTCTGCAATTCCTAATTCCTCGATTAAAAGCTTAACATCAGATAAATCTTCATTTTCTAAAGATCTCGCCATTCGTTGTAGTACCTCCTTTTGTTGTAATTTATACTTTACAACTCTTGGGTTTGTAGCTATAAATTCCTCTTCATTAAAACTATCACCAAAACGTTTTTTTGCTTTTGTGATTTCTTTTTGAGCTTTAATATTTAATTTTTCACAATAATCTTCTATTAAAACATCTGCTCGATATCTCTTTTTGGAATCTTTGTTATCTATTAAGGGATCGTTAAAGGCATCAACATGTCCAGAAGCTTTCCAAGTAGTTGGATGCATTAATATTGCAGCATCTATGCCGACAATATTTTGATGCATAAACACCATACTTCGCCACCAATATTCACGAATGTTCTTTTTTAATTCTACCCCATTTTGGGCATAGTCGTAAACAGCACTGAGGCCGTCATAAATTTCACTTGATTGAAATATGTAACCATATTCTTTTGCATGTGATATTACTTTTTTAAATAAATCTTCATTTGCCATAGTGCAAAAATAAAAAAACCGTTACGATTAGCTCGTAACGGTTTCGATTATTTAATATTAAAATTTTATTTCAATGTCATTTTTGAAGTTGCGATTAGTTTTGCTCCATCAAAAACATTAATTGTATACAACCCTTCTAATAGATCATCTTTATTTGCAGCTACCATAGAACATACATCTAGCTCTTCATTTTCATAAAATACTTTTATTGAAGTACTGTAATTTAAAGTTCCATTTTCAAACTCTAAAACCTCTTTTTTACCTAATAAATTATTTTTTGGATTGATTACTTGAATATAAAGCATGCGATCTCCTTTTTCTGCAATAGCATTTGGAGTAAGTGCAAAACAAGCTCTAATTTTATCTGCTCTTTTTGAGCGTTGAGTATCTATAATTTTACCGCTCTTCCTAACAATAACTCCAGCACCATTTAAATCTATTGCACGAACTACGGCACCTAATTTAATCTTATCTGCCATTGCTTGATTTTCTGCAGAAACCGAATCCACTGCTTTTATCGTCTCATCTAATTCTAAAAATGCATTATCTCTTTCAGCAACTATCAGTTTATTAACAGCAATTAAACTATCTGCTTTTTTAAATAAAAATGTTCTTTCATCTTTTAATTTTCCAATTTCGGATTTGTAACGACGTATCAAAGCGACATTTGCTTTTGAATCTTTCACAGAATTAAGCAATACTTCTATTCGCTCTCTTGCTTCTAGAAGGTCTTTATCTTTAATTTTATTGTCCTGAATTACTTCATCATAATTTGCAATTAATTCTTGTAATTCTGATTCAATATTAGATTTTTGGTCTTGTAAAATAGTTACTGTATCTTTATTTTCATTAAATAAAGTTACTGTATAAACAGCCAACACTATTAATAATAGTGTTAATATCCCTACAATTATTTTAAACTTATTATTACTTTCTTCTGTATCCATGGTTATTATTTTAAGTGTTCAATTAAATAACGATAAAAAATAAAAAATAATATATTTTATGTTAAATCTTTTATTTCCAAAAGTTTGCGGTGGATGTAAGACTATTTTATTAAAAAGGGAAGAGGTTATTTGCACACAATGCAGACATAGCCTCCCAATTATTAGTCATCACAACACAAAAGATGGAAGTATGAAACAACTATTCTATGGAAAATTTTTAGTGGAAAATGCAACAGCTATTATTAAATTTCAAAAAAGAGGAATTACACAAGAATTACTTCACAATTTAAAATATAAGGGTCAGCAACATATAAGTTCCTTTTTTGGAAAATGGCTTGGAGCAGAATTGGCAATTCATAAAGATTATCAAAATATTGAAATGGTAATTCCTGTCCCTTTACATAAACAAAAATTAAAAAAAAGGGGCTATAATCAAGTGGAGGGGTTTGGGTTTGAAATAGCTAAAGCTTTACAAGTTCCATATGTTGATACTATTTTAACAAAAGAATCTAAAACTGATTCTCAAGTATTTAAACAACGATTTTTACGTTTTCAAACTGAAGAGATATTTAAAATAAAACATCCTCATTTAATAAATGACAAACATATTTTATTAGTTGATGATATTATTACAACTGGTGCAACAATAGAAAAATGTGCGCTACAAATATTTAAAAGCAAGCACGTGAAACTTAGTATTGCAACCATAGCCATCGCTTAACTATTTTGTTTATTTTTGTGATCATGATGCGTCGCATATTTTATTTTGCTATCTTATTTTTTGTTGTACTAACATTTGTTAATTGTGCAAAAAGAGGGAATCCTTCCGGTGGATCAAAAGATTCAATTCCACCAATTATTATAAAATACAAGCCAGAAAATTATAGTATTAACTTTACTGATGATGAAATTAAAATCTATTTTGACGAATACATCAAGCTAATAGATATTAATAAAGAGTTAATTATTTCTCCCCCCTTAAAGTATCAACCAGAAATAAGCCCATTAAGTACTGGGAAATTTATTAAAATAAACATTAAAGATACCCTAAAAAAAAATACTACTTACTCATTTAATTTTGGAAAAAGTATTGTTGACTATACCGAGGGAAATGTTTTGAAATATTTTAAATATATCTTTTCTACTGGAGATTTTATTGATAGCTTAAATTTAAAAGGAACCGTTAAAGATCCTCTCCTGTTAAATCCTGAAGGCACAACAACAGTCATGCTATACGAGGTAAATGAAGCCTTTAATGATTCTGTAATTTATTTTGAAAAACCAACTTACATCACAACTACAAAAGAGGAAAGTGAAGAATTTGAACTTACTAATTTAAAAGAAGGAACCTATTTTTTAATTGCTTTGAAGGACAAAACAAATGATTATATCTTTCAACCAAAATATGATAAAATAGGCTTTTTAGAGGGAATGATTAACCTGCCTATTGATAGCTCTTTTACAATTAATACATTTAAAGAACCAGAAAGCTATACAATCAAAAAACCTAAACATGAAAGTAAAAATCACATCATATTTGGTTATAGTGGAGATGCTAAAAATTTAAAGATTGAATTAAAGTCATCAGTACCAAAAGATTTTGAATCTACAAGCTATAAAGATTTAAAATCTGATACCCTACATTATTGGTTTAAACCTTTCGTAGAAAATGATTCATTAATATTTACATTAAAAAATAAAAATAATTTAGATACTGTAGTAACTAAAATGCGTGATTTATTTGTTGACACATTGTTAGTAAAACCTATAAATGCTGGAGTTTTAACTCCGAGGGATACCCTTAAATTTTCTGCTACCACTCCTTTAACATTATTTAATTCTGAAAAAGTAACCATAATCAATAAGGATTCTGCTATAATCCCTTTTAAAGGAGTTATTGATTATCGGTTCAATACAGCCTTTTTAAATTTTGATATAAAAACAACAGAATCCTATGCGATTCAATTATTACCTGGAGCATTTATCGACTTTTTTGAACAAACAAACGATACAATTAATGTTAGGGTTAGGACCAAAGATAATTCAGATTATGGAACACTAAATTTGGTTTTAAGCGAACCTAAACAATTACCTATACTTGTTCAACTAGTGAATACNAAGTATGAAGTTATTCAAGAAANATACTANACAGGCGATGAAACCATTTTATTTGAATATTTAAACCCAGGAGAATATTACATTCGTATTATCTACGATGAAAACAAAAACAAACGTTGGGATACTGGAAGTTATCTTAAAAAAATACAGCCAGAAACNGTCTTATATTACCCTAAAAAAATTGAAATCCGACCTAATTGGAGTTTAGTAGAAACCTTTAATTTAGAGTAAATTCATCTCGGTCATTTAAAAACTGAAGATGTTCTCTATTGANTTCAATATGCGATTTTTTNAGTTCCATAGTTTCNGTGAAATCACCTTCATTATTAAGAGTCGAAATCTGTTCTCCTAACACATTGTAAACTGCAGAATGTCCGNTATATCGATGTTTATTNCCGTCTTTTCCNGTTCTATTAACACCAATACAATAAGCCATATTTTCGATTGAACGCGCTTTTAATAAAGTATCCCAAGCAGCAATTCTTNTTTCTGGCCAGTTTGCAACATAAAGAAGTATATCGTAATTTTCGGTATTTCGAGCCCAAATTGGAAAACGTAAATCATAACAAATTAAAGGACAAATTTTCCATCCTAATAAATCCACAATCAATCGTTGGTTACCTGAAGCAAACGTATGTTGTTCTCCTGCCAAAGTAAAGGTNTGTCGTTTATCATATATTTTATAATCTCCAGAAGGGAAAACNAAAAACAATCTGTTGTAAAAAAANTTATTTTTAGATATTATTAAGCTTCCCGTGATTGCACAATTCATTTTTANAGCCTGATTCTTCATCCAAATAAGTGTTTNCCCATTTTCTAATTCAGCAAGTTTCANAGCATTCATNGTNAAACCTGTTGTAAACATTTCTGGAAGAATAATAAGATCTGTTTGTTCTGAAATTTGGCTAATTTTTTCAGNAAACATCAAACGATTTGCAGCTGGATTTTCCCAAAATAAATCTGATTGAATAATAGAAATTTTTAATACTTCTTTCATGNGTCTAAAATTATTGTTGTTTTATAGTTTCAATCGACANGNTNAGTATNTNATTGATGAAATTANTTCATTTAAAAAAGCNATAGTTATATNGTATTAATAATTTTTGCTGCTGAGATTANTGTTTCTTCAGTTTTTGCAAAACAAACTCTAATTTGTTTAAAATCTTCTTGATTTTCATTAAAACCTGAAGTTGGTATGGTGGCTATTTTATAATCCTTTGTTAATCTTTCAGCAAAAACAAAGTCACTTTCATTTGAAATATCAGAAAAATCTAACATTTGAAAATACGTACCTTTTGAAGGAATAATTTTAAACTTCGAATCCTTTATTAATTCTAAAAAAACATCTCTTTTCTGTTGGTAAAAACTAGAAAGGCTTAAATANTGTGCTGCTGTCTCTAAATATTCAGCCAGGGCTTTTTGTANNGGAGTATTAACACTAAACACATTGTACTGATGAATTTTTTTAAATTCATTCATCAGGTTTTCTGGANCTAAACAATACCCTATTTTCCATCCGGTATTATGAAACGTTTTTCCAAANGATCCAATTATAAAACTCCTTGAAGCTAATTCTGAAAATTTTGNTGCACTATGATGAATAAGGCCGTCNAAAATAATATGTTCATAAACCTCATCGCTAATAACTATTAAATTGTATTTTTCTGCTAGAANTTGCAAGTAAAGCATATCGNCTTCNGAAAAAATCATACCACTAGGNTTGTGTGGAGTATTTACAATGATAAGTTTTGTTTTATGANTAATTTTATCTTCTACTTNTTCCCAATTGGGTTTAAAAAANGGTGCTTTTAATTGAACCGGAATTGTTATTCCTCCAAATAACTCAATTGCAGGACTATAACAATCGTATGCGGGAGTAAAAATAATGGCTTCATCATCTTTATTTATAACCGTTGCAATTGCTGTAAAAATGGCTTGAGTAGCGCCTGCTGTTATTGTTATTTCAGTGTCAGAGTTGTACTTTTTTGAGTGTAACAATTTTGTTTTATCGCAAATTGTTTCTCTTAATTCTAAATATCCCGACATTGGCGCATATTGATTATAACCTTCTGCCATCGCTTTATTAACAAGCTCAATTAAATAAGAATCACTCTTAAAATTTGGAAAACCTTGTGAGAGATTTAATGCGTTATAATCGGAAGCCATTTNACTCATAACAGTAAAAATGGAAGTAGTTATATTAGGTAATTTTGAAATCATTTTATAAAAGTAATTTTACTGTTGTAATAAACAAAAATAAATTAGCTTTTTTATAATTTGCAAAAAATCATCAATTATAGCTATCTAATTGGGNTAANATCTGTTTAAATAAATTATTAGTATTTAAAAGAAATAAANCTATCCTTTCAAACTCGCTTTTAAATATTCCCTATTCATTCGAGCAATATTCTCTAAAGAAATTCCTTTAGGGCATTCTATTTCACAAGCTCCAGTGTTTGTGCAGTTNCCAAAACCTTCGGCATCCATTTGATGTATCATATTCAATACTCGATCTGTTGCTTCAACTTTACCTTGAGGTAATAATGCATATTGCGAAACTTTTGCGCCAACAAANAACATTGCTGAGGAGTTTTTACATGTAGCTACACAGGCTCCNCAACCGATACAAGTTGCAGCATCCATAGCTTCATCCGCAGCATGTTTAGAAATCGGAATTGAATTTGCATCTTGTGTATTTCCTGAAGTATTTACAGAAATAAAACCTCCTGCATATTGTACTCTATCGAAAGCGCCTCTATCAATTACAAGGTCTTTTATTACGGGAAATGCTTTTGCTCTAAATGGCTCTATATAAATAGTGTCACCATCCTTAAACATACGCATATGTAGTTGACAGGTCGTTATTTTCCTGCCAGGGCCATGAGCTTCACCATTGATATATAGAGAACACATACCGCATATCCCTTCTCTACAATCATGATCAAAAGCAACTGGAGAATCTCCTTTTTCAATTAATTCGTTATTTAATACATCTAACATTTCAAGAAAAGACATGTCTGGAGATATATCAGAGACTTGATAATCTACCATCTTTCCTTTATCGTTTGCGTTTTTCTGACGCCAAATTTTTAACGTTAAATTCATCTAACCTTATTATTTATATGATCTTTCTTTTACCTCTATATTGTTGTATTCCAATACTTCTTCATGTAATACAGCATCCTTTGGTTCTCCTTTATACTCCCAAGCAGATACAAATTGAAATTCTTTTCGGCGCATAGCTTCTCCTTCTGGNGTTTGATACTCTTCTCTAAAATGACCACCCGCTGATTCTTCTCTTAATAAAGCATCTTTAGCAAATAATTCTCCTAATTCTAAGAAATCTGCTACTCGCCCTGCTTTTGCTAATTGTTCATTAAACTCATCCGCAGTTCCTGGAACTAGAACTTCTTTATAAAACTCTTTACGNAAAGCAGAAATTTCTTCAATTGCAACTTTTAAATCTTTTTCGTTACGGGACATTCCACATTTATCCCACATAATCTTACCCAAACGTCTGTGGAAATAATCAACAGATTTAGACCCTTTATTATTTATAAAGTGTGCTATACTTTCTGTAACTTTTNTCTCCGCTTCTTCAAATTCTGGTAAGTCGGTTGAAATAGTCCCTGTTCGAATATCATGCGACAAATAATCTCCAATGGTATATGGTAATACGAAATAACCGTCTGCTAAGCCTTGCATTAGAGCAGAAGCACCTAGCCTATTTGCTCCATGATCAGAAAAGTTTGCCTCTCCAATAGCGTATAATCCGGGAATTGTAGTTTGTAAGTTNTAATCAACCCAAACTCCACCCATCGTATAATGTACAGCGGGATAAATCATCATTGGAGTCTCATATGGATTCTCATCAGCTATTTTTTCATACATCTGAAATAAGTTCCCATATTTGGCCTTAACAACATCTTTTCCAAGTTTATTAATCAANGTTTCATCGTNTTCGCTAAGTCCTTTTACATGAGCTTGTTCTTTTCCATAACGTAAAATTGCTGCAGCAAAATCTAAGTAAACCGCTTCACCAGTNGCAT
Organism: Flavobacteriaceae bacterium; assembly: GCA_002713705.1. Taxonomy (GTDB): domain Bacteria; phylum Bacteroidota; class Bacteroidia; order Flavobacteriales; family Flavobacteriaceae; genus Marifrigoribacter. The sequence goes on from PAUJ01000029.1 coordinate 18,652, forward strand.
TTACGCCATACCCTTCATCNCAACGTTCTTTAGCTGCTCTAGAGGCAACNTCACGTGGCACTAAATTACCAAAGGCTGGATACCTCCTCTCCAAGTAGTAATCCCTATCTTCTTCGGCAAGTTGGGTTGGCTTTAAATTTCCAGATCTAATAGCCNCTACATCTTTTTTATGTTTAGGAACCCATATACGACCATCATTACGCAATGATTCCGACATCAATGTTAGTTTAGACTGGTGATCTCCAGAAACAGGAATACAGGTTGGATGAATTTGTGTATAACAAGGATTTGCAAAATATGCTCCACGTTTGTGAGCTTTCCATGCAGCAGTNACATTAGATCCCATAGCATTAGTAGATAAGAAAAATACATTNCCATAACCTCCAGTTCCCAAAACGACNGCATGAGCAGAATGTCTTTCAATCTCTCCTGTAACTAAATTTCGTGCTATAATNCCTCTAGCTTTACCATCAACAATNACAACATCTAACATTTCATGTCTGTTGTACATTTTAATTTTTCCACGTCCAATCTGACGATTCATTGCAGAATAAGCTCCTAGTAATAATTGTTGTCCNGTCTGACCTTTGGCATAAAACGTTCTTGAAACTAATACTCCACCAAAGGAACGATTATCAAGTAATCCTCCATAATCACGTGCAAAGGGTACCCCTTGAGCAACACATTGGTCTATAATATTTGAAGACACCTCAGCTAAACGATATACATTAGCTTCACGAGATCGATAATCTCCACCTTTTACAGTGTCGTAGAAAAGCCTGTAAGTAGAATCTCCATCTCCTTGATAATTTTTTGCNGCATTTATACCACCTTGAGCTGCAATTGAATGTGCTCTACGTGGTGAATCTTGAAAACAAAATGCTTTTACATTATAACCTAGTTCAGCTAAAGTTGCCGCTGCAGAGCCACCTGCTAATCCNGTTCCAACTATAATGACATCGATAAGACGTTTATTTGCTGGATTTACGAGNTTAATATCGTTTTTATGTTTTGTCCACTTATCCGCTAAGGGTCCTTGAGGTATTTTTGAATNTAGCGCCATCTTATAAAGTTTGTTTTAGATGATGAAATAATGCAATAAAAATAAACCCTAGAGGGATTNCTATAGCGTATAATTTTGAAAAACTANTTATGCCTTTTGTNTATTTGTTATTAGCTCCAATCGATTGAAATGCTGAATTAAAACCGTGTAATAAATGCAATGCTAAAAACACAAAAGCTAAGCAATAAGCTCCAACTCTTAGTGGGTTGTGAAATTTCTCAACCAATTCAGNATAGTACCTAAANTCTCCATTGTGCATCCCACTCATATCNCCTACNATATATTTTGTATTAATTTCTGGAATCCAAAAATCTATGAAATGTAATATCATAAATGATAAAATTACTAATCCACTCCAAATCATATTTCTACTCATCCAAGAAGAGTTAGCGTTTCCGTCATTCTTGAAATATTTAATTTCTCGAGATTTATTATTTTTNATTTCCAAAACAAAGCCCATTACAAAGTGAAATATGACNCCTAANATTAATATTGGTTGCAATATATATTGTACTAACCAGAAAGTACCCATAAAGTGTGAAACTTGATTAAATACAGTTGGATTAAATACAGAAAGTATATTTATTACAAAATGCTGCAATAGAAAAACTATTAGAAAGAAAGCAGATATCGCCATAGCNAATTTTCTGCCTATTGAAGAACTTAAAATTCCACTCATTTTTTTATTAATTTATTCTGATACAAATGTACAACTGAATCATTTTCTGACCAAGCTACAAAAACTATTTTCCCATTTATTTAGAATGATTCTAGACTTACGTTNAATTATTNTTATAAAAAAAAGAGCGGCTCTTTCGATATTCAAAAGTCTTTAATTAAATTTGANNAATTAATTTAATATAANAGAATGAAATATCACCAAATTGATTCAGCATTGTTTATTAAAAATAGAAGAAATTTTATGGCTAAAATGAAGCCAAATAGTATTGCTGTTTTTAATAGCAATGATATATATCCAATTAGTTCTGACAGTACGATGCCTTTTCAGCAACATAGGGATATTTACTATTTAAGTGGAGTTGACCAAGAAGAAAGCGTTTTAGTGATGTTTCCAGACGCAACTNATAAAAAAAANCGTGAATTATTATTTTTAAAAGAAACGAACGACCACATTGCTGTTTGGGAAGGCGAAAAACTAAGTAAAGAACGAGCGNTAGANGTTAGTGGAATTAAAACTGTNTATTGGATTCATGAAATGGANAAANTAATGGCAGAATTAATGGCACAATGCGATACGGTTCATATCAATACAAACGAACATTATAGAGCTACTATTGAAACCGAAACAAGAGAAGCACGTTTTACTAAAAAACTCTTAAATAAATATCCAGCACATAGTGTTGCAAAAAGCAATCCTATTTTGCAAAGACTACGATCCGTAAAGGANCCCATTGAATTAGACTTGTTACAAAAAGCATGTGATATTACTGAAAAAGGAATGCGGCGAGTTTTAAATTTCGTAAAACCAGGAGTTAAGGAATATGAAATTGAAGCAGAATTTATGCACGAATTTTTAAGAAATCGTTCAAAAGGTTTTGCATACACACCAATCATAGCCAGTGGTAATAATGCCAATGTTCTTCATTATATTGAGAACAACCAATCTTGTAATGATGGTGATTTAATTTTATTAGACGTAGGAGCAGAATATGCTAATTATAGTAGNGATATGACTCGAACCATTCCAGTAAANGGAAAATACACCAAGCGACAACGCAATGTTTATGANGCTGTNAATCGAGTAAAAAAAGAAGCTACAAAATTACTAGTTCCTGGAGCTGATTGGGCAGATTATCATATAGAAGTTGGTAAATTAATGACCTCTGAATTATTAGGATTAGGATTAATTGATAAAGTAGATGTCCAAAATGAAGATCCGAATTGGCCAGCTTATAAAAAATATTTTATGCACGGNACTTCTCACCATATGGGATTAGACACTCACGATTATGGATTACTTTGGGAGCCGATGAAAGCGAATATGGTTTTTACTGTGGAACCTGGAATTTATATTCCTGATGAAGGTTTCGGAATACGGTTGGAGGATGATGTTGTAATACAAAAAAATGGGGAGCCATTAAATTTAATGAGAAATATACCGATTGAAGCGGAAGAAATTGAAGCTATCATGAATTCTTAAAAACTTAAATTTTTATAATAACCGATNCTGTTAACTATTAATTNTATCGGTTTTTTTATTTCCAAAACTAACAAGGTTAAATAATAAAAAAACAATTATAGCTGGTAATACCCATCCCAAACTATATTCTGATAATGGAATCATTTCTTTNAAGGNAAACAGGTTTTCTTCAGCAATAANAAANTTTAAAAAGTCNGGNATACTAAAAATAAANGTTGCTAAAACNACCCCTNTAAAAACTANAGTTGAAGCCCAATTTTCAGGTAAAACATTTAAAATTATTAGTACAATAGTNATTGGATAAATAAACATTAAAATCGGCAATGCAATATTGATTATATAATNCACATTAAATTGTCCGATNANTACTCCTAAAANAGAAGCTATGATTGCGGTAATTNTATAGGCTTTTTGAGAATTANCTANTAATNCTTTTACAAAGTCTGCNGTTCCTGTTACAATTCCTACTGCCGTTGTAAAACATGCTAATGCTATCAAAACTGATAAAAACACATTCCCAATATTTCCTAAANTTTGAATACTTAAAACACTTAATAACTCGGTGCGATTATCAATAACTAANACGTTACTATTATGAGCGCCTAAGACAATTAAACCCCCATAAATTAAAAACAANCCAAGCCCAGCGAATAAACCAGATCTTATAATCATTNTTTTCTTTTCTTCGTAATTAAATTCTCCTTGAAGAGANAGTGAAANAACNACAACACCTCCAACTACGACACCTCCAATAGCGTCAAAGGTTTGATATCCTTCAAGAATTCCTTCCGCAAAAGAATTATTAAATATGGAGTCTCGAACGGATGCCACCTCCNTAAATAAGCCNAAACAAATAATTATTAAAAGTATACATACTATTAATGGAGTTAAAAATTTTCCAATAATACTCAGCATTCTGTTACGGTTCAAAACAAAGACCAATACCAGGGCAAAATATATACTGCTTAATTCTAAGGATGAAATCTGAAAAAAAGGTTCTATAGCCATTTCATAGGTAAACGAAGCTGTTCTTGGAGATGGTAATGCAATTGCTATAAGATAAATCAAAATTGAAAAAAGAANAGCAAAAGTTGGAGANACCTTATTGGNAAAATCTAATATTGTTCCTTGTAACTTTGCATGTCCATATATAGCCAATATGGGTATAATNACAGCAGAAATTGAAAATCCAATAAGCACCCAAAACNATNCATNTCCAGCATTATATCCTAAANAAGGAGGGAGTATTAGATTTCCTGCTCCAAAAAATAAAGAAAATAATGCAAAAGCAATTACCANGGTTTGTTTACTTTGTTTCAAACTGAGANATTTGTTCCGCTAAATATATAAAAATGATTACTCACTTCAACCAAANACCTATTCATTATAACATAATAGGAAAAGGCCCTTGTATAGTTCTTTTGCACGGATTTTTATTAAGTTCCTCTATTTGGGATGAATTAGTACCTNNNTTATCAAAGAAAAATAAAGTCATAATAATAGATTTACCTGGTCATGGCAAAAGTGGTTGCATAGCTGAGATTCATAGCATGGAATTAATGGCTGAAGTCATCAATTTTATATTAGAAAAAAATAATATTGATCAAGCAAGTTTTATAGGTCATTCGATGGGAGGATATATTAGCCTTGCTTTTACTGAGAAATATGAGTCAAAAGTAAATGCACTTATTTTATTGAATTCTACTACTGAAAAAGATTCNGCAGAAAAAAAAATAAATAGAGATCACTTTATTAAAATCATTAAATACAATNAAGAAGTTTTTGTGAAAATGGCAATTTCAGCATTATTCCCTAAANACAACAAAAAAGAATTTCAACAACATATAGATAAATTTATAGAAGAAGCTAAANACCTTAAAGTTGATGGNATCATTGCTGCTATNAAAGGAATGAAAAANAGAAAAGATCGAACTTCNGTTTTAACATCTTTTAAAGGCAAAAAAATTATGATTTCTGGTNTTAAGGATCCTATAATACCTTTTTCTATTTCTAGAAAAATTGCAAATAAAAGTCATTCAAAATTTTTAAAAGTAAATTCTGGGCATATGAGNATCAATGAAAACATTAATGAAATTGTTAAAATTATGCGTTTTATCGATTTTTTATAATTTTTAACCGATNTNTNANATATAAATTGTAAGTTTAGTCCTACTTTTANATGTGAATTATGAATCAAAATTTNTCAAACAATGAGTTTAACTTTTCNGGCATATTATGCTCAACATTTGGACACAAATTTATCATTACAAACAACATTACCAATCATATAAAAGAATACCAATGTAAAAACTGTAACAAGGAATTTACCAATGTTTTTTCNGGAGGGTTGGAAATACTTAATTTTAAGAATAGAAAAGCAAATACTTGTTTATCGGCTTTTTTCAAAAAGAAACAACTTCAACAAGNGTCTTAANTATTCTTGATTACTATCTAATGAGTTCCATCCTCTAGCGATTAATGGAATTTTTTCGTTACCACGAGTGATTAAGTGTACTCCTTCTTTTTNGTTAGTGATATGTCCAATTATAGAAAGGTTTGGATTGGCTTTTATTTTTGGAAAGTCTCCNAAANTTACTGTAAAAAGCAATTCATANTCTTCCCCACCACTCANTGCAATCGTAGTACTGTCTAATTTAAATTCCTCGCAAGTNGAAATAACTTGTTGATCTAANGGTATTTTATCTTCATATAAATTACAACCTACTTTTGATTGCTTACAAATATGTAATATTTCAGAAGACAAACCGTCGCTTATATCTATCATAGAAGTCGGTTTAACTTCTAATTTTTTTAACAATTCAGAAATATCTTTACGTGCTTCNGGTTTTAATTGTCTTTCTATCAAATAGGAATAATTATCTAGATCTGGTTGAGATTGAGGATTTACTTCAAATACTTTTTTCTCACGCTCTAATACTTGTAANCCAAGATAAGCAGCNCCTAAATCNCCTGAAACTACCAGTAAATCATCTTCTTTTGCGGTNTCTCTAAAGACAGCTTCATTTTTNCTTACGTTACCAATTGCAGTAATACTAATAATTAAACCTTTTTTTGAAGAAGTAGTNTCACCTCCAACAACATCAATATTATAAAATTTAGCGGCAGTATGAATTCCTTCATATAATTCTTCCAATGCTTCCACTGGAAACCGATTTGAAACACCAATTGAAACNGTGATCTGACNAGCTTCCGCATTCATCGCATAGACATCAGATAAGTTTACNATGACCGCTTTATATCCTAAATGTTTTAAAGGCATATAACTTAAATCAAAATGAACTCCTTCTACTAACAAATCTGTGGTNACCACAATTTCTTTAGAGGAGTCAGTTGATAAAACTGCAGCATCATCTCCAATGCCCTTAACAGTACTTTTTTGNTTAATCTTAAAATTTTTAGTAAGATGNTCTATCAAACCAAATTCGCCTAAATCTGAAATATTTGTTTTTGATTCGTTTTTGTTTTCNAGCATAACATTTGTAATGATTCGCAAAAATAAGTGTAAAATAGTTATAAAAAAAAATGCCAACAAAAGCATTTGTTGACATNNTAATATTATTTATAAATAAATTTAATTTTTTCTNTTTTGACGCTCTTGCGTACGTCTTTTTCTTTCTTCTTTTCGCAGTGCTTTCTTCACTGCTTTCCTTTCTTGTTTTTCTTCAGTTGTTAAATGAAGATCAACNATTTGCCCATCATAAAAAAGATTTTCTTTATTAATTGATAAAACATCTACTCCTTGTTCATCTGCTAATTGCTGTGTGTATTTTTCTAATTCCTNAGGTGAAATCCATCCACCACCAAGGGATTTATATAAAAANACATATGATGANAATAAACGTTGATAATTTTCTGTNTAAGCCAATTTAGCATTAAACTCTACTCCTTGATTTTCAATTACTTCCAAATAACTTGTAACACCTTGATAATATCTTTCTCTCGATAAATAACTTGCATTACTTGCGGCNTCTAACATCGCTTTATTGGCGTATAATTCTTCTTTTANACTAGAAAGTTCTATTAAAGANTTATCAACTTCAAGAAGAGCATTAAGTACCGTGTTTTCGTACATTAATAGTGATTGTAAGGCGTTTTCTCTTTCGATATCAACACGTTTTTTATTTTTTCCCCATTCAAATAGAGGTGCTACCAATCCAGCAGCAGCATTCCAACCTAAACCATTGCTAACTAAACTNGAAAGCTCGGTACTTCCAACTCCTAAAACCCCTGTTAAACTTATGGCAGGAAACCGCATTGCTTGAGCAACNCCAATATTAGCATTAGATGCTCTGTAATATTCTTGAGATTCTAAAATATCTGGACGTCTTTGTAATATTCCTGAAGGTATTCCGGTTGGAATAGTTTCTGGTAGGTTATAATCCTGAAGTGTTTTTAAGGTATAAATTGATTCTGGNGTTTTTCCTAATAAAACACTTAGATTATTTTCAGTAAAAGCAATTGCTCTTTTAAATTGTGGTATCGAAACTTGAGCAATTGCTTTTTGTATCTGAGCTTGATTAACATCAATAATGTTNGTATAACCTTCGTTAAATCTTTCTTGAATAATTAATAAAGTACTATCTCTAAGTGCTAATGTACTTTCAGAAATATCCAAACGAGCTTTATAATCTATAAGTTGAAANTAATTGTAAGCAACTTCACTTATGAGNGAAATTTCAAGGGCTCTTTGTCCATAAAACGATGCTAATAATTGAGCTTGAGCAGCTTCGTTACCCCTTCTAAATTTTCCCCAAAAATCAAGTTCCCAATTTACACCAGCAGAAGCACTAAATATATTTGATGGATTATTTAATGTAGTTAGTCCGTTTACAAAATCACCTCCATTAGCACTGGCATTAATAGCAAATTTGGGACCCATGTCTGCTTTTGTNAAACCAACATTTGCTCTTGCCTGTTCTATTCTGCTAGCTGCAATCTTTACATTTTTATTTTCACGTAATGCTGTAANTATTAAGGTATCCAATACAGGGTCTTTAAATAACTCCCACCATTTTAAATTGATAATGCTATCTGTGGTGTTATTNGAAAACCTAAACTCTTCAGAAGTCTTCTCCTCAGGTTGCAAAAAATTGGGTCCTACTTTACAAGATTGAACCAAAACAATTCCAATCAACAAAAATAGATATGTATAAATTTTCATTTTCATNATTAATTATTTGAAGATTTTAATTGTTGTGATTTTTCTTTATCNCTTTTCTTTTCATAACCAGCTATTTTACCAATAAACACANATAACATAGGATATAGAAATACTCCAAGGAAAGTGGCTAATCCCATACCTCCAAATAAAGCCAATCCCATTACTTTTCTTGACTCTGCTCCTGCTCCAGTTGCAATAACTAATGGAAATACACCTAATATAAAAGCAAATGCAGTCATAAGTATAGGTCTAAACCTCGATTTTGCAGCAGACATTGCCGCATCAAAAAGAGTTGATCCGTTTTTAAACTCATCATTTGCATATTCTATAATTAAAATAGCATTTTTGGCAGCCATTCCAATCAACATTACAAATGAAACTTGAGCAAAAATATTATTTACATATGTTGGACTTATTAATCTCCCTATCCAAAGCGCAAATAAGACACCAAAAATTGCAAATGGTGTCCCCATTAATATAGAAAAAGGTAATGACCAACTTTCATATTGAGCTGCCAATATTAAAAATACAAACATTAAAGAGAACGTTAGAATAATCCCCAAGGATCCTGAAGCTTTTTCCTCTTGAAAAGACATCGCATTCCATGCATATCCCATATCTTTGGGAAGTGTCTGGGCTGCTACTTCTTTTAAAGCGTTTCTGGCATCATCGGAGGTAAACCCTTCCGCTGGAGTTCCAGTTACCTCGACAGATCTATACAAGTTAAAACGATTGGTATAGTCCGGACCATACATTGGTTTTATAGTGGCAACTGTAGACAATGGAACCATGTCTCCTTTATTATTTTTTATAAAAAATGAATTGATCCCCTTTTCGTCAAACCGGTATTCTGGTTCAGCTTCTATATATGTTTTATATAATCGTCCAAAACGTGTAAAATCATTGACATATGCGCCTCCCATATAGGCTCCAATTGTAGTGTACAAATCGTTTAACTTAATACCTAATTTTAATGCTTTTGCTTTGTCTATATCCATAAATCGCTGCGGTACATTTGCTTGAAAAGTAGTATTTGCTCTACCTATTTCAGGACGTGCATTGGCAGCTTGTATAAATTTCATGGAGTTTTCAGCAAGATATTCCGGTGTATTCCCTCCCTTATCTTGAAGCATGATACTAAAGCCAGATCCATTTCCTAAACCAGGAATTGCAGGAGGTCCAAAAGCAAAAACCTGAGCTCCTTTTACACCAATTGCTAATTTTTTATTGACTTCCAACATTACTTCTTTAGCCGTTCGATCTCTTTCATCCCAATCCGTCATGGAAACGAATAAAAATCCTGTATTAGAAATCATTGCTCCAGAAAGTATACTATATCCTGTAGCTGTTGTTATATATTGAACTTCTGGAATATCTATTAATATATTTTCAATCTCTTTAGTAATTACGTCAGATCTTTGGAGAGATGCCGCATTGGGTAATTGAACATTTACATAGAAATACCCCATATCCTCTTCAGGAATAAATCCTCCAGGAACCAACGTTCCAAAAACACCGGCACCAACTGTCATTAAAATAATAAAAATGACAGATCTTTTCAGTTTTCTTCCAAATATACTGGCAAAACTCATATAAGAATCAGCAGTTTTATCCATTCCCTTATTAAATTTTCCAAAAAACCATCCTAAAGGCCCTCTATAAGGTTTCGGTTCTTTTAATAATAGAGAGCATAAAGCTGGACTCAATGTTAAAGCGTTTAAAGAAGATACCAATACTGAAACAACAATAGTTATTGCAAATTGTTGGTATAGCAATCCTGTGATTCCNGCCATTCCTGCAACAGGAATAAATACTGCAACCAACACTAAGGTTGTTGCTATAATTGGAGCAGTTACTTTTCGCATGGCATCTAGCGTAGCTTCTTTAGCGCTCATTCCTTTTGCAATATTTACTTGAACTGCTTCCACAACCACAATGGCATCATCNACTACGATACCAATAGCCAATACTAGGCCTAATAACGATAGNACATTTATAGTAAAACCAAGTGCAGGAAAAAACATNAATGCACCAATCAAGGATACTGGGATTGCTAATGTTGGTATTAAGGTAGCTCTCCAATCTTGAATAAAAATAAATACCACNAATATCACTAATAATAAAGCGATAAATAAGGTAACTACAATNTCATTAATTCCAGCATCTATTGCTTTTGTNGTATCTAAAGAAACAGTATATTTTATACTTTCAGGAAATTCGCCAGCCAACAAACTCATCTCATCTTTTATAGTTTGTGCTAATTCGGTTGCATTAGATCCTGGTGCTTGGTACAAAGCAATAATAGCTGAAGTTTTGCCATTTAACCTTGCTTTCATATTGTAACTTTCTACCCCTAATTCAATAGAAGCAATATCTTTCAATTTTACCTGAGAACCGTCTTCTTCTGTTCTTATTATAATATTTCCAAAAGCCTCTTCAGAGTTAAAACGTTCTGGAAGTCGAACTGTATAAGTAAATTCAGTGCCTGGTGGAGCAGGTTCTGCACCAAACTTTCCTCCGGGGACTATTATATTTTGTTCATTAATTGCATTTATTATTTCAGGAACNGTAAGGCTTAATTGTGATAATCTATCTGGCTTTACCCATATTCTCATAGAATAATCTGAAGCTCCTAATACATCAACTCTCCCAATACCTTTTGTTCTTGCCAATTTATCTTTAATATTNATCAACGCATAATTTCCTAAAAAATTTTGATCATATCTTCCGTCTGAAGTTAAGGTAATCANCATTAAAATATTTGGTAAAGACTTTTGTGTTGTTACTCCAGTTTTGGTTACTTGTGCAGGTAATTTTGCAGCAGCAGCAGATACTTTGTTTTGAGCTAAAACAGTATTCATATCNGGATCTGTTCCAACCTCAAATGAGATATCAATNGCCATACTACCGTCATTAGCATTGGTAGATTTCATATAAATCATGTTATCAACACCGTTGATTTGTTGCTCTAAAGGAGTTGCAACAGATTCTTCTACACTAATAGCGTCAGCACCCATATAAGATGCTCTTACCTGTACAATTGGTGGAGTAAGNTTTGGATATTGTTCTATAGGTAGCCCAATCATTGAAACTGAACCAATAATTACAATTAAAATAGCAATTACGATAGCTACAATAGGTCGATGTACAAAAAAGTTCCCTTTATCTTTTGNCATAATTATTATTTCTTGGTTGATTNGTTTTTATACTCCGTCACAACAGGAATTACCNCCAAACCTGGTTTNGCTTTTTGTAAACCTTCTAAAATGAGTTGATCGCCACTTTTTATACCACTCTTGATAATGGTNTAACCNGGTATTTTTTCACCTATCACAACTTGAACAGTCTCTATCTTATTTTCTTTATTCACGATCAAAACCGAATATTGTCCTTGAAGTTCAATAAGACATTTTTGAGGGACCAATAGCGCATCTTGAAGATCCATTACCTTAACTTTTACTCTTACAAATTGTCCTGGTCTTATGATTTTATCTGGATTTGGAAAAGTNGCTTGAACTAAAATTGTCCCTGTTGAAGTATCAATATTTCTATCAATAAAATCTANTAACCCTTTTTGATTAAATAAATTTCCATTAGACAAATATAATTCTACCGCTATTTTTTTAACCTCAGCGCCTTNAGTAGAATCTCTTTGTGCTTTCGAATATTTTTCTGCAATTCTTAAATATTCATTTTCCGACAAGAAAAATTGAACTCTTATGTTGCTAATATCAGATACTGTATTTAAAATNACTGGATTTGGATTCTTACCTACAAATTCCCCTTCACGNGCTAATGTTCTACCAATAATACCATCAATAGGTGATAAAATTCTTGTATAACTTAANTTTATTTTTGCTATGTTTAAATCTGCATTTGCAGCTTTTAAGGAAGATATAGCAGCATCTCTTTGTGCTTGAGCCATATCCAATTCCCGTTTACTGACTGCATCCAATGCAGCCAAAGGTTTAATTCTATTCAAATCACTTTCTTTTTGTATTAAAAGTGTATTTGCTTGTGCTACCATACTTTGCTTGGCTGCAACAGCTTCCTTTTGTGGGTCGGGATCTATCACGTACAATAATTTTCCTTTTTCAATATTTGATCCTTCCATAAAATGGATTTCATCTAGAAAGCCTTCCACTCTAGCTCTAATAGGAATATCCTTTTCACCAAAAACCTGTCCAACAAACTCTTCATAAATCGGTACTGTTTTTGAAGTAACCTTATATACTTTTATTTTCTGAGGTGGAATCACTTTTACACTCTCATCTTTACAAGAAAAAATAAGTGAGATTGAAATAATAACAAATAATTTGATTTTCATTTTATGAGTATAAATATTAAATTCGTAAAGATAAAAAAATATAGTCTTGTGAGTTTTTTAATGTAATAAAAAAACAAAAACTTGAACATTAGGCTATTATTAACATTAATTTGGTAGGGTTAATTGGAATTAAATTGTTTATTTACTGTTAATTGTAATTGACAAAAAATCTAACAGAACCAATACTAGCATATTAATAAAACATTACAAAACTTTAAAATTAACAATCAAGCTTATGAAAAATATTTTACTTTCCATTTTGATTACTGGCTGTTCCATTTTACAAGCACAAACACCCTGTATAAATGGTATGGCAGGTGAATATCCTTGTAATGGATATGACCTACAGGTTTTTATTCCTTGTACCGATTTTGGAGCTGACAATGCAAATGATTCATGGGGTTGGACAGATCCTGATGACGGAACAGAATATGCTTTAGTGGGTCTCGATAATGGGACTGCATTTCTTGATATCTCAAACCCTGTTAATCCAATCTATTTAGGTAAATTACCAACTCATACTTCTTCAAGTTTATGGAGAGATGTTAAAGTCTATAATAACTATGCATTTGTAGTAAGTGAAGCTAATGGTCATGGAATACAAATTTTTGACTTAACACGTTTAAGAGATGTTGCAAATCCTCCAGAAACATTTACGGAAGACGCTCATTATGGTGGTTTCGGAAGTGCTCATAATATTGTTATCAATGAAGAAACAGGTTATGCTTATGGTGTAGGTGCAGATTATAGTGGAGGTGCTCATTTTGTGAATATTCAAGACCCTTTAAATCCAATTGGAGAAGGAGGATATTCAGGGAGTGGCTATACTCATGATGCACAAGTAGTTGTTTACGACGGTCCCGATTCAGACTATGCAGGAAAAGAAATTTATATAGGTTCTAATGAAGACAAAGTGGTAATTGTAGACGTTACCAACAAAACAAATCCAGTATTGATTTCTGTTGTAACCTACACTAACGATGCCTATACACATCAAGGCTGGTTTACGGAAGATTTAAACTATTTTATTCTAGGAGATGAAATAGACGAGTTAAACTTTGGTTTTAATACTAGAAATATAGTTTTTGATTTTACCGATTTAGACAATCCACAGTTATCCTTTGAATATAGTGGTCCAACATCGGCAACAGATCATAATGGTTATGTAGATGGAGATAAATTTTACTTAGCGAACTACAAAGCTGGTATGCGTGTTATTGATATTTCGGATATTGCGAACGGGAATATGACTGAAACTGGATATTTTGATGTTTTCATTAATGGAAACTCTGCCGGTTACGATGGAGCTTGGAATGTTTACCCCTATTTTGAAAGTGGTAATATACTAATTTCCAGTTTAAAATATAGCAGTCCAGATTATGTACCTGGCTTTTATTTAGTTAAATCATCAACTTTATCGGTGGATGATAATTTTTTATCAAATTTTAGTTTATATCCCAATCCAAGTATAAATTCTGTTGTATTAAATTCAACAAATACACCAATTTCAGAAGTAAATATTTATGATTTGAGTGGTAAATTGTTATTGTCTAAGAAATACAATTCAGAAATTAATATCAACTTAAATATTTCTAATTTAGCCTCTGGAATTTATTTACTAAAAATAAACAATAAAAAATCTATAAAATTAATAAAGAATTAATTGCTAAAACATTTCATCAAAACCATTATGTATTGATTTAATTAAATAAATATTATGAAAAAAAACTTCCCCATTTTTTTATTACTAGCTAGTTTTATTGCTATCGGTCAAACTCCATGTCTTAATGGCATGGCAGGAGATTATCCTTGTAACGGATANGATTTACAATCNTTTATACCTTTTTCAACTTTTGATGCTGATTCCGGAAANGACTCTTGGGGNTGGACGGATCCACAAGACGGAACCGAATATGCTTTAATGGGACTTAACAATGGAACTGTTTTTATTGATATTTCAGATCCTGTNAANCCANTTTATNTNGGNAANNTNCCAACNCATACTNCTTCANCNANNTGGAGNGATGTTAAAGTTTATAATAATTATGCCTTTATAGTGAGTGAAGCTGNAGGGCATGGGATGCAAGTATTTGATTTAACTCGGTTAAGAAACGTTGCAAATCCTCCAGAAACGTTTACGGAAGATGCGCATTATGATGGATTTGGCANCTCACATAATATAGTTATCAACGAAGACACTGGTTATGCTTATAGTGTTGGAGATAACACCTATTCTGGTGGCCCTCACTTTGTTGATATATCTAATCCATTAAGTCCTNTTGCTGCAGGAGGATATTCTGGGANTGGTTANACNCATGATGCTCAAGTTATAACCTATAACGGTCCAGATTCAGACTACACAGGAAGAGAAATNTATGTGGGTTCTAATGAAAATNAGGTAGTAATTNTAGACGTAACGGACAAAGCAAACCCAGTATTAATTTCTACTGCAAACTACACCAACGATGCCTATACNCATCAGGGATGGTTTACGGAAGATTTAAATTATTTTATTGTTGGAGATGAGANAGATGAANNGNANTTTGGATTTAATACNAAGGCAATNGTTTTTGATTTTACAGATTTAGACAANCCGCAATTTGATTTTGATCATTTTGGAACGACTACAGCTATTGANCATAATGGTTATACGAAAGGNNACAAATACTANCTTGCNAATTATACTGCAGGAATGAAAGTNTTAGACATCAGTGATTTGCAAAACCAAACAATTAGTGAACTTGGTTATTTTGATACCTATCCAGCTAATGATTCTGCAAGTTTTAATGGAGCTTGGAACGTATATCCTTATTTTGAATCTGGTAACATTGTAATATCTAATNNTTCTGGAGGTGGNTTCTTTTTAGTTAAAGCTTCAGGTCCTANTAATGAAGATAATGAAGACCCAATTGCACTTTGTCAAAATATTACTATACTATTAAACGAAAACGGTCAAGCTACAATTAATGCAAACTTTTTAGATGGAGGATCTACAGATAATGAAGGTATAGTTTCTTTTGAAGTTGATATCGATACATTTTCTTGTGATGATATAGGAGAAAATACGGTAACATTAACAATATCAGATGCCTCAGGAAACACGGCAACTTGNGANGCAATTGTTTCTGTNNNAGATANNATAAATCCAATTTTTNTATGTGCTGAGGACCAAAATGCATTAATTACTAATCCTGATGGNACCTATACATTGCCTGATTATATNTCAAGCAATGAAGTATCTGCAACTGATAATTGTTCTNATAATTTAATGATAACACAAAACCCAAGTGCTGGAACAATTNTAAGTAATGGAATTACTATCGTCAGTTTTGAAACTGCAGACGATTNTGGAAATATCAANAACTTGTTCATTTGAGCTTAANGTNATTNTAGAACTAGGATTTAATAATAATAACCTAAGTGAAGGACTAACNCTTTACCCAAATCCAAGCGCAAGCTTTATTACTATCAATTCTANAAATCAACCAATCGAGAATGTCAATATTAATGATATTAGTGGAAAACAAATAATAGATTTTAAAAACCTAAACACTGAAACAAAAAATATAGATATTTCTNATTTATCTAAAGGGATTTATTTTATTNCAATNAACAANCAAGTTGTAAAAAAATTAATTAAAATTTAGTCAAAACATTCGCTTTATTTAATTAAAAAATACTATGAAATATCTATTATTTATTATTTCTATNTTTTTANTCAACCAAAATTCAATTGCTCAAACTCCATGCGAAAATGNAATGGCAGGAGNTTATCCTTGTAACGGTTATGATCTGCAGTCNTTNATATCNTTGGCNGAATTAGACACCGACAGGGGAAACGATTCTTGGGGTTGGACAGATCCTGATAACGGTGATGAGTATGCNATTATGGGAGTTAAAAATGGGACTGTTTTTATTGATATTTCAGATCCTATAAATCCTATTTATTTAGGGAAACTTCCAACCCATACTGATAACAGTACTTGGAGAGATATTAAGGTATATCAAAACTATGCATTTATAGTTAGNGAAGCTAGTAATCATGGAATGCAAGTATTCGATTTAACTCGGTTAAAAAACGTNAGTAATGCCCCAGAAANTTTTAATGAAGACGCACATTACGATGGATTTGGTAGCTCACATAACATAGTTATNAATGAAGAAACTGGTTATGCATATAGTGTTGGTGATAACACCTATTCTGGTGGTGCTCATTTTATTGATNTATCAGACCCATTAAATCCCATTGCTGCAGGAGGATATTCAGACGACGGTTATACTCATGATGCNCANGTNGTAATTTATAATGGCCCAGATACAGATTATACAGGTAAAGAAATATATATAGGAAGTAATGAGGATAAAGTTGTTATTGTTGATGTTACTGATAAAAACAACCCTCAGCATATTTCATCTGTTNCNTATTCAAATTTTTCTTATACCCATCAAGGTTGGATNACAGAAGACTTTAAGTATTANATTTTAGGTGATGAATCAGATGAAATTAATTTGGGTTTTAATACTAAAACAATTGTACTGGACTTTACAGATTTAGACAACCCNATCCATTCTTTCGATTATAGTGGCCCAACCCTTGCTACTGACCATAATGGATACGTAAACGGGGATNTTTTTTATTTAGCGAATAATGCTGCTGGTTTAAGAGTAATAGATATATCAGATATTTCAAATGGAGAAATGACAGAAATTGGTTTTTTTGATAGNCATCCTTTAAATGATTTTGCTGGTTATGAAGGAATATGGAGCACCTATCCTTATTTTGAAAGCGGAAACATAGTAATAAGTGATAGAGAAGGNTTNTTNGTNGTTAANTCATCGACNNTAGCAATAGAAGATAATTCATTTNCCAATTTTAATATTTATCCAAATCCTACNAATAANNNNATNCATATNAANGCNATANNGTTCCCAGTTAANAATATTAAAATTTATGATTTANGTGGNAAATTNTTNANATNTAAAAATTATAATTCCNAAATAAATATCAAAACAAATATTTCAAATTTTTCAAATGGTATTTATATTTTAAAGCTAAATAATGAATTTATAACAAAAATAATTAAACAGTAATTTTAACCATCTAATTAAATATTATTTGATTTCTAAAATAATGTTTAATAATTGTTAAAGTTTATTTTAAACAACAAATAANACCTACCTTTAGNTAAATACATTAANTNAANCCNCAATGAAAAATAAAATTTTACTATNAATTNCGCTTTCTGTTACCCTTTTTAATTTTGCTCAAACACCCTGTGAAAATGGCTTTGCAAATAATTATCCTTGTAAAGATTATGATTTACAATCTCATNTTTTTTTAGCAGAGATGGGAGCTAGTGAAGGAAATGATTCATGGGGCTGGACAGATCCAGATGACGGAACTGAATATGCGTTAGTTGGTCTCGATAATGGGACTGCATTTATCGATATTTCGGACCCNNTTAATCCTATTTACTTAGGAAAGCTCCCAACACATACAACTCCTTCAATCTGGAGAGATATTAAAGTATATCAAAACCATGCATTTGTTGTAAGTGAAGCTANTGGACATGGGATGCAGGTGTTTGATCTAACACGCTTGAGAAACGTTTCCAATCCGCCGGAAATATTTACTGAAGATGCACACTACGCTGGCTTTGGAGACTCTCATAACATTGCTATCAACGAGCAAACAGGTTATGCTTATAGTCTTGGAGACAACACTTTTGGTGGAGGTCTTCACTTTATCAACATTCAAGATCCTTTAAACCCAACTGCTGCCGGCGGTTACGCTGAGGGTGGATATACTCATGATACACAAGTGATCACCTATGATGGGCCAGATTCAGATTATACTGGAAAAGAAATAGCTTTTGCATCCAATGCAAATCACGTTGAAATCGTTGATGTAACAAACAAAAGTAATCCCATTCAAATAGCTTCATTTGAATATCCAGCTACTGGTTATACACACCAAAATTGGTTAACTGAAGATCGCAAATTTATGCTATTAGGAGATGAAGGAGATGAGTTTGATTTTGGATTTAATACCCGTACANTNGTNTTTAANATTTCAGATTTAGATAATATNNNNTTNCATATGGAATATGAAGGTGAAACAAGCTCTGTTGATCACAATGGTTATGTAATTGGTGATAAATACTATTTAGCCAATTATTCTTCTGGTTTAAGAGTAGTAGATATTAGCGATATTGAAAATGGAAATATGACAGCATCTAGTTATTTTGACACCTATCCTTCCAACAACAATGCAAATTATGACGGTTCATGGAATGTATATCCTTTTTTTGAAAGCGGAAATATTGTTATATCTGGTACAAATGGATTTACCTTAGTTAGAGATAATTCTTCACTAGGCAATTCTGATGCTGATCTAGAAAATTTTAACTTATATCCAAATCCAGCTAAAAATAAATTAACTATTAATTCAAAAAAAGAGCCTTTAAAACAAATTGAAGTTTTTAACGTTTTAGGCCAAAGAATCATCAATCTAAATTTTTCTAGTTCATTATCTGAGAACATAGATATTTCTANTTTAAAAACTGGAATGTATTTAGTAAAAATTAATAATCTTACCATAAAAAGATTAATTGTAAATTAAAATTATTTAAAAATAATCCTAAATGTATTTTTTAAAAAAGAGAGAAAATTTTCTTATTATCATTCTGTTTGCTTCCTTACTTTTTTCTTGTAAAAGTGATGATGATGATGCATTACCCCCTGCTATAGAATCCAATTTTAGTGGAGAATTAGTTTGGGTAAAAACATTTGGTGGAAGTAATGAAGATGATGCCATTGATATAGTGCAAGCTAATGATGGTAGTTATATAGTATTAGGCTTCACCAATAGTACTGATGGAGATATAACTGGAAAAACTTCAACAGATCAAGATTATTGGTTGTTAAAATTAAGTCAAGACGGAGATGTATTATGGGATAAAACCTATGGTGGATCTGAAGACGACCAAGCTACTGGGATTTCTAAAACCAATGATGGAGGTTATGTAATTTCAGGTTACACAGCTAGTTCAGACGGTGATGTTACAGAAAATGCAGGTTTCCATGATTATTGGATCGTGAAAGTTAATAATACTGGAGATATTGAATGGGAAAAATCATTTGGTTTTATTGGACAAGACCAAGCGAATAAAGTAATCCAAACTTTTGATGGAGGGTATTTTGCGACTGGATTTTTAGATGTTGGCTTAAGCGGAGGTGAGGGAAATGACTTTAACGATAACCAACTTAAAACAGGAGGAACACTACATAGCTTAGGTGATTATTGGGGCATTAAAATGGATGCAAATGGCAATATAATTTGGCGTCGATATTTTGGAGGTACCCACGTT
The DNA here is from genome assembly GCA_002713705.1 of Flavobacteriaceae bacterium. GTDB lineage: Bacteria > Bacteroidota > Bacteroidia > Flavobacteriales > Flavobacteriaceae > Marifrigoribacter. The sequence continues at coordinate 38,755 of PAUJ01000029.1, forward strand.
GATCAGAGCAAAGATGTTTTGCAAACCGAGGATGGTGGTTTTTTGTTAGCCGGAATCTCAGAAAGTGCAGATTTTGATATAACTAACGCACATGGTGGAAATGATTTTTGGGTTATNAAACTAAGTNCCGATGGNGATAAAGTTTGGGAAAACTCATTTGGAGGTGCAGAAACTGATAGGGCTTTTTCTTTGGTTAAAGCAACAGATGGAAATTATATTTTAACTGGTGAGTCAAGAAGTATAAATGGAGATGTTTCCAATTCTAAAGGAGGAGGAGATATTTGGATTGTAAAATTTAATGCATCAAATGGAGCTATTATATGGGAACAATCGTATGGAGGTACAGAATTTGATACATCAAGAGGAATAACAAAACTAAAAAATGATTACTACGCTATCGCGGGAAGTGCGAGAAGTTCAGATATTGATCTAACAATTAACTACGGTGCAAATGATGCTTGGTTAATTTTAATTGATGAAAATGGAAATTTAAAATTTGAAAAAAATGTTGGAGGTTCAGATATAGATTTTGCAAATAAAACAATAGGTACAAATGAAAATGAAATAATCGTTGTGGGTAGCTCCTTAAGCAATGATGGAGACATTATTATTAACAAAGGAAATAAAGATNTNTTAATATTTAAAATTAGATAAAAATGAAAATGAAAATGAAATTATTATTAATAATTNTTANAATTGGTTTAGTAAGCTGTAGTTCTGATGANGAAAAAGCTTCAGATATTNTAATATCAGTAACTAATTCGCAAAATTGGGATGGAGAAAATATAACAGTAAGTGATTTAGGCACAACAGAATTTATTGATGAAAATGGAGAAATACTTAAAATTGAAAGACTAAGGTATTTAATATCTAAAGTAATTTTAACTAATTCAAATGGTGATGAAATAGAAATTGGCACCTATAAACTTGTAGATTTAGCAGATAATAATACACTTAATTACGCTACAAATATTGTAATACCTCCTGGGACATATACAGGTATTTCATTTGTATATGGATTTAATGAAGAAGATAATACAGACCAAGCTTATCCAGATCTAAATACTGCCAGCTGGAGTTGGCCTGAAATGTTAGGTGGAGGTTATCACTTTATGCAATTGGATGGTACTTTTACAAGCCCAACTAACATAAGTCCAATGCCATTTAATTACCATAATGGAACAGCTCGCATAAGTGAAGGTGTTTTTGAACAAAACTTTATTAGAGTTAATGTAGATGGATTATCAATAGACAGCAATACTAACATCGACATAAAAATGAATTTAGCAGAATGGTTTAAAAACCCTAAAACCTGGGATTTAAATTTACTTAATACAGGATTGATGGGTAATTATGATGCTCAAAGAAAAATGAACGAAAATGGCCAATCGGTTTTTAGTGTTTATTTAGGTGATTAATTAAAATATATTAATGAGGTGTTTTTTAATAATATTATTAACTGGTTTTTTAATGTCTTGTTCGAGTTCAGATGATACTATCGGATATCAAGCAATACCAAAAGACATAGAAATACCTCAATTATTTAGCGATTTACTTTTACCTCCTTTAATCCCATCAGATAACCCACAAACCGAAGAAGGTATAAGGTTAGGAAGGGAACTTTTTTATGAACCCTTATTATCTGGTGATGGAACCCAAGCTTGCGCAAGTTGTCATTTTTCAGACTATTCATTTACAGAACCCACTCGTTTTAGTACTGGAATTACTGGAGCGATAGGAACTAGAAATGCCATGCCCTTATATAATATGGCTTGGAATTTTGAGGCAAATTTCTTGTGGGATGGAAGAGCTAAAAGCCTAGAAGAACAAGTTTCTGATCCTATAGAAAATGTTATAGAAATGAATAATACTTGGCCAAATGCAATAGCTACTTTACAAGCTACAAATAACTATCCAGAATTATTTTCACAAGCATTTGGAACCTCAACAATAACGAAAGAATTAGTCACTAAGGCAATTGCCCAATTTGAACGTACCCTGGTTTCAGGAAATTCTAGATTTGATCAGTATCTATTGGGTGATCAAAATGCGATAACAGTTTCTGAGATAAACGGTTTTAATATTTTTATGGATGAAGAAAGAGGAGATTGTTTTCATTGTCATGGAAGCAATTCTAATCCCTTGTGGACAGATAATATATTTCATAATAACGGACTTGATAGTTCTTTCGATGATTTAGGATTGGGAGCTATTACTGGAGATCCATTAGACAACGGAAAGTTTAAATCACCTTCGTTAAGAAATTTAGCCTATACAAGTCCATTTATGCATGATGGACGATTTGAAACTTTAGATGAAGTAATTAATCATTATAGTGAAGGATTGGTTTATTCTGAAACCATTGATCCTTTGATGAAAAATATCGCCCAAGGTGGAGTTCAACTAACTGAAAATGAAAAGAGCGATTTAAAAGCATTTTTACTTTCTTTATCTGATATTGGGTTTACTACAAATCCCGAATTTCAAAATCCAAATTAGTAATACATATTTATTGATATTTAACTACTATTTTGTTGATTTAAGTATTTACCAACTGTAATGGCTGTAAGAATTACTAGGTAAAATTGTCCTGTTAATCCCACAAAAATGGCAGCTTTCTGACCTACTAGTGTCAAGGGATATATTTCACCATATCCAATGGTTAGTAATGTAACATAACTAAAATACATAAGGCCCGAAGAATAGGTCGCGCGTCCCAATTCAATTAAATCAAGACCTGCAAAAGAATTTGGATGCCCTAAATTAACACTAAGAAAAATAAAATACCCTATAAACCCTAGAGACACATAACCACTTATCAAACCTAAAATTACATTTCTTTCTATCAATTTAGCATCCCAAACTGNTTTAATTATTTCAAAAGTTACTAATATGTAAAACAAGAAATAAGTGAAAAACTTTAAATAAATGAAAAACTTTAAATAATTCGATAGTGAAATTGTTTTAGTTACTGAAGTATAATTTCCAAAACCAAAAATCGCAACTTCAATACAAATTATGATTATAAAAAACCACATTAATTTTATNTTTTTTGAAATCAAAATTANACCAGCTAATATGTTAGCNATAAATAAAAGAGGAGAAAGAATGGTTTCGAAAAAATGAGNATCAAAACCTATGGAACCAAATANAATTAATAATTGAGTTATTAAAAAAGATTCATTCCGNTATTTAAAAGCTGATTTGTACATGTATAAAAAAACCGTCAACAAATAGAAATTGACGGTTGTTAAATTNTTTAAATATTATANTTTATTNAAACTANTGAANACGAGTTTTGANTATTCTTTAGCTGTTTTAATAACACTACTTGGATCAATTATTTGTGAAGTAACAACTCCAATTAATTGTTTTCCTTCTGGTTCATCTAAATTATATATTAATGTTTCTAAGATATATGATTTAGAAACTCTTGTTGTAGTTGAGCTAGGGACGTAATTCCCATAAGTAGAGTAAGAATANGGATTGTTATAGTAGCCGTAAAACCCACCATAATACCCAGGATAACCACCATAGTAAGTAGTGCCTCCAGCGTAATAACCACCNGACTCTTCCGTAACTAGAGATTCGTTATAATCNTTAACAACACTCATTACTACCCCTTGAAACCCTTCTTTTTCAATTAAAGNTTTCATGGCACCTTCTTTCATTTTCTCATCAGGGTTGTGATTGCTATACTTTAAATAGCTTTCTGTAGCNTTAAATCCTGCTTTTCTTAAATCATTTGCCATNGCTTCTTCAAAAGCAATTCTAGCCAGTTTNTTATCAGTTCTTGCAACAACTAGAATGTTTTTTTCTTCTACACTAGAAAGGTTATCTCCTTGCCAGGAATCTAAAACTTTAACACTTGAACAACTAGTAATTAATAATCCAAATAGAATAAATGAATACAATGTTTTTTTCATAATAATTTTTTTTTAAATATACGAAATTGAATATTATTAATTTGTCTTGAAATTTATTAACCTAATCTAACTATTAATCCTCCTGTAAAGTTGAGTTGTAATAAAGATCCACCCGTAGTAAATACGGAACCACCGCTACTATAATAAACCCCTCCCCACTCTATTGGTATNAGTAATTGNNCTTGTAACCTTATACCTATTCGGTCTGTAAAAAAATACTTAGCACCACCTGTAAAACCAAATTCAAATTTTGTACGACTTCCNGGGTCATAACCTGAGTCAACGGAATCAATATTCTGAGGACTGAAAATTGCCATACCAGCTGACATACCACCAAAGGGAACTAGATCTTCGTCATAATTAAAGTTTTGTAAAAATCCAACCTGAATATGATGAACATTAAATTTTGTAATAAATATTTCTGGTGAAAAACGATTGGGTTTAATATTTAAATCTGCATTTTGAAAAGCATACACCAATTCTATCTGACCTCCAAAAGGATTGATNTCAAAATCTAAAGTTACTCCATAATTTCCTGAAGCTTTTAACTTCATATATCCATCATAAAAATTATATTTTGAACCTATTTGGTAACCAGCTTGAGGAGTAATCTCAATTTGAGCATAAGTTGAAGCTGCCATAAATAAAGTNAAAGCTATAAAAAGAATGTTTTTTTTAATTGTATTCATAAAATGTTTTTTTAAAGTGAATTAAANTGGTTTGCAATGAACCANAAAATAAAGATTTTGTTNTCTAGATACAAATANATNATGTTTTGTAAAATTCAAAAAAATAATTTATAATCAAAATTTAGTCTAAATGTTTATTTAAAGTTTTTAGAGAAAATTAATTAGTCATATTTTCTTTTACCCAGACCAAACTTGACTTAAGATCAATAAATAGACGGTCTTTTGGTATTAAATCTGGTATNATATCNATTCGCTCCATCATATATTTTGGTTGTTCTAAAGTATTAANAAGCAATANCGTTTTTCCTTCATTTACCAAATCTATTAATACCTCTTCCATTACATAAAGCCCTGACTGATCCATATAAGGCATTCGACCCATTCTTACTAAAACGATAGTCGCATTTTCAGGGATTTGTTTTGCTAATGCTTGAAAATCACTTGTAGAACCAAAAAANAGNGGTCCTTTTANATGCTTTATAAAAATTTGTTCTTGAAGAATGTCAGGAATTTCAAATTCATCATCCCAAGCTTCTTCTTTTAATGATTTTACATCCGATCTACTTGCTGAAATATCGCCAATTTTTTTCATAAAAATTAAAGAGGCTATTACTAATCCAATTCCCACTGCATACACTAAATTCCAAACAGAAGATAATACTAATACTACTAGCATAATGGCTACTTCCTGCTTTGGCATATAAGGNATTGCTTTTAGCCCTTTATAATCCATAACACCAATACCAACTGTTATTAAAATACCTGCTAATACNGCAGCAGGAATTTTGGAAGCAACTGGACCTAGAGCTAATAAAATCATTAATAATAAAATACCTGCAACCATACCTGACAACCTCGTTTTACCTCCTGCATTAATATTTACAACCGTCCTTATAGTTGCGCCTGCTCCNGGAATTCCTCCAAACAATGCCGCTATACTATTTCCAATTCCTTGTCCAATTAATTCTTTATTAGGTTTGTGTTTAGTTTTNGTCATATTATCCGCTACAACCGATGTCAATAAAGAGTCTATCGCACCTAGCAAAGCTAGTGTTAGGGCTGTAAATATGTAAGGTGTGATACTAGCCAAACTAAAATCAGTAAACATTTCTAATTTTGGAATTGGTAATCCGCTTGGAATTTCTTCTATAGGTCGATAATCTAAACCTAAACCAACTGCAATACCACTCATAACAAANAAAGCAACTAACGTGCTCGGTATTGCTTTAGTAATACGTTTGAATCCATAAATTATAAAAATTGTACCTAGGGCTAATATTAATTCTAACCAATTAATAGAGGTTAGGGCATTGGGTAAAACTTTAATAGTTCCTATAACTCCAGACGCTTCTTTACCTGCAAGAGTTTTAGATTCAGTTGCAATTTGCTCGGCAGAAATATCTCCTGCTCTTTTAATAGTTTCTTTAAAATTCTCTAATACTAAAATACCCTCTTCAACTTCATCTAATAATATATTTTCCAATATCACTTCTTCCGCTTGTGGTTTAAACTGTTCTACATANACCTGATCTTCTTTAGGGTAATANCCAACTGCAGGTAATATTTGAGTTACTAAAATAATAACTCCAATAGCAGTCATAAAACCAGATACTACCGGNTATGGAATGTATTTTATATACTTCCCTAACCCTAACATACCCAATCCAATTTGCATTATTCCGGCTAATAAAAATACTGTTAAAATTGCAGGTAATGCTTTTTCCACATCTCCTTCAAANGTNGCTAGAATACCTGCTATTACNACCATACTTACGGCGGTCATNGGAGCAGTTGGTCCNGATATTTGGGTATTAGTTCCTCCAAAAAGTGCTGCAAAAAAACTGATAAATATAGCTCCATATAAACCTGCTTGAGGTCCTAGNCCTGAACTTACACCAAATGCTAATGCCAATGGTAATGCTACGATTCCAGCTGTTATNCCTCCAAAAAGATCACCCTTAAAATATTTAAAATTGAATAAATTTTTCATAATTTTAATTTTTATTTNAGCGAANATAATAAGTAATATTNGCTAATNATAATTTTAACTTTAGGAAAAATTATAAAATTAATTTCATTAAAAATTCTTTTTAAAATTTCTATAAGAAAAAACAATACTATAATAAATTTTTAAAGGCTTATTTTCCACTTAAAAATATTNAAAATAGCTTATATTTGCCTATTATTTAGATTTAATCTAATTAGATGATAAAAGTTAGTAAAAAAGCAAAGACGAAAATCTCACAACTTATGACCGAAGGCGGTTTTGATGTTAGTGATGATTTCGTGCGTGTAGGTGTAAAAAGTGGTGGATGTTCAGGTTTATCCTATGAACTAGANTTCGACAATAGCAAAGGAGAAAGTGACAAGCTTTTTGAAGATAATGACGTGAAAATCATTATTGATAAAAAAAGTTTTTTATACTTAATCGGTACTACTTTAGAATATAGTGGTGGCCTTAACGGAAAAGGGTTTGTTTTTAATAACCCCAATGCAAACAGGACTTGTGGATGTGGAGAAAGTTTCTCTTTATAGCTTAATTGAAAAAAAATATGGCGAAATTTACTGAAGACGATTTAAAAAAAGACCTTGAAACCAAGGAATACGAATATGGATTTTATACNGATATTGAATCTGAAACCTTTCCCCTTGGTTTAAATGAAGATATTGTTCGTGCAATTTCTAAGAAAAAAGAAGAGCCTCAATGGATGACTGATTGGAGACTTGACGCTTATAAAGCTTGGAAAGAAATGACTGAGCCAGAATGGGCAAATGTTAATTACGAAAAACCAGATTTTCAATCAATAGCTTATTACTCTGCTCCTGTATCCATCGATCCAAATAAAACATTAGATGACGTAGATCCNGANCTTTTAGCNATGTATAAAAANTTAGGTATCTCCCTAGATGAGCAAAAGAAAATGAATAATGTGGCAATGGATATTGTTGTAGATTCTGTTTCAGTTGCAACAACATTCAAAAAGACATTGTCNAAAAAAGGCATTATTTTNATGAGTATTTCGGAAGCTATCAAAGAGCATCCAGAACTTGTAAGAAAATATATTGGNACAATTGTTCCAANAAAAGATAATTTTTATGCNGCTTTAAATTCGGCTGTATTTAGTGATGGATCNTTCTGTTANATCCCAAAAGGAGTAAGATGTCCTATGGAACTCTCAACTTACTTCAGAATTAATCAAGCAGGAACAGGACAATTNGAGAGAACATTACTTATCGCAGACAAAGGTAGTTACGTAAGTTACCTAGAAGGCTGTACAGCNCCAAGTAGAGATGAAAACCAGTTACATGCAGCAGTTGTTGAATTAATTGCTATGGATGATGCTGAAATAAAATACTCAACAGTACAAAACTGGTATCCAGGAAATAATGAAGGTATAGGTGGAGTTTATAATTTTGTTACTAAAAGAGGCCTTTGCGAGAAAAATGCAAAAATNTCTTGGACGCAAGTTGAAACAGGTTCTGCTGTTACATGGAAATATCCTTCTTGTATTCTTAAAGGAGATAATTCAGTAGGTGAATTTTATTCTATTGCAGTTACTAATAATTATCAGCAAGCAGATACTGGAACTAAAATGATTCATCTTGGAAAAAATACCAAGAGTACGATTATTTCAAAAGGAATATCTGCTGGAAAATCTCAAAATAGTTATCGAGGTTTGGTGAAAATTAGTAAAAATGCCAAGAATGCTCGTAATTTTTCACAATGCGATTCTCTATTAATGGGAAATGATTGTGGAGCACATACNTTTCCATATATAGAAGTAAAAAATAAATCAGCTCAAATTGAGCACGAAGCAACTACAAGTAAAATTGGAGAAGATCAAATTTTTTANTGCAATCAAAGAGGTATTGAAACTGAAAAAGCGATTGCCTTAATTGTAAATGGATTTAGTAAAGAAGTNTTAAACAAGCTTCCTATGGAGTTTGCAGTAGAAGCACAAAAATTACTAGAAATTAGTCTTGAAGGTTCTGTTGGATAATTTAAATAAATATTAAAAATGAAAAAAATACTATTTTTTATACTGATCTCAGTTATTACATTTTCATGTAAAAAAAATGCNGAAAAAGAAGNTGAAAAAGTTGATAAGTCGGAAACTGCTGTTGAAATAAATAGTGCTGAAGATAAAATATATAGGGGAGACTTTATTTATTTAGGAGATGCTGCAGTNTTAAAAGGAAATAAATTTATTTATGGAGTAACTCTTGATGAAATGGCAACAGAATTAGCTAATAAAGTGAAATCTGTAAAAGAATCAGATTTTGATATGGTTCCAGTAGCTGTGAAAGGAAGTATAAATCGAAAACCTGAAGGTTCAGAAGGTTGGGACGAAATAATAACAATTACTGAAATTGTATTGGTTGGNAGTAAACCATCAAAAATTGATATAAAACTTGAAGAAAAGAAATAATAACTATGCTGCAAATTAAAAATTTACACGCAGGTGTAGAAGATAAAAAAATTTTAAAAGGTGTTAATTTAGAGGTGAAAGCTGGAGAGATACANGCTATAATGGGACCTAATGGTTCTGGTAAAAGTACCCTCTCTGCTGTAATTTCTGGAAACGAAAATTTTGAGGTAAGCCAAGGTTCGGTTNCTTTTTTAAATGAAGATATTTTAGAACTTGATCCTGAGGAAAGAGCTCACAAAGGAGTGTTTTTATCATTTCAATATCCTGTTGAAATTCCTGGAGTATCCGTTACAAATTTTATTAAAACGGCTATTAACGAAACCAGAAAAGCTAAAGGTTTAGAAGATATGCCTGCCTCAGAAATGTTGAAATTAATTAAGTCTAAAGCAGATTTATTAGAAATTGATAGAAAATTNTTATCACGNTCTTTAAACGAAGGATTTTCAGGAGGAGAGAAAAAAAGAAATGAAATTTTTCAAATGGCAATGCTAGATCCAAAATTGGCAATACTTGATGANACTGATTCTGGNCTAGATATTGATGCTTTAAAAATTGTTGCAAACGGAGTTAACAAATTAAAAAGNAAAGACAATGCGGTNATTATCATNACACATTATCAACGTTTGTTAGATTATATTGTTCCTGATTTTGTTCANGTTTTAATCGATGGAAAGATTGTTAANTCTGGTNCGAAAGAATTGGCCTATGAGTTAGAAGAAAAAGGATACGATTGGATTAAAGAAGAATTAGTTTAAAAATATGAGCTTAAAAAGTAAATTAGTGTCGTCTTATCTTGCTTTCGATGATCATTTGGATGATAATTCACCAATCCATGATATTCGAAAAAAAGCAATTGATACTTTTGAAGAAAAAGGATTTCCCACTAAAAANGAGGAAGATTGGAAATACACTTCATTAAATGCTATTATTAATAAAGACTATAGTATTGCCTCTAAAGGTGATAAGAAAATTAAATATGAAAAAGTTAGAGAATATTTTTTACATGATATCGATTCCTATAAANTTGTTTTTATAGATGGTGTTTTCAGTTCTTTTCTATCTGAAACCAGTCATGACGGATTGGATGTTTGTTTACTTTCTTCTGTATTATCAAAAGAAAAGTATAAAGCAATCATNGAGGCNTATTATAANAAAATAGCTTCAAAAGATAGTATTACATCTCTNAATACCGCTTTTGCNAAAGANGGTGCTTATATTAATATTCCAAACAATAAAGAAGTNGATAAGCCTATTGAAATTATAAATTTNTCAACAGGAAATGAAACNGCTTTAATGATGCAACCGCGTAATTTAATTATNGTTGGCGAAAATGCTCATGTTCAAATTATAGAAAGACATCAAAGCTTATCCAATAATGCTGTATTTACTAATTCAGTAACAGAGATTTTTGNTGAAAAACGTGCGTATNTAGATTTCTATAAAATTCAGAATGACAAAGAAAANGCCTCTNTAATAGATAATACTTTTATCCATCAAGAACAGGATACGAATTGTAATGTTCATACATTTTCGTTAGGTGGNAAAATAACTAGGAATAATCTTAATTTTTCTCAAAATGGAGAGCATAGCGATTCTACACTAAAAGGTGTAACTATTTTAAANGACAAACAGCATGTAGATCACAACACCTTAGTCAATCATATTTCACCAAACTGTGAGAGTCATCAAGACTACAAAGGTTTATATGCAGACTCTTCAACAGGTGTATTTAATGGNANAGTNATCGTTGAAAAACAAGCTCANAAAATAAATGCTTTTCAACAAAATAATAACATATTAATTGATGATAATGCAACTGTAAATGCAAAGCCTCAATTAGAAATATTTGCGGANGATGTTAAATGTTCTCACGGATGCACCATTGGTCAATTTGATGAAGATGCTTTGTTTTACCTACGTTCTAGAGGTATTGGCTTAAAAGAAGCGCAAGCATTATTAATGTATGCTTTTGCAAATACGGTNTTAGAAACTGTAAAAATNCCTGAATTAAAAAGACGCATCAATAATCTTATTGCCGAAAAAATTGGNGTAAATATTGGATTTGATATTTAAACTTAATCATGAAATCATGGTATTTGATGTTNAAAAAATAAGACAAGATTTTCCCATACTTTCAAAAAAAGTTAATGGTCATCCTTTAGTGTATTTTGACAACGCAGCTACTTCTCAAAAACCTNAGGTCGTAATTAATAGTATNGTTGATTATTACAGTAATTATAATGCAAATATCCATCGTGGAGTTCATAAACTTTCTCAAGTGGCNACTGATGCTTATGAATTATCTAGAAAAAAAATNAAAAAACACTTTAACGCTTCAAAGGATTACGANATAATTTTCACTTCAGGAACCACCCATGGNATTAACATNGTAGCATCTGGCTTTTCGAAATTTTTAAATAAAGGAGATGAAATTATTATTTCTGCTATGGAACATCATTCAAACATTGTTCCTTGGCAAATGCTTTGTGANAAAACCGGAGCATTATTAAAAGTAATTCCTATGAATGAAGATGGGGATTTAATTATTTCTGAATATGAAAGCTTACTATCCNATAATACAAAATTAGTTTTTGTCAATCATGTTTCTAATTCATTGGGAACCGTTAANCCGATTAAAGATATNATTGATAAAGCACATCAAAAAGGAGCNGCCGTTTTAATTGATGGTGCNCAAGCAACATCTCATTTAGTGCCAGATTTTCAAGAATTAGGTGTCGATTTTTATGTGACATCCGCACATAAAATGTGTGGCCCAACCGGTATTGGCATTCTTTACGGTAAGGAAGAATGGTTAAATAAACTNCCTCCATACCAAGGTGGTGGTGAAATGATNAAAGAGGTCACTTTTGAAAAAACAACTTATGCAGATTTACCGCATAANTTTGAAGCAGGTACTCCTAATATTTCAGCTGGTATAGGTTTTGGCGTNGCTATTGATTATTTAAACACNATNGGTTTAAAAAAAATTGCNACTTATGAAAATGAGTTATTGACTTATGCAACGGATCAACTTANTAAAATTGAAGNAGTGAAAATCTATGGCACTTCTAAAAACAAGGTAGCTGTTATTTCGTTTAANATAGGTTCTATTCATCCNTATGACATTGGTACTATTATTGATAAATTAGGAATTGCAGTAAGGACAGGTCATCATTGTACACAACCCATTATGGATTTTTATAAAATTCCAGGAACTGTAAGAGNGTCTTTTGCGTTTTATAATACAAAACAGGANATTGATGTATTTATAGAAGCTATTAAAAAAGCTAAAATGATGTTGTCATAATTAAAAATACGAAACGAGCATTTATTNTTTTTTAAAAATCAAAGAGATTTAGGANACATGAACTCCAATAATAAAATAAACACATGAAATACACTATTGCTTTAAGTTTTATATTATTTTCATTAATGTTCATTTCTTGTAAGGANACAAAAAAAACAATAAAAGTTTCTTCTAANCAATTTTATTCTGGGGAATATGAAATAAAAAGTCTTAATGGAAATGAATTATCAGGCANATTAAGTTTTACAATTGAAACTTCAGAAAATAAAATTTCAGGAAAAACTAATTGTAATAATTATTTTGGAACCTATACCGTTTNTAACGCTAATGAACTTAAAATTGGACCATTATCGGCTACTGAAATGTATTGTGAAGAAAAGGTTATGAAAGCTGAAAGAGAATTATTTAAAGCATATAACGATTCAAAAACATTTAGTTTTGATGGAAAAATGCTAACATTATTTAATGAAGACGAGGCTCTTTTAATTCGTGCATACAAAATAAGNAAATAAAAATATGATGACGATTGAATTAATCCAAGATGAAATTATTGANGAATTTTCGATGTTTGATGATTGGATGCAAAAATATGAGTACATGATTGATTTAGGAAAATCATTACCTTTGATTAGTGAAAATAATAAATTAGAAGATCGCTTAATAACAGGCTGTCAATCTAAAGTTTGGTTAGATGCGGAACTAATTGATGGCAGAATAAACTATACAGCTGATAGTGATGCTATTATTACCAAGGGAATTATTGCAATTTTATTACGTGTTTTCTCTAATCAAACACCAAATGACATATTAAATTCGAATACNAATTTTATTGATAAAATTGGATTAAAGGAACATCTTTCACCAACTAGAGCTAATGGATTGGTGTCTATGATCAAACAACTTAAAATTTATGCNTTAGCCTTTCAGACTCAAATTAATAACTAATGACTAAAGAAGTGAAATTGAATTCAGAAGAATTAGGTGAGAAAATAGTAAAAGTAATTAAAACTATCTTCGATCCNGAAATTCCTGTAGACATCTATGAACTAGGACTTATATATGATGTATTTGTCAATGAAGATTATGGAGTAAAAGTATTGATGACATTAACAACTCCCAATTGCCCAGTTGCAGANTCCTTACCTTTAGAAGTAGAAGAGAAAATTAAATCNATCAGTTTTGTTACTGATGCAGAAGTAGAAATTACGTTTGACCCGCCTTGGAGTCAGGACTTAATGAGCGAAGAAGCGAAACTAGAATTGGGAATGTTATAAATGCAAGAAGAAATAAAAAATAGAGTTNCAGAAAGTAAGTTAATTACTTTTGATCTTGAAGATTTTTATCCAGAAGGGAATAGAATNGANCTTGATATTTCTCAATTTTTATTTGAGGGCATGCTTCTTAAAGAAAAANACTTTAGAGCCTCNGTAAAAAACCATAATTGGGAGCAATACCATGATAGTTATGTTGCNNTAACAAATATTAATGATGCGCTGGTTCCTGCCTGGGCATTTATGTTATTAACAACACACTTGACTCCAATTACTAAAAGAGTTTCTATTGGTAATTTAGAGCAATTAGAGATTTCTAATTTNAATAAAGTCATAGAGGATTTAGATGTTTCACATTATACGGATAAACTCATTATTATTAAAGGTTGTTCGAATAAACCAATACCAGAAAACACCTATCTGCAATTAATACAAAAATTACAACCTGTAGTAAAGAGTCTTATGTATGGAGAAGCATGCTCTTCTGTTCCTCTTTATAAAAGAAAGTNAAGAAAATAACACTTNATCTTGNTCGCTTGATTANATAATTAANAATANTTTATNGATTTTTCTTATGATTCAAGCCATNTAAATNTNNATAATAAANAAAAAACAATACAATTAATATATATTTACATGAATAAATTATCAATCAAATAAAAAACAAATGATGAAAAAAATACTTTTATATACTTTTTTACTAATATCCTTTCTTGGTTTTTCTCAAGACGAAGCCGNAGAAAGAGAAGAGGGTTGGAAAAAATCAGGTAAAATTACTTTATTAATTAATCAGTCTGCTTTCTTNAACTGGCAACCTGGAGGTGATAATAGTTTTGCAGGTAATTTAAATCTAAATTACGANCTTAATTACCAGAAAGGAGATTGGACTTGGGATAATAAAATTTTAGCTAGCTATGGTTTNACTAATAATAAACAAGAAGATGCCTCTTCTGCTAGAAAAAAAGATTTAGGTTATAGAAAAACAGATGATCAACTAGTATTAAACTCNACTCTTGGTAAAAAAATTAATGGTTTTTGGAATGNTTCATTTTTNATGAATTTTAANAGCCAGTTTCAAGATGGTTTTGATTATGAAGATGATTTTATAGATCAAAATCAAACCATTGGTGATCAATGGTATGGTTACAATAATGAGGACTTCCCAACATCTGGATTTTTTAAACCGGCATACTTGAGTTTTGGACCTGGNTTATTATGGAAGAAAAATGACAANTTAAGTATTAACTTTTCACCATTAACACCTNAATTTACTTTCCTTAGTGGTGAAGTATTTACCTATAATTCAGATACAGTGGAATACGATTCAAGTAATGATGTTAAAACTTACGGAGTTGATCCAGGAGAATCTTACTTATTTGAGNTTGGTTTAAATATAAGAGCATATTATAAATTNGATATTATGAAAAATATTAATATCGAAAATATTTTTAATGTGTTTTCTGACTACTTAGATAAACCTCAAAATGTNGANATTAATTATACGATGAATGTAGTAATGAAAATAAATGATGTGTTCTCTACTAATTTAACTTTCCAAACTATTTATAANGATAATTCTTATTCAGGATTTCAAATTAGAGAAGTATTTGGTTTAGGAGTAAATGTGAAATTATAATCAATAGTTGTTTTATAAAAAAGCCTATTTCAATATTGAAATAGGCTTTTTTAATATCTAATTATCTATTCTTNTTTGTATTCNTTATATAAAAATTGATTNTATGGAAATCTTTTTATGTGTAACTCTTTTACTTTACCATAAACTATTNTTTTAAATTCTTCTATATTTTCTTTTTTCAAAGCCGAAATAAAAATTGCTTCCCCATTTTCANTATTCATCCAAGTTTGTTTCCANTCGTCAAGACTATAATGAGCTTTCGTTCTTTCAGTGATTAAATCATCTTCTTCTATTACTTCATGTTTATAAGAATCAATTTTNTTAAAAACCATNACACATTGCTTATCCGATGCTTTTATTTCTCCTAATATTTTTTCTACAGAAGCAATGTGGTCTTCAAAAGAAGGGTGAGAAATATCAACCACATGCAATAATAAATCAGCTTCTCTTACCTCATCTAATGTGCTTTTAAAAGATTCTACCAATTGGGTAGGAAGTTTTCTAATAAAACCAACTGTATCGCTCACTAAAAAAGGAAGNTTTTTAATTACAACTTTCCTTACAGTCGTGTCTAATGTTGCAAAAAGTTTNTTTTCTGCNAATACNTCAGANTTACTAATAACATTCATTAAAGTAGATTTCCCAACATTGGTGTAACCAACNAAAGCAACACGAATTAGTGAGCCACGGTTACCTCTTTGAACCAACATTTGCTTATCNACTTTTTGTAATTTCTTTTTTAATAANGATATTCTATCCCTAACAATCCTTCTATCAGTTTCAATTTCTGTTTCACCAGGTCCACGCATTCCAATTCCTCCTTTTTGTCTTTCAAGGTGNGTCCACATTCCTGTTAAACGAGGTAGTAAATATTGGTATTGTGCTAATTCTACTTGAGTTCTTGCNTAACTTGTTTGAGCTCGTTGTGCGAAAATATCTAATATNAGGTTGGTCCGGTCAAGAATTTTACATTCCANTATTTTCTCTATATTTCGTTGTTGAGCAGGAGATAATTCATCATCAAAAACAACCAATCCAACTTCGTGTTTTTCGATGTANTCCCTAACTTCTTCTATTTTACCAGTTCCTAAAAAAGTTTTAGAATTTGGGCATTCCATCTTTTGAACAAATCGTTTTAAAACCTCTCCACCTGCAGTATAAGTTAAAAACTCTAATTCATCCAGATATTCATTAGATTTATCTGTATTTTGTTTTTGAGTAATTAAACCAATGAGTACTGCTTTTTCGTAATCTATACTCGACTTTTCAATCATAAATTTTAATTATNAAGCAAAGGTACAAAAGACATTCCCTAAAATAAATTTTTATATTATCACTGTTCAAACACAATGTAAAAAAACATATATCAAAATAGTTGTTAAATATTATTAAAATTGTACTTTTAACTTCAATAATTTTTACAAGAAAAATGAAAAAACTACAAATATTATCATTTATTTTTTTATTATCCTTTTTTGAAATTAGCGCCCAGATAGAATATAAAGTAATCACTAGTGTTGAATCTATAGTCCCAAATGGTGTTGGAAGATCAAGGATTATTAGTGCTAACGAAGATAAAAATTATAAAGAATTCACTTCAACCCAAACCGAAAACGATAAAACNAGAAATAAATCTGATAGAGCAGAAATTAGGGTTAAAGATTTTGATGAAACAAAATTATTAAATTTTTACAATATTGGTGGAATTAGGTTTCAAAACATTGCTGCTAACGACGCGTTAATTAGTTCAAAAATAAATACCATGATAGAGGAGGGTTGGGAGTTAGCTTTTGTAAATAGTGCCGTAGAAAGTGAATGTGGAAAAGGAGATGGACAAGGAATATTTATAACTCGCTATATTTTTAAAAGAAATAAATAAATTTTGTTATCCACCGATAACATTTAAAAAAATCAGCCATATATAACAAAATAACCAACAAAATTAATTTTATGAAACAAACAGCTACCCTCTATTCTTTCTTTGGGTTTTTAAAAAGCTTATCCTTACAATTATTCTTTATCTTTATCTTACTATTTTGCCTTAACTCTTTTGCACAAGGACCAGGTTGTCCAAATGTAAATGCCGGTGGAAATATAGAATTAGATTGTGATCAGCCTTGTACAGACCTTTCGGCAACATTTCTTCAAACTGGTGAAACTACAAGTTATGAAGTAGCGCCAATAGACTANAATCCTCCTTTTCCNTCAACTGGTGGGACTCCAATATCTGTAAATACAGACGATNTTTGGTCAGACCCCATCCCATTACCATTTGATTTTTGTTTCTATGGAGGTACCTATTCAGAAATATTAATTGGTTCAAATGGTGTAATTACTTTTGATNTGGTAAATAATGAGCCTAACGGTTTTTGTGATTGGAGNTTTAGCGACCCCATACCGAGTAACAATTTATTTAGTACTACTATATTTGGACCTTATATGGATATAGATCCCTCTATTGNTGGTTCTGGAATTATAAACTATACTATTTTTGGGGAAGTTCCTTGTAGAACCATGGTAGTTAACTTTCCAGTAATTCCTTATTTTAGTTGTGAGGATTTAAATATGACTACTCAAATAGTAATTTATGAAACAACCAATGTTGTTGAAATTTACCTAGAGAANAGGTCTGATGCTTGTTCTAACTGGAATAGTGGTAATGCAGTTATTGGTTTACAAAATCAAAATGGTACAGAGGGTATTTCAGCACCAAATAGAAATACAGGAAACTGGTCTGCTATTAATGAAGCTTGGAGATTTACACCAAATGGAAATAGTAATGTAGCATTTTCTTGGTTAAATGAAAACAACGAAGTAATAAGTACAGATCCAATTATAAATGTTTGTCCTACCGATGAGGTAACTACTTATACTGCACAAGCAGTATATACAAACTGCAATGGAGATGAAATTATTGAAAATGATGAGGTTATCGTAACATTTAACGGTGGTTTTATAATTGACTTAGGAGGAAATCAAGAATTTTGTGATGAAGAAAATTATACAATTACAGCAGATTTAGCAATTGCAAATCCGGAAGATGCAAGTTTTTTATGGAGTAACAATGAAACTACTCAATCGATCACTGTAACAGAAAGTGATATTTATACAGTTGAAGTTACTTATGGTAATTGTACTTTATCAGAAAGTGTTAGTTTAAGTTTCGGAATCAGTCCCTTAATAAATTTAGGTGAAGACATAGAAACTTGTTTTGAAAACAATATTGTTCTGGACGCTACACCATCAAATATGGATCCAAACGATGTAACTTATCTTTGGAATACGGGAGCTACTAGTCCTAGCATAATNGTAAACGAAATAGGAAATTATTCAGTTATAGCTTCTTTTGGTGACTGCGAAGTAGAGGATTCTATTACAATTTCGGGAAGAACAGATTTAAATATCGATGTTAACGATGACTTTAAATCCTGTATAGGAGAAGAATGGACCATAACAGCTAATACTAATGAAGAAGGAGTGACTTTCCAATGGTATTTAAATGGTGAATTAATTACTGGTGAAACTAGTAGTACTTTAGTCTTGGTGGTAAGTGAAAATTCCTCTGATATNGAAAACTATTCAGTTGTAATTAATAAAGGTGATTGTACAGGAACTGATGATGTAAATATAGAATTATATAATGTTTCTAATTGTNTAATAACTCAAGGTATATCTCCTGATGCAACTCCAGGTTTTAATGATTATTTAGATTTAGAGTTTTTAAGTGATCGTACTGGTGGTATTACAAACCTTCAGATATTTAACCGATACGGAACCATCGTTTTTAATAAAAATAATTATATAAATGAGTGGAAAGGACAAGATAAAAACGGAAACAAACTNCCAACAGGCACCTATTATTATGTGATAGAATTTGCAAGTACCGATGATGTTTATGGTCCTCAAACGAGTGGATGGATTTATTTAAACAGAAACGCAAATTAATTTTAAAACTCTTTTCTAACTACCTAATAGTTACATATGAAAAAAATATATATAATAACAATAATTCTAGGACTACTAATTGTNTTCCAAGAAGCAAGTGCGCAACAAGACCCGCAGTACACNCAATACATGTACAACTTGAACATAGTTAATCCTGCTTATGCCGGATCTAAAGAAAGCCTATCCATTACAGCTCTTTATAGAAATCAATGGTCTGGTATTGCTGATAACCCTGAAACATATACCTTTTCAGCGCATTCTCCTTTTGGAGATAAAGTGGGATTAGGAATATCAGCCATTAAAGATCAGTTAGGTCCTGTATCAGAATCTAATATTTATGCAGACTTCTCTTATACTATTGATTTAGGAAAAGCCCTTAAATTAGCCTTTGGTGTTAAAGCAGGAGCTACTTTCCATGAGGTAAGCTTAACAGATTTGGAATTACAAGATCCCAACGATCCATTCTTTTCTGAAAACATACAAAGTACGTATCCTAATGTGGGAGCTGGTTTGTTTTTATATGCTGATAATTTCTATTTAAGTGTATCTGTTCCTAACTTTTTACAATCTGTTCACTTAGACGAAACACTTGCGGGGGAAGCAATTAAATATGGTAACGAAACTAGTCACATCTTTACAACTGCAGGTTATGTTTTTCAGTTAGGAGAAAACGTAAAATTAAAACCATCTGCAATGGTAATAGCTCCATTTGATGCACCTTTATCTTTTGATATAAATTTAAACACGTTGTTGTATGAAAAATTTGAACTAGGCGCTTCGTATCGATTAGATGATTCTTATAGTGCATTGGTTGGTTTTCAANTCAATCCNAATATTCGTATAGGATATGCTTACGATCATATCGTTTCAGATATTAAGGCAATTGCGGGATCATCGCATGAAATTATTTTAACTTGGGACGTNTATTTCAATAAACGTGCCTTACGTTCACCTAGATATTTCTAATATTTAACAAAGCACATTTAATATGAAAAAAATATACCTATTCATTATACTAATAGCGGTAAGTTCGACTATTGCTTTCGCACAGAATAAAGACACCAAAAAAGCAGATGATTTATATAATAGATTAGCTTATACTGATGCTGCTGTGGCCTATCAAAAATTATTGAAAAAAGGAAAAGGCAATAGATACGTTTATGAACAATTAGCAAATAGCTATTACTTTATCAACGATTCTAAAAAAGCTGAAACGTTTTACAAAAGAGTAGTTAAAGGAAAAAAAGTNAAGCCTGAAACTATTTATAGTTATGCTCAAGCTTTAAAAGCNAATGGTAAATACGTTGATTATAATACTTGGATGAAGAAATTTGCTGAAATGAAACCAACAGATTCTAGATCAGTTGCTTTTATGAAAAATCCTAATTACCTNCCTAAGTATNTAGAAAATGCTAAAAAGTTTTCGCTTACNAATATGAAAGAGATTAATACCGAATACTCTGAATTTGGTGGCACCGTTATGGNTAAATATTTTTACTTCTCTTCGGCTAGAAATACCGCTAGAAAAAATTACACTTGGAATGAAGAACCATTTTTAGATATTTATGTTGCAGAAATTATTGGTGGGACCGTTAAAAATGAAAACTTAATTGCTGGAGATGTAAACACTAAATACCACGAGGGTAATTTAGCCATTACTGCAGATGGCAAAAAAATGTATTTTGACAGAAACGATTACTATAAGGGTAAATACAAAAAAAGTGAAGAAGGTATTAACCAAATTAACTTATATACGGCTATAAAAGAAAATGGAGTTTGGAAAGATATTCAGCCGGTAAGTTTCAATAACAATGAAAACTCTTTTGGACAACCNGCTTTAAGTCCTGATGGAAATACGCTTTATTTTGTAAGCGATATGCCTGGGGGAAAGGGGATGTCTGATATTTATAAAGTAGCAGTAAATAAAGACGGTTCTCTTGGTAAACCAGAAAACTTAGGNGATACAATTAATACGGAAGGTAAAGAGTTGTTTCCTTTTATAGACTCAAACGGCACTCTTTATTTCTCTAGTGATGGACATCTTGGNTTAGGGGAATTAGATGTTTTCTATGCAGAGGTTAATGNANCTGGTTTTACTAATGTCAGAAATATTGGAACTGATGTAAATAGTNCAAATGATGATTTTGCTTTTAAATACGACCCTAAAACTAAAGAAGGATATGTTTCTTCTAATAGAAAAGGTGGTGTTGGTAGTGACGATATTTATGCTGCTAAATTAATCGCTCCATTATGTGATTACGAACTTAACGTCCAAGTAGTAGATGCCGTTACTAAAAAAGCATTGCCTGCTGCACGTGTAGATCTTTATGATGGTGCTGAAAATAAACTAGCCACTAAAACAGCAGATAACAATGGTTTTGTAAACCTTGTTGTGGAATGTGATAANCCAAATGAAGTATTAGGTTTCTTAAAAGGTTACGAAAGTAATAGTCTAACAGTAAATCCAAACAATCAAGGGCCTATTGATAGAATATTAATGCTCTTTCCTATAGAAAAAATTATTAAAGATAACAAAGTGGTTTTAAACCCTATTATGTTTGATTATGACAAACAAAANATTAAATCTCAAGCTGCCTTTGAACTTGATAAATTAGTAGCGATTATGAAAAAGTATCCGTCAATGGAAATTAAAGTTGAAAGTCATACAGATCATAATGGTACTGAAGCATATAATATGGCACTCTCTAATAGAAGAGCAGCTTCTACGATGCAATACATTATCTCTAAAGGAATCGATAAAACTAGATTAAGTAGTCAGGGATATGGCAAAACTAAACCACTTGTTGCTTGTGGAGCTAACTGTACGGATGAACAAAACGAGAAAAATAGNCGCTCAGAGTTTATTATAANGAAAAGATAATATNCATTATTTNAAAAAGCCTTTGATTNAATCANAGGCTTTTTNAATTTTTATCTTATNNCTTAGAATTAATCTTCTTTTCCCATTCAGCCTGAAACTCTTCCATTACTGGNTTTACAGTGCTTTCTGGTAAATCTGCAATTCGAATATACATAAGCNCANCTACTGCGTTATTAAATAATGGNNNTACATTAAATGCAACCACTTTAGCATTTTGCTTGATGTACTTTTTAATTAGGACAGGTAATCGTAAACTTCCTGGTTCTACTTCATCNATAATCTTATCAAACTTATTTAAATCCGCTTCACTTGCGTCAAAGATAAAATCCTTATCNGCATCTTTTAATTTAACCTTATATTCTTTTTTGGGTTTAATATATTGTGCAATATAGGGATCGTAATAATTAGATTTCATAAACTCAATCATCAATGATTTAGAAAATTCAGAAAATTTATTACTAATACTAACTCCTCCGATTAAATATTTATGCTCGGGANATCTTAATGTGGTNTGAACTATACCTTTCCATANTAAAAACAAGGGCATGGGTCNCATTTGATATTTTTTAATTATAAAAGCCCTTCCCATTTCAATAGATTTACTCATCATCGGGAATAGCTCTTGATCAAATCNAAATAGTTCCTGTAAATAGAATCCNTCAATTCCATATTTTGAATANATTTTAGANCCTAAACCCATTCTGTATGCTCCNGCAATCATTTTNTCNTCCTTATCCCATAAAAACATATGGTGATAGTATGCNTCANATTTATCTAAATCAATAGCATTATTAGTTCCTTCTCCTACTTCTCTAAATGTTATTTCTCTAAGCCTTCCTATTTCTTGAATGATATTTGGAATGCTAGTTGCNTCAGCTAAGTAAACTTCATAGTTTTTACTTTGTAGCAATCTTTTATTGTTTTTNTGAAGTAAATATATTTCTTTTTCAATGGTAGAAACGGANACTGGTTTNACAATATTTTTAGGAGGTTTNGGNAATTTTAATTTTTTTGGNAGGCTATCTATTAGTTTTTTCTTTTCAAAAGGATTTGCAAGCATGTAGGTTTTAGTACGTAAAAAATTAGTNAAATNCTCAAGTGTTTTNTATTCATCTTGAGCATTAANAGAAATTGCATTTCCAATTCTAACCTTTATTAATCGTTCTTTTTGAGTTAGAACNTCAGAAGGTAATTTAGCGGTACGNAAGGTGTCACTCATCTTAGCCATTCTATAAAACAACTTGCTATTTTTAGCATGAAAATAAATTGGTACNATAGGAACTTTTGCTCTTTGGATTAATTTCATAGCAGTTTCTTCCCAAGGTTTATCTACTATTAATTTACCATCNCTATAAGTAGAAACTTCACCAGCCGGAAANANACCTAAGGGGTGNCCTNCTTTTAAATGTTCTAAAGATGCTTTAAATCCNCCAAGATTAGATTGTAANTCTTTTTTTCCTTCAAAAGGATTTACNGGCATCACATAGGGCTTCATAGGCTCGATGCGATGTAATAAAAAATTTGCTAATATTTTAAAATCAGGACGGTGATCCAATAACAGCTTTAATAATAAAATTCCATCAACTCCACCTAAGGGATGATTAGATATGGTGATAAAAGGACCTGTTTTTGGAATTCTTTTTAAATCCTCTTCTGGAATTTCAAACTTGATTTCAATGTCATTAATCAAAGCATTTATAAATTCAATGTCTTTTAAATGNTTATTATTATTATAAATTTTATTGAGNGCATTAAGGTTTAAAATTTTCATCAGNGCCCANCCAAAAGTAGTNCCTAAAAANCCANATTTATGAAGGTTAACGGCCTGTGCTACTTCTTTTGCATTGACTAATCCCATGAATGATNATTGATTGTGATTGATTCCTAATATATCAGCNTAAAGCAAATATAGTTAAAAACATATTGTATTATTCTTTAACTACTATCTGAATTGTTTCCCTGTTCTCTTGTTTTAAAAGCATTNCTTTTNCTTTTAATAAGTCTTGGATTTCATTTGGTTTAGAATGGCGTATNGTATATAGAATGACGTCTTCATTCCAAGTTACCCTNAATGTTTCTCTTAACTTTCCTAATAATAANTCTAACTTATTAAATTTATTATCCACACAAACTGAAAAACTTATNGCCGAATTTTGAATTAAATTTACTTTCATTTTATATTGATGTAAAAGTTTAAAGACATCAGCAATATTATCTTCCATCATAAATGAAAAATCTAAAGATGAAAGTGATATAAGTACTTGGTTTTTCTTTAAAATAAAACAAGAAACCAAAGGATCTAAAGCTACTCCTTTACCTACACAAGTTCCATTACTATTNGGATTAGAAAAGGATTTCACATATAACAAAATTTCTTTTCGCTGCAATGGCTGTAATGTTTTTGGATGAATTACGGAAGCACCGTAAAAAGCCATNTCTATNGCTTCTCTATAGGAAATATGATGTAACAATTGAGTTTGTTTGAAATGTCTTGGATCCGCGTTTAATACACCAGGAACATCTTTCCAAATAGTAACACTCTCCGCATTTAAACAATATGCAAAAATAGCTGCAGTATAATCACTTCCTTCTCTACCTAAAGTAGTGGAGAAGTTATGAGTATTTTCTGAAGCTATAAACCCTTGAGTAATACAAATTCCTTTTTTAGGGACAAATTTTAAAATNTTTTTTTGAGTTTCTNCCCAATCTACAATGGCATCTCGATAATTTGTGTTAGTCTTAATACAAGATCTTACNTCTANAAANTTATTTTCAAGTTCCTTATAAGATAAATAGGATGAAATAATAGAAGTTGAAATCAATTCNCCATAACTTACCACTTGATCNTAAACAAAAGAATGGTCATTTGATTTATTGCTTTCTAAAAAGAATTGAAGCTCATTCTTATACTTTATTAGCAAGTTAAAAATTGGATGTGAAGTGTTCTTAAAAAGATCTGATGAAATTTGATAATGGAAATCATAAACCTGAATTATTGAAGCTCCTACATGGCNCGGTTTTGTAAAATAATNANCAACTAGCAATTCTAACTGATTGGTCATTTTTCCCATCGCAGAAACAATAACCACCAANTCTTTTTCTTCTNTAGTTTTTAATACAGATAATATNTTTTTAACTCCTTCAGCATCTTTTACAGATGCNCCNCCAAATTTAAATACCTTCATTTTTTTGCCTTTTAAAAAGCAGNTTATTTTAATNTTTCCATATAATTTTTAATTCCTTCTTCATCCATNTGAACAATATACCAGTCTTTTAACATTTTTGCTCCACTCTTTTCATAAAACTTGATAGCTCCTTCATTCCAATCCAAAACCACCCATTCTAATCTTTTTACTTTTTGCTCAGCTGCATATGCAATTACTTTGGAATAAAGTGCTTTTCCAANTCCTGTACCTCTATTTTTTTCACCTACTATTAAATCTTCCAAATGAATACTTCGTCCTTTCCAAGTTGAAAAACGGTNGTAAACCAAAGCCATACCAATTATTTCCTCTTCTACTTCAGCAACAAAACATGTAAACAAGGGGTTTTTTCCAAAACCTTCTTTTANTAAAGTATCCACCGTAATTTTNACCGCGTTGGGTTCTTTTTCAAAAACGGCTAATTCTTTTATAAGCCTTAAAACTTGAGGCATATCTGNTGAAATACTTAATCTTACTAAGGTTTTCATAGTTTTCACTTTGAATTACAAATATCGCTTCTATTTCTTTAAAATTTAACGATATTTGCAACAAATTCGTCACAACATATTTTAATGACACAACAAAATAAAACACTCGGAGAGTTTATTATTAATAAACAAAGTGAATTTAAATATTCTTCTGGAGAACTTACAAGGCTTATCAATTCTATTAGATTAGCTGGAAAAATTGTAAATCATGAAGTAAACAAAGCAGGACTTGTTGATATACTTGGCACTGCTGGAGAAGAAAACATTCAAGGTGAAGACCAGCAAAAATTAGATGTTTATGCCAATGAAGTTTTTATAAAAAATTTAGTAAACCGTGAGATTGTTTGTGGTATTGCAAGTGAGGAAGAAGATGATTTTATATCGATANANGGTAATAATAAAAAAAATGAAAATAAATATGTCGTNTTAATGGATCCTTTAGATGGTTCCTCTAATATCGATGTCAATGTTTCAGTTGGAACAATTTTTTCAATTTACAGAAGNATNACTCCAGTAGGAACTCCNGTAACNATNGAAGATTTNTTACAACCCGGCAAAAATCAAGTAGCTGCTGGATATATTGTTTATGGAACTTCAACGATGATTGTTTATTCTACAGGCCATGGAGTAAATGGCTTTACATTAAACCCTGCAATTGGGACCTATTATCTTTCACATCCNAATATGCAATTCCCTGATAAAGGATATATCTATTCGGTCAATGAGGGGAATTATGTCCATTTCCCAAAAGGAGTAAAAGAATATATAAAATATTGTCAAGAAGAAAAAGATGACAGGCCTTATACCTCTAGATATATTGGATCTTTAGTTTCTGATTTTCATAGAAATATGATTAAAGGAGGAATTTATTTTTATCCCTCTACTTCTAAAAGTCCNAATGGTAAACTGCGTCTTCTTTACGAATGCAACCCNATGGCATTTTTAGCTGAAAGAGCAGGCGGTAAAGCAAGTGATGGTTTTAATAGGATTTTAGACATTAAGCCNACAGAATTNCACCAAAGAGTGCCTTTTTTCTGTGGAAATAAAGACATGGTTGAAACCTTAGAGACTTTTATGAAAAAAAATGAGTNACAATCTATTATNTTTTTAATATGTTTACTAAATTTATATTNAAAAANTAACAATAATCCTATTGGTTTTTANTTTANNATTAAAATCTTAAAATTTAAATGGTTAAATAACTATGCTAATTAGAATNTTTTCNTTTTTNAAAATNGTTCTATTGGGTCTTTTTATAATTGTTCCAGCNACAATTTATTCTCAACAAAAAGATTCTGTTAGTNCAATTGACTCTTCACTTACATCAAGACCTAAAGCAATTNCATTAACCAANATTATTCAGAGTTCAGAAGAAGTNAANGAAGAAATTAAATCTACTGAAAGAAAACTANTTTTAGATAATCGAATCANAAAAATTGATTCATTATTCCCAGAATANAAAACGTTTATNNTAACTGAANAAAGAAAATCCAANANTTTTGTTANATCAAANCCAAATNNAGAAAAAATNNANAANTTAATNATTANATGGAATGGGNATCNAACTAATTTAAAATCTTGGNGAACTACAGTTAATCAGTCTNNAAAAAGAAATTTACNNTTATTAGAATTAATNTCGTTTANTGAACAAACATGGTCCTTAACTTACGAAAATTCGANNTCTNANGAAGTACCNCAAGAAANCTTAANNAGTATTAAAAATAATTGGGAAGATTTAANAAANNTAAANAATAANATCATCGNTCAAAAAAATAATTTATTAATTCTTGAGNCAAAAATTTACAAACAAAAANTAATTGCTAACGAAGTAATAGANGAATTAATTGNCTTAAAAAATTCCGAAANTTANAANCTATTTTATTTACGNNATGNTCCTTTNTNGNAATCGTTNTTTAANACNCCNANTGANACTNAAAATAAGGANNATTTCAAGGAATCGNTTTCTGAAAGNATTTCAAAAATTNCNNANAAAATTATTACANCNGAAGCAGGNATTNATATTTATCTNTTTNNAATAATACTNNTNGTATTACTAATNNTATTCTTGAAAAANACTTTTAGCAANTATNCTTTTAANGAAGCAGATGGNGATCTCCAAAATGCNAAAAATCTNTTNCTAAATCATCCATTATCTANNATTGTGTTTACTTCNATTTTTATAGCTTATTTTTTCTTTGANGAGAAACCCATGCTATTTAATGATCTTCTTATCACNTTAGCCCTAATTACTTCTTTATANCTNTTAAANCCNNATNTATATANNCGCTTTAAAAANANTCTTTATTTTGTTNTTTTANTTTTTATTTTAGATTCTNTTAAAACTTATATTTGGTTTTCAACTNCTCAATANAGGNTCTATTTATTANTTNAAGTANCTTCAATTATNNTAATNACNTNTNTATTNACAAAACCTTATTTAGAGACNNGGAAAATGAAAATGGGTANGTTTGGGTTATTNCTTNTAAATTNAACTCCTGNTATNTATTTTCTNGCNNTTATTTCATTAATCTCNAANATTTTAGGCTACACNAANCTTACTGATATTACTATNAAAATAATTNTAGAAAGTNNTACAACAGTNNTTCTTTTTTATGGAANATTAATNATTNTTAGTGGAATTGTAATTGGNTTAATTCATCGCCACTTCANTATGAAGGATACCTATGAGGACGATAAAAAATTAAATGTCGAACAAAAATCACTAAAAATAATTAGCATACTTGTAATTATTTATTGGTGTAGGTTCTTTTTAAANATGACTGATTTGTTAAGGCCCTTATCAACATCGGTTTCTGATTATCTATCAGAGCCNTATAAANTGGGNAGTATTTCCTTTACATTCGGTGCNATATTNACCTTTTTGTTAATTTTGATATTNTCATATTTTGCTACAAAATTTATTTCNTATTTGTTTGATGAAGATTCTTCATTAAAATTTTTAAANCTNCCNAAAGGNNTACCNGCTGCAATTTCATTAATAATAAGGTATTTTATTCTTGNTTTTGGAATTATTATGGCNCTCGGCNCTCTAAATATAGANTTAAGNAAATTCAATTTAATGGCTGGNGCTNTAGGTTTGGGAATTGGNTTTGGNCTNCAAACTGTTATTTCAAATTTTGTTTCNGGACTAATTTTAGTTTTTGAACGTCCTATTTTACCTGGAGATACTGTTGAAGTAAACAATTTGTTAGGAACGGTAAATAAAATTGGGGTACGATCATCNAGNATTAGNACTTTTGATGGTGCTGAGGTTATTGTCCCAAATAATAATTTAATAGCNAATGACCTAATAAACTGGACATTATCTGATAACGTAAAACGAATTGAGGTTTTAGTTAGTGCGGCNTATAGTTCTNATCCAAATNAAGTNCTAAAAATATTGATTGAGGTAGCAAATAATAATAAAGATGTGCTAAAATCTCCCGAGGTTCGNGCTTTNTTCAGCGAATTTGGAAATAGTTCTCTAAACTTTAAATTGCGTTTTTGGGTACCTTATGAATTAGGTTTGATTGTAAAAAGTGATATTTCTTTAGCTATTTATAATAAGTTTAAAGAGCAAGGAATTGAAATTCCTTTTCCACAACAAGATATTTACATCAAAGAGTTTCCTGAAAAAAANTAATAAAAATGATTTTTTAATCTATTTTTTTTAATCTACTATTCATTANGTACTTATACTCATCAAAGCTAATACCTCCAGTATAAATATCTATTGAATTCTGTATTAAATCATTCGCAGTTTTAGAATTGTATCCTAAACCAATAGCATATTTTGTTATCAATCCTAATTCNTTTGCATCNATTCTATTNTCTGAAAATATCATGTCAAATAAATCATGTAANCGTTCTANCCTTTCNTCAACAGAGTTGGAAGGAATGATAGGATATTTAGTTGGNTCTTGTAAAATCTTGTNAACGTCAGAATCATCAACTTCNAGTTTAATCGCTAAGGATTTTAATAATAACTGTTCNTCATCAGATATTTTCCCGTCAGACATTGCAATAGAAGCAATAGAAGCAAAATGTGCTTTATTTCTAGTTTGNTGNCCTTCTTTAAATAATTCGTAATATGACATAATNTTNTATTTATGNCACAAATATAAAACTAATCAAGTGNTTTTTTAAAATTAAACGNAAGGAAATATTTATCAATTNTAAGNNCTAATTTTTTTAAATAAACTTTAAAANCTAATATATATTTGTATNAAAAACTATTTAACANATCATCTTGTGCTTTAATACTAATNATNAAAATTATTTTACTTTTTTTTACNATTTCTACTTCNATCTATTNGCAAACTAANGAATATACAGGTATCTATAAAAGNCATTTCGATATTAACGAAGAAGGCAGGATTGATTAAAAATTAGAACTGAGTCCTGATGNAACTTTTACATTTCATAANTANCNGAAAATTAGTACCAAAAACCAGGAANNAAATCAATATGGAAAAGGAACTTTGAAAATAGAAAAAATAAGGTGCTGTATTNTTATACCAATAAANAAAANGATCTGGATGAAAAGCATNCTNTAAATTTCACNAANACTAAAGCCCNTTNCATCANTAAATCTAAAAGGGATAAATCTAACAAAGAAGTAAAAAATNATTTGCGCTTTTACGATTCAGAAATTTTTTGGATAACAGGAAATAAGCTTTTTAAAAATNAAATATCGCTTTGAAAACAACAAATTAAGAACNTCAGATTTATGANATAAATTAATTACTTAGTTGTTTCAATATTTTATACGAAATACTACCTTTGCCTAAATGAGTAAAGCATTNGTTTCTTCACTTTTNATTAAATCTCTTACCACTAGAAAACTAGGGGAAGCTATNTCAAATTCTCAAAAAATGACCNTTATTTCAGGATTGGTAGGGTCTTCCTATCCTCTTGNTATTGCTGAAGTTTTTAAACAAACAGAAAAACCTTTCTTAATCGTTTTAAATAATAAAGAAGAAGCAGCTTATCATCTTAACGATTTAGAAAATTTATTGGGCGAAAAAAACGTATTATTTTACCCGGGATCTTATCGGAGACCNTATCAAATAGAAGAAACCGATAACGCAAATGTATTACTTAGAGCAGAGGTTTTAAACAGAATTAACTCTCGAAAAAAACCAGCNATTATAGTTTCTTATCCAGAAGCTCTTTTTGAAAAAGTTGTTACTCGAAAAGAATTNGAAAAACACACCTTAAAAATTAGTATTGGAGACGATTTATCGATTGATTTTGTTAATGAAGTTCTTTTTGAATACCATTTTATACGAACNGATTTTGTAACTGAACCTGGAGAATTTTCTGTTAGAGGTGGAATCTTAGATGTGTTTTCATTCAGCAATGACANGCCATACCGCATNGAGTTTTTTGGCGATGANGTAGAAAGTATTCGGAGTTTTGATGTAGAAACACAACTTTCTACAGAGCCTGCAAANAAGATTACCATCATTCCTAACATGGAAAATAAAATGATGGAAGAAAAACGGACTAGTTTTTTAAAATACATCGCTTCAAAAACGGTGATTTTTTATAAAAATGAAGATATTTTTTATNAAGGAATCGATACNCTTTTTCANCAAGCTGAAGAAATCCATAAAAAATTAGNTGGAGAAATAAAACAAAATAGTCCAAGTCAATTATTTTGTTCTTCCGATTTAATTAAAAATGAACTGGAAGGTTTTACAAAAGTTAAGTTAATAAATNCTCCAAATGAGAGTGATATTAACTTCAATACAAAGCCNCAACCTTCNTTTAACAAACAATTTAATTTATTAATTGAAAATTTAAATTCCAATACTCAAAAAGGATTTANAAACTATATTTTCTGTAGTAGCAAACAACAAGAACTTAGATTTCATGANATTTTTGAAGATACCGAACANCAAGTAGATCAATTTGAAACGGTTTTATTCCCATTATTTCAGGGATTTATTGATATTGAGCAAAAAAACGTTTGCTATACAGATCATCAAATTTTCGAACGTTATCATAAATTTCAGTTAAAGAACGGATATGCCAAAAAGCAAGCGATTACCTTAAAGGAATTGACTAATTTAGAAGTTGGAGATTATGTAACTCATATCGATCACGGAATTGGAAAATTTGGAGGACTTCAAAAAATAGATGTAGAGGGAAAATTACAAGAAGCAATTAAATTAATTTATGGAGAACGTGATATTTTATACCTCAGTATTCATTCACTCCATAAAATATCTAAGTATACAGGTAAAGATGGAACCACTCCAAAAATATACAAATTAGGAAGCGGTGCTTGGAAAAAATTAAAACAAAAAACAAAAAAACGAGTTAAGGAAATTGCCTTTAACTTAATTGAATTATACGCAAACAGAAGAACATTAAAGGGTTTTGCATACAATCCTGATTCTTATTTGCAACACGAGTTAGAATCTTCTTTTATTTATGAAGACACTCCTGATCAAATTACTTCGACCGAAGATGTAAAACGTGATATGGAAAATCAACGTCCTATGGATCGTTTGGTTTGTGGAGACGTAGGATTTGGGAAAACTGAGGTTGCCATTAGAGCTGCTTTTAAAGCCGTAGATAATGGTAAACAAGTTGCGATATTAGTTCCTACTACTATTTTAGCATTTCAACATTTCAAAACGTTTTCTGAACGTTTGGCAGAAATGCCTGTAAGTATAGATTACCTCAATAGATTTAGATCTTCTAAGCAAAGAGCAACTGTTTTAGAAAAATTAAAAAACGGCACATTAGATATTGTAATTGGCACCCATCAATTAGTCAATAAAGCAGTGGAATTTAAAGACTTGGGCTTATTGATTGTTGATGAAGAACAAAAGTTTGGTGTTGCGGTTAAAGACAAACTTAAGTCCATTAAACAAAATGTAGATACCTTAACNTTAACNGCAACTCCTATACCTAGAACGCTTCAATTTAGTTTGATGGCTGCTAGAGATTTATCTATTATTAGTACACCACCGCCAAATCGATATCCTGTTGAAACCAATGTGATTCGGTTTTCTGAAGATACCATTAGAGATGCTATTCGTTATGAAATTTCAAGAAATGGTCAAGTGTTTTTTGTTCATAATCGCATTGAAAATATCAAAGAGGTTGCTGGAATGATACAACGTTTAGTTCCAGATGCAAAAATTGGTATTGGTCATGGGCAATTAGATGGTAAAAAGTTAGAACAACTCATGTTGGCCTTTATGAATAATGAGTTTGATGTTTTGGTTTCTACCACNATTATTGAAAGTGGCTTAGACGTTCCAAATGCTAATACCATATTTATAAATAACGCTAATAATTTTGGCTTATCCGATTTACATCAAATGCGTGGACGCGTAGGAAGAAGCAATAAAAAAGCTTTTTGCTNTTTTATCACGCCACCTTACTCTNCAATGACTGATGATGCACGTAAACGCATCCAAGCNNTAGAGCAATTTAGTGAACTAGGCAGTGGCTTAAACATCGCCATGAAAGATTTGGAGATTAGAGGAGCTGGAGATTTATTAGGTGGAGAACAAAGTGGTTTTATTAACGAAATAGGCTTTGAAACATATCAAAAAATTCTTGCTGAAGCAATTGATGAGCTTAAAGAAAAAGAGTTTAAAGATCTTTATTCAGGTACAGAACATGAACTAAAAGACTTTGTAAAAGAAACGGTAATTGATACCGATTTCGAATTACTTTTCCCGGATGATTATGTAAATAATATCACGGAAAGATTAAACCTTTACAACAAATTAGGTGATTTAAAAACAGAAGAAGAACTTCAAAAATATGAAACAGATTTAATAGATCGTTTTGGAGAANTTCCTATTCAAGCGAAAGATTTACTTAATAGTGTCCGCATTAAATGGATTGCAATTACTATTGGATTAGAACGAGTAATTATGAAACAAGGCAAACTTATTGGTTATTTTGTAACCGATCAAGAAAGTTCTTTTTATCAAAGTCCTATCTTTTCACAAATCATTCAATTTGCAAAAACAAATCCTAGTTTGGTTAAAATGAAAGAAAAAAATACTCGAAATGGACTNCGTTTAATTATTACCTTTGAGAATATTACAACTATCAANAAAGCTTTACAGTCTTTGTCTCCTATTTTAGTTTAATTATTACAAATATTTATTAAATCAGAAATTATGAAAATTAATAAAATACTTTTTTTGTTACTGTTTTTCCCATTCATTATTTTTTCTCAACACACTATTAAAGTAACTTTTTCTCCTGCAAATGATTTTACTTGGGCCATTTTATATAAAAACGCACCAACAAATACTAAATACATTGCTCAAAGTAGAATAGTGGATGGAGATTTAGTTTTTATACTCGATGAAGAAGCNACAACAGGTATTTATAAACTGGTATATGCGGTTCCTCAAAATGATTATAATTTTGATATTATTTATAATGGTAAAGAGGATATTGAATTGACATTTAATTTGATNGATGGTGTTGTTTTTCAGAAATCTGATGAGAACATTATGTTACAATCTTATTTAACCGAAATGACCTTACTAGGCAATGATATAGAAACTAAATATCTAGAAGAAAGTACAGAAGATACTATGTCTTTTATTTTTAAAAAACAGAAAAAATTACAACGATCCTATGAAGAAAAATCTGAAGGTACATTAGTTAATCATTTTATCAAGGCAAATCAACCTTACATTCCTAATGAATTGGAAACTCTAGGCGATTATATTAAAAACGTAACTGCCGACTATTTTACNAATATTCAATTTAATGATGAGGTGTTGCAAAGTTCTAATTTTTTNATCGAAAAATCCCTAGCTTATATAAATGGAACAGTAACTGAGGGANTATCNAAANAACAGTCCTTGAAAAATAACGTAGATAAAGTTGAAGATCAAACCAGATTGTTAGACCTTAATTTTCAAAAATATTTTATTGAAAAATTATGGCAAAATTTGGTAAACTATAACCTTATANGNACGGCTAATTATTTGGCTGAACGATATTTAATACCAATAGCTAATCAGTTAAATGATACTGTTCTTGTTTTAAAATTGACTCAATTTAAAAATTTATCTATTGGGAATCCAGCACCCGATTTTATTTTGGATGATGGAAGTGGCAAAAAATTAAGTGAATTGGATATTGCAGAAAATTATATTCTTGTTTTTTGGAGTAGTGGATGTTCTCATTGCTTAAAAGAGATTCCACAACTATACCAATTAAGTCAAGAACTTAACACTACCAAATACAAGATAATTGCTGTAGGCTTGGAAGAAGACACTTTTAAATGGACGAATGAAGTTGTAAAATATCCTAATTTNATTAATGTTGTTAAATTAAAAAAATGGAACAACACCNTTGTTAGTGAATATGGACTTACCATTACACCTACTTATTTTGTGCTAGATAAAGACAAAAGATTTTTAGTAAAACCTGAAAATTTTGATGATTTAAAAGCATATTTAAAAAAATAAAAAAGCTTATTGGAAATGATAAAAAGCATCTTTAAAGTGCTCAACCCTTTCAATAGATTTATTTTTTATAACTGCTATAATATCAAAACGGACTTCCAAGTCTAAATCATTGCTAATCATGTATTCGTTAGCTGCTTTTACTAATCGTTTAATTTTTGATGGGCTTACAAATTCTTGAGGGTCGCCAAAAAAATCACTATTTCTAGTTTTTACCTCTACAACAATGATNCTTTTANAATCTTTTTTTGCAATGATGTCAATTTCNGCTTTATCAAAATAAAAATTTTGTGCTAAAATTTCATAACCTTTATTTATCAAATATTTGGCTGCTAATTTTTCCCCTATTTTCCCTAGTTCGTTNTGATAAGCCATATTTATTCTTTAAAAGATAAGATTACGCCATTTTTGTTAACCATTAAATCTGCTTTTCTTCCTAAAATCAATGCTTGATTGTCCTCCAAATGACCTGCAGGAAAATTAAAGGCAANAGGGAAATCATATTCAGAACAAATATCCAAAATNATTTCTGCTGCATTTTTTCCAAAGGGAATGTCATTGTCATGCATTTGAGTCATCCCTCCAACGATTAATCCTTCTAAACCTTCAAAATAGTCATTCCTCAATAAATTTTGAAGCATCCGATCGATATGATATAAGTATTCATCTAAATCTTCAATAAACAGAATTTTTCCTTGGGTATTAATTGCAGAAGGACTCCCGCAAAGAGAATATAATATAGATAAATTTCCTCCTATTAATTGCCCAGATGCAATTCCTTGTATGTTGTTATCATCCGGNAATATTTCAATTGAATAATCTTCCCCAAATAGTNNTTTTTTTATAGAATTGATCGTTGAAGCAGACTTGGTTTCTATGGAAACTGGCATTTGAGCATGAAGGGTTTCAATNCCAAATTGATGGATATGAGAATGCAATACCGTAACATCGCTATAACCAATAATCCATTTTGGATGATNTATAAATTTTGTATAATCTAGATAATCAATAATTCGTACGGTACCATAACCACCTCGAGCACACCAAATGGCATTAATATTAGGATTATCTAACATGTTTTGAAAATCAGAAGCACGAAGGTCATCATCTCCTGAATACTGATGCTCTTCAGCTTCAATTGATATTCCTAAAAAAACTTTTAAACCCCAGCTTTTTACTAGCGCTATGGCAGGTGCCAATTCTTCTTTAGAAACTTTTCTAGCAGTAGATACTATGGCAANGGTATCTCCTTTTTTTAAATAATTTGGACGAATCATGTATGCGATTTACAAGCTCAAAGTAATAAAAAATTAATCTTTTTTTATATTTGTTTTAGTTAAATTAATATGTGGNTTTTTTATTTGATAATTGGACCAACTAATTTAGATCAGTTTTAGAACAAAATCAACCTTCTAATCAACTAGATATTTCTATCCTATCAAAAGGGCTGTTATTTGTTAAGATTNATATAGATAATGCTANTCTAACAAAGAAGGNNATAANAGATTAATTNNAAGCAAATTCTTTTGAGAACTCTCCGAGTGTATCCATAAATAAAATCCGTATTTTTGATGTTCAAATTTTGAATATGCAAAATTCACCAAAAAGGTTTACCATAACNGCAGCTCTGCCTTATACCAATGGTCCTGTACACATTGGACATTTAGCAGGCGTATATGTTCCTGCAGATATTTATTCACGTTTTCAAAGAATGCAGGGCAACGATGTTGCTTTTGTTTGTGGAAGTGATGAACATGGTGTTCCTATTACAATAAAAGCNAAAAAAGAAGGAATCACACCGCAACAAGTGGTNGATAAATANCATNCNATTATNAAANANTCGTTTCAAGATTTTGGAATTACCTTNGATAACTACTCTCGTACTACAGCAAAAATTCATCACGATACGGCTTCCGAATTCTTTAAGAAATTATACGAAGACGGNAAGTTTATAGAACAAACTACAGAACAATTCTATGATCGAGANGCAAATCAGTTTTTAGCAGATCGTTTTATTGTAGGTACCTGCCCTAAATGTGGTTTTGAGGAAAGTTATGGAGATCAATGTGAAAGTTGTGGAACCTCTCACAATGCTACCGATTTAATCAACCCTAAATCTTCCATTACTGGAAATACACCCTCTTTAAAAGAAACAAAACACTGGTTTTTACCTTTAGATCAATACGANCCATGGTTGAAAGATTGGATTNTAAAAGGACATAAAAAAGATTGGAAAACCAACGTTTATGGACAATGCAAATCCTGGATAGATGATGGATTGCGNCCTAGAGCAGTAACTAGAGATTTAGATTGGGGGATTCCTGTACCTATTAAAGATGCAGATGGAAAAGTANTGTATGTTTGGTTTGATGCTCCCATTGGTTATATTTCTGCTACGAAGGAATGGGCAGAAAAAGAAGNAAAAGATTGGGAGCCCTATTGGAAAGACAAAAACACCAAACTACTTCATTTTATAGGAAAAGATAATATTGTATTTCACTGTATTATTTTTCCGAGTATGCTAAAAGCAGAAGGAAGTTATATTGTACCCAACAATGTTCCTGCTAATGAGTTTTTAAATTTGGAAGGAAATAAAATTTCTACCAGTAAAAACTGGGCAGTATGGTTGCATGAATACTTAGTCGATTTTCCAAATCAGCAAGATGTATTGCGTTATGTATTAACAGCAAATGCACCTGAAACAAAAGATAACGATTTTACATGGTCNGATTTTCAAGCTAGAAATAATAATGANTTAGTTGCCATCTTCGGAAACTTTATCAATCGTGTGGTGGTATTAACCAATAAATATTACGAGGGGATTGTTCCAGAACCAGCTTCATTTTCTGAAGTAGATATCGCAAACTTAACTGAACTAAAAGCATACCCTAAGGTAATTGAAAATTCTATTGAAAGATATCGATTTAGAGAAGCCCAAGCAGAATTTATGAATGTGGCGCGTTTGGGGAATAAATATTTAGCAGACGAAGAACCTTGGAAAAAAATTAAAACGGATGCAGAAAGAACCAAAACTATTATGTTTNTTTCCCTACAGATTGCTTCNGCTTTAGCGGTTTTATGCGAACCTTTTTTGCCATTTACCGCTAGTAAATTAAAAGATATGCTTTCTCTAAATGAACTTAAAATGTCATGGGGAGAGNTTTCGACTAAAGAAGTTTTAATTCCTGTCAATCATCAAATAGGAAAAGGTGAATTGCTTTTCAGTANAATTGAAGACGTGCAAGTACAGCAACAATTAGATAAATTAGAAGCTACAAAAAAAGAAAATAAAGTCATGAATGCTAGTCCAATACCTCAAAAAGATACCATCCAATTTGACGATTTCACCAAATTAGATATGCGAGTTGGAACGATTTTAGAAGCCGAAAAAATGGCAAAGACCAAAAAACTACTCCTCTTAAAAGTAGANACGGGTATTGANGTTCGTACCATTGTTTCTGGNATNGCNGAAAGTTTTACTCCTGAGGAAGTNATAGGAAAAAAAGTAACCGTATTGGTAAACTTAGCACCAAGAACATTGCGNGGAGTAGAAAGTCAAGGAATGATTTTAATGACAGAAACTCCAGATGGTAAACTGGTATTTCTAAATCCTGATAAAGAAGACCTAATCAATGGGGCGACGATTAGTTAATGATCACTTTATTAAAGTTTNTACAAAAAAAAACACAACTCCAAGAAAGTAGTGTAAAAAACACAATACAATTATTAAATGATGATTGTACCATTCCGTTTATCGCTAGATATCGGAAAGAGCGAACTGGGGATTTAGATGAAGTTCAAATAGAACTTATTGTAAAGTATAAAGATGAATTTGAAATCCTAGATAAAAGAAAAAAAACNATTATTAAAGTACTTCAAGAACAAGAAATACTTAGCAATGAGCTTCAGGAAAAAATTAATCGCAGCGATAATTTGATTCAACTTGAAGACTTATATCTCCCCTTTAAAAANAAACGAAAAACAAAGGCCGAAACTGCTCGATTAAATGGTTTAGAGCCTTTAGCTAAAATTATTATGAGTCAAAATGCTCATGATATTGATTCGATAGCTAAAAAATACACCTCTACATCTGTTTTAAATATAANCGATACTTTAGAAGGAGCACGTTTTATTATTGCAGAATGGATCAATGAACGCAGCGATATTCGAAACAAGATTCGGTATCAATTGGAACACTTTGCTCTTATTAATACCAAGGTAGTNAAGACAAAGGAAAAGGATNAAAAGGCCCAGAAATTTAGAGACTATTTTAATTGGAGTGAGTCNTTACAGTNTTGCCCTTCACATCGCTTATTAGCGATTTTAAGAGCGGAAGAAGAAGGCTTTATTCGTGTTAAAATTGAAATTGATAATGAAAAAGCACTTTTTAAAATTGAAGAGCGAATTATTAACGCTCAAAATGAGTGCTCTGTTCAAATACAATTAGCCATAAAAGATGCTTACAAACGTCTATTATTT
Source organism: Flavobacteriaceae bacterium (assembly GCA_002713705.1). Classification (GTDB taxonomy): domain Bacteria; phylum Bacteroidota; class Bacteroidia; order Flavobacteriales; family Flavobacteriaceae; genus Marifrigoribacter. The sequence continues at coordinate 78,474 of PAUJ01000029.1, forward strand.
CCTTCCCTTTCNAATGAAATTTTAGGAATTGCAAAAGAAAAAGCAGATGAAGTTGCNATTCAAGTATTTGCAAAAAACTTAAAACAGTTATTATTAGGTTCTCCATTGGGTGAAAAAAGAATTTTAGCGATAGATCCCGGCTTTAGATCAGGTTGTAAAGTAGTTTGTTTGGATGCACAAGGAGNTTTTAAATACAATGAGACCNTATATCCTCATGCACCAAAAAAATGATCAGATTGGAGCTATTAAAAAAATTAGCTCNTTGGTGGATGCCCATAAAATTGAAGCCATTGCTATTGGTAATGGAACCGCATCTAGAGAAACCGAACAGTTGGTTAGNAAAATTCATTTTAAAAACGATATTCAGGTTTTTGTAGTGAGTGAGGCTGGTGCTTCTATTTATTCGGCATCTAAAATTGCAAGAGAAGAGTTTCCTAATTACGATGTTACTGTTCGAGGTGCAATTTCTATTGGGCGTCGTTTAGCAGATCCCTTAGCTGAATTAGTAAAAATTGATGCGAAGTCTATTGGAGTTGGTCAATACCAACACGACGTAGACCAGACTAAATTAAACAATTCCTTAGATCGAGTGGTTTCTAATTGTGTAAATGCTGTTGGAGTAAATATTAATACGGCGAGTAAATCTTTATTGAGTTATGTATCCGGAATTGGTCCAAAATTAGCAGAAAGCATTGTTAATTTTAGAGAGGAACAGGGTGTTTTTTATTCTAGAATTGAGATAAAAAAAGTACCTCGATTAGGAGCTAAAGCTTATGAACAAGGTGCAGGTTTCCTTCGCATAAAAAATGCAAAAAACCCNTTNGATGATTCTTCGGTACATCCTGAAAGTTATGCGATCGTTTCAAAAATGGCAAAAGATGAACGGAAAACCATTTTAGAATTAATAGGAAATAAGNAAGTCCTTCAGAAGATTGCATTGGAAAAATATATTTCCGACAAAATTGGGTTGCCTACGTTGCAAGACATTATAAAGGAATTGGAAAAACCCGGATTGGACATTCGATCGGAAGCAAAAGTATTTACATTCAATCAAAACATTAGAAGCATTAATGATGTAAAAGAAGGTCAATTGTTGCCTGGAATCGTTAATAACATTACNAATTTCGGTTGTTTTGTAGATATCGGAATTAAAGAAAGTGGCCTTATCCATGTTTCAAATTTGNCAGATGCTTTTGTTAAAGATGTAAGTGAACATGTTCATTTACATCAACAAATTATTGTGAAAGTATTAGAAATTGATGTGGCCAGAAAACGGATTCANTTAAAACTGCACCAAAAAGCTAAAAACTAGCTTCTTTAACAATACTTTTTTNCGTTTTATAGACATTTAAGAATTAAAGCTAGTAATTATAAAAAATCTACTACTTTTACTTTTTTAAACATTCTTTTTTTAACCTTATAATTAGTATAGCATGCAACTGTACAATACCCTAAGCGCAAAAGAGAGAGCAACCTTATTGGAAGAAGCGGGAGAAGACCGCTTGACGCTNTCTTTTTATCAATATGCCAAAATTGGCAATCCAGAACTTTTTAGAAACTATTTATTTGTAGCATGGGACAGCCTTCAAGTCTTGGGTCGTATTTATGTAGCAAATGAAGGAATCAATGCGCAACTGTCTTTACCTGCCAAAAAATTTAAAGAATTTAAAGAATTTTTAGATAGTATCTGTTTCTTAGAGAATTGCCGTTTGAATGTTGCGTTAGAGCAGAACTTAAAATCATTTTTAAAACTAAAAATAAAAGTCCGTGACAAGATTGTATCTGATGGATTAAATGACACCACCTTTGATGTTAGAAATATAGGTGTTCATGTAGATGCTTCAACATTTAACAATTTGATAGAAGACCCAGACACGATCTTGGTCGATATGCGTAATCACTATGAGAGTGAAATTGGGCACTTTAAAAATGCCATTACACCAGATGTAGATACGTTTAGAGACTCTTTAGATACTATTGAAGAAGATTTAAAGGATCATAAAGAAGACAAGAAACTGGTGATGTATTGTACAGGAGGAATACGTTGTGAAAAAGCGAGTGCCTACTATAAACACAAAGGGTTTAAAAATGTATTTCAATTAGAAGGCGGTATTATTGAATATACCCGTCAGGTAAATAATCAAGGACTAGAAAATAAATTTTTAGGTAAAAATTTTGTTTTTGATCAAAGGCGCAGCGAACGCATTAGTGATGATGTGATATCTAATTGTCACCAATGTGGGGAAGCTTGCGATACGCACATAAATTGCGCCAATGAAGGATGCCATTTACTCTTTATTCAATGTAAAGTTTGTTCCGACAAAATGGAATATACTTGTAGCAAAGAATGTTATGAGATGATTCAATTGCCTTTTGAAGAACAAAAAAATTGCGTAGAGGCAAACACGCCAGTAATAAAATTTTTAAGAAAGGCAGATCCCCTAAATTAGTTTTTAAAAAATAAATAGGTTTATTGTAAAGATCGTTTTAAATTATTTTCTTTTACCTCATAAGTTTTTTAATTTCTGTGTGCTGGACCCTGATTATGATTTCTTGAACCTCTCCCATTTCTTGGTGGCGAACTTTTATGAAGCGAATCCATCACAAATTTTTTAAATTGCTCTAAAATGATTGAAAACTTCTAAATCTTTTAAATGCAACTTCTAAAAAAAACTTGCTACAAGATTTACTATTATTTTTTAAATCTTAAGTTTTCGTTATATTTGTAAATACATAACGATTAATAAATGATAACAGTAGAAGAAGCTTTTGAACTTTTAGAAAACAATGTTATTCCGACCCAAATTTCAATTCTCTGTAAAACGACTAATGCCTTAGGATTAGTTTTAGCAGAGGATCTGAGTTCACCCATTAACATGCCTCCTTTTAGACAATCAGCTATGGATGGATATGCGTTGAATATTCATAATGGTTCTTCCTATACGATTATTGATGAAGTAAAAGCAGGTGATGGTCATCAACCTATTCTAAAAGCAGGTGATGCAGTTAGAATTTTCACAGGATCTGCGGTTCCTAATACAGCAAATACGGTGGTCATACAAGAAAAAGTGACAGTAGATAAAAATCATTTACAATTAAATAATTCTGTAAAAATTAAGGAAAATATACGTTCTAAAGGAGAGCAAATAAAAGATGGAGATATCGCCTTAAAAAAAGGAACAAAGTTAACTCCTGCTGCTATTGGATTTTTACTGACTTTAGGAATAATAAAGGTCCCAGTTTTTAAAAAACCAAAAATAGGACTTGTTATTACCGGAAATGAATTGATCAAAGCGGGACAACCTTTAAGTTATGGAAAAATTTATGAAAGTAACTCTGGAATGTTATATACTGGATTATTGGGTTTAGGATATACAGATGTAACTCAATATAAAGTTAAGGATGACTACTATAGTACCGTAATGATTTTAGATAAGGTTATTTCGGAAAATGATATGATTCTTATAACGGGAGGGATTTCTGTTGGAGATTACGATTTTGTAGGGAAAGCCTTATTAGAATTAGGAACTGAACAAGTATTTTATAGAGTAAAACAGAAGCCTGGAAAACCCCTATTTTTTGGAAAAATAAAAAACAAACCTATTTTTGCACTTCCAGGAAACCCTGCCTCAGCACTCAGTAACTTTTATGTATATGTGCATCCAGCTTTAGAAAAGTTATCAGGAAATTTAAACTTCTCTATTAATAAAGGAAAAGCATTTTTAAGTGATGAATACTTAAAAAAAGGAGACCGTGCTCAATTTTTAAAAGCTTATCATAAAAATGGAGAAGTAAGTATTTTAGAAGGACAAAGTTCTGCGATGTTGCACACCTTTGCAATAGCAAATGCAATAGTTTACATACCGGGGGAAGTTAGTAAATATTCAAAAGGAGATTTGATAACGGTACTCCATTTACCAGTTTAATTAGGAATATGAATTATAAAATTAAAAGTAGAATCTGGATTGAAGAAGGAGACAATGTGCTACTAGGAGAAGGAAGAGTTCGATTATTAAAGGCAATAGATAAAACTGGATCGCTTTCAAAAGCAGCTAAAAGCTTACAAATTTCTTATAAGAAAGCGTGGACTTTAATCGACGCTGTAAATAAATCAAGTAGACAACCGGTTACGGTCACAAGTATTGGCGGAAAAGGTGGTGGTGGTGCTGTATTAACAGAATATGGGAAAAAATTAATTATAGCTTTTGATGAAATTAATAAGAATTGTTGGAATTATTTAGAGGCTCAAATTGAAAAAATAAATAACCTTTAAAAGCTTAACTTATTGATTTTAGATATTGAACATATTTGGATTTTTATGCTCGTGCTCCCTTTAATATCTTTTTTATATGCAAGTATAGGACATGGAGGTGCTAGTGGATATTTAGCTTTAATGAGTCTGTTTTCTTTTCCACCTTTAATAATGAAACCTACCGCATTATTGCTTAATATTTTTGTGTCAGGAATTTCATTTTACTATTATTATAAGGGAGGGTATTTTAATAAAAAAATGTTTTTATATTTTGGTGTAGCCTCCATACCAATGTCTTTTTGGGGAGGTACTTTAGACATCGACGCTACGCTATATAAAAACATATTAGGAATCTTATTAATCTTTGCAGTTTTAAAAATGTTAAATGTATTTGGAAAAGAAAATATAAAGATTAAAGATCTAAAAATTTGGCAAGGAATTATTATAGGAAGTACTATTGGTTTCTTTTCTGGACTAATAGGGATTGGCGGAGGAATTATCTTAAGTCCTATCATCTTATTGTTCCATTGGGGGAAAATGAAAGAAGCTGCAGCAGTATCTGCTTTGTTTATATGGGTTAATTCGGTTGCAGGATTATCAGGTCAAATAAGCAGTGGTGTGAGTGTGAGTTCAGAATCAGTTATAATGGTAATTATTGCTTTGATTGGAGGTTTCTTTGGAGCCTATTTTGGAAGTAAAATAATTAATAATTACACCTTAAGATATCTATTGGCATTTGTTTTAATTATGGCTTCCNTAAAATTATTTTTTATTTAAATGAAAGCAGAGAAACAGATAACAGGTATTATTCTCGCAGGAGGTAAAAGTACNCGTATGGGTACCGATAAAGGGTTAATTTCTTATAAAAACAAAACATTTNTTGAACACATTATAACTGCTATTCAGCCCTTTGTTGATGAAATTATAATAATAAGTAACCTTAATAGCTATGATAAATTTGAATTNAAAAGATATGATGATTTAATTAAAAACGCAGGACCTTTGGCAGGTATTTATACAGGACTTTACTATTCCAATACAGAAAATAACTTGGTTGTAAGTTGTGATGTGCCTTTAATTAACAANAANATTTTACAAAAATTAATAGCACAAATCAATAANACTTCTGAAGTCATTCAATTAAAAAGCAATGGTAAGAATATGCCACTTATCGCAATTTATAAGAAGANATGTGNNGCAATTTTTTTAGAAGAATTGAAACAAGAGCAACGAAAAGTTCAAAAAGCTATTAAAAAATGTAANGTAAATACGGTACTAATNGATACTGTTTTAGAAAAGTATACGACCAATATTAATACAAAANANGANTTAGAATCTTTAGAATAAGAAAATGATACTATCAATAAAATATTTTGGATTACTTGCTGAAGTAACAGGATGTTCAGAGGAAAAAATTAAATTTTCAGGTAAATCTATTTCAGANTTAAAANCTATTTTATTTCANAAANATGAGGAATGCTAAAAAATAAAGATTTNCAAATCGNTCANAANAATGAATTAATAACTAATGAAACTAAGATAACAGCAACAGAAATTGCTTTATTACCACCTTTTGCAGGAGGTTGAAAAAAATGAACAGATATAGTAGACATATCATTTTAACAGAAATTGGTCAAGAAGGTCAAGATAAGCTTTCTAANTCCAAAGTNTTNGTAATAGGGGCTGGTGGATTAGGTTGTCCTGTGCTNCAATACCTCACTGCAGCCGGAATAGGTACTATTGGGANCATTGATTTTGATATCGTTTCAGAATCNAACTTGCAAAGGCAAGTGTTATNTGGNGCTTCTACACTAGGNATTAATAAAGCANNNGCAGCAAAAGCTAGGTTAGAAGATTTAAATAATACCATATTAATAAANGCNTATCCNGAAAANTTAACNCATAAAAATGCGTTATCAATCTTTNAANATTATGATATTATTGTNGANGGNANCGATAATTTTTCNACNCGATATTTAGTTAATGACGCTTCNNTTNTAACANNTAAACCATTGGTNTANGCNGGTATTTATAAGTTTGAAGGTCANGTTTCTGTATTTAATTATAAAAAAGGGCCAAGTTATCGATGTCTGTTTCCTAAACAACCTGAAACTGGTTCCATACCAAATTGNTCTGAAATTGGTGTCTTAGGTGTGCTCCCTGGAATTATTGGANCNNTACAAGCCAATGAAGTTATCAAGCTTATNTTAGNAATTGGAGAAGTTCTTTCNGGCAAAGTTCTTTATTATNATTCNTTAAATCATCAAATCANTTTNANNAAAGTGAATCGTTCTGAAAAAGAAATTCAAAAAGTNATGGACANAAAAACTGTTTTTNAAGCACTANATNAANAAATAAACTNTGAAACACCANTTAGAATTATTTCAATTAAAGATGCAATAAATAAAAAGAATATCCANTGGATTGATGTTCGNGATACTAATGTAAATCCAGAAATNAATCACTCCGAAGTTTTTCAAATCCCTTTAAAGGATNTAAAACAAAATTTAAATAAAATTGAGCTAGGTAAAGAGCAGATACTATTTTGTCAAGCTGGAATTAAAAGCAAAAAAGCNGNTTCNATTTTACAAAACCATAAAATCCATTCTTCTTTCAGCTTAAAAAATGGAGCTTTTGAAGTGATGGAATATTTTAATAACAAAAATTATGACAGATAAAAAACCAAAAAATGTCTTTAAANAAGGTGCTATATCAACAGATTTTATAGCAAATTCTATCGCCAAACATCAAGTGAAAACTGGAATTGGTGCTCATAATATTTTTTTAGGTCAGGTAAGAGCAGACGAAATTAATAATAAAGTAGTTGCTGCAATTGAATATACTGCACATGAAGAAATGGCAAATCTGAAATTTCATGAAATAAGAGAAGCAACTTTTTTAAAATTCGATTTAAACTGTATGCATATTTATCACAGTTTAGGGAAAGTAAATTCTGGAGAGATTTGTTTGTTTGTTTTTGTATCGTCAAAAAGGCGCAAAGAAGTATTTCCAGCAATAGAATTTATCGTTGAAGAAATAAAAGAAAAAGTTCCTGTTTTTGGAAAAGAGATTTTTGAAGATAAAACCCATCAATGGAAAGTAAATGATTTAACAAATAAATAATTTTTAAACATGGTNGATATCACACATAAAAGCAGCACCTTAAGAATTGCTACCGCACAAGCAATTGTAAAAGTGAGTAAATCTGAAACCATCGAGGCTATAAAAAATGATACCGTTCCAAAAGGTAATGTATTTGCTATGAGTAAAGCAGCTGGATTATTGGGGGTCAAAAAAACTCCTGAACTCCTTCCTGACTGTCATCCAATGCCTATTGAATTTTCTGGAATTGAATATGAAATCAACGGTTTAGAGATTACAGTTTTATTTACAGTTAAAACCATTTANAAAACNGGTGTTGAAGTAGAGGCAATGCATGGAGCNAGTGTNGTGGCTTTNAACATGTACGATATGTTAAAGCCAATTGATAAAGGAATTGAAATTCATCAACTTAAATTATTAGAAAAAAAAGGAGGTAAATCTGACTTTAAAGATCNTTTTAGAANAGATTTAAATGCGGCGGTGATTGTTTGTTCCGATACTATTTCAGCAGGACAAAAAGAAGANAAAGCAGGAAAAGCGATTATTAAAAAACTAGAAGAATGTGGGGTATCAATAACTGAGTATGTCGTCATTCCAGATGAAAATGAAATTATACAAGAAAAAGCAATTCAGTATCAAAAACAAGATTTTGATTTAATTATCTATACAGGCGGAACAGGACTTTCTAAAAGAGATGTAACTCCGGAGGCATTATTACCTTTACTTGAACNNAGAATACCAGGAGTTGAAGAAGCAATTAGAACCTATGGGCAAGATCGAACTCCATATTCCATGTTATCTAGAAGTGTTGCGGGAACTATAGGNAACACNTTNGTTTTAGCACTTCCAGGATCTACAAATGGAGCTAAAGAGTCAATGGATGCCNTATTNCCTGCTGTTTTACATATTTTCAGAATTTTAAAAGGTGCACGACACGATTAATGAAACGAGCATGTTAAAAATTTTTATCCCTAAAGGAATGGTTAATAGCGAACCGCATGTGACCAAATTTTTAAATATTAAAGACACATGAAAACTAACCAAGCCATATTNACCGATCAATTTAAAAGNAAACATACTTATTTACGTATTTCACTTACGGAGCGATGTAATTTAAGATGTACCTATTGTATGCCGGCGGAAGGAGTCCCTCTTTCTCNTAAANCTCATATCATGAATTACGATGAGATTTATGCTATTGCAAAAACATTTGTAGAAAATGGGGTTACAAAAATTAGATTAACAGGAGGCGAACCTCTAATAAGAAAAGACATTCATGTAATTCTTGGCAAGTTAGCTTCTCTTCCAGTTGAACTCGCAATTACCACAAATGGTATCACCTTAGATAGACATATTGATGTNTTAAAGGAGAATAATATTAAGAATATCAATGTTAGTTTAGACACTTTATCTGAAGGTAAATTTAAAGAAATCACNCGGCGTAATCAGTTNGAAAAAGTTTATAATAACATCCTATTACTTATTNAGAAAGGATTTAATNTAAANATAAATGCGGTTTTAATAAAAGGGTTTAATGATGATGAGATTATAGATTTTATCAATTTAACNAAAGATTTTCCAATTTCATTTCGATTTATTGAGTTTATGCCTTTTGANGGTAACAAATGGGATATAAATAAGATGGTTTCCTATGCTGAGGTTTTAGAACGAGTTAATAATCATTTTTNCCTTGAAAATGTTGAACGAATTAAAGATGCAGANAATGANACTTCTAAAAATTATAGAATAAAAGGCTACAAAGGTAGTTTTGCCATCATTAGTTCTGTAACCAATCCATTTTGTGATTCNTGTAANCGATTGCGTTTAACAGCAGATGGAAAACTAAAAAACTGTTTGTTTTCAGCTTCAGAATCAGATNTACTTACTGTGTTTCGGGAAGGAAAATCTATTGCACCCATTATTCAAAAAGCAGTGCTTGGTAAATTGAAAATTCGAGGTGGCATGGATACTCTTGAAAAACTTAAAGAACCCGATTTACATTCTAAAAATAGAAGNATGATTACTATNGGAGGCTAATTATCATATAATGGACTTAAATACCGNNNNAGAAAAATATTTTANANAAAGTANGCTANCTTAAAATTTAATTTCTTCAGTAATAAAAGATGGAAATATTTAGTATTATTTATCTTAAATTTGAACTATAAATATTTATTNTCATGAAAAAATCGATTAGTNTTCTATTACTTTTATTTGTAACGGTTATAACNGCACAAGAAGTAAAGCATTTAAACCTAGAAGATGCNGTNTTAGGNTATTANAAAGGNTTNTATCCTGAGNAAAAATCTATGCAATGGATTNATGATACCGATGATTTTATTATTGTTGAAAACAATTCGGTTTTAGTCAATTACAATCTTGANAAACGTCCTGCAATTTTCACATTAGANGATCTACAAAGTGCTTTCCCAGAGTTAAAAAGAATGCCTAATTCGTTTTTAAAAATTACTACAGAAGAGGTCTTTTTTAATCATNATAATACNGTCGTTCAATACAATTATATAAACAAAAAGGTTTNAGACGTTATTAAATATCCTTCAGAATCTGAAAANAATGAATTCAACACTTCAGCAAATGCAATAGCCTATACTATAGAGAATAATTTGTATGTATCAACTNCAAGTAATTCAAAGATTGCTGTAACTAATTNCGAAGACAAAAACATCNTTTCCGGACAAGCTATAGCACGTTCCGAAATGGGAATTACCAAAGGTACTTTTTGGAGTCCGAAAGGAAATTTTTTGGCGTTCTATCAAAAAGACGAAAGTAATGTAACGGATTATCCTTTGGTAGACATTACAACAACTCCTGCNTCTTTAAATAATATAAAATACCCAATGAATGGAATGGGTTCTGAAATTGCAAAANTAGGTGTNTATTCTATGAAAAATCAAAGTGTTATTTATTTAGATATAGATACTTCAGATGAACATTACCTTACCAATCTTTCTTGGTCTCCNGATGAAAAGTATGTTTTTTTAGCAGAAGTAAATAGGGATCAAAACCATATGTGGTTTACGATGTATGANGCTNNTTCAGGAAAGAAAATAAAAACACTTTTTGAAGAGAAAAATGATAAATGGGTAGAACCAGAACATACTGCAGTTTTCTTGCCAAACAACAATTCCGANTTTTTATGGCTAAGTGAACGTGATGGGTTTATGAACCTTTATAAATANAATATCAACAATAAAAANNAAAAGNAATTAACNCAATTTAATTGGGTCATCAAAGAAATTATTGGTTTTGATAATNGTGGNAAAAACGTAATTGTATTAGGNACTGGAAGCGATGCAAGAGAAACAAAAGCTTATAAAGTAAATGTAAAAAACGGAACGTTTGAAACTTTAACTGAAGAAGCAGGAAGTCATACGGTACAATTAAGTTCTGATGGAAAGTATATCATNGATAGTTATACTAGTATAGATGTTCCTAGAATCGTTAAAAGAAAGTCAATTGACGATGGAAAAGAAGTGANTATTTACACTTCTAAAAATCCAATTAAAGACTACCAATTAGGAACTACAGAATTTGTTACTTTAACATCTAAAGAGGGTAGTGATTTATTTGGTCGTATAATAAAACCCGCAAACTTTGATGAAACTAAAGAATATCCTGTTTTAGTTTATGTTTATGGTGGCCCGCATGCCCAAATGGTGACCAACTCATGGTTAGGGGGTTCTAACCTTTGGATGCAATGGATGGCAGCTGAACAAGATTACATTGTTTTTACAATAGACAACCGAGGTTCTGAAAATAGAGGCTTCGCTTTCGAAAGTGTTATTCATAGACAAGCAGGTAAAGCAGAGATGGAAGATCAATTAACAGGAGTGGACTATTTAAAATCCTTGGATTACGTGGATGGAAATAGGTTATCTGTTTTCGGTTGGAGTTATGGCGGATTTATGGCAAATTCACTGATGCTAAGACATCCTGGAGTATTTACCACAGCGGTTGCNGGAGGCNCTGTTACCGATTGGAAATACTATGAAATTATGTATGGTGAACGTTATATGGATCGTTGGCAGGACAATGAAGAAGGCTTCGAAAAAGCAAGAGTTCATAATTATGTAAAAAATCTTGATGGNAAACTACTAGAAATCATTGGTAGTATAGATCCTGTTGTGGTACCTCAACACACGATGACTTTACTTCAAGAATTTGTGAAAAATAAAGTACAAGTAGATTTTTTAAGCTATCCTATGCATCCCCATAATGTTAGAGGTTTAGACCGAGCGCATCTAATGAAAAAGGTGTTGGATTACNTAATTTTAAATAATAAATAAAACTACTACTNGCGGAGGGCTAGATTTTAAATTTTTCNGAATCTCTTTTTATAACTTAATTTGAAGTGTCATATAAAAATTTCTATTAGCTGAAGGAATAATTCCTGGCCCAGGATAACCCGTAGCGCGTCTAGTGAAATAATAGTTATCTAAAACATTATTAACACCTCCTTCTAATTTGAATTTTTTATANGTATAGGAAAANGAAATNTCCAAAACATNATAAGAAGGAATTATACCAATCACTCCACTTAAGTTTCCCTCTACAGCGTTAGTGGCATCTGTAAACTGTTGTGATAGGTACGTGTANTGGAAATTGGATAAAAAGTTTTTGTAGCCAAACTTTAGTCCGGTTTTAAAATTTAAATTAGGAACGAATTCAACTTTTTTTCCTTCAACACCATTTTCTTCAGATACCGTGTATTTAGAATCTATTATTGATGTATTAATAAAATAGTTAAAACTATAATCATTGTCTTTAATAAATAATTTATTCAAATTAAAATCAATCAATGATTCCAAACCATAAATAATAGCGTCACCAACATTACCACGAACCGTTTTTACACTCCCATCAGGAAATGCTTTCTGTATAAAGCCAATTCTGTTTTTGTAAAATAATCCAAAAACTCCAACATCATAGGAAACTATATTTTTAAAAATTCCTCTTAGACCAAGATCTGTAGTAAAACCTTTTTCATCGCTAATGCTTGGACTTATTGAAAAAGAAGGGTTGATAATGCTTATATCTGAAAAGGTAACTGATCGATAATTTTGAGAAATATTACCGTAAATTTCTAAAGCATCAACTGGCTTATATCCTATTCCTANACCAAGNAGTGCAAACGAACGCTTCCTTACTTCACTATTATCTATAGTTTCGTTTAAAATAACGTTTCCAGCTGCATCTGTATTTATATTTTTATAAAAACCTTTACTTTCTGTTTTTATATATTCNAAACGAAATCCAGGAGTAATNGATAATTTATCATTTANATATAAAATATTTTCTCCAAATACCGCNATNTTTACATTTGGATAGGTATAATTAGACTGATTNCCGTAATTAGGATATTCTTCCAACTGAAAATCAAAATTTGGGTCTGTTCCTTCAGATCCNGGTCCTTGCTGATCAGTATTATCTGCTTTGTAATATTTAAAACCTAATAACATTGTAGCTTTTTTATTGAAAAGCTTATATTTATTTAGAATTCTTGTTTCAAAACCAAAATTGTTAAAATCACCTTTTATAAGATCTCTTTCTTCNAAAGGGTCTATTTGGTCAACCCTATTCGTTCTAAAACCAAGAGAATATCTTGAAGCATTTAAACCAAAAGCATTAAAAGTAAAATTGATATTCTCTGAAAATTTATGTTCAAACTTTAAATTATACAACAACCAATCTACTTGAAACCAATTTCTAGCCCGATTACTCTGAAAAGGATTAGAATTAAACATTTGATCAGTTAATCCGCCAGCTTGTTGAGCTAAATAATTCAAATAGGTNATTTCTCCACTAATTTTAGTAGCGCTTTTAATTTGATAGCCTATATGAGCATAAATATTTTTTGATTCAAACTTAGAATTGGGTCTAAATCCATCTCCTTTCTTNTAATTAAAAAATGAATAATAGCTCCATTTATTTTTTGTTCCACTAATACTTGTAAAATTTGTATACAGGTTATTATTACCAATGGTATTTCTAGTAATAAACTCGAAGGGTTTATTTGGATTTGGTGATTTTATTATAAAATTAACTAACCCACCAAACTGTGTNCCATATTGTAAAGAGGCCGCACCTCTTACTATTTGTATTTCTTTTAAAGCTTCGGCTGCTGGNGAATAATAACTTTCTGGATANCCTAATACATCNGCGCTAATGTCGTATCCATTTTGACGAGTGTTAAAATTTGCTGTTCTATTAGGATCTAGACCTCTCCCTCCAATATTTAACTGCAGTCCAGCATCATCATTTTGATATATATTTAAACCTGCAACTTGGCTNTAGATTTGTCTTGCATTATTAGAAGCTAAATTAGCCATNGATTGATCCACCAAAACTACTTCCGTTTTTTTNCCAGCGTAAATNGCAGTTCCTTCNACATCTTTTAACCGTTTTATTTCAAAAGTTTTTGCTTTACGTATCTTGATTTGTACCTCGGAAAGTTCNTCTGAGAGAACTTCTAGTTTTNGATTAATGATGGTATCTTTANAAATANTAATCGTTTGTTCTTCAACTTTATAGCTATAGGAAAAAAAAATTAATGTTATTTTTTTCTTGTNGGTNGTAAATTCAAAGTAGCCTTCTTTATTTGTAGTTGTTAATTTACCAGATTCTTTACTAAATATTTCAATNTNATTAATAGGTGAGTTTNCTTCCTCATTATTTACAAAGCCTGATACTTTGTTTTGTGCAATTAAGTTTAGTGTCAATAAACACATTACTATCAATAAATTAAAATCCTTTAATTTCATCGTTAAATGGTAAAATCCANTCTTTTGGGTTAAACGTTTCTTTTTGTTGGTACAAATCGATATTCTTATTGATAAAAGGTTGACTCAAACGGCCATTTAAAGCTACATAACTTTCAACAAATACTTGTATNTTTTTATGACCTTTACTTTTAAAATGATCTCCTAAGAAGTGAGCATATTCTAAAATAAAATCAGGTTGAAANCTCATTTGTTTTTCTTGTAGAGGTGTTAAAAAATCTTGNTTATCTACGTAAAAAAAAAANACCCGTTTTNCTNTTTGTAATTTTNAAATTAGCATATCCCATTTTTTCCATAAGCATAACGCGCCANGAAAAACGATAGCCTTCCTCTGTCCAAAATAATTCGTTTGGATATAAAGCATATCTAAATGGAAGAAATAATTGAACAATAAAAAATAAGGAAAGCACTANAATTGTTATTTTTTGATGTTTAAAANTATAGATTTCTTTANCTNNAATTTTTTGCTTTAATTTAAAAAAATAATTTANTATGNGTTTTAAAAATAAAATAATTTTATGGTGAAATCCNGCTTCAAAAAAGATTAGAGAACTTACTATCATTACATATGGAAACATGCCAATNGGGAATAAAATTCCGGTAAAAACATGAAAAAAAACAACCAAGNCAAAAGCAAACCATCTTGTCTTTTTGTAAAGTAATAAAAAAGGTATTNTTAAGTCATAAATCATTCCAGACCAACTCATGGCATAATGAAACCAATTTTGTTGCATTAATGTTTCTCCTATAAAAGGTAAATCATATTTAGAAGGAAGCCATATTTTTAGTGGCATTGNTTTAAATAGCCAATCGGAATTTATTTTAGTTAAACCCGCATAAACATAAACGATGGATACCAATAATTTAATAGCATCAATAGACCATTTTGGCACTAAACGATATGATTTTTTTTTCAGATATGAATCTATTGAAAAGGAACTATTTGCAGGTAAAAAAATCAAGAGAAAGCTAAGAATACTTATAAAATAATAATGGTTTAAATACGTAGTTTTATCCATTAACTCGATATANGTAAAGCTTAAGAAAAAAGTAATTATGGCCACTCTGTACTTAAATCCTAAAGCAACAAACAATGCAGATAAACCACAGATAAAAAAAAGTAAATACGTTAAATTACCTAAAGGTTTTACCCACTCAAAACCNTAATAAGTAAAATGAAATTTGGGTTGAAGGTATAAAGTATTGATCCAATCTTTAGACCAAAACCTAATAATGCTATACAACATCATAAACCCAAAACCAATCCGAAAAATGATTAGAGGAGATGCACTATAATTTTTACTTAAATATGTCTTTAAATTAAATATCATANTACAAAAAAGGTTGCTTTTTAAACAAGCAACCTTTTTAAGTTTTATATGTTTATTAATTAATCACCATCAGCATCCACATAATCTACACTAATATTAAAAGCTTGTAGCATATCAACTTTCAATAAAACAACTACCGTTTGTAAAGCATCGTAAGCATTNGTCATTTTTGTATTGTCTTCATTTATTTGCATAGAAAAATCATCATCAAGTAGATTTATTTTTTCTCTTGCTAGATCTAATTTATTATTTATTAAANTAACTAAATCAGATTTATTTAGATAATTTAAATAATCACTAAAACTACTATCGAGAGAATTGGTATTATACGATTTACCATTGAATAGATTTTGTACTGCATTAAGTGCATCTAATGCTAGAATTTTAGATGACTCCTTNTTGAATAATGCTTCTACTTTATTTGGTAGTGGATTTGAAGAAAAATTCCCTGCAGGNATTCCAATTTTATTGGCTCTCAAACCTTTTTCATAATAATAAATATAGTCGTTTACGAACTGATTAAAACCACTAGTAGCAGTATTAGATGTACTATTAACAAAAACATCTCTATATGATGATGTCCAGTCATTCAAAATAATTCCTGTTAAACTTTTCATTTGNACTACTAGATCCGATAGGTAGAGTTTGTTATTTTCACTTTCGGGATCAATTGTATACTTATTAAGTATGGCAGAATCNGTGTCCTCTATACCATATAACATATAATCTAAAGCAGGAAAGCCTACCGCATCATTGTTATTTGGATGCTCTAGGTCTGCAANTCCTAAACTTATATTGCTTTTTATGTCGTCATTATTTGTAGGATATATATTCATTTGAAAATGATACGAGATTTCTTCAGCCTTACCAATATTGAACATTTCAACGAATTGCCATGATTTATAAGCGTTTAGCCAAGATGTCCTTAGGGCTGATAAANTTTCTGTGTTTGGATCAGTAATAAAATCATCTTTTGTANAGNCTAAGACTTCTAATTTTGTNTTTAAATCTTGATATGAAGGTATAATAATATTATCTGCTATATTTGAAAGCATAGCTTTTCTATTAAAATCATCATTATTTCCCAAATCACTTGTATCATCGTCTTTACTACAAGANATTACNATTATTAATACTATTNTTAGTAGTGAAATATTTTTTAACATTTTACTCTTTTATATTTTAAAATAATTGCGAAATTAGTAAGTAGTTANCATATAAAAAAATACACGGCAACTACTTTCTTGGTTAATTAAAAAAATTAATTGTTATCATCTGCTGCTGCTTCAACAGTAAAACCAAATTCTGCAGCAATTTGTTCAGACATTTGGTCTAATGTTTCCGATGTTAAGTCCCAAAANCCGTTTCCTGCCATTAATTGATCTATAAAACCATCTACCTGTGGTTTGTCAAAATAAGGTGAATTCGTATTTGGAATGCGAGTAAACTGNAAACTAAAAATAAATCCATATCCTTCAGAAAGATTATGAAATGCTTTTGCAGGATTATTTTCCGCTATATATGTTTTACCGGCTTGTAAGTAATAAACTGATCGTACTGCTATAATCAAAGATATTTTTTCTCTTAATATGCTTACTTGCTCATCACGAAGTGTGTAGTTTTTTCNNACTATNGCTNCTCTACCTANTTTGAAAGCATCATAAATATCTCCAGCAATNCCNGCAAAACTTGGATCGCCCTCTACTTTANCTAAATATTTATTTAAAAAATCATCTACTCCTAAAACNGGNNNATTATTCTGAGGGTCTNNTTCTGCCCCATATAAATANCCAAAAGCTTCNTCCCATTTATGTTCCATTGTGGTATAATNTTTACCCTCGTCAAGAACATCGTNATCATTATTTACTATATTATCACCTGCATCCAAAACTGATGGNCTTAAGTAATTATTTAATATTTGATCAGTAATTAATGCACCNATCAGCCCTTTAGCAAAAGCTTGGTTATACTCNAAACCTTTACCATTAATATAGCGAGTTGATCCACCTCCATTTTCTTGTAATTGTCCAGAATTTCCTGCACTTGCAACATTGTCCCAGTTTGGAAATACTTCTTGAACCTGTTCTCCAATNTAGCTATCAAAATCTGCTTTTAATGCATTTGAAACTGTCGTGTTAGAAGAAAAATAATCTANTGATGCTGCAGTTTTACTTCTAACATTTTTACTAGAACTATTTAATTCTAATCCAGGTAAGTCTTCAAAATCACTAGCACCNTCTATGTGTGAAAACATAGCATCAAGTTCAGCTTGTGTTTTTAAAGGATCTTTTATAGCAGAAGCANTTTGACTTGCCATCTCTATTCTTGTANTTTGACCACTATAAGATACTGCATTTTCTCCATCCCTAAAAAAGGAATAGGTAGCAGGGGCGGTAATTNCAGGTTCTATAAANNTATTTGAATTCTCATCATCCGATGAACAAGACATTACTATNATAGATAATAATATAGTAAAACTTAATTTAAAATTTTTCATTATTTATTGTTATTTTTATTTAGACTAATTATTGATAGTGCAAAAATAATNCACAATTTTAAATTACACAAACTTATTTAGAATAAATCTTAATAATAATTTTAAACTAGTTTTTTAACTAATTTAATACTAGTTTTATTTTTAATGAAATAGTATTCCTATTGCCACTGAAAAGCAANAGTGTTAAAAACAAAATTGTGCCATATGGTTTTAAATGATGANTAAAAANTATAATTTTTTTATCTTTTTTAATAAAACAAGACTGTTTAAAAATAACTCCCCGTGTCTTTNATCCTCAAACTATTTTGGGTTAAAAAGACGTTATTTAAACAGCCTTGCTCTTATTTAACAAATTTTATTTGTTTCCCAACATCAACAACTCATTACAAACTACTTCTGTAGTATAACGTTTGATACCCTCTTTATCTTCCCAAGAACGACTAGTTAGTTTACCTTCAATTGCTACTTCTTTTCCTTTTGTTANATAATTTTCAATAATATCAGCTGTTTTTCCCCAAGCAATTACATTATGCCATTGTGTATCTGTTACTTTTTCNCCTTCNGGGTTTTTATAAGATTCATTGGTTGCTATACTNAANTTTGCCAATTTANTTCCAGAATCTAAATTGATAATTTNTGGATCATTTCCTAAGTTTCCAATCAACTGTACTTTGTTTCTGAGTGTGTTCATGATTTTAATTTTAATGTTAAANAGTTAAGAATTNGTCCTCGAGTTTATCCCGNGGATNTTTTATTGAATCTAAATCTTGAATCTAATTTTTAATTCAACNNTATAGTAATTCAANAATGCAAACATATTAACGAATCAAAATGATAGTTGGTNGTTACTTACTTACTTTCGTTTATAGTTGTTTACAAGCGGTTGTAANCGTTTGNAAACAACTATNNNGNGTNAANTCTTNGGNNGAGATTGANANAATTCTACTTNATAAAANNGATAACTNACTNACAATTANATAANTATCTATTCNCCATCCTAAACGNATNNGATGNCTTANNATTNTTCNNGTTTATCNATTTACNANNCAGNTTTAAAGTATTAGATACTATNTTGGATTTATATTCAAAATATTTAGAATAGAANGTTTTAGAANTGNTAACTAACTGCAGCTATAAAATTAATTCCAGCAGCAGTAATNCCNGAAGAATAGGTTCTGTAACGTTGGTTGGTAATATTCTCTAACGTAGTGTTTATTTGAAAGGCTTCGGTTACTTTATANTGTNNTCCAAAATTNAGNGTATACCAAGAGGGTGAATATGGATTCCCGTTTTTATCTAAAGCATATAAATATGCTTTGCTTTGCTCTTCTGGAGCAAGNTCGTCATAATCAAATTGTCCNTTATAATTTGTATAAGCATCTAGCTTTAATTTTTTTAATTCCCATATTAAATGGGCATTTCCAAATTGAGGNGCGACATGTCTTACTGCAACCTTAATATNATCTTNTNCTAANTGAAAGCCACCGGTATAATTATATTGAGANGTAAATTGTAGTTTTTTAGAAAAATTAATTTCTATTCCTGCTTCNAAACCATAAATTTCNGCTGNACCACCATTTTGTATGGCTTGAATAGNACTCAATTCTCCTTGGTAAATTATTTCAGTTTGACCATTTATACTAAAATCTCTTCTAACTAAGGCATCTTCCAANAATGTCANATAACCGGTAANATCTATNCTTACTANATTTTCAAAATTTAATGTTGCCCCNAATTCACCATTATAAGCAAACTCAGGTTTTAAGTCTGGATTAGGCACTACAANAGATCCTGGTTCACTATCAAANATTTTACCNACATCATCGATGTTTGGTGCCCTAAAAGCAGTTGAAAAATTAANCCTCCAATTTAAAATATCACTCGCTNGCCAATTTATTCCTGCNCTTCCTGTTAAAGCTCCTGTNTTTATATCTGCTTCGGTAAAAGANAAGTCAAAAAAAGGAGTGTCAAAATTGGCATATAATAATACATGATTATAACGAACTCCTGCTTGAAAAGANAAATTATCAGATAACTTAGATTGTAAACTAACGTAAGCNGCCATTGACTGCCAAGTNGATCCATCTGGATAACGAGAAGCNGTTGCAGTNACATTNCNATTATTAATATTNGTTTNTNTTCCCTTTGAGTTTACTTTATTATANACATACTCTAANCCGTAAAATAATTTGCTTTTACCAAATTTTTTAATAAAATCTAATGCAGAAGTANATGCATTTACTTTCTCGTTAGTTTCNTACAATAGANCATCTCCAAAANNTCTNTCTTTTCTTCCTTCTTTAAAGTTTTGGTAGGATAAGGTNAAAATACTTTTATCGTAAAAAGAGGTTCCTTTATTAGTGATTCTAAGNTTTCCNTTNATCCATTTTTGTGGACTATAATCCCAAACTGCACTTCTTAATTGTCCNTNTTTCTCTCTAATTAAACGATCATATCTGGGATAATCGCTAGTGCTTGTATAAAATAANCCCAAATTAAAATCCCANTTATCAGATGGCATAAACCTTATTTTTTGCATTGCATTAATCTGATCATAACCTGTTGGGACTTGTAATCTTGNATCATCGTTAGTGANAATAACATCTTCTCCNTTAATGGTCTCAACATATTCAGGNCTTAGATAATCGTCAGGACCATATTTCCCCATTCTTAAATCATCGAAATCAGTATAAGAAANNCTAGTTAAAAATGCCCATTCTTTTAANCCTATATTAAAGTCTATATGTCCCGTTTTTTCTTCACTTGCAGTTGCATACCTTGCAATTGCATTTCCTGATAGAGAAATNCCTTCTTTAAAAGANAATTTNGCATTCTTNGTATAGAAATTCATAACACCCCCCATGGCATCGCTTCCGTAAACAACTGACCCGGGTCCTAATATAACTTCTGTGCGATCTACNGTAAAAGGATCGATTGATATCACACTTTGNACATTTCCACCTCTAAATATAGCTGTATTAAAACGAATACCATCAACAGCAATTAACAATCTATTTGTTGAAAAACCACGAATAATAGGACTTCCTCCACCTAATTGGCTTTTTTGAATATAAACATTACCACTACTTTCTAATAAATCTGCTGAAGTTTGAGGATTTGAAAACATAATATCCTCGCTAGTTATACTTGTAATTTTTTGGGGTATTTCAGCTTTTTTCTGTTCAAATTTTGAAACTGATAAAATTACTTCTTCTAGAGCACTAGAGTCTGCACCTAGCATTACTTTATTTTCAGCAGCGATGATTTCCCCTTTAGTTAACACTGTATTGATATGTGAGATATGTTGAAAACTAATTTTTTCAATTTCAGAAAAGTTTGAAATATCAATATTCCCATCTAAATCGGTAACTCCTGTTATCGATTGATCATTATTAAAAACAGCTACACCAGAGATTGGTTCTTGAGAATCTTCGTCTAATACTTTAATGCTTTGAGCAAAATTTGAAGAAATAGATAAAATAAAAAAGAATATAATTGATGATATCTTAATGCTCATTCGAATATTTGATTTAAAACTAAAAGTGACTTCGGCTTTTTAAAACCGTGCAAATGTAATTGATAATAATACACCATTAAAGTCAACAGGTCTAAACGTTGTTGTTTTGTTAGTTTTATTCCGTTAATTTTATCAAAATCCATGCCGAAAAACATCTTTAAGTGAACAATTACAGTACCCGTTTCAACATGTTTTCCTGTATTTATATCTTGAAAATTTCCTTCTAATAAATTAAAATAAGGTTTTACAATGGAAGAGGTATCTGGATAGAAACCTAAATGCAAACTTAATTTCAATAAAAATGAAATATGAAAATTTGCTATATCCTTAGAATTATCAAGCCAACGTAACGAGTTTTCTATAAAGTGAAAAAGGATTTTATCTTCAGCCTCTTCATTTATAGTATTACTTAAAATTTCAGCTAAAAAAATCACCAAACTGCTTTTCACCATATTGGTATGTAAAGATTGATAAGGATAAAACATTTTAGCTTCATTAATTCGCTCTAAAGTACCTTTGTTTTTATGAGATGCCTCTATTTCTATCAATGATAATAATTGAAAATAAGAAGATCTTAATTTTCCCTTTTTAGACTTTAAGACATTCCGTAACAAATAACTTTTTAATCCTGAAGATTCGGTAAAACACTTAACAATTAGATCGGACTCTCCATATTTTAAAGAAGAAAAAACGATGGCTTTTGTAGTTATAACCATTATCTAATAATCATAATTTTTGCCACTTTAGTTAGCAGATTATCATCTGATGTTATTAAAACTAAATAAACACCGGAAGCTACTTTGTATTTTCCAAAAGCGGTAGTGTCCCATTCTACACTACCTCCTTGTGAGGTCGTTTCGAAAACTAAGTTACCTGTGATATCTGTTATTTTTACATTTGCCTTTGCAGTAAGTCCATCAATAGTAACATTACCAAAATAGTTAGGTCGTACTGGGTTTGGATATGCATAAACACTCTCTAAATCTTCTCTTGAAGCAGTAGAAGTTCCGTCATAAGCTACTAAACCATTTTTAGTTGCAAAATATACAGTTCCATCCGCATCGTCTATAGAGATATCTAGCACGTTATCTGATGGTAAAGGAGAATTAGCTGACGTAAATCTTAACAAAGTTTCTTGTCCGTTAGAGGATAAATAAAACACTCCTGAAGTTGCTGTAGATATCCATTTGTTATTAGATCCATCTACTTCAATATCTGTAATTGATTGAAGAAATAAGAGCTCTTGGGGCACTCCATCATCTAAAATAATAATGGGTTGACTATCTATATCTGCTCCACTTTCAAAAAAATTTCTCGCATTATATAAAACACGAAGTCCTTTTCTTGTTCCGATCCATAATCTATTTTGATTATCAAATGCCAATGCTTTTATATCTGTAGATGGTAAATTTCCATTTCCTAACTCTTCTCCAATTTTATTAAATTCATTGGTAGTAGGGTTATAACCAACTAAACCACTTGATACAGCACCAAAAAAAACATAACCTTCTCTACTAACAACTAANTTTCCTAGGGCTAGTTCGTCTTCTGCATTAATTATATTTGAAATATCAATTGTTTGAAATTGTCCTTCTGGAGTTAATTTAATTAAGCCTTTGTCAATTCTAGATTGTACAAACCAAAAGTTATCTTGTTTATCAAAATCAGAACCATATAATCTAATTCCCAAAGCTTCATTTCCACCTGGAATTTCTANAGGGCTATTAGTTTCATTGTATAAAATAGTAGGATCTTGGTTTTTAATTTTTAGTAACCCTTTTTGGTATGAACTCATATAGGTTTCATTAGNATTATTTGGGTTACTCTTAATAAAAACTAAATCATTTACATCTTCAACACCTAATAAATCTCTTAAACTGTCATANTTAATATTAGTCCAACTTTCGTTTCGATAATTACTAATTCCTTTTCGAGTTAAAGGATATGGATTAAATGTTAAATCTACATCACCAAATGCAACCCATAACTTTCCAGGTGAAGCTTCAATTGTAAAAGGTTGATTATAAAGAGGCCCCTCTGGTAAAACTTGAAGAGCTCGATTTACGTTAAAAGGAACTATTAGCATTCCTAAATCCGTAGTGCCTAAATAAAAAGAATTATTAAAGGCATACCCTGTTTGCAATAAATAATCATAATCAAATAAAGAAGTTACTTCATTGATCAAGACATAGCCCTCTGAAAANGAGTGAATAGAGCTTTTAGTGGTTATTGTTAACACTCCTGAGAAAGCTCTAAAATCTACTACAGGAGATAGAAAAGTATCTATTTGTAAAAANCCAACATCCGAATCAAATTTTAAAATAGCGTTACTGTTATTAACCGCGTATAATTCGACTCCTAAAGATTGAACTCCTTTATATCCTCCTTCAATTACTGTTGCCCATTGTTGATAATCTATAATATTCTCATCAGCCACTAAAGCACTTTTAATTCCATTTTCAGAGCTTGATGCATAAATTAAGTCTCCTTNTACTGTNGTTTGAGTNATATTAATTTGACTTCCTAAATCTCCAATAAAATAGGTGTCTCCAAACTCTAATGTTTCTAAATTGTAAACAGATATGCCAAATCCTGTAGAAATATATAACCTCCCATTATACTCATTAAAATGATTGATAATTTTCNTATTTGGCGGAATGGTAGTTTTATCTAGAATATCCACTACTTTTAATACATTATCCTCACCATCAATTACAATTTCTATTAACCCATTTTCATAACCAATAANATACAGTCCATTATTTTCGCTGTAATAAGCAGTAGAAATTGTATTACCAGATAATCCGTTTATCGTTGATATACTGCTAATTTCTTCAGTAGATANATCATAAGTAAAGATTGAATTTTCAGCGGCAGCATAAATTTTATCATTCCCTTGGGAAATACTTTTAATAGATACATAAGAGAAATAACCAGTCCAANTATTTTCAAAATTCTGGGCTTGTAAAAAAAAGATCTGTAATATTAATACGACTCTTACTAATTGCTTCATAGTAAATTATTTCTCTAAGTATAACANGCTAAAATACTATTTATTTTGATTTATGGGTAAAAAGAAAAAGGTTGTCTTTNAAAGACAACCTTTTTCTTTTTATTCAAATATTAATTAAACAATACCTTGTGCTATCATTGCATCTGCNAACTTAACAAAACCTGCTATATTAGCTCCTTTCACNTAATCAACATATCCTGATTCGTCTTTCCCATAGGTTACACANGCATCATGAATATCATTCATAATAGTATGTAGTTTATCGTCTACTTCTTTTGCTGACCAACTTAAACGAAGTGAATTTTGAGACATTTCTAATCCTGAAGTAGCTACACCTCCGGCATTAGATGCTTTTCCTGGAGAAAANAATATTTTATTTTCTGTAAAAAGTTCAATTGCTTCTGGAGTACAAGGCATATTNGCACCTTCTCCTACACAAAAACATCCGTTATCTATAAGTACTTGAGCTTCTTTTTTATTAACTTCATTTTGAGTTGCNCAAGGCAAAGCAATATCGCATTTAATATTCCACGGACGCTCATCAGCAACATATTTAGCNGAAGGATATNTTGAAACATATTCACTTATACGAGCACGTTTTACATTTTTAAGCTCCATTACAAAAGCTAGTTTTTCAGTATTAATTCCGTCTGCATCATAAATGTATCCTCCGGAATCCGATAATGTTAAGACAGTGCCTCCAAATTGAATTACTTTTTCTGCAGCATATTGAGCTACATTTCCTGAACCAGAAATAGTAACAGTTTTTCCTTCAAAAGAATCACCTCTTGTTGCTAACATATTTTTAGCNAAATACACATTACCATATCCAGTNGCTTCGGGACGGATTAATGAACCACCATAAGAAAGGCCTTTACCAGTTANAACACCAGTAAACTCATTNCTTAGNCGTTTATATTGTCCGAATAAGAAACCTATTTCTCTTCCTCCTACNCCTATATCTCCAGCAGGAACATCGGTATTTGGNCCTATGTGTCTTGATAATTCTGTCATAAAACTTTGACAAAAACGCATCACTTCAGCATCTGTTTTCCCTTTGGGATTAAAGTCAGATCCTCCTTTACCTCCTCCCATCGGAAGTGTAGTTAAGCTATTTTTAAATACTTGTTCAAAACCTAAAAATTTTAAGATGCTAAGATTTACAGATGGATGAAAACGCAAACCACCTTTATAAGGTCCTATTGCAGAATTAAACTCCACTCTATATCCACGATTTACTTGAATTTCACCACGGTCATCAGTCCAAGAAACTCTAAACATAATNGTTCGTTCTGGCTCAGCCATTCGTTCTAATAACTTTTTACCTTGATANTCTTTNTTTTCCTCTATAAAGGGAATTATAACTTCAGCTACTTCAGTAATTGCCTGCATAAATTCAGGCTCGTTAGGATTCATTTTTTCAACTTTTGAAATGAATTCTTTTATGCTATCTTTCATAAAANTTTGTGTNTTTATAAAGTTAAAATTAAATTTTGTGCAAATATAAGAGTTATCTAAAAATTGAATGTTGTTTTTTAATAAATAAACGGAAAATTACAATTNAANTTTTAGGTTATGGTGGTATTTATNGAGTCATTAAATAAACCCNATTGGAATTTTTATAACTAANATCANGATTATCTAAAATCGAAATACAAAACACAATAACAATGAANGAGGCCATACTAATCTTTAGAGTATTTTTTTCATTGCTAAAATATATCCAAAATGAATTCCTTCATGGGAGTTATTAAATGCTAAAGCTTCGTNAATACTAGTTAGNATTGATTTAGTAGAAACTGTGTATNCAGTATATTTTTTAAANAAGCCTTTTTGATAATCTTCTTTTGTTTTTTCAAGTGTTGAAAAGAGCTGGTATTTTAATAATTCAATATCTTCAATTGTTGCTTTACTTTCCGATTTCGTNCCTTTTTTATATGTTNCAATCTCTGTTTCAGTGACTAAAACAGGTAATTCAGATAATCTGTAGATTAATAATTGTTGTGTAATCACAACGTGTTTTATNTTCCAAAAAATGGTATTATTAAATCCTTTAGGTTTTGTGTTAAGTTGATCTAAAGTTANGTTTTCTAAAGTTTTATAAAATAATATTCTTGTTTTTAAAGCAATGTCAAAAGTAAAATCCATGTTGTTTTATTTTATAGCAAAAATATACAATTCTTAATANTTTTTTAGATTACTTTGTAGTATGTATTTANTTG
This sequence comes from Flavobacteriaceae bacterium, assembly GCA_002713705.1. Classification (GTDB taxonomy): domain Bacteria; phylum Bacteroidota; class Bacteroidia; order Flavobacteriales; family Flavobacteriaceae; genus Marifrigoribacter. Next base: position 105,208 of record PAUJ01000029.1, read on the forward strand.
ATAAATATTNTAATGGTCATAAAATAACAAATGAAAAAAATATATTACCTCTCAACTTGTGATACTAANAAACGAATTTTAAAAGAGTTAAACCTTCCTAAAGACTTTATTAAACAAGATTTAAAAACAAATCCAGTNTCTGAAAAAGAATTAGAAGAACTGTATCAATTTTCTAAAAGTTACGAATNATTAATTAATAAGCGAGCAAGATTATACAATGATCGTNGTTTAAAANACCAAGTAATAAAAGAAGCTGATTATAAGAAGTTATTATTAGAACATTATACTTTTTTAAAGCGCCCTATTTTAATAAATGAAAAAAAAATATTTATTGGAAATAATAAGGACGTAGTTGCAGCTGCAAAACATTCATTATTTTAATAATTATAACTATTTTNAANNCTAATTAGAGTTAANTATTTAATGAATCAAAAGAACTTAGCTATTCTNGCAGCAATAGCTGCTAATTCCATTTATGGTATTAATTTTACGATTGGTAAAAATCTAATGCCAGAAGTAATCGAGCCTTTTGGATTTAGCTTTTTTCGAATTAGTGGTGCTGCAGTTCTTTTTATACTATTGAGTTTATTTTTTCCTTCAGAAAAAATAGATAGAGGCGATATGCTTCGTTTTATTGCTTGTGGCCTGTTTGGAATGTCCATAAATATGACGATGCTTTTTAAAGGATTAAGCTTGTCGACCCCAATTAATGGTTCAATTATAATTACTTTAACCCCTGTTATTATCTTAATAATGTCAGCTGTATTTTTAAAAGAAAAAAACACATGGCATAAATATATTGGAATTAGTTCAGGGCTTATTGGAGCTTTATTATTAATATTTTTCGGCATTAAAACACAGAACAATGCAGCTAATATCCCATTAGGGAATATTTTATTTTTAGGGGGTGCTTTTGCGTATTCCACCTATTTCATTATAGCTAAACCACTCGTTAAAAAATACAAACCTATCACNTTAATGAAATGGTTTTTTTTAATTGCATCTATTATTAGCTTTCCTATTGGTATCAATGAATTTACTGCAGTTGAATGGTCTCAACTATTTATTAGTTCAGATTTCAAATTAGCATTCGTTGTAATAGGAGCAACCTTTTTTACATTTCTTTTAAATATTTATGCTTTAAAACAATTGCAACCCTCAACCATAGGAGTCTTTATATACTTACAACCTATAGTCGGAGTTTTGTTTGCTATTATTGTTGATNCATATTCGCTAAGTCCGATTCAAATTGGTGCAGCAATATTAATATTTATAGGAGTATTTCTATCCACTAGAAAGCCGAAAAACACATAGTTATANATCTTCTGGGAATTGCTTGTGCTTTCTAGTATCCTCATTAGTTAGAACTNTAAAATCATTTGTTTTATCTAAACTATTTAAGGCAGAAAAAAGNAGTTCAGGTACATCGCGTAACTTTCGAGNTTGAAGATCAATCCACCCCCCCATCATATTACATCGAGCCATGTTTATACCTTCTGNATTATAAAAATTATGTTGAAATTCAAAATACATACCTCCTTCAGAAATCCCTTTTAATTCTAAAGAAACACGAACGGGTTTACCAGGAAAAATTTCTTTAAAATAAAACATATGTTCATAAAAAACTACTGGACCAATNTGATTTTTAACCATATTTCCTTGTCCAAAACCTTTCTCCATCATAAAGCTAAGGCGGGTATGGCTCATAAAATTTATATAACTACTATTTGCTAAGTGACGNTTTGCATCNAGATCGTTCCAACGAACTTCGAATTCTTTTAAATACATTTTTTAATTTTTTTTCAAAAATAAAATACTTTTTAAANTATCTATGATAACTCGTTGTTCATTTTANANTTTTTATANTATTATTAAAAAATAGCTAAAAAAGTTTCGGTTCTCCTTTAAAANTGAGTTAGAAATCGAAAATATTTGTTAATTTTANATGTAATTTAATGAAAATGCACNACAGTATATAGTAATTTATTACTTTGCAAAAAAAAATGCCACTTATAAAAAGTGATTACCAACCTTCCTTTATTTTTAGAAATGGGCATTTTTCTACGATATATTCTGCAAAATTAAGAATTTCTCCTAGCCTAATCCAGAAAAGAGAACGNGTTACACTNCCTGATAATGATTTTATTGATATAGATTGGTCTTNTGCTAAAAAGCCTATAAAAAANGTAGCTATTTTACTTCATGGATTAGAGGGAAATGCTCAAAGAATTTANATAAAAAGTGCTGCTAAGGCTTTATTGAATGATCATTGGGATATTGCCGCTATGAATTTTAGAGGTTGTAGTGGTGAGGANAATACAAAATATCAATCCTATCATTCTGGAAAAACAGACGATTTAGAATCGATTATTAATCATATCTTAGAAAAAGATCACTATCAAGAAATTGTTNTAGTAGGATTCAGTTTAGGAGGAAATTTGCTTTTAAAATATTTAGGTGAACGAAAAAATATACCAAANGAAATAAAAAAAGGAGTAGCAATCTCAGTACCTACNTGTTTAAGGGGGTCTTTAGAGAGCTTAAATAAACAGGAAAATTGGCCTTATAGANCNGTTTTTNTAAAAAGCTTGCGAAATAAATACCAACTAAAAATGAAGCAATATCCTGATAAAATGCTTGATTCAGATTTAAAAAAAATTAAAACCTTACAGGACTTTGATGATATTTANACTTCCAAGGCGCATGGTTTTAAAGATTCCTATGAATATTATGAAAAAAACAGTAGCAATCAATTTTTACCTAACATTAAAGTTCCTGTGTTGATTTTAAATGCAAAAAACGATAGTTTTTTGAACCCCGATTGTTTTCCTTTTGAAATTGCAAAAAGTTCAAAATATATTTTTCTAGAAACTCCATTACACGGAGGACANGTAGGTTTTCATGAATCTAACAAAACTTATTACAGTGAGAAAAGAACAGTTTCCTTTTTAAAANTTCAAAAATAATAGNTTGGATTTTAGCAGCTTTAACTANGTGCTTATTTATTAAAAACCNTANTAAAAAAAGATTCAAAGTGATCTAAGTTATTACACTCCCGCACTAATTTAGTACCTTTGCTTCTTNTAATAAATAGTTTATGATTCAGTCAATGACCGGGTATGGCAAATCAGTAATCCAGTTACCTACCAAAAATATTACCGTCGAAATAAAATCGTTAAATAGTAAAAGNATCGATTTAAATGCTAGAGTTCCATCATCNTATAGAGAAAAGGAATTAGCTATTCGTAAAAGTATTTCAAAATCGTTAGTTCGAGGGAAAATAGATTTCAATCTTTATGTTGAAAACACTGGAGAAAAAACAAATGCGAAAGTGAATGAAGTAGTAGTAAGACAATATATGAATCAACTTAAAAATATTGTTTCTGTTGACGATGAAGANCTTTTAAAAATGGCTATAAGAATGCCAGAAGCTATGAAAACNGAANGAGAGGAAATTGATGCAGATGAATTTAAATCTATTTTAGAGGCAGTTAAAGAAGCATTAATAGCTATTAATATCTATAGGTCTGATGAAGGAAAAGTTCTNGAAGAAGATTTTAAAATGCGAATTAATAGTATTTCNAATTTATTAATAAAAGTAACTGATGTTGATTCGGATAGAATTGAAATTGTTAAAGATCGCCTCCGAAAATCAGTAGGTAATTTAAAAGAAGCTGTTGATGAGAATCGCTTTGAACAAGANTTGATTTATTATTTAGAAAAGTATGATATTACTGAAGAGAAAGTGCGTTTAAAAAATCACTTAAACTACTTTAATGAAGCNTTAAANTCTTTTGATTCCAACGGAAAAAAAATCGGATTTATTTGTCAAGAAATAGGTAGGGAAATCAATACAATTGGATCAAAATCAAATCACGCTGTCATGCAACAATTGGTAGTACAAATGAAAGATGAATTAGAAAAAATAAAAGAACAAGCNTTAAACGTTTTATAATGAAAGGAGGAAAATTAATCGTTTTTTCAGCACCATCTGGAAGTGGAAAAACTACCATCGTTCAACATTTACTTAAACAAGAGAAATTAAATTTAGATTTTTCTATTTCTGCTACTTCAAGAGAACCTAGAAATGGAGAGATTCATGGTAAAGATTATTATTATATTAGTTTAAAGCAATTTAAACAACACATAAAAAATAGTGATTTTTTAGAGTGGGAAGAAGTCTACCGAGATAATTTTTACGGAACATTAAAAACGGAAATCGAGCGTATTTGGTCAATGGGTAAAAACGTTATTTTCGATATTGATGTGGTTGGTGGATTGCGAATTAAAAAGAAATTCCCTTCCGAAACCTTATCCGTATTTGTAAAACCACCAAGTGTGGACGAGCTTAAAATAAGNTTAAAAAAGCGTAAAACTGAAAGTGAAGAAAAAATTAATATGCGAATTGCAAAAGCGTCAGTAGAATTAGCAACAGCTCCACAATTTGACTTTATAATTGAAAATATTGACTTGGANATTGCTTTAAAAGAAGCTGAAATATTAGTTAAAAACTATATAAACAATTCCTATGAATAAAAAGGTTGGCTTATTTTTTGGCACCTTTAATCCCATTCACGTTGGACATCTNATAATTGCCAACCACATGGCAGAATTTTCCGGACTAGATGAGGTTTGGTTAGTGGTGACTCCGCACAATCCACATAAAAAAAAGAATACTTTGTTAGAAGACACTCATCGATTGGCCATGGTTCGAATCGCTACTGAATCGTATCCAAAATTAAAAGCAAGTACTGNAGAATTTGATCTTCCACAACCAAATTACACGGTTAATACCTTAACGGTTTTAGAGGAAAAANACCCAACTAAAGAGTTTTGTTTAATAATGGGTGAAGACAATCTTAAGAATCTTCATAAATGGAAGAATTATGAAGTGATTTTAGAAAGGTATCCNATATTTATATATCCACGAATTTCAAAGAATANTGAAGATAATTCAAATTCAATTCTAAACAAAAANAATTCAGTAACNTTTATTAACGCTCCAAAAGTTGAGTTATCATCCACATTTATTAGAAAGNGTATCGCGCTAAATAAAAATATTAAACCAATGCTAAGCAAAAATGTTTGGCACTATATTGATGAGATGAATTTCTATAAAAAAAGCAATATATAACATGGTTTGTAGAGCCTGTTAATATTCCGTATTTTTGAATTTAATACTATTTATTTATGTCAAATAAACCAAAGTTTGCAGTTTTTGGAGGAGGAAGTTGGGCTACCGCTATTGTNAAAATGCTTAGTGAAAACCTAGAAGAAGTTGGTTGGTATATGCGAAATGAAACCGCATTAGAATACATTAAAAAAGACAAGCATAATCCAAATTATTTAAGTTCTGTAGAGTTTGANGTTTCTAAATTAAAACTTAGTAACGACATTAATAAAATGGTAATTTATGCAGATTATCTCATTTTTGTAATTCCCTCTGCTTTCTTATACGCCGAGTTGAAAAAATTAAACACATCNTTAAAAGGAAAAATTGTTTTTTCTGCAATTAAAGGAATTGTTCCAGAAACGAGTTTGATAGTAGGAGATCATTTCTTTAGTAATTTAAAAATACCCTTTAAAGATATTGGTGTAATTACAGGGCCTTGTCATGCAGAAGAAGTNGCATTAGANCGACTTTCATATTTAACCATTGCCTGTGCNGACGATAAAAAAGCACAAATCGTAGCAGATCATCTTAGTTGTGATTATATNAAATGTAAAACCAGTGAAGATATTATTGGGACTGAGTATGCTGCTATGCTCAAAAATATTTATGCAATAGCTGCAGGAATTGCACATGGTTTAGGTTATGGCGATAACTTTCAAAGTGTGTTGATGAGTAATGCAATNCGAGAAATGAAGAAGTATGTAAAGAAAATTTATAAAATGAAACGCGATATTAATGGTTCTGCATACCTTGGAGACTTATTAGTGACAGGCTATTCTACATTTAGTNGAAATCGCATGTTTGGCAATATGATTGGAAAAGGATATACCGTTAAAAGCGCACAAATGGAAATGAGTATGATTGCCGAAGGTTATTATGCTACAAAAAGTGCTTATCTTCTTAATCAGGATAAAGAAAAAAATGCAAAAACACCTATAATAAATGCTGTTTATAGTATTTTATATGAAGGTAAGAATGCAAAAAATGTTTTTAAAGCGCTTACTGATAAGTTGGATTAATTACACCGCCAAAANACAATCTTGACCCATTAAGTCAATAAAAACAACGTTCTTTTCTTTTATGCTATAAGGATTGAACGTAAATGTTCTATCAAANAGTTTTTCTTCANCAAAAAAAGTNACTACATATTCNTTGGTAAATCCTAATACTTCGTCAGAAATCAATTCAACTTTTGATCCTGTATGAGGCAGTAAATCACCCAAACCGTGACGTAAGGTGGATGTTTTTTTATTTTTATTCGTACCTCTAGACATNACTAAAACAGACTCAATGATATCTTCACGATTGTTGATTAAATAAACCATCCAAGTTTTAGCTAAAAAATCTTTATCCCATTCATGTGTTGCAACAACCTGAATGTTTTTAACAATTGGTATNATAATGTCTTTCTTCATAATATTTTATTATTCTCATTCAGAAGGAGGAAACGAATAAAAAATAATTGAGAGCCTTTAATTTACAATAAATGACATGTTATAAACTCTTAAACTGCTCTAAAAAACGAACATCATTTTCACTAAACATCCGAATATCTGGAATCTGGTGAAGTAATAAAGCAATTCGATCTATTCCCATTCCNAAAGCAAATCCTGAATAAATTTCAGGATCAATATTGCAGTTTTTTAACACATTTGGATCTACCATACCGCAACCCATAATTTCTAACCAACCAGTTCCTTTCGTCATTTTATAATCAGTTTCTGTTTCCAATCCCCAATATACATCAACCTCAGCACTTGGCTCTGTAAAGGGAAAGTAAGAAGGACGTAGGCGTATTTTAGATTTACCAAACATTTCAGTGGTGAAATACTGAAGAGTTTGTTTTAAATCTGCAAAACTAACCCCTTTATCCACATACAATCCTTCCACTTGATGAAAGAAACAATGTGATCTTGCTGAAATTGCTTCATTACGATATACTCTTCCAGGAGAGATAGTTCGTATTGGAGGTTTATTGTTTTCCATATAACGAACTTGAACTGAAGAAGTATGTGTTCTTAATAATACATCTGGATCTTTTTCAATAAAAAAAGTATCCTGCATATCACGCGCTGGATGGTATTCAGGAAGATTTAAAGCTGTAAAATTATGCCAATCGTCTTCAATTTCGGGTCCTTCAGAAACATTGAAACCTATGCGCGAAAATATATCTATAATTTTATTTTTTACAATAGAAATTGGGTGTCTAGATCCTAATTCAAGAGGTTCTCCTGGACGTGTTAGATCTCCATAAACTCCTTTTATTTCATCATCGCTTTTTAAAGGTGTTTTTAAGGAAGTTACTTTTTCGGTGGCTTTGGTTTTTAGTTCATTAATAGTTAGCCCAAATTCCTTTTTTTGTTCGTTTGGAACGTTTTTAAATTCAGCAAAGAAATCATTTAGTAACCCTTTTTTTCCTAAATATTTAATTCGAAACTGTTCCACTTCCTCATGGGACTTTGAATTAAAAGCCTCAACTGCTGCTATATGTTCTTTTATTTTGTGAATCATAATTAAAATATTTCAAGATTGCAAAATTACATTTTTTTAGTTGTAGCACAACAAATTTAGTAGAAAAGCGTATCGTTCCTATCTAATTTGTTTTTTATTTAATAAACTCTTTTTCTAAAAAATAATTTACAATTGCTTCTTTCATTAATACACTTTGCTCTCCAGCTTTTAATGATGGTAATTCTTCTAGTATTTTATAATGTGGCCATCCTTCTTCGTCAAAATAATCGAAAATATAATAACCAAAAGGTTCTAAAAGTCTACAAATAGCAATATGCATTAAATCAAGTTTATCATCTTTACTGTATTTGGTATTTAGATTTCCTTTTTCTTGCAATCCAATAATATATATAATTGCATCTAAATCTAAGGGATCCCCATCGGCAAATTGGTTGCTTAAAAGCACAACCAATTCTTCCCATTGCTTTTTTAATTCTTCGTCTCTTGCCATGTTAATTTATCAATAAATTAGGGTTTCAAATAATTACCTACCCTTTTTTAAACATTGCAAAGATAATGTATCTTTATACTAAATTCATTGCATGAACTTATTAGACATTATTTTAGGGATCATTTTAATATACTCTTTCTTTCAAGGAACGAAAAAAGGACTTTTTGTAACATTAGCTTCTTTAATAGGATTGGTATTAGGTATTATAGGCGCTGTCTATTTTTCCGACTATGCAGCTAACTATATCAATGAATGGTTTTCTTGGAAAGAACAGACAACAAGCGTTGTTGCAATGGCTGTTACCTTTATAGCTATTGTTATTATTGTAAATTGGGCTGGAAAATTCTTAACAAAAATAGTAGATTTTGCTTTTTTGGGTATTTTTAATAAGCTTCTTGGAGGTGTTTTTAATATGATTATCTCCGCTTTTATNGTAAGTGTAANTTTTATGTTTTTTAATGAATGGAATGCTACCGAATATGTGATTTCAGAAGAGAAAAAAAACAACTCTTATCTATATGAGNCTATTGCTAATTTAGCTCCCTTAATATTGCCTGATTTAATTGAAGAAATTGAAAACATTGATATTCCAAAAGACATTTTAGACATCAATAAANCCGAAAAAAAACAATAATTATTACAGTTCTTTAAGGTCTGAAAATGGAATCCATCCTTCTTTCCCATTTGCAATCTCGATAAGGGCCCAGTCAGTAANTTTTTCAACTAATTGAACTTTGGTGCCTTCATGAAGCNTAAATGATATTTCGCTACCTAGATTCGGTGCTTCTCTAACTTCTATACTTTCCGCAAAAATAATTGCAGGTTGATTTTTAATCGCATCATCGTAGATTGAATAAGCCATAGAAAGAGACATTCCTATAAAAACAANAGAAAAAGCAGCAGCAGCGAAGAACAATCGTTTAATACGTTCTGAATATGAAAAATAGTAAATTAAAAAAAAATAACATAAAACATATTGAAAACAANACAGTTGAGTATGCCCATCCATCAAAAGTAAGTACGTCAGATATAGTATGATACCATTTATAAAATATGGTTTTTGGTAAAGACTCAATGGCATCTACTTTTGCATTTTCAGCAAAAGCTAAATTGTTTTTTATATCAGCATCATTGGGTGCTAATAATAAAGCTTTTTCGTAATAATAGATGCTTGGACCAATATTATTAAGCTTATAGTGTGCATTTCCTAAATTAAAATATAATTCTGAAGCATGTTGTTCATTGGATATAATTTTCATCCAAGAATTNACTGCTTCTTGATATTTTTGGGNTTTATACAGTGATTTTCCTTGCTCGAAAAGAGATCTATTCTGTGCAAAAGTTAAAACAGTAAAAAACAATAAAATAATTAAAAATNTATTTTTTATAGAACCTAACATTTTTAAAATAGTACCTTTCATTATTGAATCTGTTTATCAATATTAGAAATAACTTCAATTGCTTTTTCGTAATCCTGCTTCATCATAACATCAGATGTTGGAGTATAACGAGCAAANTCACAACTTTTAAGAAGGGCTATAAAATCTAAAACCACCAATTCTTTAACTTTTCTTTCGGCCAATAAAATTGTGATTTTTTCTTTTGAAAACTCCGATGTAACAATGTCTAATTTAGCTCTTAAATAATTATGTAAAGCACGTTCTAAAGCTTCATANAATACTTCTTGTTTTCCTAAATTATTTTTTGCTTCTGATAAATATTTTTTAGCCAATTTTGTTGCTTTTCTAAACCGTTTNCCTTCTAAATCACTCAATNTTTTTCTTCTTGTATTTCCAATTAATATAATGAANGGAATTAATAAAAAAGGAATCCCAGTNATAAACCAAAACAGAGAGGTTTTAAAAAATACAGGTCGATTTATAGAAATTAATTTAGTGGAAGTCTTTATATATTTAAATTGATCATTGATTAANGAAATAGTGTTTTCGTTACTTGCAGCATCTTTTAATTTATTAGGCTGGTTGGGTACAGGGCCCTTTTCAACTTGTATTATTATTTCGTCAGATGAAACCGTTTTATATCTTTTTAAAGCAGGATCAAAATAAGAAAATATTATAGGTCGNATAGGATAACTCCCTTTGTATTGNGGAATAACAGTATATGTATCCTTTATAAAACCATTCATCCCTTTTATATTAACTGCNACTTTATTATCCCTAATAGGTTCGTATACTTCTAGTGAGCTAGGTAAATTTAAAGATGGTAAGTTNAATAATTTTAAATTTCCTGTCCCTTCTACTTTTATTTTTAATTCTAAAGCTTCGTTGGCATCTAAAGTTGATTTATTTGTTGAGACGTTAAAATTAAATGNACCCACAGCTCCAGAAAAATTATCTGGCTTTTCTTCTAATGGTAAAGGTTTTACCGTAATTGTTCTTTTTCCTGCAGAAANTGTTCTATTGACACGAGTCATTCTTCTACGACCAAATATGTCTCTTGATTTTCCTGGAACATCTATAGGAATATCTAATGTTANGGGCTCAATAATTAAGGCTCCTGTTTTTTGAGGATATAATACTGCTTTTCTTAGGATTACATATCGATAGGGTTTCCCTCTAAACGTTCCTTCAAAAATTTGCTGCTTACCTTTNTCTGCAATATTTTGGCTCCAAAAGTCTTCAAATTTTGGNGTCTCTATTTCTTGCCAACTCCTTGTAATACTAACGTCATTTGATACGTACAACTTATATACAACTGTAATGGCTTCATTTAGATAAGGATTAATTTTTGACACTTCTGCTATTAAATGAACATTTTCAATTGCTAAATAATCTGGATTATTCGCATCTTTTGGAATAGTTACTGCNTTTGTTACTAAAATATTTAAAGAAATTGTTTTATNAATTTGGCCATNAACTTCAATTGTTGCTTGATTGATAGTAAACGTCCCTTGAGATTTGGGTGCTAAAATATAAGAGTAGGTTTTGGAATAACTACTTTTTCCATTTATCCAAGACTGAGAAACCGATTGGTTTGGACCTCTAACAACGTTAAAATCTTTAAATTTTGGTGGAACAAAATTATCCCCATCTTGATTCATTTCAAAATCTACCTGTAACTGTTCGTTAATTCCTAGAGTTTTTTTAGTCGCTTTAGCAACAAAAGANACTTGACTTTGAACTAGTCCAATACTCAACAAGAAAAATAATATGAAAACTGATTTAAGTCTCATTACCAATCTTTTTGAGATTNTATTTTTTTTCCTTTTTGCTTTTTAGCATTGATTTTATCTTGAACCTTTTTCTCTTCATTATTCATTGCCTCNAATAAATTTTTTACTTGTTGAGGAGAAAGTTTTCCCGGTTCTGTTTTTTGTTGCTCTTGTTGTTCTTCTTTTGGTTCATCAGGATTTCCTTTATCCTTTTTATCATCACCTTCTTTTTTATCTTGCTCTTTTTCTCCTTCATCATTTTCATCTTTTTGATCACCATCTTCTCCATCCTTTTTATTATTCTCATTATCTTGGTTTTCTTTCTTATCTTCTTTGTTATCTTCTTCTTCGTTCTCCTTATCATCATCACCNCCTCCGTTTTTTTCTTGATCTTCTAGAAGTTCTTTTGCCAATGCATAATTATAACGAGTTTCATCATCTTTAGAATTATTTCTCAAGGCATTTTTGTAGGATTCAACTGCTTCCTGATATTTTTTCTCATTCATATAGGTATTTCCTAAATTATGAAAAGCACTGTGTTTATCTGATTTTGTTTTTGCTACAGCTGCAGCTTGTTTATAACGTGACATCGCTACATCGTTTAATTTTTTATTATAATATGCATTNCCCAAATTATATTTTCCTGTAGCTTCCTTAGGATTTAATGCAATAGCNTCGCGATATGCTGCNTCGGCAAAATTAAAATTGTCATTTTCCAACTCATAACTCGCTTCACTTAATGATACTTTAGCTTCCTTAATAGCTNNTTGTTTTTCTTTACTTNCCTCTTGTGCATCAATAGAAAATGTAGTCACTAAAAGAANTATAACACAAGATATATTCTTTAGTAAAACANTGTTTTTAAATATTGTNTAATTAATCTTCATTAAACAGATTTAAATTTTTAATCCAAGCAGTTTTTCTTTCCAACAATAAAAATTCAATAACTAACAAAANAATTGCCAGACCNAAAAACCACTGAAATCGATCTTTAAAATCTGTAAATTGTTTGGCTTCAAATTCTTTTTGATTCATACCGTTTAAAATGGTCGTTACTTGATCGACAACTTCATTTGTATTGCTCCCATCTAAATATTTTCCATTCCCTTTTGTAGCAATTTCAATTAATTTTTCGGCATCCAAACGTGTTATAACTTGCTGATTGTTTTGATCTCGTTTATAATATTGTAAAATTCCATTTCTCTTAATAGGTATTGGTCCTCCTTTTTTAGTGCCTACGCCAATTGTATAAATATGGATCCCTAGGTTTGCTGCTTCATTAACTATTTGAGAAATACTCCCTTCGTGATCTTCCCCATCTGAAATAATAAACAATACTTTGTTTACCTGATCCTCATCATTATAGTAGGTTTCTGCCATTTTAATGGCTTCTGTAATTGCCGTTCCTTGCGATGAAACCATATCGGTATCCATACTGTTCAAAAATAGTTTTGTTGTGGAAAAGTCGGTAGTAATTGGAACTTGAGGAAAAGCACTTCCTGCATAACCAATAATTCCAACTCGATCACCACCTAAACTATTTATAATTTGAGTAATTAACTGCTTCGATTTGTCTAAGCGATTTGGAGCAATATCTTCCGCTAGCATACTTTTTGAAACGTCCAATGCAAAAACTACATCCACTCCTGCTCTAGAAATAGTTTCAATTTTAGTTCCTATTTTNGGATTCACTAATGCCAATGAAAGACTTCCTATAGCAAGTGATAGTATAATAACTTTAATCCAAGATTTAAAAAAAGACCGATCGGGACTAAGTAATCTTAATGCCTTTGGAGGCGCAAATTTATTTTGAGTATGTTTTTTCCATATAAAAACCAATAAAAATAATACCATAAGCCCAACGATGGCAAATAGTAAATAAAAAAATATAGGTTTTTCTAATTGATACATAATTATTTTCTTAACAAACAGAACTATTTTAAATTATTAAACAAAACTTCTAAATANGGTATATNTTAACAANAGTTCAAATAATAATAAAGCAAAAGCAGNAAGTACAAAAGGCCTAAATAATTCGTCNTAACTTTTATATTTGGTCTCTTCTATTTCGGTTTTCTCTAATTTATTAATCTCTTCGTAAATCTCTTCTAACTTGCTGTTACTTGTAGCTCTAAAATATTTACCTCCAGTAGTTTCAGAAATTTGTTGCAGTAAATCTTCATCAATTTCTACTTGAATATTTCCATATTGAAATGATCCATTTGGTAAAATTCCTATTGGAGATAAAGCCATTCCATTAGATCCAATACCTATGGTATATACTTTAATACCAAACTCTAAAGCTAACTCGCTAGCAATCTTTGGATCTATAAACCCAGAATTATTTACACCATCCGTTAAAAGAATAATTACTTTTCCTTTAGCACGGCTTTCTTTTAGTCGATTTACAGCGGTTGCCAATCCCATTCCAATTGCGGTACCACCGGTAATTACAGTATTNTATNTTATACTTTTTAATGAGGATAAAACAATGTTTTTATCGCTCGTTAAAGGTGTNTTAGTATAACTCTCTCCNGCATATTCCACCAATCCAAGTCGATCGTTTGGACGTGCTTGAATAAATCTAGAAGCTACTACTTTTAGGGCTTCTAGTCTGTTGGGCTTTAAGTCTCTTGCCAACATACTTGCAGAGACATCTATTGCAATTACAATATCAATTCCCTTAGTAGTTTTAATCCGTGTAGACTCATCAACTGTTCTAGGTCTTGCCATCGCAACTATTATTAGAGCTATTGTGATTAATCGCAAAACTAATAATAATGGGCGTAATTTTGCTAACCAATTTTTAGNAGTAGTAAACCCTTTTAAACTAGAAATTTTTAAGACGGCAGTCTGTTGTTTTCGTTTCCAAAAAAACCATAACAATAATAACGGAAGCAATAATAACAACCAAAATATTTGTGGATTTACAAATTCGAAATTACTACTCATTCTTTTTTCTTTTTTTCTTGAGTAATTTCTAACTCAATAGAATTGATAATACGATCTTTTATGGCTTTTGTAAAACGACTATCGTCTTTATAAACTACTAATACTTCTTGTAAACCATTTTCTTGAGCAAATAANAATAACTCNTACGAACTCTTCTTTTTCAATAGTTTATCTCCTGAAACTTGAACATAAAAATCACCATATGCTTTAATTCCTTTAATTCCGTTTTCAGTTTCAAAATCTTCTCTTTTTACCACTAAANTTTTAGCTCCTGCNTTTTCTAATAATGCTAGTGACANATCTAATGAAGATTCCAATTCTAGCTTTTGTTCTTGATTAAACTTGATAGTACTAACTCTTATATAGAGTTGGTCGTTAATATGTCCATAAGTAAAAAGACTTTTCCTTTTTATTNGTAAACTTTTAGGGACTAAAGAATCTACAGTTCTTACTAAAACTCTAGGTGTTTCAANAACAATTAAAGGTGATCCATACTCACTNTTTATCCATCTACCTTCCGAAAGATTTCGCATTTTATTACCAAGTGTTTTATCTTTTAATTCATCAAACCCTTTGATACTTCCAAAAATAACAGCAGCAATTATAACCGATGCAAAGGCAGTTAAAACAATTTTAATTCGTTTTCTTTTTAATTGTTTTTTACGGAGTNCCTCTAAATATAATTTATTTTTAAGCAACTCTTCTTCAGTAGGTTCTGGAATAATCTCCTTAGTTTCATTAATAATATCTTCAACAACAGTTCGNTCTGTTTTAGCTTGACCTTCNAGTTCTTTCATCTTAGCAAACTTTATTAAATCTGCTCGTTTTAAAATTTTATCAATCTTATTNATNGTTTCTGCATCAAAATCAAAACTTCCAGCATCTTTATGCAATATCAATCGATCGATTAATTCATTACTCGTACTTTCTAGAGCAGCATCGTCTACTTCTCTTCCTATATATCGTTTTAAAATTTCCGTTAAAGAAGAGTAATAGCTTTTAGAATTATCATTTTCTAAAAAATGAGAGTGATCCAATACTTTTAAAGCCTCAATTGCTTCTTCGTATGGAGGAAGTTGTTTTGCTAATTCCATTTTTTTTCTTTTTCTTCTTCTGAAGAATAAGAAAGCAATAATTNCAACAATTAAAAGTATGGGAACGATCCAATAGAATAATTTTTCAAAATCGAAACCAGACTCTTCAACTTCAAATGCTGGTTTAATGTGAAACATTTTTTGCTTAGTAGTATCTACAAGCACATTGAACACCTCTAAATTAATAGAGTCTGTATTGAATGGCTTGTTATTAATAACTACTCTTTGAGATGGAAGCGTATAGCTTCCTGAATCAAATTGAGTTAAACCATACTTCTTTATNAGTCTAATTTTATCTTGAAGTCTAGTAGTATCNATATCATAGGAATCAATTACTTCTAAAGGATTAAATGATTGTCCTTCGGGAAATAAAACCAAGGCAGTAGAATCTACCTCCACTTGAATTGAATATATAATCTCTTCTCCAATTCTTATTAGTGTAGTGTCTATAGATGAAGAAACTTGAGCTTGAGAAAGGCATACCTTAAAAAATAAAAACAACATAAAGAGATNCCTAGATAATCTAAGGAATGATATTTTTGCTTTATATAGTTTATTTTTTTTNATCTGCATGCACTGCGTTATTTTCTATTTATTATCTATTTTTAAAATAACCCAACAATTTTTTCACGTAACTTTCACCTACCATACAGGTCAATGCGCCTGCACCACTTTTTTGAAAAGATTCTTTAAAATAAGCTGCTCTTTCTAGATANTTAGCCTTGTAATGATTTCGAACTTNTNTGGAGGAAGTGTTTACCAACACTAATTCGCCTGTTTCTTGGTCTTCCATTTGAACCATTCCAAGGTTAGGAATTTGTTCNTCATTTTTATCATAGACTCTTATTCCTGTAACATCATGTTTCCCAGAAACAATTTTTAATGTCTCTCTATANTCATCTGTAATAAAATCAGAAAGCACAAAAACAATGGCTTTCTTTTTTATTACTTTCGAAAAATNCTTTAATGCCATAGCAATATCTGTTTCTTTACTNTTTGGCTTGTGCTCTAATAATTCTCTGATAATTCGCAGAACGTGTGATTTTCCTTTTTTTGGTGGAATAAACAACTCTATTTCATCTGAAAATAATATCAANCCTATTTTATCATTGTTTTGTAATGCGGAAAAAGCTAGTGTAGCTGCTATTTCAGTTACAATTTCATTTTTAAATTGACCATCAGTTCCAAATAATTCAGACCCACTAATGTCTACAATTAGCATTAAAGTTAATTCTCGCTCTTCTTCGAAAACTTTTATATAGGGCTCGTTATAACGAGCAGTTACATTCCAATCGATGGAACGAACATCATCACCAAACTGATATTGACGAACTTCACTAAATGTCATTCCTCTACCTTTAAAAGTACTGTGATACTCGCCACCAAACATNTGATCGCTTAAGCGACGGGTCTTAATTTCTATTTTTCTTACTTTTTTAAGGAGTTCTTTAGTATNCAATTGATGTTAATTTGTTGAAATATTGAATCTTGTGACTNAACCTTGTTTA
Source organism: Flavobacteriaceae bacterium (assembly GCA_002713705.1). GTDB lineage: Bacteria > Bacteroidota > Bacteroidia > Flavobacteriales > Flavobacteriaceae > Marifrigoribacter. Next base: position 122,069 of record PAUJ01000029.1, read on the forward strand.
ACCGAATAAACAATTAAACATATATTAAGGCACTTCTATTTGGTTTACAATCTTATTGATAATATCTTCTGAAGTTATATTTTCGGCTTCAGCCTCATAAGTTATTCCTATACGATGACGCAGTACATCATGAACAACTGCTCTAACATCTTCTGGTATCACATAACCTCTGCGCTTGATAAATGCATAACATTTTGATGCAATTGCTAGGTTAATGCTTCCTCTTGGGGAAGANCCAAAACTGATTAATGGATTTAAATCTGGTAAATTATAATTCTCTGGTGTTCGTGTTGCAAAAATAATATCTAAAATATATTTTTCAATTTTTTCATCCATATAAACATCACGAACCGATTGTTGAGCTCTTGAAATTTGCTCTAACGTCACTACTTGATTTACTTGCTCAAAACTACCTTTTAAGTTTTGACGAACGATTAATTGTTCTTCTACTAATTGAGGATATTTAATTACNGTTTTTAACATAAAACGATCCACTTGTGCCTCTGGTAAGGGGTAGGTTCCTTCTTGCTCAATTGGATTTTGAGTCGCCATCACCAAAAATGGCTTCTCCAATATAAAAGTNTTATCCCCAATGGTCACTTGCTTTTCTTGCATGGCCTCTAGTAATGCAGATTGAACTTTAGCAGGAGCACGGTTAATCTCATCTGCTAAGACAAAATTGGCAAAAATAGGCCCCTTCTTAATGCTAAAATCATTGTCCTTCATATTATAAATCATGGTACCTACAACATCGGCAGGCAATAAATCTGGAGTAAATTGAATTCTACTAAAATCCCCGTGTACGGCTTTTGCCAANGTATTTATAGCTAGTGTTTTTGCCAATCCTGGCACACCTTCAAGCAATATATGCCCTTCTCCTAACAATCCGATTAGCAAACGCTCAACCATGTGTTTTTGACCCACAATTACTTTATTCATTTCCATAGAAAGAATATCAATAAATGCNGATTCTTTCTCTATTTTTTCNTTTAAAGCTCCAATATCTAGAGGTGTATTTGTCTGTTCCATGTTCTTATTTTAACAAAAAANAATATTTTTNAATTAAGGATTGCTAAATTGAAAAATTAACTTTTAAATCCTTGTTAACAATTGGTTAAAAATTAGATAAAATATTTAACATATTTAAGTACTATTAATACGTACTTTTCTAATCGAAATAACGGAATTTAATTGGCAAATAAATACCCTTTTTGAAAACTTTATGATTGTGAAAAATAAATTAGCACTGATAACAGGTGCAACCTCTGGAATTGGGGAAGCAACAGCAAAAATATTTGCGAAAAATGGAATTGATTTAATTCTTTGTGGAAGAAGACAAAACCGTTTAGATCAATTAAAAAAAGAATTGAATTCCTTTTGTAAAATCCACACTTTAAATTTTGATGTTCGTGATAAAGAAGTTGTTCTTTCAAAAATCAATGAACTTCCAAAAGCTTTTTCAGAAATAGATTTTTTAATAAACAATGCTGGGAACGCTCATGGATTGGATTCTTTTCAAGATGGAAAAATTGAGGACTGGGAGGTCATGATTGATGTTAATGTAAAAGGATTGCTTTATGTTAGTAAAGCGATACTTCCAAAAATGTTATTAAAAGAACAAGGCCACATCATCAATATTGGTTCTACTGCTGGAAAAGAAGTGTATCCAAAAGGGAATGTCTATTGTGCAAGTAAATATGCGGTTGATGCTATTAATCAGGGAATGAGAATTGATTTAAATGGAAAAGGAATAAAAGTAGGGGCCATCAATCCGGGAATGGTAGCCACTGAATTTAGTGAGGTCCGGTTTAAAGGGGATGTCCAAAAGGCTTCTAAAGTATATCAAGGGTTTACTCCTTTGCAAGCTAAGGATGTCGCGGAGATTATTTGGTTTACAATCAGCAGACCTGCACATGTAAATATTGCAGATCTAACTGTTATGGCATTAGATCAAGCCTCAAGTACCATCATACATAAAAAATAAAACCTTGATTAATAAACGTCTTTTAATTAAAAACTTACTCGCTCATAATGATGAAAGTAGTTTTTATGATAAAAAACGAAAAATAGAATTAGGTACTAAGGAAGGAAAGGCAAAATTTCTAAAACACGTTTGTGCGCTTAGTAACAGCAACCCAAAAAACAATAGTTATATAGTTGTAGGAGTTGAAGATGAAACCAATGCCATTAATGGGGTCGATTTTTTTGATGATAGTAAAATTCAAAACCTCATCAATGCGTACTTGACAAATCCTCCTCTAATTATTTATGAAAATGTAGCTTTCCCTCATTTATCAAATCATAAAGTGGTGGGCTTAGTGTCAATCCGACCTACTGAAGAAATAACTTCCTTACGTAAAAACATATGGAAATATTGGGGAGGCTCTATTTTTATGAGGGATGGAAGTATTTCGATGCCTAAAGATTTCGATATTATTATTAAAGACGTTAATTCTGAAATTGTAAAATCTATAGAAAACAAAGCGAAAAATAACATTGAGCATACGCTAGATGGAGTCATCGAATTCATTAATGATAAACACAAAGACCTCCCTTCATTTTACCATGTTTTTAAAGAACAATTTGTGGTTTGTTGGGCTGGAACTATTAAAAAAGTAAAAGGCGTATCCTATTATTCTAGGGTTGATATTGAATTTATAAATGAACAAGTTCGTTTGTTTTATTCCAATTTAGATGAAGTAAGTATTAGCTATAATGAACATGAGTTTAGAATTATTGAATATGTGCATTTAGGATTGAATAATCAGTATAAATATTATCCTTTAGAAGAAGTAATCATTACTTTTAATGAAAATGGGTCCTACCAAATGGATACCGTTTTACTATTTAAACCACCCCAGTTTAATAAACGGACTTTATATCATATATTTAATGCTAATAATGCTATTATTGAAAAACTAAAAAAGGAAATTCCTTTAAATAATTCAGAACAGACAGATTTAAAAAACCTTCCCGCGACCTATCTTATTTGTTTTTTAAACGATTTTACAGAAGCAAAAGATAAGCTTTATGAAGCAAAATCATTTTTAAAAAACCAAGAGGATGCTGTTTATACTTCTTATAAAGAAACGGTTCGGATTCTTAGAAAGATGAAGTATAGTTAAAACTAACAAAGTATTTGTCACTAAAATTAATCCTCTAGGACATCAGGTTGCAATAGTGTTTTGTGTTTATCATTTGCTTTTTTAGTTAGGGTAATATTTAATAAAAAAGACCTCCAAAATTTTATTTTGGAGGTCTTTTATTTTATAATTTAATACTATTACAAATCAAATTTAATTCCTTGTGCTAAAGGCAATTCGTCTGAGTAATTTACCGTGTTGGTTTGTCTTCTCATGTAAACTTTCCAAGCATCTGATCCAGATTCTCGTCCACCACCAGTTTCTTTTTCACCACCAAAAGCTCCACCAATTTCAGCACCGGAAGTACCTATGTTTACATTAGCAATACCACAATCAGATCCAGAAAAACTTAAAAACTTTTCAGCTTCTTTCATTTCATTAGTCATAATAGCAGAAGAGAGTCCTTGAGCAACCCCATTTTGCATTTCAATAGCATTTTCCACAGCTCCGCTATATTTCATTAGGTATAAAATAGGAGCAAATGTTTCGTGTTGTACAATTTCATAATAGTTTTCAGCTTCAATAATAGCTGGTTTTACATAACAACCGCTTTCAAATCCTTCACCTTCTAAAACACCACCTTCAACTAAAATATTTCCACCTTCCGCTTTTGCTTTTTCAATAGCTCCTAAATAAGTATTCACCGCATCCTTATCNATTAATGGTCCCATATGCTTAGTTTCATCTAANGGATTTCCGATAACAATTTGTCCATAAGCACCCACAATTGCATCTCTTACTTTATTGTAAACCGACTCGTGAATNATCAATCNTCTAGTGGAAGTACAACGTTGTCCTGCTGTACCAACCGCACCAAATACAGCACCAGGAACTACTACTTTTAAGTCGGCAGTAGGTGTAATAATAATAGCATTGTTACCACCTAGTTCCAATAATGATTTNCCAAAACGTTCTGCAACAGTAGCACCNACAATTCTTCCCATTCTTGTAGATCCTGTAGCAGATACCAAGGGAACTCTATGGTCAGTTGTCATCATTTCNCCTACTTTATAATCTCCGTTAATGATGCAAGAAATTCCTTCTGGTAAGTTATTGTCTTTTAAAACAGTTGCAATAATATTTTGACAAGCAANAGAACATAAAGGTGCTTTTTCAGAACCTTTCCAAACACATACATCACCACAAATCCAAGCTAGCGCTGTATTCCAAGCCCAAACAGCAACAGGAAAGTTAAATGCTGAAATGATTCCAACAATTCCAATTGGATGCCATTGTTCACGCATAACGTGTCCTGGTCGTTCCGAAGGAATGGTTTGTCCGTTTAACTGTCTAGAGAGACCTACTGCAAAGTCACAGATATCNATCATTTCTTGAACTTCACCATAACCTTCTTGTAATGATTTTCCCATTTCNTATGAAACCAATTGACCTAATGGTTCTTTTAGTTCTCTTAATTTATTTCCAAATTGACGTACAATTTCTCCTCTTTGAGGGGCTGGTACTTTTCTCCACTCTTTATAAGTAGTTTGNGCAGTTTTNATAACCTTTTCATAATCTTCGCGAGATGTAGTCGTTACCTTGCCTATTAATTTTCCATCAACAGGTGAATGCGATGAAATCATTTCACCTTCCGAAAACCAGTTACTTCCAGTTGAAGTTCCTTTATTTATTTCGTTAACTCCTAATTTTTCTAATGCATTTTCAATTCCAAATGCGTTTGCAATGGTAGTCATATTTTTTATTTTTTGTTGTTCTAAATTTAGTNTGTAAAGNTACGAATTCCTTATAAAATTTTAAAGAATATTGAAAAATGAAAAAANTAGTTAGCTTCNTTTACTTTTCNATTGTAATACTAGGATTNTTTTAATTAATCACCAATAAACAGCTAATTTGTATCCATTATGGTNCCGCAATTATCGCAGGTTCGCAATGCTTCNGAAGCATAAAATTCTTTGAAATGGGGTTGAAAGTCTTTTTCTACATCCTGAAGTTCAAAATAAACTTCATAAAGTTTATGGTTGCAATCATCACAAAACCACATTAAACCATCNTTAAGGTTTTTTCCTTTTCGAACGCGTTCTACCACTAAACCTATAGAACCCTCTGCTCTTACAGGAGAGTGTGGTGTATTTGCAGGAAGTAAAAACATATCACCAGGTCCGAGTTTCATTTCTCGCTTTTGGCCGTCTTCTTGAATATTAACTTGAATATTGCCTTCTAATTGATAAAACAACTCTTCAGTTTCATTAAAATGATAATCCTTTCTTGCATTAGGTCCTGCAACGATCATNACTATATAATCCTTAGATGNAACATATAAATTTTTATTGGCAACAGGAGGTTTTAGCAAGTTTCTATTGTCTTCTATCCACGTATTTAAATTAAAAGGTTTTGCAATATCCATAGNCGTANTTTTATCTTAGTTTAGGTAAAAATACGTTAAATGGTTGAATTGTAAAAGTAATTTTATTTGCTGTAGAAAAGTTGAGTAAAAAAGTAAGACCCGTTTTCATTTGGAATAATACCAAAACCTGAATGCGTATAATTACCTTCTATAACATGNTTNTGNGTTGGGCTATTTAACCAAGCAAATACTACCGCTTCGGCNGTTTCATATCCATTGGCAACATTTTCTCCAACACGAATAGCTCCATTTTGTTTTAGAGCTTCTGAGCGTTCACCAAAATTATCATGATTAATTNGNTTCAANTCAATCATGTANTTAGTGTGTTGTACTGCATAAGCAGANGCATATTGCTGATCCCTTTCAATAANTGGTAAATCTAAAGATGATCTGTGTTCATTAACTAAAACAAGNATTTCATCAGCTAACTCCCAATTGGTTTCATGGGCTAAATTTAAATTGATAGTATAATCTGCTTCATCTAGANTTANACTATCATCTTTTGAACAAGATGCTACCGTAAATAATAATACAATAGCAANTAGGCTANTTTTAAAAAGTTTCATAATATGAGACACCAAATTTGGGGCTTGATGNGGGTACAAATATATAAAAAAAAACTAAAAAATTGCATTTCATCCTATATTTTGTGTATTTCGTCGATANTTTNAACTATAATTTTGNGNTTTTTCTTACATTTTAATTCTTACGAGCCTTGNAGTAACAATGCTTTTNGCTTATCTTAGCTTTTTTATAAAATATTTTACTGTTGAAACAAATTTTAACNCTTTTAATCGGATTTTTTGTNCTTTTAAGCTGTAATAATGATCAAAAACATCATTTTANAGGAGAAATTTCTTCCAAAAACAACTCAAAAAAACAAGAAACTTTTGGAATTGTAATTCATGGGNGTGCAGGTACCATTTTGAAACAAAACATGACCGACTCTTTAGANAGTGCTTATTTGGAAAAACTTGAGGAAGCTATTAAAATAGGTCATACTATATTAAGAGCCGGAGGNACTTCTTTGGAAGCAGTATCTGCTNCTATAAATAGTATGGAAGACTCCTCTTTATTTAATGCAGGAAAGGGGGCGGTTTTTACCCATGAAGGAACCAACGAATTGGATGCTTCTATTATGGATGGANAAACGCTTAATGCCGGAGCAGTTTCAGGAGTTAAACATATTAAAAACCCAATANACCTAGCANTATCAATTATGAATGATTCTCCACATGTAATGCTTTCAGGTGAAGGTGCTGAAGAGTTTGCNAGAGAACAAGGTTTTGAAATGACANATCCCTCCTATTTTTTTACGAAAAAAAGAATGCAATCACTTCAAAAAATAAANGATATAGAATTGCGCAAACAACATAAAAGTTTATCATTTGAAGATCCTTTCATNAAAAATTCTAAGTTTGGAACTGTAGGGTGTGTAGCATTAGATAAAAATGGAAATTTAGCAGCTGGGACCTCCACTGGAGGAATGACNAATAAACGTTGGAACCGCATTGGAGATGCCCCTATNATTGGTGCAGGAACTTATGCTAATAATTCNACTTGTGCGGTTTCTTCAACAGGTTGGGGAGAATTTTTTATTAGAGCAATGGTAGCATATGATATTTCGGCAATGATGGAATACAAGGGAATCACTTTAAAAGAAGCAGCTAAANTTGTNATACAACAAAAAGTTCCAGATTTAGGTGGTGATGGAGGTATTGTTGCTATTGATAAAGANGGAAATATTGCCATGGAATTTAATACCGCAGGTATGTACCGTGCACATATGAATGCTAAAGGNGANCTAATCGTTAAAATTTACAAAGATGAATAAACCCTATTATGTGGTAATTTTTACAAATAGACAATCCGAAGTATTGAAAGATAGAGTAAGATGNTAGTCTCTTGCCAAAAAATAANCCNGTTATTTAGGTTTTGAAAGTGCAAGAAATAAATTGGGTATTGCTATNAGTTATTAGAAAACTATTGAGGATATTAAAAACAAAAAAGTTAACTTAAATCATCAAGAAGCANAANCAAAAGGCAAAAACAAATGGTANTCTTGGTATAAGGNTCGAATTTGTAANGTAAAANGNGAATATGAATTTGNTGATTAATTGTTGCGNTTATAAATTTATCCTTATTCAATTTTCTTATTTTAGTAATATGAAATTTTCTTTCTTCATAGGTGTATTTATATTAGTTGCTTTTTCTTCCTGTAAAGAATCAAAAAACGACATAGAANATCAATATCTATNAAAAAANTGGACGTTTTCTCAAGAAGGAGGTTCTTTATCGATGCCTGCAAATATTCCCGGGACGGTACAAACCGATTTACTTTCATTAAATAAAATTCCNCATCCTTTTNTAGGCACAAATGAAGACTTCATTCAATGGATTTCTNAAAAAAACTGGCAGTANAATACTCAATTTTCAGTTTCTGAAAAAACACTGCTTAAACAGAAACATTTTTTAACTTTTGAAGGGCTAGATACCTATACAGAAGTTTATTTAAATGACAGTTTGTTATTAAAAACCAACAATGCATTTAGATGTTGGGAAGTAGATATTAGTGATTCCATGAGATTAACAAATGAATTAAAAATCCTTTTTCACTCCACCGATTCTTTAGAACAAAAAGAAGCAGACAANCTTTCTTACGTTTTACCAGAGGCACCGAGAGTGTTTACCCGAAAGCCACAATTTCAATANGGTTGGGATTGGGGGCCTACCATAAAAACGATGGGAATCACAAAAGGNATCANTCTTGTTTCTTATGAAAATACCCGATTTAAAGATGTTTATCTTAAAACAAAATCCATTTCAGATACGCTGGCTCAAATTTNTGCTGACTTAACAATTCACACACAAAAGCAACAAAAAACAACCATTAAAATCACCAATAACAATACAAAAGAAACGTTTACTTCCACACTAGTAATTTCTCCNGATAAATCTGAATACAGCATNCCATTTACGATTAAANACCCCAACCTTTGGTGGACTCATAATTTAGGAGAACCCTTTTTATACGATATTNAAGTAGATCTNTTTAATGAGGATTATAAAAAGGAATCATTTACAAAAAAACTAGGAATCAGATCCATCGAATTGGTTACCGACAAGGATTCCATNGGGGAAAGCTTTTATTTTAAACTCAANGGAAAACCNGTATATATGAAAGGTGCGAATTATATTCCTCAGAATATTTTTCTTCCTGAAGTAAGTCAANAAAATTATATCAACCTCATCAATGATGTGGTAGATGCCAATATGAATATGCTTCGTGTNTGGGGAGGAGGAGTTTATGAGGANAATTTCTTTTATCAACTTTGTNATGCAAAAGGCATACTTGTTTGGCAAGACTTTATGTTTGCCTGTGCNATGTATCCNGGAGATGANGCTTTTTTAGAAAATGTNAAACAAGANGCTATNGAAAANGTAAAAAGATTNCGNCAACATCCCAGCATNGCATTATGGTGCGGAAATAATGAAAATAGTGAAGGTTGGTATCGTTGGGGTTGGAAAAATGNTAAAACAGAAGCTCAACAACAAGAAATATGGGAGGGGTATTATGCGNTGTTCAATCATATTTTACCTCAAGTTATAGACAGTTTACATCCATCTGTTTCGTATTGGGAAAGCTCTCCTAAATATGGCCGTGGTGATCAACGNTACCAATTTGAGGGCGATGCTCACGATTGGTGGGTTTGGCATGATGGATATCCGTTTGAACATTATGAAGAGGAAGTACCTCGATTTATGAGTGAGTTTGGGTTTCAATCTTTTCCNAGTTATGAAGCCATCCAGTATTTTACAGAACAAGATTCTATTCATTTAAAACATTCATCCTTTTCAACACACCAAAAGCATGCAAGAGGTTTTGATTTGATAAAAGAATATATGGCACGTGACTTTCCTGTTCCCACAAAAGGAGAAGATTATGTGTATATGAGTCAGTTATTGCAAGCTCACGGANTTACAAAAGGTATTTATGCACATCGACGNGCNAAACCTTATAATATGGGAACCTTATATTGGCAATTAAACGATTGTTGGCCTGNAGTTTCTTGGTCAAGTATTGATGGTTTGGGAAATTGGAAAGCATTGCATTATCAAGCAAAAAAAGCTTTTAAGAATGTTGTTATTTCAACTTCAAAAAATGAAAAAGAATTAGATGTATACATTATNAACGACACCTTTTCTGAAATTAAAGATNCGCTTGAAATTAGTCATTTAAATTTTAATGGGAAGGTTCTTTTTAAAGANGTAGCGCTTGTTTCAAGTCCTATAAATAGCAGTAAAGTTGTTTACAAATANCAATTAAAAAATAAAGATTTCGATCATAACAATACTTTTTTAAAAATAATTTTTGNTGAATCTGAATACTACCATTATTTTGCTAAACCCAAAGATTTAAATTTAATAAACGATCNGTTAACTATTGAAACAGTTAAAAANAAGGATGGCTTTTTAATAAAGTTAAAATCAGAAACTTTACAAAAAAATGTATTTTTATTTTCTGAAAAAAAAGGAACTTGGCAGGATAATTTTTTCGACATACTACCTGGAGTTTCAAAATATATTCAGTTTAAAACAGATGCTAAGGTAGTTTCAAAAATTAATTTTAAAACACTCAACCAATTTATCCGGAACTAATGCAAAAATTAATTTATTCTCTATTATTGGTAGGATTTGNATTATTTTTGGGATGTAAATCTAATGAAGTTAAAAATCTAGATTTAGTTCCACCTTTAATTCCTAAACCTCAACAATTAGAAATAAAAAAAGGTTATTTTAAAATAACCGAAAACTCNAGCGTTTTTTTCGAGAGAGAATTTACCGTTGCTGGAGAATTTCTAGTAAATTATATNCAAAACGGAAGTTCTTTTTTAATGAAAAATAATTCAGAAGAAACAGCAGCTATTGTAATTAAAAAAGATAGCACACTGCCTTTAGAAGGTTATACATTATCTGTTTCCGATACAGGTATACTTATAAAAGCAAAAAATGCTTCAGGAGCTTTTTATGCGATACAAACTCTAAGGCAACTCATGCCGATATCACTAGAAAAAGAAAAAGGCTTTCAAGAAAAAGAATTTTATATTATAAAAGTTTNTNTTAAAGATGCNCCTAAGTTTAAATATAGAGGAATGCATTTAGATGTTGGAAGGCATTTTTTTTCAAAAGAGTTTGTAAAAGAATACATTGCAAATTTGGCGATGCTCAAAATGAATTATTTCCATTGGCATTTAACAGAAGATCAAGGTTGGCGAATTGAAATAAAACAATATCCAAAATTAACTGAAATTGGCGCCTATCGTGAAGAAACATTAATTGGTCATTTTAATGATTCCCCTGTAAAATATGATGGTAAAAAATACGGTGGTTTTTATACCCAAGAAGATATTAAANAAATTGTAGAATTTGCTAAAAAACATCAAGTAACCATCATTCCAGAGATTGAAATTCCGGGTCATTCTCAGGCAGCAATTAGCGNTTACCCAGAATTAGGTTGTAGTGGCGAACAGGTCCCGGTTGCGAAAACTTGGGGTGTATTTCCAAATATTTACTGTCCTAATGAACAGACTTTTATTTTTTTAGAAAATGTATTGACTGAAGTGATTGATTTATTCCCAGGAGAATATATCCACATTGGAGGCGATGAGGCTCCAAAAAAACATTGGAAAGAATGTAATNATTGTCAAAAATTAATTAAAGATTTCGATTTAAAAGACGAACACGGATTGCAAAGTTATTTTATTACCAGAATCGAAACATTTTTAAATAGTAAAGGGAAAAAAATAATTGGTTGGGATGAAATCTTAGAAGGAGGTCTTGCGCCTAATGCTACGGTGATGTCTTGGCGTGGTACTCAAGGCGCTATTGATGCCGCCAAAGAAGGGCATGATGTAATACTTACTCCTAACTCCCATGCTTATTTTGATCATTATCAGTCAAATAGTCTAGATGAACCTTTAGCAATTGGAGGATTCCTACCTTTAAAAAAAGTGTATAGTTTCAATCCTATCCCTCCTGAATTAATTAAAGAGGAGAAAAAATATGTATTAGGAGCTCAAGGAAACGTTTGGACTGAATATATGAAGACTGAAGACCAATTAGAATATATGGTTTTTCCAAGAATTTTGGCTATGAGTGAAGTATTATGGAGTGGAGCAACAAAAAACATGGAAACAGGTTATCCAGAATTTCTATACAGACTAGAACCTTTTTTAAAAAGACTTAATATATTAAATATTAATTATGCAAACCATTTGTATGAATTAGAAGGAAAATTAGTGAAAAAAAACGGATTGGTTAGTTATCAATTAAAAACTCCTTTAGAAGGAAAAGAAATAAAATATACAAGCAACGGAACAGCTTTAGACAAGCACTCAAAACTATATTCAGGAAGTATTTCAATTACTAAAAACACTACAATTCATGCGGGTGTTTTTAAAAATAATGAATTAGTAAGTGATCCTTTATCTGAGAAAATTAACTACCATAAAGCAATCACAGGAAAAGTGGATTTAAATGTGCTTCCTCATAAAGCCTATAATGCAGGAGGAAAAGAAGCATTAATTAATGGTATACATGGAAGTGACGATAGGTATGGGGATAAAGAATGGTTGGGCTTTTGGGGAGACGATTTGCAAATCACTATTGATTTAGGCGAAATTAAAACTATAAACACTCTTAAAACCCGTTTTTATAACGCTACAGGACAATGGATTTATACTCCAAAAAAAATTAGTGTAAGTTGTTGGATAGATGGAAAAGAACAGATTGTAATTTCTAAAATATTAGATTCTAAATCTGAAAAAAATATTATTGATTTTGAAATTGATCTTTCAGGTTTAAAGGGAATTCAGTCTCAAATTATAATTTTAACAATTCCAAGTTATGGCTTTATCCAAGAAGGAAAAAAAGGAGCGGGTAATAAAGCTTGGACTTTTATTGATGAAATAATTATAGAATGATAGTAGAAATTTGTGCCAATTCGTTTGAAAGTGCCTTGGCTGCAGAAAAAGGAGGAGCTCATCGTATTGAGCTGTGTACGCAACTTGCTTTTGGTGGATTAACCCCATCGCGACAATTAATTAAAAAAGTAATTGCTGAATTGAATATTTCTGTCCATGTATTAATTAGACCACGAAAAGGAAGTTTTTGCTATTCAGAAGATGAATTAAACAGCATGATTAGAGACATTGAATTCTGTAAAAGCATAGGATGTCAGGGTGTGGTTTGTGGAGTGTTAACTTCAGAAAATAAAATTAATGTCGCTGCTACAAAAAGATTAATCTATGCTGCTAAAGGTATGGATTTCACATTTCATAGAGCTTTTGATTGCACCGAAAATGCCCTTGATTCTTTAAAACAATTAATCGATTTAAAAATAAAAAGAGTATTGAGTTCTGGTCAAAAACAGACTGCTTATAATGGTCTTGCCTTATTACAGGAAATGAATGAATTATACAATGGTAAAATTGAAATTATGCCAGGAAGTGGGATTAATCTAGAAAACGCACTCTGTTTTAAAGACCAAGGCTTTTCTAGTATACATTTATCTGCAACGCTTCAAAAAAAGGAAAATTCTACTTCTTTCTTTGAGGGGGGAACCGAAAGTGTTTCAGATTTAAAAACTATTAAACAAATTATAGAACTAGTTGCTATAAATTAAAGTTTCCAATTCATATAAGGTATTTTAGAAAGCTGCGAATTGTAATATCGAACGTCACCAGTTACCTCTTTACCTAACCAATCGGGTTTTATAAACGCTTCATTCTCGTCCGATAATTCAATTTCTGCTATTATTAGCCCTTCATTATCCCCAAAAAATTCGTCTATTTCAAAAAAGTGAATTCCTTTTTTAACTTCATATCTTATTTTTTCAATAAGATTAGGTTCACATAATCTTAATAGCATTTCGGCTTCCGCTAAGGGAATTTCTTTTTCCCATTCGAACCTAGTAGTTCCTTCTTTATTCGAAATCCCTTTTACGGTAATAAAAGCTTCCGTTCCCTTTATCCTAATTCGAACTGTACGCTCTTTATGAGTGTTTAAAAACCCTTGAACGATCCTAGTCTCTTTGTGTGTTTCTTTTTTATAATTATCTGAAACTATTAAAAATTTTCGTTCAATCTCTATCATAACTATTTTTTTGTGAAATTTTTAAGTTCTCCAAGGTGAGTTTTTCTATTTTTATCTGCACAAGGTTAATCTTCTGCTTTATGATCAAATACAATTCTATGGCTTGTAATCTGATTTAAGTTCATAAATACTATTATGTGTCTAATATATTATAAATTTATAGGATGAAGGAAGAACTTCTACAAAGAAAGATTATACATGTTGATATGGATGCGTTTTATGCATCTGTAGAGCAACTAGATAACCCCGAATTACAAGGGAAACCAGTTGCTGTTGGAGGGAGTTCTGAGCGTGGTGTAGTAAGTGCTGCTAGTTATGAGGCTAGAAAATTTGGAGTACGGTCCGCTATGAGTAGTGTTATAGCATTAAAAAATTGCCCAGAACTCATCTTTGTAAGTTCAAATTTTAAACGCTATCACGAAGTATCGAATCAAATTAGAAAAATTTTTTTTGAGTTTACCGATAATGTAGAGCCATTGTCATTAGATGAAGCTTATTTGGATGTAACTGAAAACAAAAAAGGAATTCCTAGTGCTACATTAATAGCGGAAGAAATTCGAAAAAAAATAAAAGAAAAAACTGGCTTAAATGCTTCAGCTGGAATATCTATCAATAAGTTTATCGCGAAAGTTGCTAGCGATATTAATAAACCAAACGGACAGAAAACAGTTCCTCCAAACGAAGTTCTTGAATTTTTAGAACAGCTAGATATTAAGAAATTTTATGGTGTTGGAAAAGTTACCGTAAAAAAAATGTACCGTCTTGGAATCTTTACAGGAAAAGACCTAAAACTGAAATCAAAAGAATTTTTAGAAGAGAATTTTGGGAAAAGTGGGAGTTTTTATTATCACGTAGTAAGGGGAGAACATTTTAGTGAAGTAAAATCTTCTAGAACACGTAAATCTTTAGCTGCCGAGCGTACTTTTAGCGAGAACATAACTTCAGAAATATTTATGATAAAAAAACTAAAAGATATTTCTAAAGAGGTAGAAAAACGACTTAAAAAAAGTAAAGTTGCAGGAAAAACAGTCACCCTTAAAATTAAATACAGTGATTTTACATTACAAACTAGAAGTAAAACATTGCCCTATTATATATCGGATAAAGATGTAATCGTGGAAACTGTTAAAGATTTGTTATTTCAATCCGGTATGAAAAACTCGGTACGATTGTTGGGTATTTCTTTATCGAACCTCAACACTGATAAAGGGAAGCCAACAAAAGAGAAGGAAGTAGCTGTTCAATTAAAATTTGAGTTTTAAATAAATTTATAATATGTACATGAGAAAAAATTACTTAAAAATATTTATTAACCCTAATAAACACATTATGAAAACAGTGAAAATTTTAAGTATTGTTTTAGTTAGCGCCACATTATTTCTTTCTTGTAAAAATGAAGAAAACCCTTCAACAGATAGTACACTAAATTCTGAAAATAATTTAGCAATCATTGATCCTATTACTGAGAAAAAACCGACAGGAATTGACTATTTATACGTCACCTCACCATCTGGCCTAAGTTTAAGGGAATACGCAAATTTACAAAGTAAAAAACTAGCTATTATGCCTTATGGTACGAAAGTGAAAATAATTTCATCAGAATTAAACTCAACAATGAAAGTTGGAGAAATTTCTGGCGGTATGGACCATATTGAATTCAATCATAAAAAAGGATTTGCATTTAATGGATACCTTTCACAATATTTCCCTCCAGAAAAAGGAATTTCAGCAAAAAAATATGGCGAAGAATTACTATTGCTATTTCCAGCCGTTAACTATTCCGAAACTATAAGTGGTACTGCAAGTAATCCAATTAATACTGAAATATTAGCCCTCCCAGAAACGCAATGGCATGAAGCTTTTTATATGGCTCAACAATTATTTAATATCCCTAAAGAATTTGTATTCCCTTCTTTAAAAGGAACAGATAAAGAGGTTGTATTGGGGGGAGAATTAAAAAAAGAAAGTAGGGTTAGTGAATTACAAATTACAAGAAAAAATGAGCTACTATCAAAAATAAAATATAAATATAAAAACAAAGGATTTACTAAAATAGTATCTATTTATAAAGAAGGAGGCAAGATAATTATAGAAAATGTCGAAGAAATTAAATAAGTTAAATTTTATTTTTAAAAGAAATTGTTATAAAAATAGACCGGTTTTTACTTTTATTTTAACTCTTTTACAGTATGTTACGCTTGTGTGTTTTACATTTGCAAAAAGAAAAAAGAATGCTAAGTAAAGGAACAAAATTATACAGTATTTTAAGGTTAAAATGTCCAAGATGCAATGAAGGTGATTTTTATAAAGGCCATCCCTACTCATATTCAGGTATGGGGAAGGTCAAAGAAAATTGTTCAGAATGCAAACTTAAATACAATATTGAACCCTGGTTCTTTCAAGGCTCCTATTATGTAGCCTATGTTTTGGGTGTGACCTTATTTATTGCTGTTTGCGTTTTGAAATTGATGTTCTTCCCAAATATGGGTCCTGGTACTTTATTAATTTCAGTTATAATATCATTTATAGTTTTTTCTTTAAGTATATATGCTTTATCAAAAATAATTTGGATTAATTTTTTTGTAAAATATGATCCCGATTTTTTGAAAAATAAATAAATACGTCAAAATTGATTTGATAATCTTTCAACTTTAAAAAGCTACTTATAAAATAAAACCAATTTAAAGACAAACTAAAAAGGGCTGTTTGTTAAATAGCTCTTTTTTAATTAACCTCTTTTTTATTTTTCCTTCTAAGTAATTTGAAAAAAAAGGTTTTAGATTTACATAATGTTATAGGGGTTAAAAGAGAGTTGAGGTGAACTTTTTTAAGACCAATTGCATCCGTCCGGAATAAACACGTCAATACTTTTAAAAAAGCTTGAAAACCAAGATAAAATCGAACTCAATAGAAATGATATTAAGATTGATAAATTTTAGTATTATTTAATGTTATTATTTCCCCCTTCTTTTTCCTAAATTAGAGCCAACAAATTATTAATCTAATCTCTAAACATGGATGTTCCAGATCATATAGATGTCAATGGCTTTAAACATATCTCATACCATATAGATACGTATTCAGAAGACGAATCAATTTCTAAAAGTGAATCGTTTTACAAATGGCTTGACAAAAGAAGATCGGTAAGGGATTATTCAGATAAATGGGTCCCTAAAGAAGTTATTGAAAACATAATTAATAGTGCATCAACAGCACCTTCAGGAGCACATAAACAACCTTGGGTGTTTTGTGCAATATCCAATCCACTCATAAAATCACAAATCCGAAAAAAAGCCGAAATTGAAGAAAAAGAAAGCTACGATTCTAGGATGAGTGATCGTTGGAAAAAAGATCTGGAACCATTAGGAACAAATATGAACAAACCCTTTTTAGAAACTGCTCCTTGGCTAATTATTGTTTTTAAAAAAGCTTACAATTTAGATGAAAACGGAAATAAGCAAAATAACTATTACGTTAACGAATCTGTTGGTATCGCCTGTGGAATGTTAATTTCTGCTATTCATAATGCAGGTTTAGTAACGCTTACACATACGCCAAGTCCAATGAGTTTTTTATCAAAAATTCTAAATAGGCCAAGTAATGAAAGAGCATTTCTATTACTTCCAGTAGGCTATCCTAAATTTCCAACTTACGTTCCAGATATAAAAAGGAAATCCTTAAATAAAATTTCGGAATTCTATGAATAGCAAAGACAAAAACTATTTGTATTGCCTACTTTTGTATATTGAATAGTATTTTATTAGTGACTTAAAAAATTATTCCCATGTTATATTCTTTATCTAATTTTAGAACAGAATGATTTATAGGTGTATTAATAAAATCACGTAAAACAGTAAAAGATGAAAGTAAAACAATTATTTACAGGATGCATTGCAGAAATGGCTTATTATATTGAGTCTAATGGAGATGCGGCAATAGTTGATCCGTTAAGAGAAACGGAACCTTATTTAAAAATGGCTGAAGCCGATGGAGCAAAAATAAAATATATCTTTTTAACTCACTTTCATGCTGATTTTGTTTCTGGTCAATATGACTTAGCTCAAAAAACTGGAGCAAAAATTGTTTTTGGTCCAAATGCAACTACAGAATATGATATTTATAATGGAGTAGATGGCGAAGAATTTTTTGTTGGGGATGGGAAAGTTACATTAATACATACTCCTGGTCATACAATGGAATCTTCTTCTTATTTAATAACTGATAAAGATGGCGAAACTCCATGTGTATTAACTGGTGATGCTTTATTTATCGGTGATGTTGGTCGGCCAGATTTAGCAGTAAAACAAGGTGTCTTAACGGAATTAGATTTGGCAGGTCATTTATTCGATTCGCTAAGAAATAAAATAATGACCCTACCAGATGATATACTTATATATCCAAATCATGGTGCTGGTTCCTCTTGTGGTAAAAACATGAGTACAGATACTTTTGATACTTTAGGTAATCAAAAAAAAATCAATTATGCTTTGAGAGAAGATATGACGAAAAAAGAGTTTATTAATGAGGTAACCTCTGGATTAAAACCACCACCACAGTATTTCCCAAATAATGTTAGAATGAATAAATCAATAAATACTAGTATTGATGAAGTATTAAATAAAGGAACAACACCTTTAGATGCCTCAATATTTAAAGATATGAGTGAGCAAAAAGACATATTAGTTATTGACACTCGCTCTAAAGAATCTTATATTAATGAAGGTACTGTACCGGGCTCGTGGTATATTGGTATTGATGGTAATTTTGCCCCTTGGGTTGGAGCTATTATTTTAGATATTAACCAAAAAATTATATTTATTACTGACGATGAATTACGTGTTAATGAAATTGTTACTCGTTTTTCTAGGGTTGGATATGATCAAACTTTAGGGTATTTAAATGGAGGGCTTACTGATTGGAAAGCAAAAGGTTTTGATGTTGACTATATAAGTTCTATATCGGCTGATAAATTTACAAATATGTTAGCTAAAGGGTCTGTCGAAAAACCAATTGATGTGCGCAGAGAGTCTGAATATTTATCAGAACATGTTTTAGGAGTAGAGAATTTTCCTTTGGATTTTATTCATACTAATTTTGTGGAAATTGATCCTAAAAAAGAGTATTTCCTACATTGCAAAACAGGATATCGTTCTCTAATTGCTTCATCAATTTTTAAAGCAAATGGTGTAAAAAAAGTAACTGATATAAGAGGTGGATATGAAGCCATTAAAGAAACCAAAGCAGTACTTTCAGCATTTGTTTGCCCAACAACAATATTATAAATAACTCCAAATATATAGTAACTAGCAATTTTTGTAGCCGGTTTTACTAAATTATAAAGGTGACCTTTGTTGCTCTTTAATTTATAGAAGCTACCTATTTTTGCAAAAGTCTAAAACAGGAAAAACTTAATTATCAAAAATAAATATGAAAAACATTACTCCCATAGAATTTAAGAACCAAATTGAAAGTGATACAAATTCAGTAATTATTGATTGTAGAACTTCGATAGAATGGGAAGAAGGAATTATTGAGAATTCCTTCTTATTAGATCTTTTTGATTCTAATAATTTCATGCAAGAATCTGAAAAGTTAGATACAACCAAAAACTATTATGTTTATTGTAGAACTGGTGTCAGAAGTGTTACTGCCTGTCAAATTTTAGAATCTTTAGGTATTAAAAATACTTTTAATTTATTAGGGGGAATTATGGGTTGGGAATATAAAATTGTTCCTCCTAACATTTAATTAATTCCTATAAATCTGCTAGATGGTTTTAAATGAAGATTTTTGGGACAACAAATATAAATCTGGAAAAACTGGTTGGGATATCGGGTNTATTTCAACTCCATTAAAAAAATATTTTGATCAATTAACAAATAAGGAATTAAAAATATTAATTCCNGGCGGAGGNAANTCTTATGAAGCTGAATATCTTCATAAACTAGGATTTAAAAATGTTTATGTTGTNGATATCTCCTCANNAGTATTAANTAANTTTNAAAANAGAGTACCAAGTTTTCCAAATCATCATCTCATAAANANTGATTTTTTTGGATTAAAGNATTCTTTTGANCTCATCATTGAGCAAACTTTTTTTTGTGCAATTCATCCTANTCTCCGACCAAAATATGCTTCAAAAATGAGTGAATTATTNNTTAATAATGGAAANCTAGTAGGNTTATTNTTTAATATTCCACTTTTTNACGATCANCCTCCATTTGGCGGAACTAAAAAAGAATACATNCCCTATTTTAAACCTTATTTCAAACTTGAAATTATAGAAGATTNCTATAATTCNATTTTAGAAAGAAGACCTAANGAGNTATTTATAAAATTTATTAAAAANTAACATAAANTTCTTTAACGGTATTTTTTAAATAATNNNAAAATAATGNNGNTGAGAAATAAGATATTTTGATGGGCTATAGCTTATAAATCCAGCTGGCAGGATTCATTTTTTTGTCGTTTTGATAAACTAAAAACTTAAGTATCGATTTACCGGAACTTCCNTTAGTGGCTACAGATCCTATTTCTTGTTTGGTCATAACTTTATCACCTTTTTTAACGGTAACGTTAATCATGTTTTGGTAAATGGTTATATAATTACCATGTTGAATAAAAACAGCTTTNGCTGCTCCTTTAATTTTCTGAATTTCCATCACTTCTCCATTAAAAACNGCTCTAACTTTAGCNTTTTTGTCGGTAGTAATTTCAACGCCACTNCAGTAGGTGGTCACATTGGGTAATTGTGGATGTTGGGTATTNCCAAAACGTTTAACAACGACTCCATTTTTTACTGGCCAAGGGAGTTTNCCTTTATTTTTTGTGAAATCGACTGCAATTAGTTTGGCTTCGGGTGTAAGTGCAAACTTTTTTGATGAACCTAATTTAGCACCTCTTTTCTTTGCATTTTTCNTATTAGCAGCTGCAATTGCATCTCTGATTAATTTTTCAATTTCTCGATCTATTTTAATAGCTTCTTTTTGCTTTTTTTGTATTTGAAGAGCAAATTTATTTTCGTCTTTTTTTAAAGCCAATACTAGCTGACTTTGATCTTCTAGTTCTTTTGAAAGTTTTGTTTTCGCTAGTTTATTGTCATCTATAAGAATTTCTTTTTTGTTTTTATCTTCAGTTAATACTTGATTTAATTCTTCTAAAACAATAGACTTTTTCTTAATATTCTCTCCTTGTAATTTTCGGTGTTTAGCATATTGGTTCATATACTGAAGTCGCTTATATGCTTGTAAAAAACTTTCAGAAGATAATAAAAACATAATTCTACTATGCTGAGATTTNCTTTTGTATGATTTTAAAATCATCGATGCATAATCTTCTTTTAAATCTTTTAATTCGGTTTCTAAGAGATTAATTTTTGTTAGGTTGTTGTTGATCTCCCGAGAAAGGNAATTTGCTTGTTGGTTGGTAACTCTNATTAAATTTTGACGAGCTTTAATTTTACTATTTAAATCTTCTACTTGAGTTAAAACTGATTTTTCTTCTTTTTNAGTCGCGAATAACAAATTATTAATTTGTTTAATTTCGTTTAGTATAGCTTGCCTTTTTTCTTCTAANTCTTTCTGCTTATTAACCTGTGAAATCCCTGAATTAAAATANAAAAAAGATAAAAAAACAAAAAGATATTTATAGAAATCAGTCATTTAATTTAGTTGAATTTCTTTATAACCNTTAGGAATAGTAAACGGAAAACGAATAGACACATTCCAATCTATCTTTTTATAGTTGACTACTATTTTAGTTTGTTNCTCTTCCTGTATAGCAAAAATTTTAATTTCTGAAGGATAATAACTACCTTCTATGAGTTGATAATCTCCATAGTTAATAATAAAGNTTCTNTTGTCTATTGGTTGAGATAAAGATTCAGAAGCAATTTTAAAATTGTCTGGATTCACNAGTAGAGAATGAATAAAATCATGAAACTGCACTTTTGGTTGCAACCTGTATTTATTATCAACAACATCNGTTTTATATGTATTATCCAATTCGAAAATGGATTGACCCAATAAGATNCCTTGTGCTTTCTCAAAGTTTATTTCGGTACCTAACCAGTCACTTAATAATGAAAAATNACCATCGAAATAAGTATTNGAAATAGTTTCGTAATAACGAACAGATGCTGGTGTAATATAAAGTTTCGCAAGTGTAACTCCTAAAAGAGAAGCTTTAATCCATATTTTTTTGTCCTTCTCCATTCGCAAACTAACCGTAAGNCTTTGTATGTCATTATCTCTTTCATAAACTACATGTATTCTAGCAGCAATGATAGAAAAGTCGGATTGGGCNTCGTCATGCGTTTTAATAATATCTTTTGAAGACATAATAGGGTTAGCAATCTCCGATCCAACAATCATTTTACCACCACCACAAGAAGTAATCAATAAAAACATCAATAAAAANACACTAAGTTTTAAGTNCATTTTTAAGGTTTAATTTTTTTTTGATTGATNATCGATAATTCTGAAGCTTTTTTATGGTACAATTTTGCTTTTTTTGTGTTTCCTTTTAAAGTATAAGCAATAGTTAATTGTTGATAAAAATCGTATTCCATTTTAGGGTCATCAAATAAATAATCCAATCCTGTTTCTAAAATTTCAATCGCTTGATCGATATTTTTCAATTCATTGTTTGCAACTCCGTTTACTAAATATAGTAAAGGTTGAGCAGGAAATATTTCTAATCCAACATCACTTAATACAATAGCCTCTTTATATTTCTCAACTTCAATTTGCAATAATATGGTGGTTTTTAATAGGCCAAAGTTGTCAGGGTCACTTTTAANTCCTTCTTTATAAAAGTTTAGAGATTTTTCTTTATCCCCTTCCAATAAATAAAAATCTCCTAACAATAAATAAGTGTGACTATCGCCACCTTTTAATCCATTAGTGATTAATCCATTAATTTTNGTTTTATAACTAGGGTTGTTTTTAACAAATAAAAGAAAATCTTCTAAAACTCTATTCTTCNTTTTGAGCTCTATTTGATTGGAAGAAAATATAATATTCATAGATTTAATAGCCTTTTCAGATTCACCATNTTCTAAATAATACTTATATAAAGCAAAATGAACTAACTGAGAGTTCGGTATTTGTTTGATAAGTTCTTTTGCAATTTCAAAGGCTTTTTCGGAATTACCATCTTCACTATATAAAAAAATTAAATTGAGGTATTCTTGCTCGCTTTTAGGATTTTTATCTATTTTTTTTTCTAGCTTACTTATTGCCTGCGAAGAGTTTCCAGTAACTCGATAAATTTGAGATCGCAGTGCATTTCTATAATTACTTTCACCCCAATCTTCNTCTATTTCGTCTAATATGACTAATGCCTTATCATATTGTTTTGTGCGATGATATAAATTAGCTAAATCTTCTTTATAATCCGAATCTTGTAATATTAATTTTTCAACTAATAAGATAGCAGCATCGTAGTTTTTATCTTCATAATAGATCTCATATAAAGCTTCCAAAACTTCTATCTTTTCTGGACTCCATTCTAAAACACGGTTATAATTATTTTCAGCTTCTTTATAACGTTTTAAAGCGGCCAAGTTTTTACCTTTTTCAAAATAAACTACTGCTTTATTTTCTTGATTATCTTTCGCTGCAACTTCAGCTTTATCAAGTGCATTTAAAGCCAGTTCATAATTTTCTATACTTTTTTGTTTTAGTCCTTCGAAAAAGTTTTCTTGGAAAGTATCGCTTGTGTTTCCTAAATCATCGTTTAAAGGACGGTCTTGTGCATAGGTATTTANTGGAACCCATACAATCCCAATTAAAAAAAGAGTTATAACTATAAATTTAATTTTCAATTATTTTTATTTTAAAGCTGAATAATCCCCAATACTAACATTGGTGAAATTACCATCAAAAATTGCGTGGTTCCCAATCATAGCATTGTCTAAGATAGCATTTTTTATAAGTGTATGACTTTGTATTATACTATTTTTAACGTTACTGTCTTCTATAATAGTATTTGCTCCAATCGAAGCGAAGGGACCAACTGTGCTNTTTTTTAAGGTAACTCCTGCTCCTATANAACAAGGCTCGATAATTTTTGAATTGTTTAAGTTAAGAGTATCTGAAACTAAATTCTCCTTGCTTTTATTTAAGAAGCCTAACATTCTACGATTGGTTTCTATAGTTACCTCCTTATTTCCGCAATCCATCCATTCATCAACTGCACCTGTTTTAAAAACTTTACCCTGAGCCATCATTCTTTTTATACCATCGTTTATTTGGTATTCACCACCATTTATAATATTATTATCAATTACATGTTGTAACTCTTTTTTTAGTTCTGCAACATCTTTAAAATAATAAATACCGATAACCGCTTGGTCACTTACAAACTCAGTGGGTTTTTCAACTAGTTCTGTAATTTCATTATTTTCATTTAGTTTCACTACGCCGTAGGCTTCGGGATTGTCAACTTTTTTAGTCCAAATAACACTATCCGCATTTATGTCTAAATCAAAATCTGCTCTAATTAATGTATCTGCATAAGCGACAACCGCAGGTCCAGAAAGAGAATCTTCNGCACACATTATGGCATGTCCTGTCCCTAANGGATNTAATTGTCTATAGATACTGGCTTTGGCTCCAAGATCAAAAGCTAACTCTTTTANGGTATTTGTCACATCCTCTCCAAACCAAGCTGGATCTCCTAAGATAAAAGCAATTTCTTCGATAGGTTCATTTAATAATTCTACTATATCTGCCACCAAGCGATGCACTATAGGTTTCCCGGCTACTGGTATTAAAGGTTTTGGAACTGTTAAACTGTGGGGTCTTAGACGTGANCCACGTCCTGCCATTGGTACTATTATTTTCATAGTCTTGCCTGCAAAAGCAGGTGTTTTTTAATTGATATCTATCTTTAAAATCCCTCCGTAAAAAAGAGATATTATTTCTTTTATTTTAAATTCCTGCTTTCGCAAGAATTTATTACTTCACTCCAGTACTTCCGAATCCTCCAGCACCTCTTTCTGTTTTATCTAATACCTTTACCTCTTGCCATGATACCCTTTCGTGCTTTGCTATAANTAATTGAGCAATACGTTCTCCATTTTCGATGGTAAANTTTTTATTAGAGAGATTTACTAAAATCACTCCAATTTCACCTCGATAATCAGCATCTATAGTTCCTGGGGCATTTAAAACAGTAACACCTTTTTTCGCAGCTAATCCACTTCTTGGCCTTACTTGAGCTTCAATACCTATTGGCAATTCGATAAAAAGACCTGTTTTTATGATGNTCCTNTCTAATGGTTTTAATGTAAGGGGCATTTNTATATTGGCTCTTAAATCCATTCCAGCTGAAGCAAGAGTCTCATATTCAGGTAGTGAATGCTTAGATGTATTTATTATTTTTATATTCATTTATTATTGATTTAAAACAAATTAGCTTGTTTTTATCTTTTAATTAGCTGTTTGAAATCCTTCTTTTCTGAAACAATAATCATANCTAAAAATACCATTAACAANAATGTTCCTATCCAAATATTTCCTTGAAAGACATNNTATGAAAGTACCGAAAATACNATTGATAGCAAAAGGTAAAAACCTATTTTTTTTAAATCATATGGGACCTTGTAATATTTCCTTCCTAAAAAATAAGAAACTAACATCATACTNCTGTAAGCGGCTAAAGTTGCGATTGCAGANCCTCTATAACTAATTATTGGGATTAACAAAAAATTCAATGTTAANGTTATTACTGCACCAAAGACTGAAATATAAGCACCGAACTTTGTTCGATCCGTCACTTTATACCAAACCGACAAATTATGATANATCCCTAAACATAGGTTTGCTAGTAAAATGACAGGAACAATCACTANGGCTNCCCAAAAACTGCTGTCTGGAATTAATATTTGTTTGAATATATCTAAATAAACAACTACAAATAGTAAAATAAGGCTTCCTAAAATGATAAAATATTTTGTGATTATTGCATAGGTTTCTTTTGCGTTTTCGCTTTTAGAATGATTAAAGAAGAAAGGTTCAATTCCCAATCGGAAAGCAGTTGCAAACAAGGTCATAAATACTCCTAACTTATAACATGCAGCATACATTCCTAACTCAGAATCTGCAATATTTGAAGGTAATAAGTACTTTAATAAAATTTTATCAAACGCTTCATTAATTGAAAAAGCAATTCCAGCTATTAATACTGGNANNGCATATTTCATCATTTGTTTCCAAATATTAATATCAAATNAAAATTTAATTTNAAAATAAAGGGGTAGTAACATTATAAAAGTAATGCTACTAGCAATTAAATTTGAAATAAATACATAAGCTACTTTTCCTTCCTCTAAATTAATAGCATCCCAAAAAGAATTGTTAGTGTCTTTAGCCCAAAGAGGTAGCACTAAAAAGAAAAATAAATTAAAGCTCAAATTAATANAGACATTAACTATTTTNATGATGGCATAACGAGAAGATTTTTCATTCGTACGTAACCAAACAAANGGAATCACCACCAGNGCATCTAATGCTAATATTAACAATCCGTAGATAATGAAATCTTCATNAAAGTTTAAGAATATTGANATTTNTGTTTTAANTGAAAGTGTTAAAACTAAAAAAATAAGTGTGGAAATCGTAAGTGATGTTAAGGCAGTAGACTGNGTTTTTTCTTTCTTNTAGTCCTCTTTATTTATAAATCTAAAAAAAGCTGTTTCCATTCCATANGAAAGAAGTACGTTCCCTAAAATCAAAAAAGCCATCAACGAAGCGTATACTCCAAATTGTT
Source organism: Flavobacteriaceae bacterium (assembly GCA_002713705.1). Classification (GTDB taxonomy): domain Bacteria; phylum Bacteroidota; class Bacteroidia; order Flavobacteriales; family Flavobacteriaceae; genus Marifrigoribacter. Next base: position 148,505 of record PAUJ01000029.1, read on the forward strand.
CTTTCCCCAGAACCAANACATACAATGGCACCAAAACAATAGCTAAGGCTCTAGGTAGAACTGTAGCTAAACCATATATAAATGTTTGTTTAAAGAGCTTTTTAAAAACGTTCAATTCTTTTTATTTTATAATTTAAAAGTATTAAATTTCCAANGGTATTGTACTGTTATAATTTATTATCAGGTGCCATTGAAGGGTAGGCTATTATTTGTTTTTCTTCAATGTTTAAAATTTTATGATAATAGACTTTGTTATTATAATCATAANTTAAAACTGCTTCATTATTTTCTAATTTAAAAGGAGAAATCTCAGGTGGAATATTAGCCGCTTCATTTGTTGGATTNTTATCCATTATAACACCCTTGTTTATATCATCTTTATAATAACCTACAAAAATAGGATCCTTAGANGTCTTTACATCGACACTTTTGCCTCTAAAATAAAACTCTTTTAGAGTCACTCCTTCTGGTATATCATTAATAATAGCATAAANATTTAATCCTGAACCTCCTTCTTTTATGCCAGCAACCCACTTTTGACAATAGCTGTTTTTAACAGTAAATGGAGTGTTTTGTGTTAATACAAAAGGTTCTTTTTCCATTTTACAAGTACCACAACTGTTAGTTATACTTAAGAGAATTATTGTACTCATAAATAACGCTAAAAAANTATACTTTTTTATAGATATTTTCATGATTTTAATTAAAACTTCAACACATTAAATCTACAAAATGTATTATTAATATTAACTGTCATTAGTTAAGANCTATTTNTANGAAAACTAAAAAGCCTCTTGANTAATTCAAAAGGCTTTTTTTATATATTGTNTTTTAAAATTTATCCAGCAAGTGCCTCAGCACCTCCAACGATTTCTAATATTTCNTTAGTAATAGACGCTTGTCTAGCTTTNTTATATTCTAGTTTTAAGGCGTCACGTAATTCGGTTGCGTTATCAGTTGCTTTGTGCATTGCTGTCATACGAGCACCGTGCTCACTTGCAGAAGAATCTCTTAGCGCTTTAAAAAGTTGCATTTTTAAGCTTTTAGGGATTAATTCTTCAACGATTTTCGATTTTGATGGCTCAAAGATATAATCTGTANTTTCTACTTTTTCATCNTTATTNTGATCGGAANTAATTGGTAAAAATTGCTCGTTTATGATAATTTGTGTTGCGGCGTTTTTAAATTTATTNTAAACTAAAACAATCTTATCATAANAACCATTCGTAAATAAATCCATTAATTTTTGTGCAATTTCAGCATTATTAGCNAAAGTTAAGTCATCNAAAATCGCTGTATTATTTTCTAAAATTGTTTGGTCTTTAGATAATACATCATTTNCTTTTTTACCTAAAGTAAAAAGATCGACTTGTTTTCCTTTATAGGTGTCATTAATTAAAAATAAAGCGCTTTTTACAATATTTGAATTAAACGCACCAGCTAATCCACGATTAGAAGAAATAGCAACTATTAAAACTTTATTTATAGCTCTTTCGTCTGTATAATCACTCCCAATATCACCATCTAAACTTGCGCTTAAACTTTGTAATAATTCGGTTTGNTTATCAGCATANGGNCGCATTGTTGTAATTGCATCTTGAGCTTTTTTCAATTTGGCAGCAGATACCATTTTCATAGCACTAGTAATCTGCATCGTTGAAGATACCGAAGATATTCTGTTACGTATTTCTTTTAAATTTGCCATTCTATTAAGTATTCGGTATTTAGTACATCGTATTTTNAACCTACTGAATGCTAATTATAATTAGCTGCAATATCTTTAGCAACTTTTGACAATACTTCAACTGCTTCATCTGTTAGCTTACCAACTTTTANCGTGTTTAAAGTATCTCTATGTTTTGCATTTAAATATTCAATAAAATCTCTTTCAAATTCTTTCACCTTATTAACNGGAACGTTACGCAATAAGTTTTTAGATCCTGCATAAATAATTGCAATTTGATCTTCAACTGTAAATGGNTCGTTTTGAGCTTGTTTTAAAATTTCAACGTTACGCTTACCCTTTTCTATAACACTTAAAGTAGCTGCATCAAGATCAGAACCAAACTTAGCAAAAGCTTCTAATTCACGAAATTGTGCTTGATCTAACTTAAGAGTCCCAGATACTTTTTTCATTGATTTNACCTGAGCATTACCNCCCACACGTGATACCGAAATACCTACATTAATAGCTGGACGAACACCTGAATTAAATAAATCCCCATCTAAGAATATTTGACCATCTGTAATTGANATTACGTTGGTTGGAATATATGCAGATACATCCCCTGCTTGTGTTTCGATAATAGGTAAAGCTGTTAATGAACCACCACCTTTTACAACATCTTTTAAAGACTCAGGTAAATCGTTCATTTGTCTAGCAATTGCATCATCATTAATTACTTTAGCNGAACGCTCTAATAATCTTGAATGAAGGTAAAATACATCTCCAGGATACGCCTCACGTCCCGGTGGACGACGTAATAATAAAGATACCTCACGGTATGCCACTGCTTGTTTAGATAAATCATCATATACTATCAATGCTGGACGACCAGTGTCTCTAAAATATTCTCCAATAGCTNCACCTGCNAAAGGAGCATATACTTGCATTGGAGCAGGATCACTAGCATTTGCAGCAACAATAGTTGTATAAGCAAGAGCACCTTTTTCNTCTAAAACTTTAGCAATATTTGCTACGGTAGAAGCTTTTTGTCCAATCGCCACATANATACAATATACTGGTTCCCCGGCATCNTAAAATTCTTTTTGGTTTAAAATAGTATCGATACAAACTGTTGTTTTTCCAGTTTGACGATCGCCAATTACCAATTCACGTTGGCCTCTACCTACTGGAATCATTGCATCAATAGCTTTAATTCCTGTTTGAAGNGGTTCTGTTACTGGTTCCCGGAATATTACACCAGGTGCAATACGTTCTAATGGCATTTCATAAGTTTTACCTGTAATTGNCCCCTTACCATCAATTGGNTCTCCTAGTGTGTTTACAACACGGCCAGAAATACCTTCACCTACATTAATNGATGCGATACGTTGTGTACGTTTTACAGTAGAACCCTCAANAATACTTTTNGAGTGACCTAACAATACCACACCAACATTGTCTTCCTCAAGGTTAAGAACTATCCCTTCTAATCCATTATCGAATTCTACTAATTCACCGTATTGAACATTAGAAAGTCCGTAAACACGTGCAATTCCATCNCCTACNGTTAACACACTTCCAACTTCNTCTAGTGAAGCTGTAGACTCGTAACCTGATAATTGATTCTTTAAAATTGCTGATACTTCAGCTGGTTTAACTTCTGCCATTTTAATACTATATTATTCAGATTTAATTCTGAAATTTATTTATATACTTTTACTAAATTCTCGTTTTATCTTTGCTAGGCTATTTGAAATACTAGCATTGTACTCTAAATCTCCAATTCGAAGAATAAATCCTCCAATAATTGATTCGTCAATTTTAGGTTCTAANGTTACCTTATCGCTACCTGTAAGTTCTTTTACTTTTAATAACACTTTTGTTTCTAATTCTGAAGAAAGAGAAACTGCAGTGGTTACATGAGCTACTTTAATNCCCTTGGACTCTTTATATAAATCGATATAACTAATTGCTACCTCNTTTAATAAAGAAGCTCTTTTGTTGGTAATTAAAGTTGCAATTAATGACTTAGTAGTNTCAGATTGGTTNACAAATATTTTGTTCAATGCTTCTTTTTTGTCTTCGTCTTTATAAACTGGACTTTGTAGCATTTCATTTAATTCATCACTTCCAAATATGGTTGCTGNAACTGATTGCATATCANCATAGACAACCGTTTCTAATTTAGCTTCGGTTGCTAGTAATAAAACTGCTTTTGCGTAACGTTTTGCTGCTCTACTTCCGATCATTTATACTAGTTTAAAGTAGAATCGTTTAACATATTTTCAACAAGTTGTAATTGTTTGTCCTTGTCAGACAATTCATTTTTAACAACTTTTTCGGCAATTTCTATAGATAAGCTTGCAACTTGAGTTTTAATGTCTGCTATTGCAGATTTCTTTTCGCTNTCTATTGCTGCTTGTGCGCTAATGATCATTTTNTCAGCTTCTGATTTTGCTTCCTCTTTTGCATCTAAAATCATTTTCTCTTTAATTTCACGTGCATCTTTAATCATCGCTTCTCTTTCAAGACGAGCTTCTTGTAATAATTTTTGATTGTCNGCTTGAAGGTTTTGCATTTCTAGTTTTGCTTTTTCAGCTGATTCTAGNGCATTTTTTATTCCTTCTTCTCTATCATTAAGAGCACTTAATATAGGTTTCCAAGCATACTTTTTTAATAAAAAAAGTAACATTAAAAACAGTAACATTTGCCAGAAGAAAAGGCCAAAAGAGAAATCGTTAACTAACTTTTCCATATCTATATTTTAAATANTTTTAAATTCTAATTAAACACCAATTGTAACCAACCGTTACAATTGATGTTTTGGTTTTGTTAAACTGCAAATAATGCAGCAAATCCAATACCTTCAATAAGCGCAGCTGCAATTAGCATTGCTGTTTGAATTTTTCCGTAAGCTTCTGGCTGACGAGCAATAGCGTCCATTGCTGAACCACCAATTCTACCGATACCGATACCGGCACCAATTACTACTAAACCTGCACCTACAATCGCTGGGATCTCCATAATATATATAATTAAAAATTAAACATTCAAATTTACTTTGGCTAAATTAATAACCATTTTTTAATGANCTTCATCATGCTCTTCAACTGCAAAGCCAAAATATAAGGCCGATAGCATAGTGAAAATATATGCTTGTAATAAAGCTACTAATAATTCTATCAATGAAATCGCAAAGGATAACACAAAAGACAAACTACTTCCNATCCANTTTTGAAAAACAAAAATTAATCCTATCAAACTCATTAATACAATATGCCCAGCCATAATGTTCGCATATAAACGAATCATTAGCGCAAAGGGTTTAATGATTACACCTAGTAACTCAATTGGNGCTAAAATTATTTTCATAGGAACTGGTACACCTGGCATCCAAAAAACGTGTTTCCAATAGTTTTTATTCCCCGAAAACTGAGTAATTATAAAGGTTATTAGTGCTAATGCAAATGTGACTGCTATATTACCCGTTACATTAACTCCCAACGGAGTAAGGCCAAATAAGTTTAGAAACCATACAAAAAAGAATACGGTTAATAAGTAAGGCATGTANTTTTTATACTTATTAATTCCAATGTTAGGTATTGCAATTTCATCCCGTATATAAAGAATAATNGGTTCTAAAAATCTTCCTGCACCAGTTACAANAGGACCTTTTTTAAATGACTTTGCCATTCCAACAAAAGCAAAAAACATAAGAATTCCGGTTACAATAATCATTAAAACACTCTTAGTAATTGAAAAATCAAAAGGTTTTATTTGAGTTGGATGGTTATGATCATCTAATGTAATGGTTCCTTGAGCATCTGTTCTATAAATCTTGTTATGATATAATTTATANAAGTTACCGTTATTCTCGGCTACCGTTTCACCGTGGTGAAATTTTGAAGAAGAAAACATTTGAAATCCTTCGTCCCATAAAATTACCGGAAGTGAAAAACCATAATGTTTCCCAGTTTCANTGTCACTAAAAAAAATAAAATCATGAGTATCTAATANGTGATGATTAATACTTTCTTTAATCTTTGTTTTTAAATTAACTTCCTCTAAAGAACCCTCATGCTCTTCATTAAACTGGGCTGTTACAGTCAAGCTAAATGTTAACAATGTGATCGTAAATAATTTTGNTAAAAAATTGCTTTGCATATTAAACAAATTATATTGGCTTTAAAAATCGGTGCAAAAATACTGTTCTTTATGGAAACAAAAAACTATTTATACTCTTTTTTAATCTACTAGAAATTTGTTAAGTTGATTGCTTATTCAGCTGCTTAGAAAGATAAATTACTTCNGTAATTAAACAGATTGAATATGGAATAAAAAAGGCCATAAATTCAATAGTTTTCATGTTACCATCCTCCTTATAAGTTGGGTAGAAGACNANAAAAAAGATTAAAAATTTAAGAGCACTACCTGCCATAAAAACAAAACCAGCTTGAGCAGAATTTTTATTAAGTGTTTTTTCGACAACCAAAAAAATAACAACTGCCAAGCTATAATTAANTGAATAAGAGGCTATAATTTGATCCCCAAAAAGAGTATTATTTGTGTAATGCAATATAAAAATATGCATNCCAAAAATAAAAATTAATAAAACTGCTAATAGCATTAAAAAAAGCAAACTTTTATGTTTCATTATTTATTTAATCTATTGGTTTGTTTTAAAACTAGAAATAATGATATGCCTACACCAAGAAGTGTTANTAAAATAGTATATNTTTTTTCTTCAACATTGTAATTAGTATCTAGCCAATTACCGGCTTTAGCAAACAAGTATATAATTATACCCATTTGTATTCCGATACCTGAAAGGATCGCCCAACGTTTTATTCCGTTACGGTCCTCATTAGACATTTTTTAAGATTCAGATTGTTGAATGGTTCTTTTTGAAGTTTGTTGTTGATTCAATGAAATTGGAGGNGGGGTTTCTTTTTTATCTATTAATAATTCTTTTTTTGAGCCTTTCATTAAACAAGTTGCATTAAATGTAGCTCCAGGCTCTACCGCTAGTTTTCCTGTAATAACTTCGCCTTCAATATGTGCTGTTGACCTTAAGCTNAGTGTAGATTTTATATCTAATATTCCTTTAACCTTACCTTCTATGTCAGCGTTTTCACAACTTAAAGTNCCTATAACAACTCCCGTTTTACCAATAACTACTTTTGAGGGAGTTTTTACATTTCCTTCAATTATTCCGTCAATNCTAAAATAACCGTTGGAAACTATATTCCCTTTAAGTTTGGTGCCATCGTTAATTCGGTTTTGGCCAGTTCCTGGAGTTTCGGATTCTCTTGGTTTTTTATCTGAAAACATTTTNTAAATTATTTAGTTTAACCGCTTTTAGAATTATTTCTGATTCGCGATTTTTCTTCTATTATTCTTTGATCTCTTACTTTGTCTTGTTCTGCATTTAATAATCTTGATTTTTCTGCTTCTTCTTCTGGACTTAAAACTTTTGAAAAGTCTTTGGCTAAATAATCTTCTAGATTTTTATGAATTTGAATAATTGTATAGTTCTCTGAAGAAACCTCGAAATGGTTGTTCTTGATTTTATCTTTTTTTCTTTCACTTAAAACATCTGCGAAACCTTTAGCTCCTTGAATAGAATTTAACCCATGTATNATCACAAANGCNGTATCAGGAATATAATAATCTATTGATGTTGACATTTCAGGATAGCCATTAATTTCAATTGCTTTATTAAGTTTNTCTTGCAATTTTTCAGCATCCTTAAGGTCTTCAATTTTAAANCTATAAGCAACTTTCCAACGGTCACTTTCACGATCAGATAAAAACACTTTATTTGCTATTTTAGGCAGCAAGGTTTTATANAGATCTAATGCATCTTTACCTTCTTCTGAATTAGGATAGTTTAAGGAAACAAANTTTAATGCTTTTTTGTAAGNCTCATATCCTTGTTGGCGNCCTATTGCATTTGCCTTTAAAAGTTCAAATTTTGGAATTATAGGGTTTCCAAAATAAATAGAAATATAGGCATCACAATTTACTATTACTTTTTGATATTTAGAAGCTTCAAANTCTTTATATAACTGACTATATTTATATTCTGGACTTGATTCGTCTGAAGCTAAAACCGAATTAGGGTTTAACAATATCTCCGCATATCTAGAGTCTGGATATCTGGTTATGATCTCATTTTTGTATTGAGCAGCTAATGTTTCGTTTTCAACTAATTCATTAATTTTATGCAAGTTATACAAGGTTGGTAATACCAATCTTTTTTCAGGATTAAATGAAAGTAAAGCTTCTAATCGCTCAGTAGCTAAATCATATTCTTTAAATTTTTCTTTATAGATTAACCCTAATTGATAGTAAGCAAAATCTCGATCTCTTNTAAGACTATCTATTACNCTTTCATCTTTAGGTATTAAAGCTACGTAAGTTTCTGGTTTNTAAAGATCATTTTCGGNTATTGGTACAGCTATTTCTTCTTCAAAATTTTCTAATTTAGATATTTTATCTGATAATCTCCAATTGTCTTCTAACTTTCTATTTCCCCATCTCTTTTTAAATTCTTGTTTNCCAAAAGCGACTGTTGTTGAGCTATAAAAATAAAAATTGCTCCCTTCAGAGTTAGATACTCTTTGATCTTTAGAGTTTTCTTTGTTTGAGTTAAAGAATTCATTATTAGAAATNTTTTCTTCATTTTCTATTCTTNACAAAGAGTCTTCGATAGCTTGTTGCTTAAGTTGAGTTGTGAAAAATGAGAAATAGCTTATCTGCTGCGCTTCCGTCATGTTAACTAATTGCAAGATACTATCATTTTTAAACGCTATGTCTTCATATTTTATAACATCATCAAGATTTTCTCGTTTCTTTTTTATTCTTCTCCATAGTCTTGTACCTTCATTCAAATTGATTAAAGTACTGTCATAATAAGCTCCNGCAAATTTATAATACCTATCATCAAAATAAATCTCTGCCAACGTTTGGTAGTTTACAGATTGCATTGTACGATCTTGTTTATAGGCCTGAATTGATTTATTATAATATTCAACGGCTAAATCAATACTGTCATTTTTTCTNTAGTATTCTCCTATTTGATTGTATATTTTGTCAAGATAGGGTCTGTTTTCGCGATTTTTTTCTAAATCATATAATAGCTCTAAAAAAGCAANACGGTCTTCTGTTGTAAAATCAAAATTCCTCGCTTTTTCAATATAAGCATTGATCATATAAACACGGGGAGACTTTCTGTTTAATGCTATTACNTTATCAAACTCCANATCGGCACTATCAATTTTTTCTAATTGATCGTANAGTTGTCCCGTTATATATGTATAACGCCCTTTNAGTTCATAGTCTTTAATGTTTTCCGAAGCATACTTAATGTATGGTATTGCTACTTCAATTGAATCTAAATTAATNNAAGCTTGAGCTAAAATAGCGGAAGCNTCTGCAAGGTCCTCCTTNTTTATNNCTTTATNTTTATTCATTTTAAGCAAATTCTCAATTGCTATTTCTTCATTATNTAACCGAATTTGGGTCTTAGCTCTCCAAACTTTTGCTTGATTAATNTTATTACTGGTTGGGTANGTTTTTAATATAAAATTAAACGCATCAAGTGCCTGAACAAAACGTCCATCGAAATATCTTGCTTTTCCTAAAAGAATATATGCTTCATCAATTTGTGGATTGTATTCTTTTCCTTCTAAATAAATAGAATGCATTTGGATTGCCTTTACAGCTTTTTCCTCAGCTATATTGAAATTTTCATTTTCACTTTCTCCAGGCAAAACGTTGCTTTCTTCTAGTTCTATACGCTCTACAGGAAGTGTCTCCCAAAAATTATCTCTATAAGTTCTCGCTAATTGTTCTTTTCCTGTTTCAAAAGCAATATTCCCATTGTACAATATATTAAACTCCGAAGTTACAGAGTGCTTNGTTCTACTTAGAAACGTATTTTTTTTACGTGAACAAGAGGCCATTAATAATACGACCATTAATAAAATTATANTTTTTATTGTTCCCTTCAAAATATTTATATTTTATTATACAATAATGAAACTTAAAAGCTTCGCATTTAGTACNTGCGCTTCAAAATTAACTGTAAAAATACGTTTCTTTTTAAAAATTATGGGATTATTAGTCTAAAAATTAAAATTTACAGAAACCAATTTGTAGAACATTTTAAATTTTTAAAAGAGGAGCATGGTTTAAAATTATAAATCCTTTGTATTTTTACAAAAAAAACTGAAATGAGCGCAAAAGTTAAAGAAGAAAANATTTTACTAACTATCNTTGTTGATGAGGAAATAAAAATTTTAAAGATGTCAAAAAAGGANACTGTATTAGAGGCTGCCTTAAAAAATGACATTGATGCACCTTATTCTTGTCAAGGAGGGGTTTGTTCGTCTTGTGTGGCTAGAGTCACAGAAGGTAAAGTTATCATGACTCAAAATCAAATACTGACAGAAAATGAGGTAGCAGATGGATTTATTTTAACTTGCCAGGCATATCCAACTACTGAAACCTTAGGNATTGATTATGATGATGTTTAGANGTTAATTATTTCTTTAATTTTAAAACTGATTCCACCTTATNNACTATTTCTTGAGGTTTTATGGTTTCCATGATATTTTCATATTCTTCTGGATAACTATTCCCATAAATTGAAGTTGGTAATAATGGATATNTATNAGTATCTGATAATANANTATTATGACTTGATTGGCCAAAAGGAGCAAATCCAGCATATGGATGAGTAACTCCCCAAAGAGAGATTATAGGGANTCCATACATAGCAGCTAAGTGACCATTGCCACTNTCCATCGAAATCATTACATCTAAATTTGATATCAANACTAACTCTTCTGTAAAATTAAGTTTNCCAGCAGTATTAATTACAAAAGCAAACTCATTTTCAAAAATTTCTAGTTCAGATATTTCTTTATCACCTCCACCAAATAAAACTATTTGATATTGTTTATCTAATTCTTCTATTGCCTTTTTTATTAATTCTAAAGGGTACATTTTGCNTTTNTAAGCTGCAAAAGGAGCGATACCAATAATACTTTTCTTTTTTTTACCTACAAGGNTTAATATATTTTTATTATACNCTTTTTTGGGTAATGGTGTGAAATTTGTTAATTCTATNGGAAATCCTAAAGTCTCGAAAACATCTGCATATCGCTGATGGGTTGTTTTTANTTGTTTNAAATATTTGTTTTTTTTCCTAGTTAACGATTTTTTTTCTTTTCTACCTTTATTTANAGTCGCCGTCTTTTTNCCAAATATTTTTAAGTAGCGAGTAATAATTTTAGATCTAATTACATTATGTAAATCTGCCACAGCATTAATACCNATNNNATTAGCCTNTTCTGCAAGTTTTAAAACCCCCATAAAACCTTTGTGTTTTTGGTTTACATCTGCTTCAAGAAACACTACATTTGAAAAATCGTTAAAAAAAGGTTTAAAAAAAGCTCTNGATAAAATTGTTAATTGNACCTCAGGATAGGTTTNAGATAAAACGCTAAGTACAGGTACTATCATAGCNACATCTCCCATTGCTGAAAGTCGAATAACAAGTATGTTGATAGNTTTTTTCAATTNTTGANATTCTTTGCCTTTGGGATGAATGAAATAANACTTAGTAAGCCAANTNTTATTTTTCTNCTCTAAGTACAGGGTTCAATTCGTCATCGTTATACATTTTCATTTGCTTATATACTTTCATGTACTTTTCNCCTTTTNNAATATCNCTTAATAATTGATCGATAGCNGTGCTTAAATCTAATCNNTGTTCTAGNAATATGTTTAGTTTNACTTGACAAGTATTNCTATGAGCTTCNGATGCGTTTTCTCTAGTTGCTTCTTCATTCATGTGGTATACTTTTAATGCTAAAATNGAAAGACGATCTACTCCCCAAGCNGGGCTTTCGGTATTAATAGTAGCTTTTGCTTTAGTTAGAACNCCTTTNTTNTTTTCTAAAAAATAACTATCAATATACTCTACCATATCTGTNCGNTCTTGGTTAGAAGCATCAATTTGTCGTTTTAAAGTTAAAGCNCTTAAGGGATCAATATTAGGATCACGGATAATATCTTCATAATGCCACTGTACAGTATCTATCCAACATTTTCTGTATAGTAAATGTTCTAAATTATGAGATTTAGAATCGTATGGATTACTAAAAGGCTGATCTACTTTATCAATAACATGATATTTATCTATAACTTCTTTAAAAATAGCGTTTGCTTTTTCTGAAAACATATATTAATTCTTTAATTGGTTTTTTTTAATATATTTAAATTATGTGTTTTTGCAATAATCAATTGAAAAAAACTTAATCTGTTAGCTGTAAAGATATCATATTTTACAATAATATTTAACAAATTATAGTTCGCTCTATTTTTAATTGAAAAATAAGTTGAGTCGGGTTTAATACTTTGAATGGGTTTGTTCTCATCTTTATTAAGAACTTCATATTTCTTTGTTTAAATTAAAAGAGTAATGATTTCTAATAAAAATTCCTCTGTATTTATATCATAAAAAAAATAGTGCAAATGGAAGTATAAAGGCAAACCATAAAAATAATTCTGATATCCATTTTTTATCTATAGATTCTATAAAATTAGCTGTAAAAATTGAAATTGGTACCAATAAAAATAGAAGTTCACTTCCGTTCTTATTATTTTTTAAAACTATTAAAATTATACCTATCAATAAAAAAAAGAATAGGATCCAATACGTCGATTTTTCTTTTAAAGGAGTTTTTGAAATAGTTATTGATTTGTATACAAAGGCAAATATTCCTGACAACAAAATAAAAATTGAGGGAATTATTATTTTTAATGAATAATACGGTGAGAAGTCAAAACTAATTTGATCTTTATATTCCAGGAAGCTCCAAATATCATTATTGACCATTGTATGATAAACGCTTGTTAGCATGATAACTGACGTGAAACCTACAAAGGGTATAAATACAAGCTTGTAGTTTGTTGATGTTAATTGAATAATTGAAATGAATAAAATGATAAAAAATAAAATACTCCAAAAATAAAAAAGCGCTGCTATCGTAATCCAAATAGAAGCATCCAATATTTTTTTTTCAATATTTTTTTGTGAACTTATACTGAGGATTCTTCGCAAAGCCAACAATAAAAAAAAAAAAGAAAAAGCAAGGTTGGAATCATTAAAGAAAAAAGGAATCATTAAAATAAAGCAACAAAATAAAAAAAGCGCATAGGAGTTAGATTGGGTAAGTCGGTTTTTTTTTATAATAAAACTCAAGAGCAAAAAAAACAATAAAAACATAGTGTTTTGAATTAATAACTTGACTATGCTATCATAATTAGTTACTTCATTTAAATCGTGAATGATATTAAAAAAACATCCTGCAAACAAAAGTAGGCTCACTACAATAAAATGGGATGGTCTAGAATTACTAAAAAAACTTGTGAGCATGGTTCTTAATTTATATTTTTGCAATCTTAAATCATAAAGATATGACTTGGTCGGGTTTTTTTGGAGGAATTCAAGATTTTTTTGAAAATGTGGCATTTGCGCCATTTAATGCGCTTCGNACANTAGAACTATCAAACTGGTGGGCTGCAAATATTATGACATGGATTTTTATGACAATTTGTGCAGTTGCTATTGTTTATTGGGTTATACAACTTCAAAAATATGATGCAACAGAAGGTAGTGATGATAAAAGCATTACTGCTCATGAATATTTAGGTTAAATCATAACCTATATCTTTGCGGTAATTCATTCCACCGAAATTTAGTTTTTCTATATTTTGATANGTTTTTTTTAACGCTTTTTTGTAATCCNGGTCCATTGATGTTATTGCGATAACACGTCCTCCATTAGTAACNGTTTTATTGTTTTTTATTGTTGTCCCTGCATGAAAGACGATAGAGTCTTGAATATTTTCAATTCCTAAAATTAANTTACCTTTTTCATATGCTTCTGGATAGCCTCCAGAAACTAACATTACTGTAGTAGCAGCTCTTTTGTCAATTTCTATAGAAGTTTTATNTAACTCTTGATTAAAAGTAGCTTCAAATAAATCCACTAAATCGTTTTTAATTCTNGGCAGTACTACTTCGGTTTCGGGATCCCCCATTCGTACATTGTATTCNATAACAAATGGCTCATCATTAACATTTATTAAACCAATAAAAACGAATCCTTTATAATCTATATTTTCTTTTTTAAGTCCGTTAATCGTAGGAATAACGATTCTNTCTTCTATTTTTTTCATTAATTTACNATCGGCAAAAGGAACGGGTGAAATAGCTCCCATACCACCTGTATTCAAACCGGTATCTCCTTCNCCAATTCGTTTATAATCTTTAGCAGTAGGTAATATTTTATAATTTTTACCATCTGTTAAAACAAAAACACTCAATTCTATTCCNTCTAAAAACTCTTCAATTACAACAGTTTTACTTGCTACACCAAATTTTGAATTAGACAACATCTCTTCTAATTCATTCTTGGCTTCATCAATATCATTAAGTATTAAAACTCCTTTACCAGCAGCCAATCCATCTGCTTTTAAAACGAATGGTGGGNTTAAAGTATCTAAAAATAATTNACCTTCTTTTAAAGNTTCTTTNGTAAANCTTTGATATGCTGCTGTAGGAATTTGATGATCCATCATAAACTCTTTAGCACGTTCTTTGCTTCCCTCCAATAAAGAACCCGCTTTTGAAGGTCCAATAAGCAATACGTTTTTTAATTCTGTTGTTTCAAGAAAATAGTCTGCAATTCCATTTACCAGGGGATCTTCAGGACCTACAATTACCATTTTAATATTATTATTAATTACACATTTTTTTATGGCTTCAAAATCATTTACCGAAATTGATATATTTGTTGCAATCTCTGATGTTCCTGCATTTCCTGGGGCAACAAAAAGTTGTTTACACCTCTTACTTTGTGCAATTTTATAAGCAAATGTATGCTCTCGACCACCTGAACCTAAAATTAAAATATTCATTTTTGAAAAATATATTGAAGGGTTAAAATTAATTGATAGAAAATTGATGCCCTAATTTTAGTGCATTGAATTTATTTAAATTGAAAATAATTTGACTGATTATTAAAGTTTAATATGCCTTATCATCTCCTCTTAAAGCATCGAAAACGGTTTTAATTACAATTCTTATATCCATTATAATTGACCAGTTTTCCAGATAATAAATATCATATTTAACNCTATTTTTAATAAAGTCATCATCTTCTACTTCTCCACGAAATCCGCTGACTTGAGCCAAGCCAGTAATACCTGGCTTTATAAAGTGACGAACCATAAATTTATCAATCTTTTCGGCATACATATGTGTATGACTTACCATGTGAGGTCTTGGTCCCACTACTGACATATCGCCTTTTAATACATTAATAAACTGGGGTAATTCGTCAATACTNGTTTTTCTAATAAACTTACCTATTCTAGTAACTCTTGGATCTCCTTTTCTAATTTGATGNAGATGAGCCTCNGGATTGGGCTTCATAGATCGAAATTTATAACAGTAAAACTCTTTATAATCCAAACCNTTTCTTTTTTGTTTAAAGAAAACTGGGCCTTTAGATTCAAGTTTTATNAGAAAACCTATAAGTGGCGTCAACCANGATAANATCCCAATAATTANTAACAAAGAAAAGAAAATGTCAAAACTNCTTTTTNTAAATAAATTAATTGGTTCNTCAATTGGGATACTTCTTAAAGATAAAATTGGTAGATATCCGTAATATGTGAAGTCTAACTTCTTGGANTAGATTTCTTTATTATCCGGTAAGAATTTTAATATTTTTANATTATTATCAGCGTAATCTATTAAACTAAGTAACTCCTTATTATTCATCTCTGCTACAGAGGAGTAGATTTCATCAATTTCATTTTCAGAAATAAAAGAAATGACATCATTAATNCNAATTTTATNTTTTTTGNTTAAATCAAATGTTTTTATAAGTTGATACCCATAATCAGGATTATCATTAAAGTACTTTCTTAATTGATCTGTTTTTTTATTTAATCCAACGATAACAACCTTTCTTAAATTACCTTTAAAAACTTTTCTATATTTTTTTANTAAAAAGAAAATTGTAAATTTTATAATTGTAATTGATAACATTACAATCAGAACATATTTTATAACCCTCANAGGTTCNGTATCTAAATCGTTGAAGAATCCAAAAAAAGCAAAAACCAATAAAGTAAATATTATTGATTGTTTCCCNATTAATGAAAATATTCGCGTNAGACTTGTATATCTAAAAATTTCATAAAAGCTTGAAAATAANGTTGAAATTANCCAAGAAAAGGAGATAAATAATNTGAAGTTTAATAAATCTGATTTTTCAAGAATTATATTATTTGCGAAAAATCCTATTATTAATAAATCTATTAAATAAGAAATTGGTCTTAAAAACCCAGAATATCTTCCTCTTTTAAAAATCATTTATTAGTTTCTAATATGGTTTGAAAAATCTTTATGTTCACTTTTCAATAATTCTTCTGATGTTAAATTTTTAAAGTATTCAAATGTTCTTTTCATACCTTCACTTCTGNATATTTTTGGTTCCCAATTTAAAATCTCTTTAGCTTTTGTAATATCAGGTTGTCTTTGCAAAGGATCGTCAGTGGGTAAAGGTTTGTATATTATTTTTTGATTTGTTCCNGTTAATTTAATGATTTCTTCAGCAAATTGTAGAATTGTTATTTCGTTAGGATTCCCAATATTAATTGGATAGGCATAATCACTTATCAATAACTTAAATAATCCGTCAATTTCATCATCAACATAACAAAATGACCTGGTTTGAGAACCATCTCCAAAAACTGTTAAATCTTCACCNCTNAGTGCTTGNCCCATAAATGCTGGAATTACTCTTCCGTCATTAAGTCTCATTCTTGGGCCATAGGTGTTAAAAATCCTTGCGATTCGTGTTTCTATGCCATGAAAACGATGGTATGCCATCGTAATAGATTCTTGNAAACGTTTTGCTTCATCATACACTCCTCGTGGACCAATAGTATTTACATTCCCGTAATATTCTTCTGTTTGNGGATGAACTAATGGATCCCCATAAATTTCAGANGTAGAAGCAATCATTATTCTAGCATTTTTTTCTTTTGCTAATCCTAATAAGTTATGTGTTCCTAAAGATCCTACTTTTAGAGTTTGTATTGGTATTTTTAAATAATCTATTGGGCTTGCTGGTNATGCAAAGTGTAAAATATAATCTAAATCTCCAGCAACATGTACAAATTTAGAAACATCATGGTGATAAAACTCAAAATTTGAATGCTTAAATAGGTGCGCTATATTTTTTAAATCGCCAGTAATTAAGTTATCCATTGCGATTACAAAATCTCCTTCGTTAATAAATTTATCACATAAATGAGATCCTAAAAATCCTGCTGCACCCGTTATTAAAACTCTTTTATTCATAATTTTAAATTATCTACCTATTGAACTATATATAAATCCTTCTTTTTTAATTTCTTCTACATCGTATAAATTTCTTCCATCAAAAATAATACTCTGTTTTAATAATTGCTTTACTTTATTAAAATCTGGAGTTCTAAAAATACTCCATTCCGTACAAATTATTAAAGCATCTGCATTTTCTAATGCTTCATACATAGAGTTACAGTAGTTGAGTGTTTCTCCAAATTGTTTTTTAATATTCGGCATGGCTTCAGGATCATAAACTGATAGTGAAGCTCCCTTATTTAGTAATTTTTCTATTAAATAAATAGCAGGTGCTTCTCTAACATCGTCTGTTTCTGGTTTAAAAGCAAGACCCCAAACTGCTAACTTTTTATTAGATAAATCACCATTAAAAAAGTTTTGAATTTTTGGGAATAATATTGTTTTTTGCTTTTCATTAACTTCTATCACTGAATCTAATATTTTAAAGTCATAAGATTCGTCTCTTCCTGCTTTTTGAAGTGCTTTTACATCTTTTGGGAAACAAGAACCTCCATACCCTATACCAGGAAATAAAAATCGTTTCCCAATTCTAGAATCAGTACCCATACCAATTCTTACTTTATCAACATCTGCCCCTACTTTTTCACAGTAATTAGCAATTTCATTCATAAAAGTTATTTTGGTAGCTAAAAATGCATTTGCTGCATATTTTGTTAGCTCTGCAGATTTTTCATCCATAATAATTATTGGATTACCTGAACGAACAAATGGCTTATAAATCCTCTGCATAAGCTTTATTGCTTTTTCACTACTAGAACCTATTACGATTCTTTCAGGCTTTAAAAAATCATCTACAGCATAGCCTTCTCTTAAAAATTCAGGATTTGAAACTACATCAAAATCACATGATGCGTTTTTTGCAATGGAGTGCTTTACTTTTTCTGCGGTTCCTACAGGGACCGTGCTCTTATCAACAATAACTTTATAATCAGTTATTTTTTTTCCAATTTCGTCTGCAACTCCTAGTACATATGATAAGTCGGCAGATCCGTCTTCATCTTCAGGAGTAGGGAGCGCTAAAAAAATAATTTCTCCAAAACTTAGTCCCTCCTCAAGAGAAGTTGTGAAGTTTAGTCTTCCAGCTTTAATATTTCTTTCAAATAAAATATCTAAATAGGGTTCGTAGATTGGAACTACGCCACTTCTCATTTTTTCTACCTTATTTTTATCTATATCAACACAAATTACTTCATTTCCGGTTTCTGCTAAACAAGTTCCTGTAACTAATCCTACATACCCTGTTCCAATTACTGCTATTTTCAAATTAATGATTTTTTAATTACTATATTTTTTATAAATTGTTTCGATATTAACTATGTTTTTTTCGATATTATAATTTAAATTAAAGGACTCAAACGAATTTAATTCGAACTTTTTTCTTTTTATGTTATCATTATAAAGTTCAAAAATACGATTTGCCATGCTCTTAATCTCATTTTCTTCAACAATATATCCATTTATCTCATTTTTTACTAGGTCTCTATTTCCATCACAATTTGAAACTATACACGCTTTTCTTAAAGCCAGAGCTTCAATAATTGAATAAGGCAGACCTTCATACCTAGCTGTAGAGATATATAATTCGCTTTTTGATATAATTTGGAAAATTTTTTGTCGAGCAATCCAGGGTATTAAGGTAACGTTATCTTTTAGCTTGTATTCTATAATTAATTCTTCTACCTTGTTTTTATTAGGACTATACTCACCGACTCCTAATAACACAAGATGAATTTCAGGAATCATTTTTTTTAATTCTTTGATTACTTTAATCATCATTTCAATATTTTTTTGAAACGAAGGTCTTCCTACACTACAAATATACTTTTTAGGGATTTGACTTNAAATTTTATCATCTGAATTTATAGTTATTGGGTTAATACTATTGTTAAATAACTCAGTATTTTGTTTTTTATAACCAACTTCAAATAAGCCTCTATTTAATTCTGAAGGTGAAGACGCAACAAGAATAGAATTGAAATTNTTTAAAGCTTTTTCTATTCCTAAAAAAACAATTCTNTTCAATCCTTTTGGNCTGCTTAAATATGAATAAGCTTGAGGTGTGTGTAACACCTTTATTTTATAAAATAGTGAGGCAGTTCTTGCAATAACACCTCCTTTAGCACTATGAGCATGAATTATATTTGGTTTTTCAATTTTNAATATTTTTATGGTATTATAAATTGCTTTTAAGTCCCTAAATATTGATATTTCTCTTTGTATTGGCAATTTATATTCTTTTAATGGCTTACCGTTTTTATTTATATATACGCTCTTGGTGTCATGTTTGCCATGTATAATTATATTTTCAAATTCTTCTGGGTTANNATTTTCTAAAATTAATCTTAAAGAAACGTCTACTCCNCCAACAGAGTTTAGAATATGAATTATTTTAATTTTTTTCATGAATTTTAACTTCTGATTGATCGTTAGGACTAATTTGAAATACAATTAAAATAAAAATTAAAGCAAAAATTGAGGCGCCTANTTGCCTTTGAAAAAAGCACTCTATAAATGCAAAAATAAAAATTGACACCCCTAATGAAAGTTTAAAAAATGAATGCCTATAGTNANAAAGTAAATAAAATAATAATGACACAAACAAAAATCCNGGTATAAGCCCGCTACTAAGAAAAAAATCAAAAAATTGATTGTGAGGATTAAAATTCGAATTAATAAAATAATTTCTTTTTTCTGGATCTTCTATTTGTTTATCGTAGCATTCTAATAACAAGTCTTTTGTATTATAAAACCCTAATCCTGTAATAATAGAATTTTCATTGTGAAAAATATTATAATTACATTCCCAGATAACAACTCTAGGNTCCCATGCCTTAAAAAGTTCAATATAACTTTTGTTGCTTCCACTGCTCTGGGTATAAAAAAACCTTTCGGATAAATTTTTATTTAAAAATAATGCAGAAGAAAATGTTATTAGAACACCGAAAAATAAAAATAAATATTTTTTCTTATTGCTAGAGTAAAATATTTTTAAGAAAAATAAAGAAATTAATATAACGATTACGATTCTTGATGAAATTAATAANACAAATAAAATACATATAACGATATTTGCTAAATACCATTTATTAATATCTTTATAATTNTTACCTATTAAACCTANAGAAGCNACTATACTCATCAAACACAAAAATCCTAAATACAACCTATCTACGACCAAAACATCATCAATATGTGCTCCTGANGCAAAGTTAAAAGCACCTTCTGAAATATAAAAACCATAAATATTAATTAAAGAAGNCACCATACAAAATAGCACAGATANGATTATTNCTTTCAAGATTTTTTTTGTGTTTTCTAAAGGAAGAAATAAAACTATTATTAGAAATGAAGACAAAACCTTTCTGATAATAGGTATATCTTCTTGAAATTCATTAAAAATAATACTATTGAATAATACCATTAAAATAAGTGACCCTAAAATAATNAAAGGGATCGATTTTAATTTCAGTAGGTGTCTTCTTTTTATTACGAACGGAAATAAAACTATTAGTGCTATTAAAATTAGATTAGGCGCTGCAGTCGCATATTTGTCTAGAGGTAAAATAAAACAAAAAAATAAAAATAAATATGGGTAAACACTACTAATTACAGCTTTCATTCTATTTATTTTAAAAATTAAAATTAACGCATCTTAGTTATAAAAAATCTTCTAATATATTTTAAAAATGAAAAAGAGGATATAAAAATAAATTCAAAAATATTTATAAATTTTAATTCTAACCCTTTTTTAATNCTTTTTTGTTCTCCCAACTGAATTTTCCACAAAGCCGCACTTAATCCAGATTCTCCATAACTATATTTTCCAGTTATAGAGTTNACTAGGCTTTTATTNTACAAAAAACAATTATATCCAGAAATTATTCTTAAAAAATATTCTAGATCTTCTGCATAATTCATGTCTTCATTAAAATAACCTACTTTTTTAATAATTTCAGATTTAAATATAACAGTTGGCGTCTTAAAGAAATTTTTATACAATAAAAGTTTTGGACTAATTTTCTGTAATCTTTTTATTTTAAGAAAAAAGAACCTATTAAGGTTAACTCCGTCCATATTTGTTGCTAAAAGATCTACCTCCGAATTTTCTGCAAATATAGTAAGTTGAGTTTTAATTTTTGATTCTTCCCAGGCGTCATCGCTATCCAAAAAAGCAATAAACTCTCCTTGAGCATTTTTTAAACCAATATTTCGGCTTGACGAGACGCCTCCATTATTCTTATAATAGTATTTAATTAATAAGCTTTGATTTTCAGAAATAAAATTATTAATTAAATCTTCAGAAGCGTCTGTTGAACCATCATTAATAATTATAATTTCAAAGTTATACGAACCTAACTGATTGGTTATTGATTCAAGTGATTTTATTATAGTTTTTTGTGAATTATAAACTGGAATTATTACGCTTATTAGCTGACTCATTAAAAGATAATTGCTTTAAATTTGACTTCTCAAAGATAAGTTTTTAATTGTTTAATTGTTTCTTATTTTAACTACTTATGATNATACAAATAATTATCTTTATNAATTAATTAAATTAATAAGAANATATGAANATATTTTTCGAAGGTTTTTACGGATTTAAAAACGCTGGCGACGACGCTTTTGTTGAAGTTTCATCGTGGGGAGCTGAAAAATATTGGAACNGTAATGATAATTTTTTTNTAGGAGCTTCANTACCNGAAACAGTGCATAAAATAAAAACTCCAAATATTAAAATTAATGCACCAGGTTTTGATAGAATTAGTCTTTTAAAAAACCTTAAAAACACTGATTATTTTATTTCTTCCGGTGGTTCTACTTTTTCAAAATTACCAATACATAGTAATAAGTCTTTAGCTTCCTATTATAGGTTTATAAACAATAATTTAAAATTNGGTGCTATTGGAGTGTCTATTGGTCCTTTTAAAAACAGNCAAGAAGAAGAAAAAGTTATTAAGTATTTGAAAGGCTTGTCTTTTTTGTCATTAAGGGATAAAAGATCTTATGAATATTCAAAAACATTGAATCTAAATTATGATCCTATAAACGCTTTTGACTTAGCGGCNTTNTTACCNAGTGTTTTTAANTCANCTAACAATGGACTGAAGGAGTCTTTCTCCGAAAAACAGAGCATCGGNATTAGTATATGCAATTGTGAAAGTTATTATGGTGGTGATTTAAAAAAAGAAATCAATAGAAATTCCTATTTTAAAGAATTGGTTAATTTGATAATAACTAAAACAAATGCTCATTTAAAAGTNTTTATTATTAATGNTAATTCGAAAATTGGTGATTTCAAAATTTCAAATGAATTAATGGATGGAATTAGTAAAGAACGATTTTCAATAATACCTTATTTTGGGAATGTTANAAAAACCTGGGATGAAATTTCTAAATGTAATTTAATGATATCTACAAGGCTACACGCAAGTATTTTTGCTTGCTATGCGAATGTACCTTTTATATTAATTGAGTATCATAAAAAATGNTCTGACTTTTTAAATGATGTTGGACAACAAGAAGAATATAGGGTTTACGATGCTGATGTTTCACCAAAAGAAACTTTAAATATAGTTATAAATATACTCNAAAATAATTANAATAAACCATCTNATTTANTAGAAACAATAGCACTCTCCAAGAAAAACTTTACAGAAACNTTGTTAAAATAAGTTAAATCTTATTNTAGTTAGCNATCCCNTTAACATCCTTTTCAAGGATGTGTTTTTTTATTAATTTATTGTCAAATAAAATCAAAATAGCAAAACAAATCCAAATCCCATAAATCCTAAAACTATCTATNTGCAACCAATTTATAAAAAATCCAATAAAAGAGACTAAAAGAACAGTCCCTAAAACATTTTTTTCGTCAGATTTGNTTTTAATTATGTTTAAGCATAAAAAGAATATTAATATTATTAAAGAAAGGAATATTAANAATCCTATTAAACCAGTCTCTGTTANAATTCTAACATATATATTATATCCAGGAGGAAAATTTGATATCTTTTCATTTTTATAAAACAATCTAAATTCATAATTATTTAAAGTTGCCCAACTAGGGTAGTGAAACCTATTATGAAATGTTTGTTGTCCAAATCCTACNCCAAATAAAGGNTTTTCTTTAAATACTTGTAANGATGCGTATTGTATACCTAATCTTGATTGATTTGAAACATTTTTAGTTAAATTAGACTTAAAATCTATTGTTTCAATTTTNTCTTTAAATCCTTTTATAATTCGTTTTGAATTAAAAAACACTAATAAACTTAGNGATAATACTATGGTAGAAGTAAAGATGAATAAGTGATTTCGATACCTAGGCTTTCTTAGAATTATAAANAGAAAAACAAAAAATTGTATAAAAATGACGATAAATGCAGTTCTAGAACCTGATAAGAAAGCTAATGTTAAAACTAATATTGTTGGGATAATTTTTTTAATTCCTTTTGGTGTTAATAAAAAACTAAACATCCANCCAGAAATCATTATTAAATATTCNGCTAAAAAAGGAGGTTCATAACAAACAGATGANAACCTTCCACCTAAGTGAATTTTAGCGTTTACGAATGGAAAGTAATTAAACAACTCTAATACNGGTAATAAATTTGTTTTNCCATATAATGAAATTAGAGCTTCAAAAAAACTATAAGAAGAGACTACTATTAATGANGCTAAGAAGACATTTCTTATAGAAACTAATATTTCATTAAAAGACATTATTTTTAAAACNTTATAATAAAATATAAAAAATAATATTGTGGATAATAGAATAGATAAATACTGCCTTATAAATCTTATAATACCNGTTGTTCCTTTAAACTCATTTTGAATAAGCGATGGAGAGTTAAGTAGTGTTGCTAAAAAACACCAAAAAATAAATAATACTAAAACTTGAAACAGTAAACTTTTATATGGNAAAATGATTTTTTTTCTTAAAATAAAAGTGATAAATAAAATTACCATTCCTGGAATAAAAAAAAAAAACGGAAGCTTCTTTACTAAACTCTCCTAGGAATGATAAACCTTCAAAAGAGTTAAATGGGATAAAAAAAACNCCCATAAAAAAAAGATATTTCAATATTTTATTTAATATTTTCATTTAAAAATTACTTCTTATAATTTAAATAAAACGAATGTGCTATAATATAAAAATAAATAATATTTGCAATAACAAATATTAAACTAAATGACACAGCATTGTTCTTATTTAATAAAAATGGTGTGAAAATTAGTAAGCTTAAGGCNGCAAAAATATGAGATACGAAAAAAGGTTTTGTAACTTCTATAACTTTTAAAGCTATAGCTATTGGTTTTATAATAATCAATGCTAACTGAATTAAGTAGAATATTATAAATATTATAAGTCCATTCCCAAATTTATCTGAATACATTATATTATAAAAACTTAAACCAATAGGAAGTGCTGCAGCAAACAAAATAAATATTTTTAAANTATTTTCTTTGTAATATTCTTTTAAAGACGGAATAACTTCCGNAATTAAATTCTTTTTAACCTTTGAAGAAAAAATTGGAGTATAATAATTTTCGATTGTAAACGCTAGAATATTAAATATTCCTAAAAGATTTTGTATGGTCCTTACTTTTCCAATAACTAAATCATCAATATTAAAACTTTTTGCTATTATATAAATTCCTTGGCTATACCCCCANAAAGCTATTCCACCTAATATTAGCCATTTAGAGTAATTAATATGTGTTTTAGCAACATCAATTATAAAANCAAATGAGATATTTTTACAATTAACGTTAAATACTTTTTTAAAGTAAAAGAAAGATAAAAGACTTAAAACAACAAGTGAAAATGAAAACCAATATACNTTTAAAATTTCATTTAAANTTAATTCATTTTTATAAATTAAAAGGAAACCAAAAAATAATATATTTAATAAAACTGATGATAGCATTGCATATATTATANTAATATTATTGGTNCTGAAAATGTATTTTTTTAGAATTTCAAANAATGTCATAGAAAGAGANACTAACAAAAATGACANATAAGAAACTCCCTCTATTTGANAAGATAAGAAAGTATATAGTATTGTAGAGATGAGTAAGTTAAAAACAATATTTAATAAAATTATTACAATTAAATAGTTTTCTTCATTATTACTCCATTTTTTCTTTAAAAAAATCAATATNGGGTTAGAAAGTAGTAATGTTAAAAAAATATAAGTGAAGTATAGATAACTATAAACGACAACAAAAGAACTAAATACTAAAATGGATGCTAACTTTGCTATTACTAATATTGAACCAAAATTGATAATAGAAATAAAAGCTTGATCTACAAGTAATATGTATTTACTTTCTTTATAAAATAATTTTTTAAGTTGATTCATTAATAATAATTAAGTATTGCTCAATGATTTTTTATTAACTTAAATAAANANNTTTCAANTAGTAAAATGANACAATTATCATTACTTCTCCNTTTTTTTCTATTTATAACAATTGCGATTAATTTTATAAAAGTTTCAAAGACACCNAAATTTATTTTCTTGAATTTGCAATTTCTTTTAAATAGATATAGNTGTACTTNAGAAATGAAAANAATAAAAATATAAATACAAATANAGAAGGAAAGAAAACTATTCTATTGCTNCTAAATTTTGTNTTTTCTTCTATAATTTTTGGCTTATTAACTACTACTACAATATCTTTTGAGTAAACCAAAATTTTATTTAATTCCGCATTGAGTTCTTGCAACTCAATTTTTTTCTCAAACATTTCAGACATNTTAAAATTTTTGTCAACTACAAAAATTTGATCAGAAGGNGATGTTANGGATTCATTTGTTTTATAAGCATTTATAACATTATCTATCTGTTTAATACTTGTTGAATTATTCGCTATTTGGGACTTAATATCTCTTATAGATGAATTCTTTATATCCGTTAATATTATATTATTATTGAGGTATTCAATNGTTTTTTCAATAGTTTCTTGAGTTGCGTTATAGGATAACGTAAAATTNAGGGTATGGAAATAATACTCTGACTTAAAAGTTTCATATGACTCTACATCATCATCATTGAATTCTAATGATTTTAATAAGCCTTCAAGTTTTCGGTCATTTTCTTTATACCGCNCTATAATNTCTTTAAATCTAACAATTGGAGTAATCTCTATCTNCTTNATTTGGATAGANTCGCCTTTTAATCCCATTTCTGAAAAAAATAAAGAATCNTTTTCAGTAACTTTTTCATTTATTAGGTCTATTTCGCTATAAACATAATCTACGGTATCAAAATTAATCCTAAGNAGTACTGATGCTTTTTTNTTATGATTATAATTATTTTGGNTTACATATCCTATAATTAAACCCAATACAATAAGTGCTGTTATAAGAATCCATTTCTTTANAAGATAATCAATGAGATCAAATAGTAAAACAATCGANGCTTTAATTTTTTCTTTAAACACANTAAATAGATTTGTTAAATCTATCTCATCACTTTTTTGTTCTTTCATAATAGAAGGTATTAATATTGTTTTATATTAAGAGACTTTAAACTTTTTTTCCAATTGAACACCGCTTTATTAAAGGTNTTTTTATATTTTCTCATGGNCATAANACTATACTTTGGCCTTGCAGCAAATGTACGGTAATAGTCTGTTTTTACAAGATTTGATTTCGTTAATTGATTGGTCTGTATTAATATCTCTTTTGCAAAATCATACCAAGTTGCTTCACCTTGATTGCTAAAATTATAAATACCATAATTCTTGCTATTAATCTTTATAATTGNAAGTATTGCTTCGGCTAAATCATTNGCATTGGTNGGTGTTCCTGTTTGTTCNGTAGTTACGGTTAATGGTTTTCTTTCTTTTGAAAATCGCAAAACAGTNTTGTAAAAATTTTGCCCGTATTGAGAATACAACCAGGAAGTTCTTAAAATATAATAGGATTGGCAAATTTCTTGCACATATTTTTCGCCCTTTAACTTAGAAGCACCGTAAANATTTAAAGGTCTAGTGGTATCTTCTTCGGTATATGGAGTTTTCTTTTTACCATCAAAAACATAATCTGTTGAAATTTGGATAAGTNTGGTATTATTTTTAGCGCAATGCTTAGCCAATTGTTTTACTCCTTCTGCATTGGTCAAAAAAGCNTTTTCNTNNTCNCTTTCTGCTTTTTCTACATTNGTATAGGCTGCGGTATTGATACAATAATCAAAACAATTATTTTTAAATATATTCGAAATGGATTTCTCACTTTCAATATTTAATAGTTCTCGACTAGCAAACAAAAAATCAAATTCAGGATAATTAGCAGCAGCATCTTTAATACACTTCCCTAATTGTCCCTTAGCTCCTGTTATTAATATTTTCATTCTGATGTTGCTTCTAAAAAAGTAGGGAGAATTTGATCTTTTTCTGAAAGGATAAATTTATCTTTTGAAAGATGCCAATCCAAAGATAAGGTTGCGTCGTTATAAATGATACCTCGTTCAGAATCTTTATCATAAAAATTATCACATTTATANGCAAATTTAGAAGTAGGTGATAATGTTATAAAGCCATGAGCAAATCCTCGTGGAACAAATAATTGCTGTTGACTAACATCATCTAGAATTATAGAAAAATGTTTTCCAAAAGTCTNNGATTCTTTTCTAATGTCAACTACAANGTCTAATATACTTCCTTCTAAAACCCTAACTAATTTCGCTTGAGCCATTTCGCCAACTTGATAGTGCAATCCTCTTAAAGTTCCAAGATTAGAAGTTGACTGGTTATCCTGTATAAAGTTTACTTTTTGCCCTGTTACTCTTTCAAATAACACCTNGTTATANGTTTCANAAAAAGTACCTCGTTCATCTTTATAAATGGTTGGAGTTAATACAAAGCAATCTTTTAAAGTTGTATATTCTATTTTCACTGGATATCCTTTTATTTTAAATGTTTACCATAGCCACTTTTTAATAAGGGCTCGATTAATTNATTTAATTCGTTTTTTGTAATGTATCCCATNTCATAAGCAGCTTGTTCGATGCTNCCAATTTTTAATCCTTGTCTTTCTTCAATTACCTCNACAAATTGTGATGCTTGCATTAAAGAGGCAAAAGTTCCTGTATCTAACCAAGCGGTTCCTTTGTCCAGAATGCTTACGTTTAATTTACCCATTCTAAGGTATTCGTTATTTATATCNGTAATTTCTAATTCACCCCTATGACTTGGTTTCATATTTNATGCTATTTCGACTACATGATTGTCGTAAAAATAGATNCCTGGTACCGCATAATTAGATTTTGGTTGTAATGGCTTTTCTTCAATTGTCAATGCTTTTCCGTTATCATCAAATTCTACCACACCNTATCTTTCTGGATCTTGAACGTGATAAGCATAAATAATNCCTCCGTCTGGATTGTTATTNGCTTGNAGTAATTCNTTTAAACCAGATCCATAAAATATATTATCTCCTAATATTAAAGCAACTTTATCAGNTCCAATAAAATCCTTACCAATTATAAACGCTTCTGCTAACCCATTAGGTTGGTCTTGTACCGCATACGTAAACTCACAACCAAACTTTTTACCANNTCCTAATAGTTTTTCAAATAAAGGTAAATCTTGAGGAGTAGAAATAATTAAAATTTCTTTAATTCCTGCATACATTAAGGTTGATAATGGATAGTAAATCATGGGTTTGTCATAAACTGGCATCAACTGTTTACTNACCGCTAAGGTGATTGGGTGTAATCTTGTTCCAGAGCCTCCTGCTAATATAATTCCTTTCATCTCTCTATATTATTTTATAATTGGTCTTTATTGTCTAAATACCATTNAATAGTTTTTAAAATGCCGCTTTCAAAGTTTTCATNGGCTTTCCAACCCAATTCGCTTTCAATTTTATCAGCATCAATAGCATATCTAAAATCATGTCCTGCNCGATCTTGTACAAATGNCATCTGTTCTCTATAGGGTCTATCGTTAGGAANCAATTTATCTAATAANTCACAAATGGTATAAGCAATATATAAGTTTTCACGTTCGTTACNTCCACCAATATTATAAGTTTCCCCTAATTTACCTTCCTCTAACACCAGCTTAATTCCTCTGCAGTGATCGNTCACATAAATCCAATCTCTAATGTTTTTACCATTNCCATAAATAGGAATTNCTTNACCAGAAATCGCTTTTCTGATAATCGTTGGAATTAATTTTTCTTTATGTTGGTGAGCCCCATAATTATTGGAACAATTGGTGGTCACTACGGGCATGCCGTAGGTGTGGAAATAGCTTCTAACAATAAAGTCTGAAGATGCCTTAGAAGCGCTATAAGGGCTGTTTGGGGCGTATGGAGTTGACTCTAAAAACAAACCTTTTTCGCCCAAAGTACCATACACCTCATCAGTAGATACATGTAAAAATCGAGCGTTATTGTATTCTTCTTTTAATTGATTGGGGCCATTCATCCATAATCGATACGCGCTATGCAACAAGTTAAAAGTTCCGACAATGTTGGTTTGTATAAAAGCGCCAGGTCCTGTAATGGAATTATCCACATGAGATTCTGCTGCAAAATGAACTACTTTATTAAATTGATATTCTTTAAATAAGCTATCTATCAATGTTTCATCACAAATATCTCCTTTAATAAAATTGTAATTAGGCAAGTGAGAAACTGTTTCTAAATTTTTTAAATTTCCAGCATAGGTCAGATTATCCAATACGTAAATTTGATCTTCCGCATTCTCAATAATCAATTCTACATAGTTAGAACCTATAAATCCTGCACCTCCTGTTATTAATATTTTATTTTTCAAAATAGATTTTATTCTAAAATTTGATTTAACATTTTCTCCGTAATCAGGTATGTTGGTTTAACTCCTGAAGTTCCCAACCCTCCTGAGGCCAGTGTACCTCCTGTTTTTAATGGATTATCGGAAGCATAATACGCATATTGAACTTTTACTTTGGAGCTAATACTATGTCTGATTTTTGATGCTGACTGAATTGCTTTTTGATAATGTGCTCCCTCCATTTCAAGACCTACCACATTCCAGGTAGAATTATTAAAGAATTTCAAAATATCTTTGTTTTGAAGCGAAGTTCCTAAAACAGTAATCATTGCTCCTTTACTCACATTAACAGTCTCTCCTTCAAAATGAGATTTTTTAAGCATATTTTTAAAAGGATAATTATCTGCTGTACCTTCAAAAACATGTGCTGAAGGAATCATAATATCTCCTTTCCCACCTTCTAAAATACCCGCTTTTCCCATAATAGAAACCGAACAAACATCTAAAAATTGGATTTCTTTTTTTGAAATCTTATAAGGTTTTAACAACTCATCCATCGTTTCAAAAGCCTGTTCTCCAAAAGCGTAATCCATTACAATAATAACGGGTTTATTCTCATTAACCTCAACTGAAAGTTTAGCAGGAAGCTTAGCGGTATCTATTATTTGTACATTGATATTGGTTCCNCTGGTGTCTTTTATATAAATCAATCCATTCTCTGAAGCATATTTCATTACTTTTTTTCGTAGTAATGAGTTCTTAGAATCACTCAACATTTCNTAAATCTCCATTGCGGTGTGCTTTTTGAATTCCGTTGTNAATGCTAAAGGACTATAAAGTGTATTCATTACACTATGCATATTGGCACTTATAANNTGTATNGGTCTTGCTAATAAGTTGGTTTCATCTAGTTTTTTCTTNATAGTAGATGCCCAAATTTCGCCATGAATATGNTGTCCTAATCGNTCTCTTAAAACAGGACTAAAAGTTACAATTCTTTTATTNTNGGNAGTGACTTCTTGTATCGCAAGATTNCCTAAATAATAAATAATTTTTAGAAAACGGTTNGGATCTGTTTTNGTAGCAAAATTTGGATANGNATCACTAACTTCTTCAAAGGTTCTTCCTAAGAAATTAGCGGTATGTGTTAAAGCAATTTCTTTCTCTTTTTGATTTAATTTTCCTTTTTTAAGAACCGCACTCTCTAGTTTTTTCCAATCTCTATTTACGTCATTACCATCGTTGATTAATACATGAGACATAATTTTNTGAGACTCAATAAACAANAAGGTGAGGTGTGTAAGTACATCGTATATTTCAGAACGTCCACGAGTTACTTCAATATTCATTTGTTCNTCATCAATCCGATAACAGTTTCTTCTTCTTTTAGAAGGAATTATNGGTTCAAAATGTGAGTTTTTATAACCTTCATCACTTGTTAGGTTGATAAAACTACATTCTTCAATACCGATTGGTAATCGATCTATAACATATAANAGTCCCTCTAATTCCACTTTATCATCAGCTATAGAGCCATATATTTCAGGTCTAAGGGTGAGTAATGACTCTCTTAGCGTCTCTCCAGAAACTCCCATAGGCTTGTAAAACCCNCGGTTAAAAAGGTGGCGCATGGTAATATATAATCTTTCAATNGCTCCAGAACTTTCCTGGGCTCTTGTTCTTTTGTGTGTTATTAACATAAATAATATTTATACAAAAATACTATAATCTATTTGAAAACAATAAAGAGTAACTATTTTCAATTTTNTAAACCAAGAAGTTGATNGGCAATCTTGCGATTGTCAGAAAGTCTAGGCACTTTATTCTGNCCTCCTAATTTTCCTTGAGATTTCATNTAGGCATTAAAACTATNNNCCTTTAAACTGGAAATCNTTANGGGCTGAAGNACNTTNCCTTNNATCAAATCTTTATAATAGGTATTTTGATTCNGCATGNTTTTNTCCATAAAAGNAGCN
This sequence comes from Flavobacteriaceae bacterium, assembly GCA_002713705.1. GTDB lineage: Bacteria > Bacteroidota > Bacteroidia > Flavobacteriales > Flavobacteriaceae > Marifrigoribacter. The sequence continues at coordinate 180,416 of PAUJ01000029.1, forward strand.
ATTTCGATGAGGTTTTTTGGAGCCGTTTGAAACTCGATTAACCATTCNTGATAAGGCAATTCATCTTTTGTTGGATTGATTTGAGGNGCTACCGTAAATTCTGATATTGAAAANTGAAANTTTTNCATCGCTTCATTAATAGCTTGTTCTACTTCTTTACCAATTACATGCTCTCCAAATGCAGAAATAAAATGTTTAATCCTTCCTGAAACGATTACCCGATATGGTTTTNTGGAGGTAAACTGAACCGTATCCCCAATGTTATATCCCCAAAGGCCCGCATTGGTNGAGATAATCATNACATAATTNACNCCTATTTCAACTTCTCCAANNATCAATCGTTTTGGATTNTCCTCATAAAATTTNGATGTTTCAATAAACTCATAAAAAATTCCTGAATTTAACAANAGNAACATTCCCTTTTCNTTTTGAGAATCTTGAAAAGCAAAAAANCCTTCNGAAGCTGGATATAGCTCNATGCTATCNATCCTTCTTCCAATCATTTCTTCAAATTTTGTTCGATAAGGCTCGTAATTAACACCNCCATACACAAANAGCTGAAGGTTTTNAAACAGTNCTCCNACTTTTAAATCAGTTTCTTTTTGAAGTTTTTCATAATACATTTGCACCCANGAAGGAATCCCTCCAATAAGAGTCATATTTTCATTTTTAGTTTCTTTTACAATCGCATCTACTTTGGTTTCCCAATNGTCAATACAATTGGTTTCCCANCTAGGCATTCTATTTTTTTGTAAATATTTAGGAACAAAATGGGCTACGATTCCGGATAGTCTTCCAATATTGATCCCATTTTTTAATTCTAATTCTGGGCTTCCTTGTAAAAAGATCATTTTTCCGTTTACAAAATCAACATTGCCGGTTTCCTGAATATAACAGAATAAAGCATTTTTAGTTGCTTCAATATGAAAGGGCATCGATTGTTTTGTGATAGGAATGTATTTTGCTCCCGATGTGGTTCCTGAAGTCTTAGCAATATAGGTGGGTTTTCCTTTCCACAGCACATTTTCTTCACCATTGGCAGTTCGTTCAAAATAATTTTTTAAACCTTCGTAATCTCTTACTGGAACTTGCTTTACAAAATCTGAATATGTTTTTATCTGTTGAAAATTATGGTCTTCCCCAAAGGAAGTGTTTTTGGCTTCAGCTATTAAACTCTGAAATGTTTTTTGTTGGGTTTCTATGGGATTAGAAGCCCACTTTTGTATTTTTTTAGTTGCCCGTTTGGCTAATATTTTTGCTCCTAAAGATTTTAAAAACATGATTTATTCGAAATCTATAAAATTAGTTGGATCTATAGGGTATCCATCACTCCATAATTCGAAATGTAAGTGAGGTCCAGTAGATAATTCTCCTGTATTACCAGCTGCAGCAATAACTTCTCCAGCCTTAACCAATTCACCTTGCTCTTTTATAAGTACGGAATTGTGTTTATAAACTGAGATTAAATTATTAGTATGTTCTATAATAATTACATATCCAGTTTGAGCAGTCCATTCAGAAAAAATTACCGTTCCATCTGCAGTCGCTTTTACCGGTGCATCTTTTGAAGTCACCACATCAACCGCATAATGTTTGTCTTTAGTATTGAATCCTTCAGAAATTGTTCCTTTTACCGGAGGAAATAATACAAAATTAATTTCAGAATTACTTATTAAAGGATTGTATTTATCTTCCAATAAGACTTTTTCTCTTAATAATGAATCTTCTTTTGATGGTATTAAGTCCAATGCTGATTCATCGATTTCTGCAGCTTCAATAATAGAATCTTTATTAAAATATACAGTTGCAACATCTCCTGTTAGTACTTTTTTTATGGAAGAATAATACTTTTCGTTAATCGCTATTACTTGCTGAAGGGAATCTGTTTTATAGGCAAGTTTTATTGCTTTTACCTTTAATGAAACTGAAGAATAGCCTGGTATATATTCTCTTAAAGGAGTAAATGCAATGATAATTGTGGTGCTGGTAATTAATATCAAAGCGGCAGTTATACTAAAAACAAAAACATTCAGACGGTTTAATTTAAAGATAAAGCGTTCTTCAAAAGTGTCTTCATTAAGAACTACTAAGCGATACTTGTTAAGCAGTTTATGTTTTATCTTTTTAGCTCTCTTTTCTTTTTTCATAAGTATCTTCCTAACAGCAAATATAAAAATTAGAACTTTAGTAATATAAGTTTAAGCTTTAATTGTATTTTATAGCTAAATACCAGCATAAAACGATAATTCTAATGAATTCTTATTACATTTGTATTTTAAATCTAAAATAATGAATTTAGCAATGTTACCTTTAATGATTGGATGGCCCCAAATAGTATTAATTGTAGTGGTGGTATTATTGTTATTTGGAGGAAGAAAAATTCCAGAATTAATGCGCGGTTTAGGTAGTGGTCTTAAAGAGTTTAAAGAAGCCTCTAAGGACGAATCAAAAGATGAGACCGAGGACGATAACAATTTAGATGAAATAAAATAATTCGTCTAATCGATTAATTTTGCTGATTTAATTATAGATTCTAGTTCAAACTGAAGATTTCGTTTTCGTTCTGCTGGGGAAAAAGTAAAACCTTCAATTATTAAATACCTATTGTTTTTTTCGTCTTTTACTGCATAGTTCAAGAATGGTCCTGCCATAAACTCTCCTTTTACATCCCATACGCCTTTTGTTTTATAAGTAGGATTTCCGGCTAATTCTGTTATGTAAAAATTAGGAGAATACGAGTAATCTGTTCCAAACCTTCCATTGTCTTCAACCGGTAAATGATAACCCCCTATTGAATCTCTTATCGTTAATATTTCTCCCAACGCAGTGCTATCGCTAGAGATCGAATTTAAAGGGACTTCATAAATTAATATATTGGTAGATCCTGTTTTTTTAAGATCTTTTCTTATCCAATAAAAGTCGTCACCTTTATGTGCAATTCTATAAGCAGAAGGCATTTTTATAGTCAAACCAAAGCGCTCTTTTAATGAGTCTATAGATAAAGGAGAAATAGCGGTTCTTCGTTGACGTTCCTTAATTTCAGACTTAATATAAGCTTTAATAATTTCTTCTTGATTTTTAGCTATTAATTTTATCAAGCCTTGTTTTGTTTTTGCGGTAATAATTGCTCCCGTTTGTGGCCTTGCATATTCGTTAGTTACTAAAGTGAATTTATCTTCTTGCCCGATAGTAACATGTAAAAAAAGTCGATTGCTTTTTATAAACCCTGAAAATGTAGATGGATCCATTTGATGGATAGAAAACAAAGGTTCAACTTGAGGCAATCCTTCAGTTGGAGCGGCAAAATATTTTCTAATTTCCTCTCCAACAGAATCGTTCCACAATTCGTCTGTAATTAATATTTGAAGGGCATTAATATTTCCTACAGATTTTTGTTTATAGGCACCTTTTGTTTCATTGTTATTACAAGATAAAAGCGCAATTAAAGCAAATAAAGTTATATAAATCAGTTTCATTTAAATTGGTTTTCAGAATATTAGCCCTTATAAATTTTTAATTTCATACCAGGTTGCAGTTTATTGCTGCTAATACCGTTCCAATTTTTAATATTTTGAACAGTAACTCCTGGATATTTTTGAGAAATACTCCACAAGGAGTCTCCGTTTTTAACAGTGTATAGTTTTACATTACCTTTTGTAGTCGTTTTAGTAATACTTGTTTTATTTGAACTATCAATTGGTTTTGTCGGGTAAATAGTTAGGCGTTGACCTACTTTTAGCTTGTTGTTTTTTAGCCCATTCCATTTTTTTATCTGGCTTACACCAACACCGTATCTTTCTGCTATTTTTCCTAAATAATCACCACTCTTAACACGATATCTAATCCGATCGGGTTGCTCTACATATTTAGGAAGGTTTGCGTCTTCTTTGCTGTTTTCCTCTTGAGCCAGTTTATAAATTGCTTCTTCGTTAGCTACAAATTTACCTATAGATTCAACTGGTAATCTAAGGGTGTAATTTTTGTCTTTTATGTAAGGGATAATTCCCAACTTATACGAAGGGTTTAAAAACTGAACTTCTTCAACTGGCAAATTCACCACTTTTGCAACTTGTTCAAAAGTAATTAATCTTTTTACCTGAATCGTATCGGTTGCTATTTGGTGAAATTTAGGCCCCAAACTTTTAAAACCATGTTCTTCAGCATATTCAAAAATATACATCGTTGCTAAAAAAGCAGGTACATAACCAGCAGTTTCTCTAGGAAGTCTACTTCGTATTTTCCAATAATTAGTTTCACCTCCTGAACGTCGAATTGCTTTTGAAACATTTCCAGGTCCAGAATTATAAGCTGCTAAAGCTAGGTCCCAATCATCAAAACTTTTGTTTAGGCTCTTTAAGTATTTGGTTGCGGCTTCGGTAGCCATTTCTGGATCGGCTCTTTCGTCAACATAAGAACTCACTTCCAATCCAAACATTTTCCCTGTTGTAAACATAAATTGCCATAATCCTTTGGCTCCTACTCTAGATTTTGCAACAGGATCTAGGGCAGATTCAATAACTGCTAAATACTTTATCTCTAGTGGTAAATTATGCTTGTCTAATTCTTGTTCAAACATAGGAAAGTAGTAATCACTTAATGCCATTAATTTAGACATCGACCTTCTTCTGTTCTTTAAATAATGTTTGATTATTTTTTCTAAAGAGGGATTGTATTCTACATTAAATGGTGTACGAGCATTTAATTCCTCTAAACGTTGTTTTAACAGTTCGGTAGGAAGTTCCTCATATTCTACAGGTTCTATAGGCTCGTTTAAAATACTACCATAAACTTCTTCAAACCTACTTGAATCGTATAATTCTTTCATCCATAAACTATCTGCAGTCCTTGCCACAGACTCGTCTTTAAGGTCAAAAATTAAAGAGTCTTTACTTTGGATGTTAATTACTGGGGTACTAAAATCACCTGAAACCGATTGGGTGGTGATCGTATCAATAATCTGGATTGTTTTAGTGTTAAGTTGTTGACTAGACACTTTTAGGCTATCTTCTATGATGGTTTCATCTTGAGCAAAAAGATTTCCAAATCCAAGGAATAGAAATAAAACAATAATTTTTGGGGATAAATATCTGAATATCATACAGTAGTTTACAAAAAATCTGATTGAAAAATTTTTATAAATGTAGGAAAACGTTCATAAAAGACAAATTTTTTAACTTTTAATGTTATCGATATATAATTAATAACATTTCAAGGTTTTCTATTTTTGTTAGAGAACCTATAAATATTACACAGATCCAAATGAATTTAAACTATATTTTTATTATTATTATTTCTTTTTTTTATAACACTATTTATTCTCAATTTGGAGAGTAGCAAGTTATTTCATTGGAAGCTGCTAACCCAAGATCTGTATTTGAGGCAGTTTTACTACAGCTGTCGATTTAGATAATGATGACGATATGGATGTGATTAATGTAGAATATGGTGGCAATACCATATCTTGGTTTGAGAATACTGATGGATTAGGGAATTTTGGTCCAAAAAATATAATAAGCAATATTATACAACCCTTAAAAATTGTTGCTAAAGATTTTGATAACGATGGCGATATTGATATAGCTTCTATTAATCACCATAATACAGGAACAACAGCTGTTTACTGGCATGAAAACACAGATGGCTTAGGCACCTTTAGTGCAGAACAAATTATCTCTACCGATATTTTAGGAGGTCGTGGGATCGATGCTGCAGATTTAGATAACGATGGTGATATAGATGTTCTTTCTGCCTCCATTATAGATTATAAAGTTGCTTGGTACGAAAATTTAACTATTTTAGTTGTGGAGGGAGTTAGTGTTAGTGAGCTTGCCCTTTACCCAAACCCAGTAAAAAACATATTAAATATTAATCCTTCTAATGATAACCCAATCAATAAAATCGCTATTTATAATGTATTGGGCGGCTTAGTATTACAAAACAACAATCCAAAAAATAGTATTGATGTTTCTAAACTCTCTAGTGGGCTGTTATTTGTAAAAATAGAAACCAATAAAGGTTTGGTAACTAAAAAATAATTAAAGAGTAATCTTTTACACTAAAATAGCTTGAATTCCAGGAAGGGTTTTCCCTTCTAACATTTCTAACATTGCGCCTCCTCCTGTTGAAACATAACTTACTTTTTCGGTTAAATTAAATTGTTTAACGGCTGCTACAGAATCACCTCCACCTACTAATGAAAAAGTACCGTTTTCAGTTGCTTCTGCAATTGCATTTCCTAGAGATATGGTTCCAGTTGCAAAATTCTCCATTTCAAAAACACCTACAGGTCCGTTCCATAAAATAGTTTTGGAGTTTAAAATAACTTCTCTAAAATTATCATTGGTTTTAGATCCAACATCCAGTCCCATCCATCCTTCAGGAATGGTATTGATAGCTTCAGTTTTTATAGTAGCATCATTCGAAAACTGATCTGCAATAATAGCATCAACAGGTAAATGAATTTTTACATTTTTTTCTTCACCTAATTTTAATATAGATAAAGCCATTTCTTGCTTATCATCTTCAACTAAAGAAGAACCAACACTACCTCCCTGAGCTTTGATAAATGTAAATGCCATTCCTCCACCAATAATTAAATGATCTATTTTATCTAAAATACTTTCAATAATTGTAATTTTTGAAGACACTTTTGCACCACCTATAATTGCTGTAACAGGTTTTTCGCTATGAGTTAAAACTTTATTGATGTTTTCAATTTCTGAAGCTAATAACATTCCATAACATTTGTTTTCAGGAAAATATTTAGCAATAACAGCCGTAGAAGCATGCGCTCTATGTGCAGTTCCAAAAGCATCGTTAACGTATATATCTCCCAGCTTTGACAGCTTTTTTGCAAACTCATCATCACCAGCTTTTTCTTCTTTATGAAATCGAAGGTTTTCTAGAAGTAAAATCTCTCCGTTTTCTAAATCTGAAACGGCTTGTTCAGCTTTTTCGCCCATACAATTTTCAGAAAATTGAACCTGAACACCTATAATTTCACTTACTTTAGAAGCAATGTTTTTAAGTGAAAACTTTTCTTCTACACCATTTGGTCTTCCTAAATGAGACATTAAAACACAACTTCCTCCATCTTCTAAAACTTTAATGATGGTGTTTTTGGCAGCTAAAATTCGAGTGCTATCGGTAACCTCTAAATTCTCGTTTAAAGGCACATTAAAATCTACTCGAATTAGTGCTTTTTTGTTTTCAAAATTAAAGTCATTAACAGTTTTCATAAATTGGATTTTGGACTGCAAATATAACATTTTTGAAAGGTTCTTTTTAACTAAAAAACCGTAATATTGTTTATGGATTTTTCTGAAGTAATAGGACAGCAACATATAAAATCACATCTTATTAAGACTGTTGAAAATGGAAGAATTCCACACACTCAACTTTTTATTGGCAATACTGGCTCTGGCATTTTATCACTTGCATTAAGTTATGCTAAAGAAATTTTGTGTCATTCCTTTAAAAAAGGAAGTGATGGATATGTTTCTTGCGCTAATAAAATTGAAAAATTAGCTCATCCAGATTTGCATTTTGTGTATCCAATAAATACGAATGAGGATATTAAAAAAAATCCTATTTCAGATAATTTTGCTAATGAATGGAGGGATTTTGTTTTAAAAAATCCTTGTGCCTCTTTGTATGATTGGTATCAATTTATCGGAATTGAAAAGAAACAAGGAAATATAAGCAAATTTGAAGCGGTTGCGATTTCAAAAAAACTATCCTTGAAAGCTTATGAAGGTGGTTATAAAGTCATGATTATATGGATGGCTGATAAAATGAATAACGAGTGTTCTAATCAATTATTAAAACTAGTAGAAGAACCGCCTGAGAAAACTGTTTTATTGCTTTTAACTGAAAATGCAGAACAAGTTTTAGTTACCATACAATCGCGTTGTCAAAAATTACATATTCCTTTGTTATCTGAAGAAGATATACAATCGCAATTAATTAATAATCATCAAGTAAACTATAATGAAGCTAAAAAAATAAGTCATCAGTCTAATGGTGATTTTAATAAGGCGCTTCATATTTTAAAAAATGATGATGACGAAGTATTTTTTGAAAACCTATTTGTCTTTTGGGTAAGAACTGCTTTTAAAGCAAAAGGCAACAAAACTGCAATTAATGATTTATTTGATTGGAGTGAAGAATTAGCAAAAGAAGGTCGGGAAACTCAAAAGAAATTTTTGAGCTTTTGTTTAGAAATTTTCCGCCAAGCCATGCTTAAGAATTACAAAGCAGATTCATTGATTTATTTTGAAAGTCACGATGGAAAATTTTCATTCGATAAATTTTCAGCATATATCCATCAAAATAATATTTTTGAAATTAAGGAAGCTTTAGAAGACGCTATATATCATATTGAACGAAATGGAAATGCTAAAATTATTTTTACAGACTTATCCATACAATTAACTCGATTAATTCATAGAAAAGAATTGATTTAAAATTGATTTATTATGGAGAGAAAAATAAAACAAAAAAAATTAAGTATGAAATATTTGAATCGTGCATAATAACACAATATAGGTATCATTTTTTTCTATTCTTTTTTATTTAACAATAATTTTATCTTATAAAGTTCGCCTTAATAAGAGCCTTCTATTAGCGATCTTTAACCAATCAATGATAACAGCTGACAGCAAAGCAAAAAGGTTCTTAAAACAGCTTAATTTGTCTTATTTTAGTTTTTTATAACAATAAATCAGAGAGGAATACTCTTCAGATTTAAAAGCTGAAATATTAGATAACAATCCTATAAAAAAGGCTTTTATTAAATTTTGTTTTCCTGTTTTATTTTTTTCAGAAAGAAGACTGACATAAAACGAGTCAAAAATCATTGGAATCGTTTCTTGCAAGATGAGTTTATCTGAAAAAAGATTCTTCATCGTGTTTCTTGAAAAATGCCATAAGTGTCGAGGAACATCAAAAGCAGCCCAGTAATTTTTATAATAAGCAGCATCAAATGAATTAAAATTAGGAACAGCAATTATTAATATTCCATTAGGATTTAATAAAGCTTCTACTTCTTTAATCGTTTCTTCTAAATTAGCAATGTGTTCTAAAACATGCCACATGGTAATTACATCAAATGACTTTCCTTTAATATCATTTAAATTTTCTTCTAAATAAATTCGTTTTTGATGAGCTAATTCTCTTGCTTTTTGATTGGGTTCAATTCCAAAAACAGACCTAGTATCAGATTTAACAAAGTTTAAAAAATCTCCAGTTCCAGCACCAATATCAAGAACGCTTTTAGCGTCTTTTTTAAGCGAAGTAATTAAGTTTAATTTATTCTTTAAGGATCTTTTTTTTACGGTTTGATATAAAAATGAAACGATTCCTTTTTTATTATCGGTATGAGAAATATAATCATCACTCTCATAGTATTTAGAAAGTATATTTGTTTTAGGTTGAGGTTTGGTTAAAAGCATTTCCTTTTCAGGATCGAGTACTAAAGTAAACTCTTCGCCTGTGACTAAATGGTCTTTTACTTTAAGAGGAAAGTTTTCTTTTTGTAGCTTCATCATATAAAATTATCACCTGCCTTTAAAACAATTGTTCCACGTGAAACATTTACAATTTATTTTGATTAACGTCCCATGTACACCAATAACACAGATATGTCATTTGGAGAAACTCCGCTAATTCTAGAAGCTTGTGAAACTGTTACGGGTTTTACTGTTCTTAGTTTTTCTAAAGCTTCGTAGGATAAAGATTTTAATTTGGTATAGTCGAAATTTTCTGGAATCTTAATGCCTTCTAATCGATTTAATTTATCTGCATTTGCTTTTTCCTTGTCTATATATCCAGCATATTTAATTTGAATCTCCGTTTGTTCTAAAACCTCTCTATCTAATTTATGTCCTTTAACATAATCATCCACCTCTTTAATATTTCGCATATCATCCATCGTAATATTTGGTCGTGAAAAAGGCTTGTATAATTTGTCCATTTGTTTAACAGGAGCAGACCCTTTAGATTCTAAAATTGGATTTAAAACTTTATGGCTAATACTTTTATTCTTAAAAAATTGAATAAAGGCATCCGATTCTTTTTGTTTTTGCTCCATTGTTTCTAGACGCTCTTTTGAGGCAAGTCCAATACCATATGATTTAGAGGTTAATCTAAAATCTGCGTTATCTTGTCTTAATAGGGTTCTATATTCTGCTCTAGATGTAAACATTCTATATGGCTCTTTTGTTCCTTTTGTAATTAAATCGTCTATTAAAACTCCAATATAAGCTTCGTCCCTATTTAACGTAAATGGATCTCTTTCATTTACTTTTAGATGTGCATTAATTCCTGCCATTATACCTTGAGAAGCCGCTTCTTCATAACCAGTAGTACCATTAATTTGACCTGCAAAATACAATCCAGATATCAATTTAGTCTCTAGTGTGTGTTTTAACTGAGTTGGTTGAAAATAATCGTATTCGATAGCATATCCAGGTCTAAAAAACTTTACATTCTCAAACCCGGATACTTGCTGTAATGCTTTAAACTGTATGTCTTCTGAAAGTGATGTAGAAAATCCATTTATATAGTACTCTATAGTGTTCCAACCTTCTGGTTCTACAAATAATTGATGACGATCTTTATCAGCAAATCGATTTATTTTTTCTTCTATGGAAGGACAATAACGAGGTCCACTAGACTTAATTGCTCCATTAAACATAGGAGATTTATCAAATCCTTCTTTTAATAAGTTGTGAACCGTTTCACTGGTATAAGACATATAACACAATCGTTGATTGGTTAATGTTTTCGTAGATTTTAAATAAGAGAATTTTTCAGGCTGTTCGTCTCCTGGTTGTTCTATCATCTTAGAAAAATCTAAAGAACGTCCATCAACTCTTGGAGGAGTTCCTGTTTTCATTCTTCCAGATTCAAAACCAAAATTTATTAAGTCTTCTGTGATTCCAGTAGATGCTCTTTCACCAGCTCTTCCTCCGCCAAATTGTTTATCTCCAATATGTATGATTCCATTTAAAAAAGTTCCATTGGTTAATACCACAGATTTGGATCTTATTTCAATTCCAAGAGAGGTTTTAACTCCAACAATTGTTCCATTTTCTGTTAATAGTCCTGAAACCATTTCTTGATAAAAATCTAGGTTTGGTGTTTTTTCCATCATATCTCTCCAAGTTTCAGAGAAACGCATACGATCACTTTGAACTCTTGGACTCCACATTGCGGGTCCTTTAGATTTATTAAGCATTTTAAACTGTATAGCAGTTTCGTCAGAAACAATTCCACTGTACCCTCCTAGTGCATCAATTTCGCGAACTATTTGTCCTTTAGCAATTCCACCCATAGCCGGGTTACAAGACATCTGTGCAATGTTTTGTAAGTTCATTGTAATCAACAATGTTTTTGATCCTAAATTCGCTGCTGCAGATGCAGCTTCAGATCCAGCATGTCCAGCACCAACTACTATAACATCATATTCGTTTGGAAACATAGTATTCTGCTTATTTTATTAGTAACTAAAATTTAGTTTAAAATGTTTCACGTGAAACATTATATTTAAAAAATTAACCCTAGTCATGATTTTTCAATAGCGTGCAAATATAGTTAAATAACTTACAATCAGTTTGTTGAAATTGTATTAAATTGATTTTCAGCATACTATAAAAAATCTCTCAAGGATAGTGCTTTGTTTTCTTTAACTCTCATTAAATCAGCATCTTTTTTAGTTTTATCTTTATAGCCACAATAGTGCAATACACCATGAATAATAACACGGTGTAATTCATTTTCAAAAGTAGTATTAAATTTACTAGCGTTCTCTTTAACTCGTTCTACTGAAATAAAAATATCACCATTAATCTGATTTCCTAAGCCATTATCAAAACTAATAATATCTGTTAAAGTATCATGGTTTAAAAACTCTACATTAAGTTTGTGAAGGTATTCGTCATCACAAAAAATGTAACTAATCTCTCCCTCCTCACGTTTTTCTTTAGTGATAATTTTGGATATCCAACTCGCTACTTCTTCTGAATTTTGTAGATTAAATTCTGTTTCTGAAAAAAAATCAATCATTTTTATTCTTAAAATATTCTTGAACTTTTTGTTTGTATTCTAGACGCAAAGGTAGTGCCTCTCTATTTAAAATCTCTGTTGTGTTAAAGTACTTTTTAATCGCTTCTGGATTTTTACTAGTGTTATTTTCAAAATTCTTGCGATTTGTTTTAGATTCTCGTTTCATTTCTTCACCTTGTTCGAAAGTAGCTTTATCTAATTTTAATAATTCGTGTTTTAGATTATGCATCTTCTCCAGTGTATTTTGATCAAAACCTTTCTTTAATAACTGCTGTTCTATGTTTTCCATTTCACGAAGTAATTCTCCTGCATTTCCTTTATCGCCTAATTGGTTTATTTTGTCCTGTAATTGTTGTCGAAGCATTTGTTGCTCTTTAAATATTTCAAACAATTTACCGTTTAAGTCTTCTTCATTTCCGTAGCCTTCTTCACCTTTTTGTTTTCCATTTTTTCCATTTTTGCCAGGCCCGTCTCCTTCACCCTGACCCTCACCTTTTTCCTCTCCATGGCCTTTTCCTTCTTTTCCTTTTCCTGTTTTTCCTTTTTCACCAAGGCCATCTTTCATTTTTTTATTAAGCCCTTCTTGCTTTTTAATAATGTCTGGTAATTGAAACCCTTGGCCCTCTCCTTCACCTTTGCTTTTTCCTTTTCCTTTCCCCTTTCCTTTTCCTTTCCCCATACTACTCATTTGATCTTGCATACTTCCTAGAACATCACTTAATAAAATAGCTAATTCGTTAGCGCCAGTAACTGTATATTGTTGGCTCGCAACACCTTTTCTAAGTTCGTTTTCCGCTAAACGTTCTAAACTTTTATCTAAATTAAATGAAACGTCTGTTAATGATTTATTGATTGCTCCACCCAACATGGGCTGTCTTAATGATAAAGCGAAAAGACTATCGTCAACATGCTCGAAATTTTGTTTTAAATCGTTTTGTTTAATCAGTTTTTTTCCAAACAAAGGGCTCCCATAACCGATAGTTTTAAATTCTTCCATTAAATCTTCTTGCTCAAAAGAAAAAACCACTAAATTATCTAATATTTGGCGTACCATTTCCAAATCTTCATCGAGTGTTTCCATTTGACCAGATTGCATTTGCGTTTGCATCTGCTGCCCCATTTGCTTCATTTTTTTTGCCGCTTTTTTCTGGCTTTTAGATGCTCCTTTATTATCCCCTTTATCTAATTCATCACTAGCTTTTCCTTGCTCTTCTTTTACCTCTTCCTCGCCTTTTTTATCATCAGGAATATCCATGGGTTCCTTTAACTCCTTATTATCTTTTTGTAACTCTTCTTTTTCCTTTGTGTATTCTTCAAACTTTTTATTTAATTCTTCTTGAGCTTCTTTTGTGTTTTCTTCTTCAGGAGCATTGGCTAGTTTTTCTTGTTCTTCAGCAAGTTTATTTAATTCCTCAGCAAGTTTTTCAGCTTTTTTAGTAACATAATATCGTTTAGTCAGTTCCACTAACTGCTCCAAGTTTTTTTCTTGGTTTTTATTTTGTTTGGAAAGCTTTTCTAATTTCTCAGTCAATTCTTCCTTTTCTATTTTATCTTGAAGTTTTTCAAGTTCTTCTAATAGTTTTTCATTTTCCTTTAATTGCTCTTCATTTTCCTGAAAACGTTCTTTTAACTGTTCTTTAAACGGATCTTCTTCTTTATTTTCTGGTTGAAAATTTTCAAGGTTCTCTTTTAATTCATTTGAGAAATTTTTCATCATTTCTTCTTGCTGCTGTTGCTTCTTAAGGAATTTATCTAATTTCTTTTTATCGTTCCAATTAAGTTCGTTTTTTTCTTTTTGATTTTTTGAAATCTCTTCCAGGGTTTTGTCTTGTTGTTTCATGTTTTCCAAAGACTTATCTAATCCTTCAATCGTATTCTGTTGATTCTGAAGCTGTTCGTTTTCTATCTCATCTTGTGTTAGCTTTCGGAAAGAATAAATAGCAGATTTACTAGATTTATAATTATGAATAACATCATTATCAAAAACCTGAAAATAATAATCATAAGAAACACCTTCTGTCAAAGTTAAATTTCCTGGAAAATTATATACAAATTGATCAAAATTGGAAGTGTTTAATTTTAAAGGTATGTATTGTTTCTCTTCCTCCTCATCGGACGGAAAATATACCAATTGTAATTTTGTAAGACCGTAATCATCAGATACGTTTCCTAAAAAATACATTTTTTGACTATCGGTGCTATCTTTTTTGAAGGCTACTTTTATTTCTGGATACTCATCTCTTATTACCTTTAAAGTAAACGAAAGATTTTCATATTCTTTTAAATTTTTATTAGATGTCGTGATTGCATAATCTAATTCAGTAGACACTTTTTTTTCAAGATTAAAGTTTTCTTGATTCTGAAGAAATATATACGATGTGTCTTTTGTTTTTAAAACAACGTTATCGGTGTTTTTTGTTTGAATATTCCACATAACTTTTGTTCCTTGAGGAATAATTGCGTTTCCCGAACCCTCTAATACCTCATCCTTTTTTCCTGTATAATTGGGATAGTCTAATGTCATTTTAAAATTAACTAAAGAGGGCGTTTTTATGACATTCAAGGTGTATTTTTTAGAATTGACTTGATTGGCTTTTAAGCTAAATTCAATTGGCTTTATCGGTTGCAAGAACGTATGCTCAAAAATTCCGGGAGCAACTTGTATTAAATAGTAGGTTTCGTTATTAAAAAAGATACTGGCGTTTTCTGGCAAATATTCTCCAACCGTCCTAATTTTTAACGTAAAACTCTTGTTTTCTATAGCGCTAAGATAATTGTTTAAAACCTGAAACATAAAGGGTGCTGGTGGCTCATATGCAACATCATAATTTACGACTCTTTTGTAGCTGTTTGAAAAAATTTCTTTTTCTCCTAATACAGTAAACAGTAAAAATATAATTACTGGGATTGCTACATACTTAAGGTATTTTCTGTTGCTTTTAAAATTGATGGCTGTTTTAAAAAGAATCGGCTGTAAATCGGTAGATTTTTGATCAATACTCGCAAGTAAAAGTTCGGATTCTCGTTGATTTTGATTCAACTGAATAAGGTTTAAAAGCTTATCGCTAACTTCTGGAAAATGATTACCTATTAATTTAGAGGCCTCTTCGTGAGATATCCCTTGTTGAAGATTAAACAATTTTAATAAAGGCTTAGCTATAAATCGAACGAACAAAGCGGCTTCTACTAATATAAAAGTCCAAAATAAAATAGTTCTTCCCAAGGAGTTTAACCATAAAAAATATTCAATAAGTAGCGTAACGATAAGGTATAAGAGTCCTATAGCGAAAAAAAGAATGATTCCTTTAATTAATTCGCTAGTATAGTATTTCTTATTAAATTGTTTCAGCTTTTGCTGAATCATTGAAAAACTATTCATTGCTTAAATACGATAGATATATAATGCCGAAAATACTATATTAATTTTAATCTGCCTGTTAATATTTTGTTGCAAAAATTAAACCAAATTATACTTTTAATAAAGACTGCGGGAATTGTACCTTTGTTTGATCATTTTTAAGAATTAACATATGTCTAAAAAAGTAAGAGTTCGTTTTGCGCCAAGTCCAACCGGTCCTTTACACATTGGAGGGGTAAGAACCGCCTTGTTTAATTATTTGTTTGCTAAAAAACATGGAGGAGATTTTATTTTACGTATTGAAGATACCGATCAAAACAGGTTTGTAGAGGGGGCGGAAAAGTATATAGTTGAAGCGCTCAGTTGGCTTAATATCTCGTTTGATGAAGGTGGTGAAAAAAAAGGAGAATATGGTCCTTACCGGCAAAGTGAACGAAAAGATATTTACAAACAATATGCTGAACAACTTATTGCTACTGGAAATGCTTATTATGCTTTTGATACCTCTGAGGAATTAAATTTTCACAGAAAAAATCATGAAGAAAAAGGGAAAACTTTTATATACAATTGGCATAATAGAGAAAAACTAAACAACTCTATCTCGTTATCAGAGGAAGAAGTGGCGGCAAAAATTAAAAATGGCTTCGATTATGTGATTCGTTTTAAAATGCATAATGCTAAAGAGGGCCTAGAAAGCATTATTTCGACACAAGATATTGTAAGGGGTCAAGTGTCTTTTAAAAAGGAACTTTTAGACGACAAAGTATTATTTAAAAGTGACGGTATGCCAACATATCATTTGGCAAATATTGTAGACGATCATTCTATGAAAATCACTCATGTAATTCGCGGTGAAGAATGGTTGCCTTCAGTTCCGTTACATATCGCTTTATACCAAGCTTTCGATTGGGAAGTGCCAAAATTTGCTCATTTACCTCTAATTATGAAACCTGTTGGTAAAGGAAAGTTAAGTAAACGTGATGGTGATAAAATGGGTTTCCCCGTATTTCCAATTCAATGGAAAACCAAAGAAGGCGAAGTCTTTTCTGGCTATAGAGAAGACGGTTATTTTCCTGAAACAGTAATAAATATGTTAGTTTTATTAGGTTGGAATCCGGGAACGGAAAAAGAAATATTCAGTTTGAGCGAATTAATAGAAGTTTTTGATTTAGGTAGAATTAACAAAGCGGGGGCTAAATTTGATCCAGAGAAAACAAAATGGTTTCAACATCATTATTTACAAGTAAAAGATAATAAAATATTAACAAGTCTATTTTCAAAACTTTTAGAAAACAAAGGTATTGTTTCCAATAAAAATCTTTCAATTATAGTAGAATCAATAAAAGACCGCGCAACTTTTGTGAGTGATCTCTGGGAACAAGGCAGTTTCTTTTTTGAAGCTCCAACCGAGTATGATGAGAAAGCTTCAAAAAAAGCATTTAAAGAAGGAACTTGTGAAATAATGACCACTTTGTTAGGTCTTTTAAATGAGTGCAACGAATTTACTTCAGATGAAGTTTCAAACCGAGTAAAAGAATGGCTTACAGATCAAGGAATTGGTTTCGGTAAAGTGATGATGCCTTTAAGGGTTTCTCTTGTGGGAGACATGAAAGGACCTGACGTATTTAATATTGCGGCTATTCTTGGTAAAAAAGAAACGATTAATAGGGTACAGAAAACAATAACTTTTTTATCTACTGATTGAGCTATTACTGATGAGGCAATTTAAAAATTGTTTATTTTAACGTCCTCGTTTACTAAATTATTACTAAAAGCTCCATGATTTGAGAACCAAAAAAAGTTCATCGCACTTACTTTATGATATTAACCCTTAAGTAAAAAAGAAAATAATTAAACACATAAATTAAAGGAACTTTTAAAGTAATAAAAGTACCTTTTTTTGTATCTTCATACTTGCGTTTTAATTTATAAACTATTGTTATGAACTATATTGTATTGCTTGTTATTATTGGAATATTTTTATTATTATTTGCTTCATTTTTTATAGTAAAGCAACAAACTATTGCTATTGTTGAGCGATTTGGAAAGTTTTCTAGAGACTATGGGGCGGGAATTAATATAAGAATTCCTTTTATTGATAAAATCGCTGGACGAGTAAACTTACGTATTCAGCAGCTTGATGTTATTGTCGAAACAAAAACAAAGGATGATGTATTTGTTCATTTAAAAATTTCAGTTCAATTTCAAATAAAAAGAGAAGATGTATATAACGCATTCTATAAATTACAGAATCCTCACGAACAAATTACCGCTTTTATATTTGATGTTGTTCGTGCCGAGGTTCCAAAAATGATATTGGATAATGTATTTGTTAAAAAAGAAGAAATAGCAATTGCGATTCAAAGAGAATTAAAAGATGCAATGCTAAATTATGGCTATGACATTGTAAAGGCTTTAGTAACAGATATTGATCCTGACCAGTTGGTGAAAATTGCCATGAACCGTATTAATGCGGCTGAGAGAGAGAAAGTTGCTGCGCAGCACGAAGGAGATGCGCAACGAATATTAATTATTGAAAGAGCAAAAGCAGAAGCTGAAAGTAAACGATTACAGGGCTTGGGTATTGCTGATCAACGCAGAGAAATTGCAAGAGGTCTTGAGGATAGCGTTGATGTTTTAAATAATGTAGGTATTAACTCCCAAGAAGCATCTGCGTTAATAGTGGTTACTCAACATTATGATACTTTGCAGTCTGTTGGGGACGCTACTAATTCCAATTTAATATTATTACCTAATTCACCTCAAGCAGGAAGCGATATGTTAAACAATATGATAGCGTCTTTTGTGGCCAGCAATCAAATTGGGGAACAAATGAAAAAAGACAATGAGGCTAAGGGGATTGTAAATAAAAATAAAAAGTTGACAAAGCCTCCTCAAACAGACTTTGATTATTAAACAAATTAAAAATAGCCTTCTAACTTAGAGAGTTATTTTTTTTGCTTCTAATACCAATAACTCGTTCTTATCCTCCAATGCTTTTATTACAAACTCTTTAATTTCTGGAGTAGATTCTTGATTGTTATTTAACAAAACTCCTAGGCTTATCATTGTTACAATTCGGGTGCCAGTTTTTTTAACAGCAGTTCCAAAGAAAGATGATAATTCGTCATAGGAAATATTTTCTGCTAATTCCTGGATTTTTATTTTTGCTATCTCTTGTTTTTCAACAGGTAGTTTTGTGTATTTTTTACCAAAACGCATAATTTCATTAATAGGCGAACCCATTGGTGTTTTAGTTTGTGTCTCTTTTTTATGAACAGGTTTTTTCTTTTCCCAAGAATCACGCAATCCTACTGTTTTATTAAAAACTATATTTTTTAAAGTACTATCATCATCCACGTTAAAATATCCCAAACGTTGAAATTGAAAACTATCTCCTGGTTTTACAAAAGCCAAACTAGGTTCTATGAAAGCTTCTGTAATCGCAAGAGAATTTTGATTTATAAAGTCCATGAACGTTTTGTCCTTATGGCTATCTGGGGCTTCATCAGTAAATAAACGATCGTAAGACCTTATCTCTGCTTTTAATGCGTGTGCTATAGACACCCAGTGAAGGGTTCCTTTTACTTTTCTAAGGCTAGCTTCAGTTCCTGAGCCACTCAAACTATCTGAATCATAAGAACATAATATTTCAATAATATTTCCTTGATCATTTTTTAAAACAGAGTCCGCCTTAATGATATAAGCATTTTTTAAACGAACCTCTTTTCCGATAGTTAACCTGAAAAAGTTTCCACTTGCGTCTTCTTTAAAATCTTCTCTTTCTATATATAATTCTTTAGAGAAAGGAACATCTCTAAAACCAGCGCTCTCATCTTCGGGATTATTTTCAGCTTTTAGGAGTTCTTCTTTTCCATCAGGATAGTTGGTGATTATTAATTTTATTGGATTTAAAACTACCATTGCGCGCGGAACAACTTTGTTTAAATCTTCTCGAATACAAAATTCTAATAAGGATACGTCAATTACATTTTCCCGTTTTGCAACACCGACAGATTCAATAAACTTTTTTATAGCATTGGGTGTATATCCCCTTCTTCTTAAACCAGAAATAGTTGGCATTCTTGGATCGTCCCAACCTTTTACAACATTTTGTTCTACCAATTGGAGTAACTTTCGTTTACTCATAACAGTATAACTTAAGTTTAGACGCGCGAATTCTCTCTGTTTTGGTGCTAAAGGAAGTTCATTTGAATTTTCCTTGTAAACCTCTTCTTTAAACCAATTATAAAGCTTTCTGTGGGGTTTAAACTCTAAAGAGCACAATGAGTGTGAAATTTGTTCGATGTAGTCGCTTTCGCCATGTGTCCAATCATACATTGGATAAATACACCAATCGTCTCCTGTTCTGTGATGTGTTTTCTTTAAAACACGATACATAATAGGGTCACGCATAAGCATGTTAGGATCTTTCATGTCAATTTTTGCTCTTAACACGTGATTACCTTCATTAAACTGACCGTCTTTCATTCTTTTAAAAAGGTCTAAGTTTTCTTCAATAGATCTATCTCTAAAGGGACTATTGGTTCCAACTTGAGTTGGAGTTCCTTTTTGAGATCTCATTTCTTCGCTCGACTGTGAATCTATATATGCTTTTCCATTTATAATTAAGCGAATCGCCCAATCATAAAGTTTTTGAAAATAGTTTGAAGAATATAATTCCTGGTCCCATTGATAACCCATCCAAATAATATCTTCTTTAATAGCGTCGACATACTTTTGTTCTTCTTTTGCAGGGTTGGTATCATCGAATCTTAAGTTTACAGGAGCATTATATTTTTCCCCGAGTCCAAAACTAATACCAATTGCTTTTGTGTGCCCAATATGTAAATATCCATTTGGTTCTGGTGGAAAACGGAAACGCAAATTTTCTCTTGGCATACCGTTAGCCATGTCTTCTTCAATGAGGTGCTCAATAAAATTGAGAGGATTCGTTTTTTCTAACATCTTTATTTACAATTTAATATTTACAAACGCCCAGAGCAAGTTAAGGATTTGTAACTTTGCAAAAATAGTTGAAATGAATACGATACAATTAAAAAACATAAAAATTTATGCCTTTCACGGCTGTTTACCAGAAGAAGAAAAAATTGGATCAGATTATATAGTGAACCTATCTGTAAAAGCAAACCTTGACAAGGCATCCAAAAGTGACGAATTAACAGATACTGTTGACTATGTATTACTTCAAAAAATTGTGGCGGAACAAATGGCTATAAGATCTAAATTATTAGAACACGTAGGAAAACGAATCATTGACAAAATATTACTTGAAGTTTCACAAGTAAATTATATAAAAATAATGGTTGCGAAGGTGAACCCGCCAATAGATGGAGATGTGGAGCTCGTTAGCGTAACCTTAACCAAAAAAAGATAAATTATTTTTTAACTGAAAAAGTTGAACTTTGTGTTATATTTGCTATCTCAAAAGACTATTTATTATTAAATAGTGTTTTAGGGCGTCGTGGCCGAGTGGCTAGGCCGGGCTCTGCAAAAGCTCTTACAGCGGTTCGAATCCGCTCGACGCCTCAAAAAAGCTTCAGTATTTTACTGAAGCTTTTTTATTTTAGAACGTTTCTGGAATCTTCTCTATTCCATCTTGAATATTTTCGGGAAATACGCCTTGAATTAACAACAAAACTCCAAAACCAATTATTAATATGCTTACCCACTTTTTAGTCTTTATAATAAAACGAGGAGTAAGATTACTTTTTAACTTTTTTGCAAGAATTATTTTTAACAAATCGGTTAAAAATAAAGTAATCATAGTGGTAGATAAAAACAATAGAACTCCATTTTTATGAGTAGTTACTGCTTGTGCAATAATAATGGTTGCAATCCAAGATGCTAAAACACCAAAATTAACGAAGTTTAATAAAAAACCCTTTAAAAAAAGACCTCCATGATTTTTCTTAGTTACGACTGAATAATGTTCCCTTACAATTTTAATAAATGATTTTGAGGTTCGTATATAAGAAATTACGCCAAACGCGATTAGAACACCGCCGCCAAAAATTAGTAAAGCAGGGTCACCTTTAACTTTTTCAAGAATTTGACTGGTGCTATAAAATGCAATAATAATAAAAATTGCGTCTGAAAATAATGCACCTAAATCAAAGAAAATAGCAGCTTTAATACCTTTTGTTATACTTGTTTCAATTAAAGTAAAAAAAACTGGCCCTACAGCAAAAGCTAATAAAAAACCATAAAAAGCAGCATATAATAAACCATCAAACATAATATTACAAAAGTACTAAATACATATGAAATGATTTAAAGAAGGTATTTAATTAACTAAAACATCTTCTTTGTGTCCCACCAAATCGAAATCTAATTGTTTTCTTACTAAGTCTGCTTTTTTTACACGAACAAAAACCTCATCCCCAAGTTGGTAGCTTGTTTTTGTTCGTTCTCCTATTGCAGCGTATTCCTCTTTGTTAAATACATAATGATCTCCTTTAATATCTTGTAGTCTTACCATTCCTTCGCATTTGTTAGAAACAATCTCTACATAAACACCCCAATCTGTTACACCAGATATGACTCCTAAAAAATTTTGATTTTGATGGTCGGACATGTATTTAACTTGCATGTATTTTATACTTGCTCTTTCTGCCTGTGAGGCTAATCCTTCCATTTCACTACTGTGTCTACATTTTTGTTCGTATTGTTCCTCGTTTGCATCTTTAGTTTTTTCTAAATAACTGTTTAATAAACGGTGTACCATAATATCTGGGTACCGGCGGATGGGTGAGGTAAAATGAGTGTAATAATCGAAGGCTAATCCATAATGTCCTATGTTTTGTGTGGTGTAAACAGCTTTACTCATAGAACGTATTGCAAGTGTATCCACTAGGTTTTGTTCTTTTTTTCCTTGTACTTCTTTTAATAAATTATTTAAAGAGTTTGACGTTGATTTTCGATCACGAGTATCTAATTTATAACCAAACTGTTTTATAATGTTTTCTAAGGCTGCAATTTTTTCATCGTTGGGCTCGTCATGAACACGGTAAATAAATGTTTTTTTTGGGTTTTGTTCTCCAATAAATTTAGCAACGCTCCTATTAGCAAGAAGCATAAACTCTTCTATTAGCTTATTAGCGTCTTTACTTTCTTTAAAGTAAACTCCTTCAGGATTATTATCTTTATCTAAATTAAATTTCACCTCTACCTTGTCAAAAGAAATAGCACCATCCTTCATTCTTTTCCTTCGAAGAATTTTAGCTAATTCATTTAATTTAAGTATTGCTTCAGTTATAGTATTTTTAACCTCATAATTTTTTCCAGTTATAGATATTTTTGATGGTATCGTAAGGGTTTGAGATTGTTTTAAATCTTTGTTTTCAATCACGTATTGCGCTTCTTCATAGGCAAAACGAGCATCACTATAAGTAACTGTTCTACCAAACCATTTATCAATTATTTCTGCTTTATCGTTTATTTTAAATACAGCTCAAAAAGTAAATTTTTCTTCTTTAGGTCTTAAAGAACAAGCGTTGTTAGATAAAACTTCAGGAAGCATTGGTACCACTCTATCTACCAAGTATACTGAAGTTGCTCTATTAAATGCCTCTTCGTCTAAAATAGTTCCTGGTATTAAGTAATGAGAAACATCTGCAATGTGAATGCCTATTTCATAAACGTCTTTTTTTAATATTTTGAAAGATAAAGAATCATCAAAATCTTTTGCATCTTTTGGATCTATTGTAAAAGTTAAATCGCCTCGCATATCACGGCGTTTTTTAATTTCTTCTTTATTAATTGAAATATTTATATTGTTTGCGTATTCTTCCACTTCTTTATTAAATTCATATGGTAACCCATATTGTGCTAATATGGAGTGTATTTCTGTATTATGCTCTCCTGGTTTTCCTAAAACTTTAATTACATTACCATAAGGGGATCCCGCTTTTTCTGGCCAGCTTTCAATTTCTACCAATACTTTTTCCCCATCTTTAGCTTTATTAATATTCTCTTTTGGAATAAAAATATCAGTGTACATTTTAATATCTTGACATTCCACAAAAGCAAAACGTTCTTGTATCTTTATAACTCCAACAAATTCTTTTCGTTTTCGTTCTATTATTTGAGTTACTTCTCCTTCTTGTTTTCCTCCTTTTTTTCTTTTAAAAACATACACCTCCACAGTATCGCCATTTAAAGTATGATTTAAGTTTTTATTATTAATAAAAATGTCATCATCTAAATCATCTACAATAATATAAGCTTGACCTCTAGATGTGACATCAGCTATTCCTGTGTAATAATTTTTTGATGCTTTTATTATAAATTTTCCTCTAGATATTTCTTCTATTTTTTCTTCAGTTTGAAGTTTTTTTAAGATTTTAATAATTAAATTTCTTGTGGTAGTGTCTTTAATGTGTAAAATAGACGCAACCTGTTTATAATTAATAGGTTTTGAATTTTGTTTTCTTAAAGTAGTAAGTATACTTTGGGTAAGTTTGGAATTGTTTAGTTTCTTTATATTCTTATTCTTATTTTTTTTCGACATTTTTTTATTTTAATTAAGGTAAAAGTAAGCTTTAAATTTTTGTATTAGTATTAACGAACTGTTATTATTAATTACCTTTATAAAAATTACTTAATTAAATTTATTCTTATTAATCATGAAAGATTTTATAACCATTGCAAGATTTACCTATCCTAGTGAATATGTTATTATAGAATTATTACTTCAACAAAAAAATGTTAATTATTTTTTTTTAAATGAGACCGCTATTACTATACTTCCTTTTCATTCTAATGCTTTTGGTGGAATTAGACTTCAAGTACATAAAATTGATAAAGAGATGGCTGTAAAAATTTTAACTGATTTAAATAACGACATTATTTTAGAAATTGTTTAAACTTTATACCTCAAATAAACGTTATTAACAGCTATTATATAATACACTTTTTTTAATTAAATTTAAATATAAAATGATGCTTATTATTGCTTGTTAATAGTTACAATAACTTTTATATTAATTATTTTGAAATTAAGTTAAATTGTTTTATTAGTAAAATATCAACAGTATATAAACCGCTTTTTTAATTGATTTATAGCTAGGTAGCAGTTTATATTAACCATTGTTAATTACTATAATTTAATAATAATTTTTATAAGTATTTTTATTTATAAAGTTTAAAAAACATCTTATTTATAAGATAACTTTTATATAATTTAAGGTTAACTTTTTTGGTTAAATAAAATAAAAATTACAATGATTTTATATTTTTAATATCCTAATTTATTTTTATAAATAGAATGAACAGCTATGAACACTTTATTAACTATTTAAAAAGATAAGTTATTTTAAATAGTTAATAATATTTTTACAATTAAAGTGTCTTATTAATCCTCTGTTTATTAATTTTATACAATATATTTGCTCCAATAAATTTAATTTTTAATTATAATAATTATTATAAAATTAAATACAGATTCTACATCCTAAATTAATAATAAACAACGCTTGATCCGTTAAATAAAATAATTAAAAACATGAAAATAGCTATTGGGAATGATCATGCTGGACCAGCATATAAAGAATCAATTGTAAAGTTTTTAGAATCTAAAGGCATAATTGTATTAAATTACGGAACAGATACCGAAGGCAGTGTAGATTATCCGGATTTTATTCATCCTGTAGCTATCGATGTAGCTACAAATAAAGTTGATTTAGGTATAATTATTTGTGGTTCTGGAAATGGCGCCGCTATGACTGCAAATAAATATAAAGAAGTACGAGCTGCACTTTGTTGGAATAAAGAACTTACTGAATTAGCTAGACTTCATAATAATGCAAATATATTAAGTATCCCAGCGCGTTATACAAGTATTCCTCAGGTACTAGCTATGGTTGATGTTTTTCTAAATACTAAATTTGAAGGAGGAAGGCATCAAACAAGGGTTGAAAAAATAACTTGTTCTTAATTTTTGTGAGCTAATTAATTATAAGTATTAAAAAACAATAAATTAGATACATGAATGTAGTTATTAAAAAGTTTAATGACCTATCTAACTTTGAATTATATGAAATACTTCAATTACGTTCGGAGGTGTTTGTAGTAGAACAAGATTGTGTTTATCAAGATATAGATGGTAATGATCAAAAAGCGTTACATATTATAGGAACAATTGAAAATAAAATAATTGCCTATACTCGCTGTTTTCGGCCAGGAGATTATTTTAGAGAAGCTTCAATAGGACGAGTGGTTGTAAAAGAATCACAAAGAAAGTTTAAGAGAGGAAATCAAATAATGAACAACTCTATTAAAGCTATAAAAGATCATTACAAAACAAACACTATTAAGATATCAGCACAATGTTATTTAAATAAATTCTACACCAATCTACAATTCAAACCCATTGGAGAAAAATATTTAGAAGACGGTATTCCACATATTTACATGATAAGGAAATAACGGTAGCTCCTACCACGCTAAACCATTTTTATTTATTGATCTACTGATTTAATATTTTTATTGAAAGGAATTCCAAGTTGAAACATAATATCTTCATCATCGGTGTGATTTGAAGCATCCAATCCGTAAACTATTTTAGTTGGATCGCCATAAACAAAAGTTCCAAAAATATGATCCCAAATAGAAAGTACGTTCCCAAAATTACTATCTGTCCATGGCAGTTCATGATGGTGATGAAATTTATGCATATTTGGAGAGACTATAATATAACTTAGTCCTTTATCTAACCAGAGGGGTAGGGATATGTTTGCGTGGTTAAAATAAGTAAAAGGAATGGTGATCATTCGGTATAAAAAGTAGAAAGAAACCGGCATTCCCATAAAAACCACCACTATTAAAGCAAAGCTTTCTCGTATTAAAAAATCGAACGGATGGTGCCTGGTTCCTGTGGTTACATCTACGTGTTTATCGCTATGATGAACGATGTGAAGACGCCACATCCACCTAACTTTATGCAATAAAAAATGTACAAAATATTGAGAAGTAAAATCCAACACAACAATAGAAATTAATAATTTNAACCAAAGNGATGNATCTAAATAATTAAGAAATCCAAAACCAGNCTCATTNAGCCGTTNATCAACAAAGATCAGTAAAAAACCAAAAATTGAATTNATNATTACAACGAGTAATAAAAGNTGGATGTTAGTTTTAGCGTGCTTCCATTTANTATTCGGGTTTTTGTAAAAGGAATAATATCCNTCTATGATCCAAAANAANACAATAAAGAAAAGAATCCAAGTNGCTTTTATCCAAGTNGGCAAATGTTCAAAATAGTTTAAAAACGCTTCCATACGTTANTTTANTATTTTTTGGTATCTCGATGTATTATTAAGTANAGNTACTGCTTCTAAAATNTCAGGGCTATAACTTAAATGATATTTATACATNCCGTCGCGATAGAAATAACGTTTTAAAATTTCATCGCTTAACAAGTTAATNATTTCANCTTTTTTTTCAACCAAGGCTTTTTCNTTGGCGTCATCTANAACAATCATTAATTGATTATAACTAGAAGAAATGTCTTTTTGTAAATGTTCATCTTNTGATTTACGCAACGCTTNTGAAAATAACTTTTCAGTTTNNGTTTCATATTCAAAATTATGANTCTTTAAAAACGCTAAAAAATCTTGAAAATCCCGATTGGAAAAAGAAAAATCCTCCCAATTATTAATATCATTATTGTAATAATATTTAGTAGCATAGTCAAAAATTGCTTGATCTTTAAGCAAAGCAGTTGTGATTGAACTAAACTCACCTGATCTTAATTCAATATCCGGAACAATACCTCCNCCGTCGTAAACTGTTCTTCCTCCTTTTGTTTTAAAAGAATTATATGTATTAGCGCTTAAACGAATAGGATCACCATTTTCATCACGATTCCAGTAATCAAGCGCTTGGATACACCTTCCGCTTGGAGTATAATACCGTGAAATGGTTACCTTTAATTGTGTACCATACGTAAGCTCTTTAGGGCGTTGTACCAACCCTTTTCCAAAACTACGCGCGCCAATAATAACGGCTCTGTCAAGGTCTTGTAGTCCACCAGAGACTATTTCACTTGCGGATGCGCTTCTACCGTTTACCAATACAACAAGTGGAATTTCTGAGTCAAAAGCAGGTTTCTGAGTTTTATAGGTTTTATTATACTTTTTAATAGCCGATTTTGTAGTTACAATAGTAGCACCTTTAGGAACAAACAAATTAACGACGTTTATAGCCTCTGTTAAAAGTCCGCCAGGATTCCCTCTTAAATCAAGTATAATTTTAGTTGCCCCCTGTAATTTTAAATCTTCTAAAGCCGCTTTTGTTTCCGTAGTAGTTTTTCTATTAAATTTAGACAGCACAATATAACCAATATCATCATTTATTAATTGGAAAAAAGGGACCGCATGGACGTCTATTGCGCCTCTAGTTAAGGTAGTGGTTTCCGTTTTTCCTTGTCGCAAATAGGTTATTTTAACTTTAGAATTTGCCGCACCCTTTAACAACTCACTAGCATCTCCTTCGTTATCTAAGAGAGTAATTTCCCCTATCTTAATAATTTCATCTCCNGATTTTAAACCAGCCTTATCCGCTGGGAAACCNTTAAAAGGCTCAATTATTATCATTTTATTGTCTTTATTCCTAACGGTTGCACCAATACCTGTGTACATTCCAGAGTTGTTAATGCGAGCATCCTCNACTTCTTGTTCGTCCCAATAGACCGTATAGGGATCCAAGTTTTCTAACATTCCCTTAATTGCTTTATTCATTAAATCTGAAGGTGTTGTTTCNTCAACATAGTTCATGTTTAACTCTTTAAAAAGTGTAGTAAATATTTCTAGTTGTTTGGCAATTTCAAAAAAGTCTCCTTTAAAGCTAACCGTCGTAAAAAGTATTCCTAAGGCAAGAATAGGAATNAGAATTTTNTTTTTCATATTATATTTTATTAACCAGANACTTAAGTGATGTTTCAATTTCGGNATATGGCAACATTTCATTACTAATGTATAAAAAGAATAAACTAAACTTTAGTTCTTCCTCGTTTTTTAACAAATGTTTCTGAAGTCTATAAGCTTCTCTAAGTTGTCTTTTTAATCGATTTCTGATTACNGCACTTTTGAAATTNCGTTTAGGAACAGCAAAAGCGGCTTNNGTTTTTTTTANATTGTTAGANGGAAGATAAAACACTTTTATTGGGTATTTACTAATCGAACTTCCTTCTGTAAAAAGAAGTTCTATCNTTTTTTTACTTTTAAGTTTTTCTGATTTTGGGAAGCGAAAATTCATCATCGTAAAANTAAGAAATATGAAAGAGTATTGGTTCTTTATTAAAAATCTATATTATTGGTAGTAAAGAAGTTAATTCAATTAAANAAACCTTATTTTTCTCTACTCACAGAATTGNCANGGGCCTTNTTAAANACTTTTTTAATNGGATAANTTCAAANATTANTNCAACTCGTANGTATTGTTGNNTAAATTGATATCCGCCATTAATTTAGAAGCATCAATANTGATGNNTTTAATTTTTTTGTCATTTANNATNATAAAATCATAAGTTGGATNTGCCCAANTCCAATCTGGCAAAACGGTCCATTTTTGACTCGGATTAGGGTTTGGTTTGTCTGCGCGCATCATTTNTAACGGAATGTAAAAATTTTCGACAGAACCATCTTNATAANTGACANTTATATCAATAGGCATTGGCATTAAACCTANTCTTTCTANAGACACTTTAGTTTTTGTGTNTTCCAAAAGCACTTCTTTTATTCCGTAGTCAATTGTATTTGTCGTTTGTGTCCAATCCNTTAAATACCAATCCAACTCNGCGCCAGATACTTTCTCNGCCACCCTAATAAAATCGTTAGGCGTAGGGTGCTTAAAAGACCATTCTTTATAATAGCGCAATAATGTTTTATCTAAATTTTCTTTACCAATAACATAACCCAATTGTGAAAGAAAAACNGCTCCTTTGCTATANGCTGCAATTCCATAACCCATATTGGTNNTATAGCGGTCNGCTTGTGTTGTTTGNGGCTGTTCTTTGTTGCTANTTGCTATATAATTNTAACTTCTGTANGAATCCGCGTTAGGATTTTCTTTTTCTTCTTCCATTAATTCACTCATCGCCATATTTGAAATATACGAGGTAAAACCTTCATCCATCCATTCATGCTTACTTTCGTTTGTTGCTAGTAAAAANTGAAACCAAGTATGCGCTAATTCATGTGCCGTAACTCCAATTAAACTTCCTAATTTTCGTTCACCGGTTATTAAAGTACACATTGCATACTCCATACCTCCGTCNCCNCCTTGTATTACAGAATACTGTTNATAGGGGTAATTACCAATGTGTGTATTGAAATAAGCAAGTAAATCTGCTGTTTTTGGCTGTAATGCTTTCCAATTTTCAAGTATTTCAGGATTGTTCTTATAGTAGAAATTTAACGTAACCCCATTAGGTCCCAAATAGGTATCATGAATATAATCTTTATCTGCGGCCCAAGCAAAATCATGAACATTAGGGGCAGAAAAATGCCATGTTCTAGTTTTGCGTTTTGANTTTTCTCCCAAACCTTTTTTATCNCCATTTTGAAGATAACCAGTACCCCCTATAATAAAGTTTTCATCTAGCTTGATAGAAACATCAAAATTTCCCCAAACACCGTGAAACTCTCTNGCGATATAAGGCNCTGCGTGCCAACCTTCAAAATCATANTCAGCTAGTTTTGGATACCATTGAGTCATAGAGTATGCAACTCCCTCTGTATTATATCGACCTGTTCTTCTAATCTGTATAGGGACTTGAGCATCCCAGGTCATGTTAAAAACAGTAGATGTATTAGGTAAAATAGGAGTATTTAATANCACCTCNAATATGGTNCCAACAACTTCAAATTGTAAATTTTNTCCATCTTGAGTTAATAATGTTGGTCTGATATAACCTATTTCTGACGGTGTTAATTTAGAGATTCTATCTAAAATCTTATTACTTGGNTCTTCAATTGTTCTCGAGCGAACATCCATTTGACTATCNGGCTGAAATGCGTTAAAGTATAAGTGGTAAAATACCCGATACAACGTATCGGGTGAATTATTTGTATAAGTTAGTTCCTGAGTCCCTTTGTATTGGTGGTTTTCGACATCCATGTCAATTTCCATCTTATAATCTGCTTTTTGTTGCCAATAACTCGTGTTGTTTTGAGCAGAAGCAACAAAAATAAATAGCGCAATAAGAGTATTTAAAACTAACTTCATATTATTTACATTTTACTAGCCATAATTAANGCATTATATAGGTTTGCNGTATTACCAGATTTCGAAATAGCATCAAAAGGCTGAATATTTGACTCATCTCCTCCTACAACTACCGGAGTAGANGTNCGTAAACCACTATCCATTAAAACCTGCTTTACTTGTTTAGCAGATAGTTTTGGGTAATACGAACGAATCATCGCAGCGACTCCAGCTACATTTGGAGACGCCATAGAGGTGCCTTGTAAATATTCGTAAGTGTCTAAAGGAGTAGTTGACCAAATTTTAACACCTGGAGAAAATAAATCTACACTAGTAGCGCCATAATTTGAGAATGTTGCAACCATTTCTTCACCATATTTGTAATTAAGCGCGCCAATGGTAATAAAATTATCGCTCATTTCTGCTCCAGTTCCATTTTGGTCATTCGGNTAACTAGTAGTTACATCTAAATCAACCCCATCGTTTCCTGCAGCATTCACAATTAAAACGTCTTTCTTACCTGCGTATTTTATGGCGTCCCAAACCCACTCTGGGTTTTGAGAATATCCCTTTCCAAAACTTGTATTAATCACTTTTGCNCCGTTATCTACCGCATAACGAATAGCTAAAGCAACATCTTTATCATATTCATCTCCGTCTGGTACTGCACGAATTACCATAATCTCAACGTTTTGAGCAACACCGTCCATCCCAATACCGTTTCCTCTTTGTGCAGCAATTATTCCTGCCACGTGAGTACCGTGCAATGCGTCCTCCTTTANAGGATTTGGACCATCAACATCGTTATTACCATAGNTAATATCAGTAATGTCATAAGGATCGTCATTTAAAACTCCTCTAAAATCAGTATCCATATTAAAGTGGTTTTTCATTCTACCATCATAATAATCAACGCCACCATTTAGACGTACCATAAATTCAGGAATGCTTCCGCCGTATGATAGCATTTGAGTTAANACAGCNATNTTTTTTTGTTCATCATCAGATGGATCGCTTATTGCAGCTAGTTCNTCCGCNGTATAGTCTTCTTTCCCTAATTTTTTTGAAATCTGATTGTTAGCATCAGTAACTTGTGCTAACATTTGAGTATATCTGTCGCGATTTACTTTTGTTTCTTCGTAATTTTTAAGTTGNTCTGCTTTTGCCTTTTGGTACAAACCAAANGTTTCNAAATCGGCCTCANTTATTTCCGTTATATCTTTACCATTNAANTTAGCATCATACCTTCTAACAATACGAGTAAACTCTAGGTTTTCACCTACGATATCTCCTAAAAAATTCCATCCGTGAACATCATCTATAAATCCATTTTTATCATCATCAATTCCGTTATTNGGTATTTCTCCTCTATTTATCCAGATCACGTTTTTAAGATCTTCGTGTTCGATATCAATCCCGCTATCAATAACAGCAACAATTACATTGGTTCCTTTTAAATTAGGAATTAATTCGGCATATGCCTTATCAACACTCATCCCAGGAATCGTGTCGGTAGCTAANTCAGCAGCACTCCAAACTTTAAGTTGTGCGTCTTCAACTTTTTCTGTTTTATGAGTTAGACTATTTGAGCTTTTAAGAAGAGTTGCATCAATNGGTGCTACACTACTNCCACAGCTCGCTAATAAAANTGTTGTTGTTGCTAGTAAAAAAGGTTTCAAATTTTTCATTTTTTTTTTAGTTAAATAATTCATCAATAGTAAAACATTCATTGAGACGAACCCCTTTTTNTGTATGTTTTACCGTAATAATAGGGTTATGAGCATCGTGCTCTAAAAATAAATAGTAATTATTGTCTGCTGCCATATTAAGAAANAATTCTTTTTCAGGCANNGTTAATAAAGGTCTTGTATCATATCCCATTACAAAAGGAANTGGTAAATGGCCAGCGGTTGGTAATAAATCTGCCATAAAAACAATTTTTTTTCCTTTATANTTTATATGTGGGATCATTTGTTTTTCCGTATGGCCATCTGCAAAAAATATTCCAAAATCTAATTCATTTGCAGTTGAAAAATATCCTTTTGGATCGCCAACAAATTTTAGCTGCCCACTTTCTTGTAANGGTAAAATGTTTTCAGATAAGAAAGAAGCTTTTTCTCTTCGATTGGGTTTTGTTGCCCAATTCCAGTGTTTTTNNTTACTCCAGTAGGTAGCGTTTNTAAAAGTAGGTTCATAACCTGTTTGATTTTTATTCCATTGAACAGCACCTCCACAATGATCAAAATGAAGGTGAGTTAAAAANACGTCAGTAATATCATTCTTATNAAACCCTTTCTNATTTAGAGACTTCTCAAGTGTAAAATNCCCCCAAGGATAATAATAGCCAAAGAATTTATCGCTTTGNTTATTACCCATNCCNGTATCAATTAAAGTTAATCGANTACCATTTTCAATTAAAAGACAACGAGAAGCAATNTCAATCATATTGTTAGAGTCTGCTGGATTGGTTCTGGACCAGATTGGTTTNGGAACTACGCCAAACATTGCGCCGCCATCTAGTTTAAAATTTCCAGCTTCTATGGGATAGAATTTCATAGGTGCAAAATAAGAAATAGTGTCAAATTATAAGGCATTGTTAAGGAATTATTATGACNGATCAGTGTCAATTTTATTTNTTTATTNAAAAANTNGAATTTTTATAAATTGCTTTTAAAATCCATGTGTTTCAATAAGTTTAGACCAAAAGTTAACATATTCTTTACCTCATCTGTTTTAGCGATATGAAGATATTTAAAAATCATTAAAGCCTCTCCATTGCTTTCAATATGGTGAATTTCATTATCTTCTAAAAATNGAATAAGATCTTCTGTGAAAAATTCACGTATTTNTTTTTCGTTTTCACCGCTCAATAAAAANTTACCAGAAAACCCTCTGTGTTTTTTAAAATTAATATCACGATTTACCCCAGAAAAAACTTTGACTCGATTAAAAACTTTATCAAATAANCCCTCTTTATCAACTANGAATTTTGGTATAGAAGTGGGTAATCGAATTACTTGAACCGTAGTCTGATAAATTTCAAGCGCTAGTAAAGCACCCTCGTCAAAAACAATATCAGCAATTTCCCAATGGATATTATTATCTAAATCTTCACCCTGAAGAGAGTTGCTTTTCATTTCAATTGGACGAGAATCAAAAAAATGAAAATTTCTTAAATAAGAAGTGTTCCAATCCACTTCACGTTCGAAAGACCATCCATTAGTTAAAGCCATTTTTTGCAGNTGAATTTGTCTTTTTGTAATTCGTTTTTTAACAAGACCCGTAACAATTTTTAGNGCTCTGTTATGGCTCGAAGAGGCAACGTGATTTTCCAACCCACTTAATTTAACAGNTCCNCCTTCNTTATCATAGATACGCTTAAAATCAATTAAATTTTCCATAATTGACAAATCAACTAACCGTGTTTGNGACAGGTCAATTTGGACTTTTGCTCTTCTTGGAACAGCATCTAATAATTTATCTAGCTGAAGTGCATATAAAAAATTAGCAATTCCCTTAATCTTAATTTCATAGCTTCCATTGTCTAGTTTAATTAGTTTAGATCCAGATTTATAAATCATTTTAAAAAAAGGAGCGATTCCTACTTTTGCTAAAAGCATATGTAAAATTAGTGTAATAAAAATACCCCCAACAATTCCGTAAAGCAAATCAGAAAACAAAGTAATTATAAGTGTCGAAGATAAAAACAACAATTGTTCGACGCCTTGATTGTAGGTGTTTTTAAAAACTAAAGGCGANGCTAATTTAAATCCTGTATAGACTAGTATTGCNGCTAAAGCTGCCAAAGGAACACTCTTTAGTNCNGGNGCTANAAAAGCAACAAATAAAAGTAGAAGCAAACCGTGATATAGATTAGACCATTTGGTTTTAGCATTACTATTTACATTAACCGTACTTCTAACAATCACGTTAACAATAGGCAAACCACCTAGGGCTCCAGAGACCATTGTGCTTAAACCAACTCCAACAAGATCTTTATTTAAATCTGTAGTTCTTTTGTAAGGGTCTA
Organism: Flavobacteriaceae bacterium; assembly: GCA_002713705.1. GTDB lineage: Bacteria > Bacteroidota > Bacteroidia > Flavobacteriales > Flavobacteriaceae > Marifrigoribacter. The sequence continues at coordinate 215,101 of PAUJ01000029.1, forward strand.
ATTTATCAACCGCGCGCGCACTCGCTAAAGTAATTACGGTTCCTATTGTAGTTATAGACATTACAGTTAGCCAAAATGGCATTGTTGCAAATTTACTAAAATCTGGAAACATAATGCTATCTAAAGGGTTTTCAGGTATATTTATAAGCAGATCAGGATTTACATTATAAGCNCTNCCAAANAAAATNATGTCATGATTATNAAAAAAATCAAAACCATATACAATNGGAATAGATAAAAGCAATACCCACATTGGCGCCGGAATAACACGAATAAATTTNTTGNTAATTTTTTTATAAAAAACCAGAACTAAAACACCTAAAAAGGAAATAATAAAAACAAAAGGNTTAATATCTGAAATTTTATAGAAAACATCAATAAGCGTTCCAATGATTGTACCAGCCTCTGATGTCGTTCCCAATGCAAAGTGAATTTGTTTTGAAAATATAATAACTCCAATTGCAGCTAAAATTCCTTGTAAAACCGATGAAGGGAGTAGTTTTGCAAATCTTCCCATTTTTAGCAAACCAAGTAAAATTTGAATGGCTCCAGAAACAACAATGGCTGCTAGGACATAGTTGATATTATTATCTAATACNGCTAAGCCACCAAGAATTGCAGCTATAAGTCCAGCTGCGGGTCCATTAATCGCTAAATTACTTCCTCTAAAAAANGTAGTGACCACTCCAGCAATAATAGCCGAAATCAAACCAGACATAGGAGTAACCCCTGAAGCAACTGCNATTCCNANGGCTAAAGGAAGCGCAACTAAGGATACGCTAATTGCAGCAGTAAAATCACTCCTCCAGTTTTCTTTCAAACCTTTAAATCCAGTTGAAGGAATTTTATTTTCAATATTCATNGGGCATAATATACATATTTGTAAAGAATAAGTTTAAAAAAAGCTAAAATATTTGTNTTTTTTATTCAGCAACAGATAAAAGACAATTGGTTAAGTATTTGTCCTATAAAATTTATTAGTATTTTTAACACAAAATTTATTAAATGTTAGAATTAGGAGGCGTTATNATTTTAGGAATTTTAGCCCAGTGGGTTGCTTGGAAATTAAAGATTCCTGCTATTCTACCCTTGTTGTTAATAGGTTTGCTGGTAGGCCCCATCTCTGCAGAATTTTTATCAATAGACGGAACCAAGTGGATAGAGCCTGTTTGGAACGGAGAAGAAGGNTTGTTTGGAGGTAAAAATTTATACTATTTTGTTTCNNTATNTATTAGTATTATACTTTTTGAAGGTGGCTTAACTTTAAAATTTAAAGAAATTAAAAATGTTGGACCGCTTGTTATTACTAAGTTAATAACTTTAGGGTCTCTTGTAACTTTTTTTGGTGCAGGAATTGCAGCACATTATATTTTTAATTTAAGCTGGGAAATTTCTTTTTTGTTTTCAGCACTAATTATNGTTACAGGACCAACAGTAATTACACCTATATTAAGAAANATACCCCTTAGAAAAGACATTTCAGCAATTTTAAAATGGGAAGGAATATTAATAGATCCAATAGGTGCATTAGTGGCCGTATTAGTGTTCGAATTTATAAGTGTAGGAGCTGGTGGTGAGTATACCAAAACTGCTTTAATTGAATTTGGAAAAATTGTATTATTTGGCTCTACTTTTGGCTTTACTTTTGCCCACGCATTAAATTTTGCGATTAACAGAAAATGGATTCCTCATTACTTGCTAAATGTATTTGCCTTGGCATCTGTATTAGGTGTTTTTGTTTTATCCGATAGCTTTTCACATGAATCGGGATTATTGGCGGTAGTGATCATGGGAATGGTTTTAGGAAACTCTCAATCAAAATATTTAAAAGAATTACTTTATTTTAAAGAATCCCTTAGTATTCTTCTAATTTCTATATTATTTATTCTCCTTTCAGCCAATATTAATTTTAAAGATTTANTGTTGATTTATAAATGGGAAACAGCAGCTCTTTTTGCAGTTATTGTATTTATTATTAGACCNATTGGCGTTTTGTTAAGCACTTATAAATCTTCATTATCATTTAAAGAAAAAATNTTTATAAGNTGGGTTGGTCCAAGAGGAATTGTTGCTGCAGGAATTGCATCGTTATTTGGTTTAACATTAGTTTTTAAGGGCATAGTAGATGCTGAGTACATTACTCCATTAGTATTTATGATTGTAATGGGGACGGTTTTGCTCAACGCTACAACTGCACGCCTTTTTGCAAAAATAACAGGCGTTTTCTTAAAAAATTCAAATGGAATTTTAATTGTAGGCGCTTCAGAAGTTTCTCAATTAATAGGAACTTATCTTAAAAACAANCATCGNCATGTAGTTTTAATAGANAGCAACCAAACTAATATTGCAAAAGCAAAAAGCTTAGGACTAGAGGCTTTGATGACCGATATTTATTCAGATGCTTTAGANGACAATATAGAATTAAATGACATAGGATTTTTAATGGCATTAACAGGAAGTGCTGACATTAATAAATATGCAATTCAAAAATTCAAAAATCATTTTGGAGAAAATGGAGCTTTTAGGTTAGTAACTGAAGAAGAAAAAAACGATCCAACAAACAATCCAAAGGAAGGCTTATTTTCTCATACAGACGATTTTGCANTATTAACAAGAACCGCACAGGATTACCCAACAATTAATGAGGTTTTAATAACTGATAAAACTCATTATNATCGNCTTATTAAACAGACGATAGCTAATAAAAATACAATTCCATTATTTTTAAAAGACAAANAAGGAGCATTGACCATTATTTCTTCCTTTAATAAAAACACTGACGACACCGCTATTGGNTTTACACTNGTTTACNTNGGAAAACCTATCAATACACAAGAAAAACAGGATAAAGAGTAANTTAAAAAATAAGAATAACGTTNTTATAAAATAAAACGAAACGCATTGAAAANNATATTAGCCACAATTATNATATTANTTNTAGTTANTTCNTGCAAAGAGGATGATACNGTTTCCTGCATTATTTGTAATTCATCACAAACCATNNCTTTTGAGGTTTGCGAGGAAAGNAANGGNAANGCNTCTGTNAACGGTGANANNACCGAAANCCNATANGCTANTTATATTGCTGANTTAGAAGCNGCAGGAGCTANNTGNNTTAATTAAAATTAANNNTATTCAGGAGCNAGTTCAAANGACAGNCCCTCTAGTTCTTTTGTTATTGCAATCTGGCANCCTAGCCTACTATTTTCTTNNACATTAAAAGCTTCGGATAGCATTGCTTCTTCTTCTTCNCCNGCCTCAGGAAGATTATGGNTTGAATTAATATAACATTGACAAGAAGCACACATTGCTAAACCCCCACAAACCCCAATTGTTCCTTCAGGTGCTAATTCATAGGAACGAATTATTTCCATTAGNTTCATTGCCATATCAGTTGGAGCGAGTACTTTATGGATATTTCCAGCCCTATCTTTTATAATGATATTAATGTCTGACATGATTTATNCTAATCGTTAAGAGCTTGAATTACAGGTTTTTTTGCCTCTTTTCTTGTGCCATCAAACCCATCAACCCCGCTTACTGTAGTATATCTAAAAACATGTTTTTTACCAGGATTAATAATCTTATAAGCCGATTGGCACATAAGAGTTGCTTCATGAAATCCACATAAAATAAGTTTTAGTTTACCAGGATAGGTATTGATATCACCAATTGCAAAAACTCCAGGAACACTAGTTTGGTAGTCAAACGTATTTACTTTAATCGCATTTTTTTCTATTTCTAAGTCCCAATTTCCAATAGGACCAAGTTTAGGTGACAGCCCAAAGAGAGGTATAAAATGATCAATATTGATTTCTGTTTCAATTTTATCCTTAGTCACNACAAGGCTTTCTAATTTATCTTTACCTATTAGTTTTGTTATTTCTGCAGGAGTAATAATAGTTATCTTATTCTTCTTATGTAATTCTTTTACTTTTTCTAAGGAATCCAATGCACCTCTAAATTCATTTCTTCTATGAATAAGTATAACTTCCTTCGCAACATTTGCTAAAAAAATACTCCAATCTAACGCAGAATCTCCACCACCAGCAATTACTATTCGTTTATTTNTATAAATTTCGGGATCTTTAATTATATATTCAACGCCTTTACCCTCATAGAAGTTAATGTTTTCAAGCATTGGTTTTCTTGGTTCAAAACTTCCTAGACCGCCAGCAATTGCAACAACTGGTGCNTGGTGTTGAGTCCCTTTATTTGTGATTACCGTAAAGATTCCATTTTTATCTTTTGTNATATTTTCTGCCCTCTCCCCAAGAGTAAAACCTGGTTCAAATTGTTTACATTGTTCCAATAAATTTCTTGTTAAATCTCCAGCAAGAATTTCAGGAAATCCAGGTATGTCATAAATCGGTTTTTTTGGGTATATTTCNGAACATTGACCCCCAGCCTGNGGCAGGGCGTCTATTAAATGACATTTTAATTTTAATAATCCTGCTTCAAATACAGCAAATAAACCAGTTGGTCCTGCTCCAATTATGATTATGTCAGTTCTTATCATCTTAGATTTAGTCTAGATTTTAATTTTTTTAGCTCTAGTTATAGAAGCTACAAAACTACAAAGCTTTTTATTCTTTTAAAGGTATTTTTTAATAATTTAAAACATGAGATTTAGCACACTAACTCTAATTTTCTTTAAAAAAAAACTTATTCCCCTCATTGTTGTAGTCNTAAAGCTTTATAGGNTTTAAAATATTTTTTCATAAATTTATNAAGAATATAAATAATAATAAAAAGATAAATTTTAATTTTACAAATCAATTTAATTAGAAAACAATGGCAATAAAAATTACAGATGAATGTATAAACTGTGATGCTTGTGTTGCAGAATGTCCAAACAACGCAATTTATGAGCCAGATCAAGAATGGTCATATTCTGATGAAACNATTTTAAAAGGAATGGTTACTTTACCCGGAGGCGGTGAAGCGGACGCAAACGTCGAAAATGAGCCTGGTTCTGAGGAATATTATTTTATCGTAACCGACAAGTGTACGGAGTGTAAAGGATTTCACGACGAACCCCAATGCGCCGCTGTTTGTCCAGTTGATTGTTGTGTNCCAGATGAANATCATGTAGAAACTGAAGAAGCATTACTTCAAAAGAAAGCATGGATGCACGGGGAGTAACTATTAGAAAAAAACAATATTTTAAATAAAAACTAGTCGTTTAATTTAAGTACTGCCATAAAAGCTTCTTGCGGAATTTCTACNTTCCCTACCAGTCGCATTCNTTTTTTTCCTTTTTTCTGTTTTTCAAGTAATTTACGTTTTCGGGAAATATCTCCTCCATAACATTTTGCAGTTACATCTTTNCGAAGCGCTTTTACCGTTTCTCTTGAAATAATCTTTGCTCCAATTGCAGCTTGTATNGGGATATCAAATTGTTGTCGTGGAATTAATTGGCGTAATTTTTCACACATTTTTTTACCGATATCATAGGCATTGTCTTGATGGAGTAATGCAGATAGGGCGTCAACAGGACTTGCGTTTAATAATACATCCACTTTTACCAATTTAGAAACACGCATTCCTATTGGGTGGTAATCAAATGATGCATATCCTCTTGAAACTGTTTTTAAACGATCATAGAAATCGAAAACAATTTCAGCTAAAGGCATGTCAAAAGACAACTCAACCCTTTCTGGAGTTAAATAAGTTTGGTTAGTGATCTGTCCTCTTTTACCGATACAAAGTGACATTACGGACCCCACAAAATCTGATTTTGTAATAATTGTGGCCTTAATATAAGGCTCTTCCACTCTATTTAAACTAGAAGGCTCTGGCAAGTCTGATGGATTGTTNACCAACAATATGGCATCTGGATTTTTATTTGTGTAGGCATGATAAGAAACGTTGGGAACCGTCGTTATAACAGTCATATTAAACTCACGTTCCAACCTTTCTTGTATGATTTCAAGATGAAGCATTCCTANGAAGCCACAACGGAAACCAAAGCCTAATGCTGCAGAACTTTCTGGCTGAAACACCAAAGAAGCNTCATTTAATTGAAGTTTTTCCATAGAGTTTCTCAATTCTTCATATTCTTCTGTATCAACAGGATATATTCCAGCAAATACCATTGGTTTNACATCTTCAAANCCAGCAATAATATTNNTCGTTGGATTTTTAAAATCTGTNATGGTGTCNCCTACTTTTACTTCTTTGGCTTCTTTTATTCCAGTAATCAAGTATCCAACGTCACCAGCCTTCACNCTGGTTCTAATTTCTTGTTTTAATTTTAGCGAACCTACTTCATCAGCAAAATAATCTTTACCTGTAGCCATAAATTTAATATGTTGACCTTTTCTAATCTCNCCATTTAAAATTTTAAAATAGGTTTCAATACCTCGAAACGGATTATAAACAGAGTCAAATATTAAAGCCTGTAAGGGTTCATTAACATTTCCTTTAGGCGNAGGAATTTTATTAATTATCGCTTCTAAAATAGCTTCAATACCTATACCAGTTTTAGCACTGGCTGGAATTACATCTTCAGCATCACAACCTAATAANCCAACGATGTCGTCTGTAACTAATTCAGGATTTGCAGAAGGAAGATCTACTTTATTTAAAACCGGGATAATTTCTAAATCATTTTCTAATGCTAAATATAGATTAGAAATTGTCTGCGCTTGAATGCTTTGAGCAGCATCTACGACTAATAAAGCTCCTTCACAAGCAGCAATAGATCGAGATACTTCGTATGAAAAGTCTACATGACCAGGAGTATCGATAAGATTTAATACATAATCTTCTCCTTTGTAATGATAATCCATTTGAATGGCATGACTTTTTATAGTAATCCCTCTTTCTCGTTCCAAATCCATTGAATCTAACAATTGGTTTTGTTTTTCACGAGAACTTACTGCACCAGTGGCATCCATAAGACGATCTGCCAAGGTACTTTTACCATGGTCAATATGAGCTATGATGCAAAAATTACGAATGTTTTTCATATAAAAAATCTACAATATTTATTTGCAAATATAGAATAAAAGGAACCAAATTAGAAGGCTTAATTAGAGTCCATTTTTATCATATTTTATTTTATTTTATCTAACAACAGNTATAAATAGACCTCTTTTCATCGAAAAAGAGTAAATAATGCCGGATAATAATGATAATTTNCTCATATTTGAATTAAGTTAATTTTTCTATTGATTTTTTTAAACTTCCCCATGAAAAAATTTAGAAAAACTTAATCAATTNCATATTTATATTTTACATGAAGAAAATATTTTTATTGATTTTTTTGCAATTTCACTTANTTTTATTATCTCAAAATAATACCATTGAGGGGCAGGTTGTCGATTCTGANAACAATCCTCTTTCATTTGTAAATATACTAGTTTATAAAAACCAAGATTCTGAACCATTAAATGGAGCTNTTACTGATGTTAACGGGAAATTCTCCATTGACAATTTAAAAAGTCATAACTATTATATGAAATTTTCTATGGTTGGATTCACATCAGAATCTAAAACCATTAATCCAATCGAGTCAATTCATTTTACAATCATTTTAAATGAAAGTTTAGAAGAATTGGATGAAACTATAATTACAGCGAAAGCTCCTGACATTATTAGAGCACCNGGAAAATTAATATTTAACGTAGAAAACACATCCCTATCAACAGGAAATACTTTTAATTTGTTAAAAAGGACACCTGGTGTTTTGGTCATGGGTGATAATATTCAGATTCAAAGAACGGTACCGATTGTATTCATAAATAATAAAAGAGTGTATTTAACNTCTTCTGAATTGGCTTCTTTATTAAAGAGTATGGATGCTTCTAATATAAAATCTGTTGAGGTAATCACTAACCCATCGGCTAAATATGATGCANCAGGAACAACAGTATTAAATATAATTACTTCAAAAGCAGTTTCTGTTGGNTATAAAGGGTCTGTAAACGCTAATTGGGAACAAGCAAGGTATTCCAAATACAGTTTTTCTACTGCTCAATATTATAAAAATGATTGGCTGAACGCTTATGCGAGCTATAGTTTTAGTCCAAGAAAAGACTATAAACACGATGATAATAATATTCGATTTTTTAANTCTGATAATACCACTACCAAATCAATATGGGATTCNGANTTTGAAAAAATTTCAAATTCTAAGGCACATCAAGGAAATTTAAATTTAGATTTTATTTTAAATCAAAAGAANACTTTAAGTTTTTCNTNTACAACAATGGTATCGCCAAATAAAACTTTTGATAATAAAGTAAANGGATCCATATTTAATGCACAGAAAGAAATCGATTCGCTATTTATAACGAATAGCTATTTAATAAATNATGCGACTAACCTTTCATTTAATTTAGAACATAAAATAGATCTTAACGAGGAAGGCAGCGAATTAANAACATCAGTTAATNTTATTAAATACGATAACAATCAAACACAAACTTTAAATACAAACTATAACCTTCCTTCTGGAGAGTTAACGAATAACGTTAATTTTTATACTGATGCAGAACAAGACAGCGATATCTTTACCGGACAAATAGATTACGTTAAGACTATTTGTGAAGGTAATTTTGAAGTGGGTTTAAAGTATTCTAATATTAAAACTGAAAGCACATTAGATTTTTATGATCTTGAAAATAATTTTCCANTTCATAACGAAGTTAATTCCGACTTATTTATTTATAAAGANGCAATTTATGCAGGATATTTAAATTATTCTAAAAGTTGGAAAAAGTGGACTATAAATACGGGTTTTAGAGGAGAATATAGCGATGTAAAAGGAGATTCAAAATCTTCAGAAACTACCAATAATCAAGAGTATTTTAATGTTCTCCCTTCAATTGCTGCATTATACTCAAAGAATGAAAACAATATTTTTGGTATGAGTTATAAACGAAGTATTGAGCGTCCTCGTTACCAGAGTTTAAATCCCTTTACTTATTTTATTACCGATAATATTTCGGTTAGTGGAGACCCTTATTTAATACCAACCTTAACAGATAAATATGCGATTAGCTATACTTTAAACAATAAATGGTTTTTTGAAGCTTATTATATTTACAATAAAGACCCTTTAGCTGTTTTATCATTTCAAGATAACGAAAATAGCACTACTCAAAACATTGATACAAACATAATTAAAGATGTTAATTATAGTTTTGATATTTCTTATACTACTTCGCTATTTTCTTGGTGGTATTTATCGGTATATACATCCACCTATTATTTACAAAATGAATTTTATGCTACATATAGTCCAGCAGAAGAAACCTATACCAACCAAACTTATGGATTTTACGCTGAAATTTATAGTGGTTTAACTTTATCAAAAGACAAAACTCTCACAAGTGATGTCAGTACAAGCTATTTGTCTAATATGATTTATGGGTCTATCAACTATAAAAACCAATTTGTGTTTTCAATTTCATTTAGAAAATCAATTTGGGAAAATAGAGCTAGCATAAGTTTCGGTGTAGATGATATTTTTAACACCAATAATATTCCCTTAAATTCAAGGTATTACAATCAGGATAATAGCTATTTCGCTAAACCTGAATCAAGATTAGTAAGGGTCGGTTTTAAATATAACTTTGGAAATTATAAATTGATAAGTAATAAAAGAAACTTTAAAACTGACGAAGAAAATAGGTTGGATTAACTAAAATGCCTCTATGACTTCAAAATACGAGCCTTTATTTTTCCTTTCGACTCTAACCACATGATTAAATATCAATTTTATCTAATTTAAATTGTCTTTATGTTTCAAACCTTCACCAATGCAGTAATTTTAATTTAATTTCAAGTTTCGATTGATCGTTTTTTCATATTATTGATAGCAACCGATTTGTCTTATAATGTTAATTAAAATAAAAAGACGAGAATTCTAAACGTACAATCAGGCTTATTGCTTGTTTATAGCTAGAAAATATAAAAAGGTTTTTTCATAATAAAAAGATGCATATTAATTTACTTATTTTTGCAACATATGGTTAAAATTGATAACATAGAACTTGGCGATTTTCCTTTATTATTAGCACCAATGGAAGACGTAAGTGACCCTCCTTTTCGTGCATTATGTAAAGAACAAGGTGCAGATGTTGTATATACAGAGTTTATTTCTTCGGAAGGGTTAATTCGTGATGCTGCTAAAAGCGTCATGAAGTTAGATATATACGAAAAGGAGCGTCCAGTAGGAATTCAAATATTCGGTGCTAATTTAGAATCGATGTTGAGAAGTGTAGAGATTGTGGAGGCTTCTAAACCAGATATTATAGATATTAATTTTGGTTGTCCTGTAAAAAAAGTAGTTTCAAAAGGTGCAGGTGCAGGAATTTTGAAGGATATTGACTTAATGGTTTCGTTAACAGAAGCCATGGTAAAGCATACTTCGCTGCCAGTTACTGTAAAAACTCGTTTAGGATGGGATGAAGAAACCATAAAGATTGTAGAAGTTGCTGAGAGGTTACAAGATATTGGTTGTAAAGCAATTTCTATTCATGGAAGAACACGAAAACAAATGTATAAAGGAGAAGCTAATTGGGCTCCTATTGCTGAAGTAAAAAACAACTCGAGAATGCACATTCCTGTTTTTGGGAACGGTGATGTTAATACTCCTGAAAAAGCCAAAGAAATGAAAGACATATATGGACTTGACGGCGCAATGATTGGCAGAGCTAGTATAGGGAATCCGTGGTTTTTTAGAGAAGTTAAGCATTATTTAAAAACGGGAGAACATTTGTCAAAACCAACCATGGAAGAGCGTATTTATGCCGCAAAAAGACATCTACAAATGGCAATTGACTGGAAAGGTGAAAAGTTAGGAGTTTTTGAAACCAGAAGGCATTATACCAATTATTTTAGAGGCATTCCACATTTTAAGGAATATAGGATGAAAATGGTAACGAGTGACGAGTCAATAGATGTTTTTAAAGCTCTTGATGAAGTTGCAGAAAAATTTAAAGGGTTTCATTTTGCCTAAGAAATCAGTTTTTCAGAAACTTTCGTTGCTGCAATTTTTGAAGCAAAACCACCTAACACCAAGATGGTAATAAATACAATGACCACATTAATAAATTCTAATTTTACAGGATAAGGCAAGCTAGGCGTTATTGGAATAAACCCAATTTTTTGTTGTAAAAAAACAGTAATAATTCCAAATAGAAGGCCTATCAATAAACCGATTAAGGTCATTAACATTCCCTTGTAAAAAAAAATTTTTCTAATTTCTTTAATTGTCAATCCCAAAGAGGAAAGCGTTTTAATTGTTCTTCTTTTTTCAAGAATGGTCATAATAATAGTCCCTGCAATATTGAAAATAGCAATTGCAGCTATTAAGCTAACAAAAATATAAACAAACAAGTTTTCAATATTCAGCATCTTATAAAGCCCATCGTTCTGTTGTATCCTATTTTTGATAATAATTTCATCCGGAATAACAGCTTTTAGTTCTTTTCGAATGTTTTTTGAATTAGCATTTAGGGCTAGTTTTAACTCCAATGCCGAAACTCTTGTAGCATCTAATTTTAATAAAGATTGAGCAAATTCGATATCAGAAAACACATACTTACTGTCTAGGTCTGAATTTACACTATACATCCCAGAAGCAACAACTTTTCTTTTTGTGAAGGCATCTGTTGGATTTATTATTTGTCCAGTTCCAGGTTTGGGTACATAAATTTCTAATAAGTTACCATAATCAAGTACTCCCATAGATAGTTTTTGTGAAATACCAAGTCCAATTACAACTTCATCTTTATCCGGTGTTAACCATTTGTTTAAAAATAAAATACTATCAATCGGAATCACATTTTTAAAACTTTCATCCACTCCCTTAATCAGAGCAATTAGGTTTTTCCCACGGTATTGAAGAAACACACGCTCTTCAATAATTTTTGAAAAGGCTTCAATACCTTCTGTCTTTTTCAGTTTCTCTTCCGAAGACTTAGAAAGTGAAAATGTTTTGCCATTCGCTGGGTATATTTTTAAGTCTGAATCAAAAACATTGGTAAATTGAAGACTATAACCTCTTAAACCAGAAAACCCAGATAACACTATAAATAATGCTAAAGATCCTACTACAGCTGCAGAAATTGCAATTTTTGAAATAATATTAATTGCATTTTTACTGCTTTTTGAAAATAAATAACGCTTTGCAATGTAGAGGGGTAAATTCAATTAAATTTTTTTTCTTTTATCCAACAAATCAGTATCATTAATAGGGTTTTCTTTCCCTTTTACTGCATTTTCTAAATTGTTTATATACTCTAGAGAGTCATCATTGTAAAACACTAAATCTGGCATTTTCCGAAACTGGTGTTTCGTTTTTTGTGCTATTTGATGTTTAATTTTAGGCTTTAACTCGTTTAATTCTTTAACAATTAAACCAGATTTTTCAGGTGGAAAGACACTGGTAAATGCTTTTGATAATGAAAGATCTGTAGTAACGGTAACTTTAGAAACCGAAATAATAATCCCTAATTGCCCTGATTCACGCAACATTTTTTGTAATACTAACGCTAAATCATTTTGTAGCACTCCCGCAATCTTTTTTTGCCTATTAGTTTCATTCATATTGCAAAAATACTACATTTAATAAAAATGACCATTTAAATAGCTAGTTTGAAAGTAAAAAGCCCTTTAGAATTCTTATTTTTGTATTGTTTTAGATAATTAACTATGAAAAAAATAGAACATATTGGGATTGCAGTAGAAAGTATAAAAAATGCAAATCAAATTTACACTAGTTTGTTAGGAGCTTCTCCTTATAAGACGGAGGAGGTAAAAAGCGAAGGTGTAAAGACTTCTTTTTTAAAGGTTGGAGATAGTAAAATTGAGTTATTAGAAGCAATCAATCCAGATAGTCCAATAGCTAAGTTTATTGAAAAGAGGGGAGAGGGAGTGCATCACATTGCATTTGCAGTAGACGATATACAATCTGAGATAGTTCGGCTTAAAAATGAAGGATTTATTGTTTTGAACGAAACCCCTAAAAAGGGCGCAGATAACAAGTTAGTGGTATTTTTACATCCTAAATCTACAGCGGGTGTATTGATTGAATTATGTCAAGACAGAAAATAACAATAAAATAGCTTGCGGAATATATAAAGAGTTTTAAATTTGCAATCTGTATGTCGGTCCCATAGCTCAGCTGGTTAGAGCACCTGACTCATAATCAGGGGGTCCATGGTTCGAGCCCATGTGGGACCACTTAATAAATAAAAAGCCTTACAGAGATGTAAGGCTTTTTTGTGCAGTTAGGTTAAACATAGGTTAAACATTTTTATTTTTGCATTGAAAGATTCTACTGAAGCGTTTGTAGTTCTATTATCAAAATAATTGGCATGTTATTATTATGGATTGACATCGTTATAGCAATTGCCTAATTCATCTTATGATCAGGAATTTTTTTTGCAAGTACTGTATTACTTTATAATGATGTGCTATGGAGGTTGTTTCTGAGTTATTAGGACATAGTAGTAAAAAAATTACTGAAGCTAGTTATGGTAAGATTATTCAGAAGAGTATAAGTGAGGAGATGGAGAAGTTTATAAATAAAAAATGTAAATAGTTTGTTGAATTGCAATACAATTCCTACATTTATAATCCCCAATTAATTGAGTGAATATATGTGAAGCTAAAATAGCATCGCAGTATCAAAGTATTGTATTTACTTAATTAACATCTTTTTTCCTGATAGTTTTTTTGTTTATACATTATTATTTATAAGATACGGAATCCCGTAATGAGATTCAATGACTTAATGATAACTTTGGTTTAAAGAATATGTATTTACTAATTTTAAAACTATATTATGAAAGAAAAGATTATTACATTAATGTTTTTGTCATTTTCATTTTTTGCTTATTCACAAACGGAAGATTATTGTTCAACACCAGAAAAAACTAACCCTGATCCAATTGGTGTTTATAGTAGATCTATTGATGTTGCAACTTTGGCAGATTTTAACACAAAAACTTTTAATATATTCTTTTAGAGAATTAACATGGATAATGGTTCATATACAGTAGGTGGCGATCCTCTTACACCACAAAGGGTTCTGCAAAGTGTAGAGATATTAAACGATGCTTTTGCAGATCTCAATATCTGTTTTAATCTAATTGGTATGGACACCATCAATTCAACAACACATCATACAGGGTCAAGTTTAGGAAGTATTAATACTTATGCCGAAAACAATAATTATGCCAAGCAAAATGCTTTTAACATATATGTTCCACATCGTTTAGGACAAGGGTCAGGACAAGGTTCATATAACAATACTTTTGCTGCAGTAAACGATGTCAGTGTATTTAGTAATAAATTTATTCATGAAGTAGGCCATAATTTTAATTTACACCACACTTTTGGGAATAGTAACTGGAGACCAGATCCGGTAAACTGCGAAAGAGTCACTCGTATTGAAACTGATCCTGAATATAATGCTGGGGATGAATTTATAGGCGATGAAATTGCTGATACTGGTGCAGTCCCTAATTTTTTTAGAGAACAGCTCAATCATGAAATTGTTGCAATACAAAATGCCAATATACCAGGTATTCCAAGCAGCTGGTTTGGAATAAGAGATTTACTCCTAGATACAGATGATGGTTTTGAAGGTTTTGAGAATTTCCCACAAGTGGAAGCTATTGAACAGGCTCTTGAGGATTATGGTTTTATTGAGGATGAGATAGAGCATATGAAATATAACATTGCTGTATCATATGCGTACTATGATAAAGTAAATTGTACCTATAATCCTGATAATAGGATAGATGATCCTGACTCACCCTTTTTTAAAGACTGTGGGGGCACTCCATATCAAGTTGAAACAACTGATGCTCAAAATTACATGTCATATTCTTGGGATCCCTGTAGAAATAATTTCACAACAGGACAGGGTATTAGGGCTCATGAAGCAATTGAAGAGGATGAAAATGGAGAGTTTACCCCTGCATTATCAGATATTGAATTTGACCTTTTTATGCAAGACACAGAAACCGATACTGGACAAGAACCCAATATTCATACAGACATATTTTGGAATAGCCAAGATATTTGGGTTAGAAATGATAACGATGGAATTGTTGTTCAAGAACACGAAAATCCAGAATATGACCCAGATGAGCCCAACTATGCTTATGTAAGAGTAAGTAACAAGTCGTGTAACGCCTCTTCTGGAAATGACCAATTAAAACTTTATTGGGCAAAAGCTAATACAGCACTTTCATGGCCATTACATTGGGAAGGAGATTTAACAGTTATTGATTCTAATGGAGAAGAAGTTTTAATGGGGGATGATATAGGAACAGTTGACATTCCTTCAATTTCAGGCGGAGAATCATCCATTCTTGAATTTGAATGGCCTGTACCAAATCCTGAAGATTATATGTATATCAACAATGATAATCCTTGGCATTTTTGTCTTTTAGCTAGAATAATATCAAGCGATGACACTATGACCTTTCTTGAAGAAGATTTTATTACAGATAATGTTAAAAACAATAACAATATTGCTTGGAAAAATTTATCTGTAGTTGATATTGACCCCAATACTCCATCTCCAGTTGGAAGTATTGTAGCAGTAGGTAATTTTTTAGATGAACAAAGAGAATTTACTTTAGAATTTATTAAAGAGGCAAATGAAGTAGGAAAACCTATTTATGAAGAAGCAGAAATTTCAATTACACTAGATGATGTTATATACAATGCTTGGAATAATGGAGGAAAAACTTCATCAAATTTTAAAAGCACAGCTCAAACCAATAAAATTATGGTTGAAAATGATTACGCTTTAATTGAAAACATCCAAATGGCTGCAAATGAGATAGGAACTATATCTGTAGATTTTAATTTTTTAACAAAAGAAATGACAAACAAAACTAAATACATTTATCATTTAATTCAAAGAGATGCTACCACCAACAAAGTAATAGGTGGTGAAACTTTTGAAATACGTAAGCCAGTACGACCAATTTTTGATGCAGATGCTGGAGATGATGAAGAAGTTGAAAAAAATGAAAGTATCACTATTTCAGCAGGAGAAATAAATGAAGATGCAACTTATAATTGGTATGATCCAGAGGGTAATCTAATATATACAGGAACAGATCTTACAATATCTCCAGAGATAACTAAAACTTATAGATTAGAAATTGTATCTAATATAGACGGATTTAAAGATTATGATGAGGTAGAAATTAGTATTAAGCCATTTAGAATTGAATCAATAACCCCTAATCCAGCAATTGATATTTTAAACATTAACTATATTGCTACAGATGCGTCATCTGCTTATGTAATGTTTGTTAATATGAATACAGGAAGTAGTGATAATTATATACTTAATACACTTCAAACAAATATTAGTATAGATGTTTCATTATATACCACAGGCTTATACAATATTATTTTAGTTTGTGATGGAGAAGTGCAAAATTCAAAAACACTATTAAAAGAATAAAAAAATAATATTATGAGAACAAAAAAAATACTAAATAAAAGAGTATTAGGATTACTTTTTATTATTTGCATAAGCCTACTTTCACATAGTTTTCATGCTCAAACTACTTCAATCCCTGACACAAATTTTGAACAAGAACTTATCGATTTAGGAATTGATAGTGATGGTATTGTAAATGGCCAAGTTCTTACTAGCGATATTGATACGGTAATAACACTTAACCTTTTCAATATATTTATACAAGATTTAACAGGTATAGAAGGTTTTACTGCTTTAGAATATCTAGATGTAAGTGGGAGTTCTTTGTCTGTTCTTGATGTGAGTTATAATATACAATTAAAAGAACTCTATTGTAGTAGTAGTATTGCAAATCCAAGTATGTTTTTTACCACATTAGACGTTAGTAATAATGTAAACTTGGAAGTACTCTATGGTGAAACTTTAGTTGAATTAGAAAACTTAAATGTGAAAAACGGAAATAATTCCATATTAACAGTTACTTTACCTTGTGAATTTGAGGGAGAGCCATGTGAGTTGACAAAGTTAAATTGTGTAACAGTAGATGATGAAGCAGCAGCAACAAATAATGATCTTCCATATTTTAATTGGTATATTCAAGCAGAATTTGTCTATTCCGAAGACTGTAGTCTAGGAATAGATGAAGTATTAAAAACACAAATATCAATATATCCAAATCCAGCTAAAGATGTTTTGTATCTTTATAGTGAAAGTGCATCTGTAGTAACTACAGTTAAAGTATATGATAGCTTAGGTAAGCTTGTGTTAGAACAAAACAATCCTTCAACTCAAATAGATATATCTAACTTATCTACAGGTCTGTTATTTGTGCATATAGAAACAGATAATGGTAGTATTGTAAAGAAAGTGATTAAGGAATAATTACGAATTTGTGAGGGTTAATTAAACCTCTAGGCACCCCATTTGATTAATTTTTAATGGGGTTTAACGCTGGAAAACTCTTCAATAAAATTGTAACTCTAAAAAAGAAAAGCTTAATCCTTTTTAGTTTATCCATAACTTTTAGTGTTGAGCCCTTTTTTGTAGTTTTGATTTATGAAAAGTACAGCAGAATTCCCTTTGTCATTTTATTTCGATATGTTATTTGTTAATAGTATTCAATCTGTTAAAGATGGTTTTATAGGGAACTCTACATTACAAGAAAATGGATACACTTATCTTCAAAGCCATAACTATTATATTAAAGAGAAAATGGTTGAAGATGATGGAACAATGCCAATTTTTGTAACTGACATTATTAAGAGAGAAGATTTTTTAGACCGTTTACTATATTTTGAAAACACAGCAATTTACAATAATATTGAACAGGAGATATCATCAATAGAATCTCTACATGATAAAGTAACTTACCTTCAAAAGATATATGATGATATTCAGGTACTTTTAAAGCGTGTGCTAAAACTCGAAGATGTAGAAGTAAGACAGGTTGAAGATATCCTTATTGAAATCGTCAATAACTTAAAAGATAGGTATTCTGCTATTATTGAATATCACGATGCTTATAAATATCTAATTAAAGAGTCTGATGTTACATACTTTAAAAACAAAGATTTCAAATACTCTTTCTATCAAGATTTATACGAATTAGCTTATACCTTATTTTTAATAGATGATACTGAAATAGAAGAGCAAGACTTTATAAGTGCATTTACTTCACCAAACCCACAAATCTTGGAGAATAAAATTAGGTTTTCTGTCAACAACTATGTTGTGGCATACTTCTTAGAGTCTTTAAAACCATTTTTTAACGGATTCACTCATACTGCTATAGAGAAGAGTGAAGTCTTTTTAAACAAGCAAAACAAGCCTATAAAAAGCAATGATATTTATGTGTCTTTATCTAGAGGTAAAAGTAAAATAGTAGACGAAAAAACTAAAATAGATGCTCACATTTTAGGTCTTAAAAATGAATACCTAAAATAACCTTACACTTTGTCTTAACCCTTTGTTACACTATGTAAATAAAGGTTTTTTTGTTGCCTTACTTTGTTGAAGTATTAACAAGGATGTGCACATCCATAACACATAAAAAGTTATGGAAATTATCCAAAATGAATTAAAAGAGATTAAAGAATTGCTGAAAAAACAAACTATTCAGCAAAAGGAAATTTTGACAATTGAAGAAGCTTCAGAGTACTTGGAACTATCAACCTCTAGGCTTTACAAAATGACAAGTAATAAGGAGATACCTCATTACAAGCCTGGTGGAAAGAAAATATATCTTAACCGTCAAGAGTTAGAGCAATGGATTCTAAACAGTAGGGTTGCATCAACTAATGATATAGGTGATGAGATGGACAACTATCTAAGTAGAACTGATAAAAACCAAATGTCAAGTTTATTTTAAATAAAAGGTATCCTATTAGGTGACCCACTTTAATTTTCGAGAGACCCACTTTATAATCAGAAT
>PAUJ01000030.1 GCA_002713705.1 Flavobacteriaceae bacterium
GCTACGGTAACTGTAGAAGGAGGAATAGAAGATTATGCTTATTCTTGGAACACTACACCAGAACAAACAGGTGTTACTGCAATTGGATTAACTGCAGGAACTTATATAGTAACAGTAACGGATGCTAATGAATGTGCAACAACAGCTGAAGTAATAATCACACAGCCAGATGCAGCATTAACAGCAGCGATCACATCTCAAGAAGATGTATTATGTTTCGCAGATGCAACAGGATCAGCTACGGTAACTGTAGAAGGAGGAACAGAAAATTATACTTATTCTTGGAATACTACACCAGAACAAACAGGTGCTACTGCAGTTGGATTAACTGCTGGAACTTATATAGTAACAGTAACAGATGCTAATGGATGTATGGCTACAGCAGAAGTAATAATCATACAACCAGATGCAGCACTAACAGCAGCGATCACATCTCAAGAAGATGTATTATGTTTCGCAGATGCAACAGGATCAGCTACGGTAACTGTAGAAGGAGGAACAGAAGATTATACTTATTCTTGGAATACTANACCAGAACAAACAGATGCNACTGCAACTGGATTAACCGCAGGAATTTATATAGTAACAGTAACNGATGCTAATNAATGTNNAACAACAGCTGAAGTAATAATCAGTGAACCACAGTCATCTTTAGAAGTTGAAATAACATCACAAGAAACTGAATTATGTTTTGGTGATGCAAATGGAGCTGTAGATATCTCAGTAAGTGGTGGAACTCCAATTTATACATACTTATGGAGTACTACAGATGGAAGTGGCTTAGTAGTAGACGCTGAAGATCAATCAGGATTAACTGCTGGAACTTATGTAGTGCAAATAACAGATACTAATAGTTGTATTANTTCTCAAACAGTAATTATTGAAGGACCACAGTCTGTATTAATAGCAACGATTACTGATNAAGTAGATATACTATGTTTTGGAGGTGCAACNGGTTCAGCTACTGTATTTGTTGAAGGGGGAACAAACGGTTATACCTATTCTTGGAATACTATACCAGANCAAACAANTAGTACTGCAACTGAATTAACAGCTGGAACTTATATTGTAACAGTAACAGATGCTAATGGTTGTAATACATCTGCTGAAGTAATAATCAGTGAGCCAAATTCACCATTATCATCAACGATTACNTCTCAAGTAGATGTACTATGTTATGGTGATGATTCAGGAGAAATCGATCTTACTGTTAATGGTGGAACACCAGATTACACCTACTTGTGGAGTACTGCAGACGGAAGTGGCTTAGTAGCAGACACTGAAGATCAATTTGGATTATCTGGAGGTACTTATAATGTTTTAATTACAGATATAAATGGATGTACCACATTAAACACAGTAACAATAAGTGAACCACAATCAGAATTAGATGTGTTAATAATATCTCAANCAGATATTAGTTGTAGTAGTTTAGGTTCTGTAACAGTTGAAGCTAGTGGAGGGTCATTNCCATATGAATACAGTTTGAATGGTGAAACAGCTCAGAGTAATGGAATATTTAATGACTTAAATCAAGGTGATAATANTATTATTGTTACTGATTTAAATGGNTGTTCATTCTTTGTGCCTGTATTTATCGAAAATGATTGTATTGCTATTTTTTATAAAGAAGGAGAATGGAATGATGAAAATGGTAATGGAGCTGCTGATGTAGGTGAAACAATTTCCTATACGTTTAGTATTACAAATACAGGAGAAGATTCTATTTACAATTTAATAATAACTGATCCATTACCAGGTGTTATTATGCAAGGAGGGCCAATTACAGAACTGCTTCCTCAGGAAACAGATGACACAACATTTACNGCTATATATAATATTACACAAGAAGACTTAGATAATGGTGAAGTTACAAATCAAGCTATATTTACAGGTGAAAATATAGAGGGTAACGAAATAATAGCAGCCAATTCTGATGATCCGTCAACTGATGATGAAAATGATTCAACAATAGTTACACTGCCNAGTGTAGCAGGTATATTTTTCGAAATATTTAATGGAGTAACTCCTAATGGAGATGGATTCAATGATTATTTCAAAATAGATGGTATCGATCAATTCCCAAATAATAATGTTCAGATTTTTAATCGTTGGGGAATTCTAATATTTGAAGCTAATGGNTATAATGAATCAAGCAATATATTTACAGGCGAATCTAATGCTAGAGCTAATATAGGAGGAGATAGAAATGTACCAACCGGAACTTATTTCTATGTAATTACATTCTCAGATGAAAATCCAGGAAAAAATAATTATTCCGGTTACTTATATATAAACAGATAGATGAACCTTTTTTATTCCCATGAGTTAAACTCTCTTGGGAATAAAAAGGTTTAACATAAAAAAAGGTTTTTCTTATTTTAATGAAGTGACTTGTTTTAATTAGTAAATAAAAAAATGAGTTCTTTTACTCTCTGTAAACAGTTATGCTTCTAATTTTACTTTTGTTTTATTAATCTTTTTACATAACATCATTTTTCTGTCTTTTCTATAATAGAATAAGTACTATAAATATTAAATAGGTTTTAGTTCTACAACTATTATTTTTAAAGCTTCATTAATTGTGATATTATTTAGAATATTTATTGAAACAAAATATACTTTTATATTAAAAGTAATTAATTGTTAGTGGCTAAGTATTTTTGATGTAAATGAGTATAAACCCAAATATTTATGATTTTTTTGGTTTAAATTATAATGCTAAATCCTATGGTAATCCAGCAACTAATAGTAATGTTTAATTAATTAATATGTTGTTTATCGATTTTTTTTGCTTTTGGGCTAAAACATGAATATTTGTAGGATAATTCCTTAATGTTGGTTTATTTTTGAATGTAATTAAGATTTTAGATATTCATAAATTTTTACATATGAAGATAATAAAATATATAAAAATGCAAAAAACTACTTCTGTAAATTATAAAAAATTATACTTTTTTGTAATTGTTTTAGTAGCAATCTTTTCTGGAAATGCTCAACAAGATCCGCAATACACTCAGTATATGTATAATACTCAGGTAATCAATCCTGCATATGTAGGTAGTAAAGATGCATTAAGTTTTGGACTTTTATACCGTACCCAATGGGTAGGTCTAGAAGGCGCCCCACAAACAGGGACATTTACAATTGATTCTCCAATTGGATCACTAGATAAAATGGGACTTGGTCTAACAATAGTAAGAGATGAATTAGGGCCTTCTATCAGTTCCAATATTACAGCAGATTATTCATATTCAATTAACACATCCCTAACGTCACAATTATCATTTGGTATAAAAGCTGGTGTTGATATTCTAGATGTAGATTTTTCAAGATTGAATATTGCAGATCCGGGTGATATTTTTGAAACTAATATTGATAATAAAGTTTCACCTCAAATTGGTGCAGGAATTTACTTTAATACTTATAAATTTTATGCTGGATTATCAGTGCCAAATTTTTTAGATACTGATCACTTTGATGAATCTGACCTAGTTGATACAGAAACGAGTGAGTTAATTGGATCTTCAACTGCTAAAGATAGATTGCATTACTTTTTTATAGCTGGTTATGTATTTGATTTAGGAGAAAATTTAAAATTTAAACCAGCAACGATGTTTAAAGCAGTTGCAGGATCTCCATTACAAGCAGATATATCTTTTAATTTTTTATTGCATGAAAAATTAACTTTAGGTACTGGGTATAGATGGGATGCAGCATTAAGTGCATTGGCAGGTTTTCAATTTACAGATCAAGTTTTTATTGGTTTTGGTTATGATTTTGCAACAACAGAGATTAAAAGTTATAGTGGAGGTTCTTATGAATTTATGTTACGATTCGATGTATTTAACAAACCAGAGAGAATATTAACACCAAGATTCTTCTAAAAAAGAAATAGATATGAAAGTATTTTTAAAAATAGCATTCTCATTTGTTATAATATTATTATTTACTGGTAATGCCTTTTCACAAAAAGGTAAAGTAGCAAAAGCAAATAAGAATTTTGATAAGTATTCATATATTGATGCTAGAGAAATATACCTATCGGTAGTGGAAAGTGGATATAAATCTGATGAAATTTATAAAAAATTAGGTGATACTTATTATTACAATAGCG
This sequence comes from Flavobacteriaceae bacterium, assembly GCA_002713705.1. Taxonomy (GTDB): domain Bacteria; phylum Bacteroidota; class Bacteroidia; order Flavobacteriales; family Flavobacteriaceae; genus Marifrigoribacter. The sequence goes on from PAUJ01000030.1 coordinate 4,118, forward strand.
AATATAAAAGTGCATTAAAATGGTATTTAAACTTGATTAATGAATTTCCTAATGATATTGATCCAGTATACTATTATAGAGGAGCACAATGTTTGAAAAGTGCTGAAGAGTATGAAGAGTCTGATAATATGATGAAGTTATATTATAAAAATGGAGGCAATAAAATTGTAGTAAAAAACTTTTCTGAAAATCCAGATTATTTAAATAGTATTTCTGAAAACAAAAGAGAATTTTCTATTGATACAACTTCAGTTAATTCGGAGCTTTCAGATTTTGGACCTTCATTTTATGGTGATACAATTATATTCTCTTCTTCACAAAAAGATGAAAGCGGAAAATTATTAAGTTGGAACGGTTTACCATTTCTTGATTTATATCAAGCAGATATGGATGAAAAAGGAAATCTTTCTAACGTTACTAAATTAAATGGAGATGTGAATACACAATATAATGAGTCTTCAACAGCAATTACAAAGGATGGTAAAACATTGTATTTTACCAGAAATAATTTTATAGAAGGAAAACAAGGTAGGGATAGCAATAAGACAATTCGACTTAAACTATACAAAGCGACTAAAAGTGGGGATACTTTTTGGGGTAATGTAGTTGAATTACCATTTAATGGTGAAGAATTTTCTGTTGCGCATCCCACCTTAAGTAATGATGAAAATCGTCTATATTTTGCATCTGATATGGAAGGAACTTACGGTCAGTCAGACCTATGGTATGTAAATATTTTAGAGGATCATACTTATGGAATACCTGTAAATTTAGGCGAAACCATTAATACAGAAGAAAGAGAAACTTTTCCGTTCATTAGCAATAAGAATAATTTATACTTTTCATCAGATGGTCATGTTGGACTAGGAGGGTTGGATGTTTTTGTAACTAATTTAAATGATGATGGTTCTGTTTCTGGTAATGTTACTAACTTAGGTCAGCCAACAAATGGAACTTCCGATGATTTTGGATTTATTATAAATGAAGAAAACGGACTAGGCTTTGTTTCTTCAAATAGAAGTGGAGACAATGGTTCTGTTGATGACGAAATATATCTAATAAATGAAAAATGTACATTAACAGTTGAAGGAATTGTAACTGACATTGATACAGGAGTTCTAATTCCTGGGGCAGTTGTTTCGTTAATGGATGATTTAAATAAGCTAGTAGATTCTGCAATCGTAGGTCTAGATGCTAGTTTTAGTTTTACTGCTGATTGCAGTAAGCAATATGCATTAAGAGTTATGAAAAGTCAATATACTCCTAAAGAAGAGCTAGTTAAAACACCAAGTGAAAAAGGAAATATTATGTTTCCGATAAGTTTAAAACTAATTGGATGTCCTCCCAATGATTTAGGTTGTAGACTTTCTTTAGAACCGATTTATTTTGGTTTTGATAGGTTTAATATTGATTCAGATGCAAAAGTTGAATTGGCTAAAATATTAGCAGCGATGCAAGAATATAAAGAATTAAATATTTATATTGAATCCCATACAGATGCTAGAGGTGAAGATCTATACAATGAATTATTATCTGAAAAAAGAGCACAATCAACACTTAATTGGTTAGTAGATCAAGGAATAGATCGCAAGAGACTAAGTGCAAAAGGTTATGGAGAAAAAAAATTGGTTAATGAGTGCTTTAATGGAATTAAATGTTCGGAGGAAGATCATCAACTTAATAGACGTTCCGTGTTTATTATTCAAAATTAAAAATAACTCACCTATATTTTAAAAAAGCGTTTAATATCTTTATTAAACGCTTTTTTTTATACCACTTCATTTTGTATTTTTGAAAAAAATAAAAAGATCATGGTGATTGAAGAGCAAGTGATACTTGTAAATGAAAAAGATGAACAAATTGGGCTTATGCCAAAACAAGAAGCACATGAAAAGGCAATTCTTCATAGGGCATTTTCAGTTTTTATTTTTAATGATAAAAATGAGCTAATGCTTCAACAAAGAGCATTAGATAAATATCATTCGCCAGGTTTATGGACCAATACATGTTGTAGTCATCAAAGAAACGGAGAAAGTAATATTGGCGCCGGAAAACGTAGATTACAAGAAGAAATGGGTTTTGTTACTGAGCTTTCAGAAGCCACATCTTTTATTTATAAGGCTCCCTTTGATAATGGTCTTACAGAACATGAATTCGATCATGTATTAGTTGGTAAATACAATGCCGATCCGATTGTAAATATGGAAGAAGTTGCCTCTTGGAAATGGGTGCTTTTAGATGATGTTAAAAAAGATATGGCAATACACCCCGATAGATATACCGCTTGGTTTAAGATTATTTTCAATAAATTTTATAAATATTTGACTATATGAGTTTAACAGTTTTTAGAAAGTCACATTTCAATGCAGCTCACCGTTTGTACCGATCCGATTGGGATGATGATAAAAATAAAAAAGTATTCGGAAAATGTAGTAATCCAAATTTTCACGGTCATAATTATGAACTGGAAGTAGGTGTCACTGGAGAAATTGATAAAGAGACCGGTTTTTTAATTGATATTGTAGAACTAAAAACTATAATGAAAGAGGAAATAGAAGATTACTTAGATCATAAAAATTTAAATTTAGATGTTCCAGAGTTTAAAGATTTGAACCCTACTATGGAAAATATTGCAATATTTATATGGGAAAAATTAAATGCTATTTTATCAGATAGGTATAAAATTGTGGTCACCTTATTTGAAACTCCAAGAAACTTTGTGGTTTATGACGGTAATTAGTAAACATATTTGAATAAAAATCAATTAAAATATCCAATAAAATTTATTCCTATTTTAAAAGAAAAAATTTGGGGAGGAAATAAATTAGCTACATTACTAAACAAGGCTAATAAAAATAATATTGGTGAAAGTTGGGAATTATCGGGTGTTAAAGACAATGTTTCAATTGTAAGTAATGGATTTTTAAAAGGGAAATCTCTAAAAGAAATAATTACAACTTTCGAAGATGCTATCTTAGGTCATAAAGTTTTTAAATCTTTTGGGAATAATTTTCCATTGTTATTTAAATTTATTGATGCAAATAAAGATTTATCAGTACAATTACACCCCAACGATCAAATAGCTAAAAAGCTACACAATTCTTTTGGTAAAAATGAGATGTGGTATGTTTTAGGTAAGGAAGAAGGTGCTAGATTAATTTTGGGATTTTCAAGACAAGTTGATCAAGAAATTTATCAAAAACACCTTGTCGAGAATACCCTTTCCGAAATATTGCAATATAAAAATGTTAAGAAAGGAGATTCGTTTTTTATAGAAACAGGTACGGTTCATGCAATTGGTGCTGGAGTAGTTCTTGCGGAAATTCAACAAAGCTCTGATATAACGTATAGGATTTACGATTATAATAGACCTGGACTAGATGGAAAGTTAAGGGAACTTCATACCGATTTAGCAATTAATGCTTTAAATTTTGAAAGCAAAACAACAGAATTAGATTATAAAGATGAAATTAATATTCCAGTACGTTTATGCAGATCAAAATATTTTCATACCAACAAATTAAGTATCTCAAATTCTATACATCGCGATTTAAGTTTGATAGATTCCTTTATTGTTTATATGTTTTTAGAAGGAGAAGGAACCATTAATGTTAACGAGTATTCAGAGACTTTTAAAGAAGGTGATACGGTTCTTATTCCTGCATTAATTAAGAATATTGAAATTAAATCACAATCTGCAATATTTTTAGAAGTTTATATCCCCTAATGGATTGAAAATATAGTACTTTTGCAAAAATTAAAAAACACTATGGCAAATATACGCGATTTAAAAAAAGACATCAACTACGTTTTAGGAGATATCATTGAAGCTGTTTATTTATGGGAGCTCACAAATCCAAAAAAAGAAACTAAAAATTCTGAAGCAATTATTGATGAAGCAATTAATGTTTTTGACGAATTAATTGCTAAAATTAACCTTAAAAATGTTGAGAATAGTAAGCAGCATTTTAAAGGAATTAATCAAGAATTAGAAGAAAAAGGAAGAATATTAATAGCTAAAATTAACGACTTAAGTTAATTTTCTAATTTTTTTCTAGACACTATTAAAGACTCTAAATCCTTACCGTATTTAGAGTCTTTAATTTTTGGTGTAAGATTGTTATAAACAGAATCTAAATAAACAAGCTTAGCATCATTTACATGACTTACCATTAAATAAGGTGATATTTCAAAGTCCTTATTCGATAAAGCAAAACTTATAGTTGCTAAATATTTTTTGGCAAGAATTGAATTTTGATTGCTATTTAGTTTTGTAACTAAAGAATCATTTCCCTTCTTTTTTGCTTTAAATATTTGTTCAATTAGCTCTAGGTTTCTATCAGAATAACGATCAATTATTTTTTTATAGGTTTTATGTTTTTCTTGATTATTAGATCCAGTAACCTTTGCATCTATAGCAAAATTATTCAAAGTGGTACTAATATTGATAGGACTTGCTTCAGCAAAAAAAGAAATGCGATCATCTTTTAAAATACCATTATCTAAACGTAGGTTTAAATAATAAATTTCAGGTTCTAGTATTGTTTCCTTAAAACTAAATAAAGAATTACCATTAACTAAAACAGAATCAACAGAAACTAACAAAGAATCTTGTATTTTTTGAAGTAATAAAGTCCCCTTTTTAAGTCCCTTAACATTCCCTGTAAGCGTCATTTTATCTTCATTACTTGAACAGGCAGTAAATAAAATAAAAACGGTTAAGATTGTTAAATATTTATTCATTTTAAATCAATTTTTAGAAAGACAAAGATGCGTTAATAGTTAATTAATTCATTATGAAACTGCTGCCAATTGCATTAAAATAGTACAAATAATTGCCCCTAAAGTTCCCACCGCATAACCAAAAACAGCTAATAAAACACCTACGGTTGCAAGTGATGGATGAAAAGCAGATGCGACAATAGGAGCAGAAGCTGCACCTCCCACATTGGCTTGGCTTCCCAATGCTAAAAAAAAGTAAGGTGCCTTAATGATTTTTGCAATTAAAATAAGCAATCCTGCATGAATACTCATCCAAACAATACCAATTAGAATTAATCCGGTATTGTCCAATATTAAGCTTAAATCCATTTTCATACCAATACTAGCCACCAAGATGTATATAAATACACTACCAAATTTGCTAGCACCAGCTCCTTCATAATTTTTAGCTTTGGTAAACGATAAAAGTATCGCTATAAGGGTTGCTATACTTATCATCCAGAAAAATTTCGAACCCAAAAAGGTAAATATATTTCTGTTTGTTGGGTTTTCTATATTAGCGACAAAATCATTAAAAAATGGAGCTAAAAAACTAGCAAATAAGTGAGCAATACTGACAGACCCAAATGCAATCGCTGCAATAATCATTAAGTCTGTTAGGGAAGGATTTCGTTTTATTTTTTCGGTAAATGTTGAAACTTTTTCTTTTAAATTATCAATAGCTGAAGTATCTGCTTTAAGCCACTTGTTTATTCTTTTTCGCTTACCAATACCGATAAGTAATATTGCCATCCAGATATTAGCTACCACGATATCGACAAAAACCATTCCGCCATATAATTTCTGGTTATAACCATAAATCTCTAACATTGCGGTTTGGTTAGCACCTCCACCTATCCAGCTTCCAGCTAGTGTGGATAGTCCTCTCCATACTGCATCTGGTCCAACTCCTCCAACGGTTTCTGGTGAAAAAGTTGAAATTAATAAAATAGCTATTGGACCTCCAATGATAATACCAATAGTTCCCGTAAAAAACATAACCAATGCTTTCCAACCTAAATTGAATACTGCTTTTAAATCGATACTCAATGTCATTAAAACCAATGCTGCTGGAAGTAAATACCTGCTTGCAACAAAATACAAATTAGTGCCTCCTTCAATAACATCACCATTTTCTTTTATCGTAATCCATTCTGGAGCTATAAGTCCAACGGTTGTAAATAAAGCTGGGACCATGTATGCTAAAAATAATCCCGGTACAATTTTATAGAATTTATGCCAAAACCCCGAGGTTTTAGATTCTGTATAAAAAATAAAACCCAATGCCAGCATTAAGAGTCCAAAAACAATGGTGTCATTCGTAAATAAAGGTGTGGTGTCTAATATTATTTCTGTGGTTTCTTGCATTTTTTTTATTTTAAAATAAATAATTTTATTGTTTTAATTAGTTTTTTTGTGATGGGTAAATCTTCATCATTATATGATTTTTGATTTTCTATTAAACCGCCTTTTATTTCTTTAAATAGATGATTCATATTTGGGATGATTACCAATACTGCATCTGGTTTTGCACTTTTTAATTTTTCTGCTTCTGATACTTGAACTTGCAAATCATTATTTCCATTAATGATAAGGACTGGAATAGTAAGTTTTGCAATTTCTATTTGAGGGTTATAATTCATCCAACTAATCATAAATGGTTGGAGTGAAGGCCTAAATATAGCAGCAATGAAAGGGCTGTAGTTTTGAGCAAGTCCATTTACACGTAGATCATCAAAAGATTTTCGTGCATTTTCTACCAATGCAGGTGATTGTTTTTTTAACTGATCTATAACTACATCGTCAATCTCCTGACCAGCACCTGCTAATGAAATAAATTTTGAAACACTGTTTTCTTGAGCAGCTATCATTCCTACTAAAGAGCCTTGACTATGACCGATAATTATTAGTTCTGAGAATCGTTGATCTTTTTTAAAATAATTAACCACATTAATCGCATCTTTTATAAAATCATTAAAATCGATTTCTCTTTCATCAAAAGTTTCATCTAATACTTGTTTTAAAAAACCCTTATCATATCTAAAAGTTGCAATGTTTTTATGATAAAGTCCTTCCGCTAAATATTTTAAAGAATTATTTTTTAAATCTTTTTGATTTCCGTCCCTATCGGTAGGACCAGAACCTTGAATTATTATTGCTAAAGGAATTTTATTTTTATTTGATGGAATTAGTAATGTTCCTTGAATGGATGACTGAATACTTAGATCTTCTGAATTAAAAGTTGTGTTTTGAGCAGGGATTATTCCGAAAACAAACAAGAATAACAAAACCAAGTTTAACTTCATTTTAATGATAAATTTTATAAATTTCAATATATAACTTTTTTCAATTTTAACATTGAATTGTTTTTTATAATATGTATTAATAACTGTAATAGTATCTTTGTATTAAAATAATTCACCATGAAAAAAACGGCTATCTTATTATTATTCATTTTTCTGAACTCGTATGTATCACATTCTTCAGATGATTGGGGTAAAACAGGACATAGAGCTACCGGTGAAATTGCTGAAAAATACCTTTCAAGAAAGGCAAGAAAAGAAATTAATAAACTATTAGATGGGCATTCTATTGCCTATGTCTCTAATTACGCTGATGAAATAAAAAGTGATAAAAATTATAGAAAATTTAGTCCTTGGCATTATGTTAATTTTCCTTTCGGTAGCAGTTACGAAGTTCATCCCAAAAATGATAAAGGTGATTTAATAGTTGGAATAAATACCTGTATTGAGGTTTTAAAAAACAGTAATTCCTCAAAAGAGGATAAAGTCTTTTATTTAAAAATGTTAATTCATTTTATGGGAGATTTACACCAACCTCTTCATGTTGGAATTTCAGATGATAAAGGAGGAAATGATTTAAAAGTGAAATGGTTTAATAATGGAACTAATTTACATGTTGTATGGGATTCAAAAATGATTGACAGCTACGGAATGACTTATACCGAAATAGCAATTAATGAAAATAATTTATCTAAAGAAGAAATAAAGGATATAGCAGGAGGGACCGTAATCGATTGGATGTATGATAGTAGATCGCTTTGTGAAGAGGTATATGATAATATTGAGCCAGGAGCAAAATTAAAATACAGGTATTCTTATGATTATATGAATACCGTATTATTACAATTACAAAAAGGAGGAATTAGATTAGCAAGCATTCTTAATGACATTTACAGCTAATTAAACATACAAATAAGCCCAGTACATCAAAAGTAATTGAAGAGGAATTCTTAAAATTAAAATCCATCTAGGGAGTTTTAAGGAAGCTTCTTTATGAAGTAACATATGAACATGTATTGGTATAAAGAGTATCAATAATACTATGATACCAATTGCTCCTATATGCTGACTTTCTTGCGTAATTAGCATCAAGCCAAAAATCATTTCCAATATACCAGTGGCTAGTATTAAACTACTATGCGCTGGAATATACGAGGGCATTATTTTTTTATAAATTTTTGGTATTCTAAAATGATTAGCTCCACCAAGAATAAATAATAAAGCTAATACGTATTGATCCCATGGAAACATAACATATATTTTCTTTAAAAATACAAAAAAAACCTCTTTTTCAATTAAGAAAAAGAGGTTTGGATTTTAAGCTTTAAAAGTGATTATTTAATCATATCAAAACTTCGTTTTATAAAGGTGGTTAATTCTTCACCTTTTAAAAGGTTTTGCGATAAACGTGCTAAATCTAATGCTTGATTCACCAAACGCTCTTTCTTTTTTGCAGTTTTAGTACTTAGTATTTCGCCAATTAATTCATTATTGGTATTGACTACTAAATTATACATATCTGGCATATTACCCATCCCAAACATTCCGCCGCCGCCGCCGGATTGTTGCATTTCTTTCATGCGTCGCATAAACTCTGGTTGTGTGATGATAAATGGATTGGCTTTGCTATCCATAGCTTCTAACTGAACCGTAAATTTATCTTGAGGAATGATCCCAGTTAAAATAGTGGTTAAAGACTTTTTTTCATCTTCGTTTAACTTAGATATTTGTTCCTCATCCTTCTTAATTAAATTGTCGATATGATCTCCATCTACTCTTACAAAAGTTACATTTTCTTCTGTAGATTCTAATTTTTGAATTAAATGTGAAACGATAGGAGAGTCTAGAAATAATACTTCATATCCCTTTTCTTTTGCTGCGTCAATATAAGCGTGTTGTTCGTCTTTATTTGAAGCATATAAAACCACTAATTTATCATCCTTATCGGTTTGTAGCGGTTTGATTTTTTCTTTTAATTCTTCAATAGTAAAAAAAGTATTATCCACTGTTGGGAATAAAGCAAAAGCCTGTGCTTTTTCAAAGAATTTATCTTCAGAAAGCATTCCATATTCAATAACAATTTTAATGTCATTCCATTTTTGCTCAAATTCTTCTCTATTACTATTAAATAAGCTCTTTAGTTTATCAGCTACTTTACGAGTGATGTAACTTGAAATCTTTTTTACAGCACCGTCTGCTTGAAGGTAACTTCTAGAAACATTTAAAGGGATGTCTGGTGAATCAATAACTCCACGAAGCATCGTTAGAAATTCTGGAACAATTCCTTCCACATTATCAGTTACAAAAACTTGATTTTGATATAACTGAATTTTATCTTTTTGCGAATTCATATCATTTGTCATCTTTGGGAAGTATAAAATTCCGGTAAGATTAAAAGGATAATCTACATTAAGGTGAATATTAAAAAGAGGCTCTTCAAATTGCATAGGATACAATTCTCTGTAAAAACTTTTATAATCTTCAGGATTTAAATCTGCAGGTTGTTTGGTCCAAGCAGGGGTAGGATTGTTGATTAGATTGTCTACCGTAATCATTTTTTGTGGCTCGGTAGTTTCTTTTCCGTCTTTATCCTTAGTTGTTTTTGGCGTGTGATCAGGGTCATTTACTTCCTTGGTTCCAAATTTAATTGGAATGGGCATAAATTTGTTATACTTTGTAAGAAGTTCTGTAATACGCGCATCTTCTAAAAACTCTAAAGAATCGTCTGCGATATGAAGAATAATTTCTGTACCCCTGTCTGTTTTGTCTGACGCTTCGGTAATATATTCTGGAGATCCATCACATTCCCAATGAACAGCAGGTTCGTCTTTAAAACTTTTTGAAATAATTTCAACTTTTTCTGCTACCATAAAAGCAGAATAAAAACCCAATCCAAAATGACCGATTATACCCTTGTCATCACCAGATTCATCTTTGTATTTCTCTAAAAACTCTTCCGCTCCAGAAAATGCTATTTCATTGATGTATTTTTCAATTTCATCTTTTGTCATACCAATTCCTTGATCGATGATATGAAGCTTCTTGTTTTCTTTGTCAATTTTTATTTCAATCATTGGATTGCCATATTCTACTTTGGCTTCACCTATGTTGGTTAGATACTTTAGTTTTACGGTAGCATCTGTGGCGTTTGAAATTAATTCTCTTAGAAAAATTTCGTGATCGCTATATAAAAACTTCTTAATTAGCGGAAAAATATTGTCAACCGATACGTTAATAGTTCCTTTACTCATTTTTGTAAATTTTAAATTATTTTATATAAACAATACCTTTCAAAAAAAGTACCAAAACTGTGTATCTGACAACTTGACAAAAGAATAAGATTTTAAAATACTATGCGCGCATAACTTATGTTTTCAAATTACTTCGGCATTTTTGAGTTAATACCTATCTTTCCACTTCCAATATTAAATTGATAATATTGAATTAATCCCTTAAAATATATGTACACATCAAGAATTTCAGGATTGGGACATTTTGTTCCAGAAAATATAGTTACCAATGAGGATCTTTCAAAATTGATGGATACTAATGATGAGTGGATTCAAGAAAGAACCGGTATAAAAGAACGAAGGTGGATTAAAAAGGATAGTGATGAAACTTCTGCATCTATGGGTGCAAAAGCTGCCAAAATAGCGATTGCAAAAGCTGGTATTGATAAGGACGATATTGATTTTATTATTTTTGCAACCCTAAGTCCCGATATGTATTTTCCAGGTTGTGGTGTTCAAATACAAGACATGCTGGATTTACCAACTATTGGAGCTTTAGATGTAAGGAACCAATGCTCTGGTTTTGTATATGCATTATCAGTGGCCGATCAATTTATAAAAACAGGAATGTATAAAAATATTTTGGTGATAGGTTCTGAATTTCATTCAGGAGGATTAGATATTTCAGATCGAGGCCGAGGAGTTTCTGTAATTTTTGGTGATGGTGCTGGAGCAGTAATTTTAACGAGGAGTGATGATGAAAAAAGAGGAATTTTATCTACTCACTTGCACAGTGAAGGAAAACATGCCAAAGAGTTAACAGTAGAAGGGCCAAGTATCGCTCATTGGGTTCCAGAAATTTTAAATAATCCAGATGATATTTCTTATTATCCGTATATGAATGGAACTTTTGTNTTTAANAATGCAGTGGTTCGTTTTTCTGAAGTGATAATGGAAGGCTTATTAACTAATGGTTTAACCCCTNCAGATATCAATATGTTTATTCCACATCAGGCCAATTTACGAATCTCTCAATTCGTNCAGAAGAAATTTAAATTACGAGACGATCAGGTTTATAATAATATTCAAAAATACGGTAATACAACAGCCGCTTCTATTGTAATAGCTTTATCGGAAGCTTGGGAAGAAGGAAAAGTAAATAAAGGAGATTTAGTAGTGTTAGCCGCATTTGGTTCTGGTTTTACTTGGGCAAGTGCTATTATTAGATGGTAAGGTAAAATCAAAAAAAAATAACATAATTAAAACCATTAAAAAAGGCTTTTTCAATGGTTTTTAAAGTTATTNATTNAAATAAAATATAAAGATTATTTTTTAAAATATTTTTTTAAACAAGCCCAAAGAAATCCTTTGGGCTTGTTGTTATATTGCGAATACTANCACTTAAAATATTAACAAAAAAATTAAAAATTGTTTTTTGTAAGATTAAGTAAATGAAAATTNTTTGCGAATTTATTTTTTCTTACTCTNATTTAATTGATTTTCTAAAGACTCTATTTGTTTCTGCATTAATAATAGCTTTGAGTTAGATTCTACTTGTTCTAATTTTAAACTATCTAATAATAACTGATTTGTTCTCAAAATATTTTTAAATTGTGATAATTCCTTTAAGACAAATTCTAACTGTTCTTTTTGAATTGATGTAATCGCCACCAATTGTTTGTCAATTGTATCTTGGTTTAAAACAATGGCAATTCCATTTTCAATTGTATCCTTAATTATAATATTTGAACTATCCTTTGTCGTTATTTGAGCATTCATAAAAAAAGATAGGGAAAAAAGTAAAAATGTAAAAGTAATTTTTNTCATAATAATTAAATTTTGTTAAGTTTTAGGTAACAAATGTAATTAATCAATTTAACTTAAATTGATTAATTTTTAAGTTAGTGTTTTGGTAAAATTTAAAAGGGAAGCTCATTAAATAAATATTAAACAATGAGTTATTTAGCATATAAAATTATAATAAAAATAAATCGTTCGAAAACCTTAATACAGTTACTTTATATTTAAATCCAAAACGTCATTAGCATTTTATAACTACATAGCATCATTAAAACCCGAACGTGTATTATTTAATACTGGAACCGAAAATCTAGAATTTTACACTATTTTAAATGAAAATCATATTGAATATAGAGAAGCTTGTACTTTAGTTTTGTTGTTTACGAATCAATACTAGTCCTAAGAAAGTTAATAATCCATTAATGATTAATATTTCGAACCCTATTTGATATCCATTTAGTAAAACTTCCGAGTATTGATTAATTATATACGAAACAATGGGTGCTATAACAGCAATTATCCAAACATATTTATCTTTGATTTGAGATTTTGTTAAAATACCAAATGCAAACAATCCAAGTAATGGGCCATAGGTGTAGCCAGCCGCTTTAAATAATTCCCAAATTACCGAAACATCCTTAAAGAGAGAATTAAATAAAATAATCACTAAAATTAAAACCATACTAATGAATACATGAACCTTCTTCCTAACTTTTTTCTGTTGTTCCTTGGGTTTTTTGTCTAGCTCTATGATGTCAATACAAAAAGAAGTTGTTAATGAAGTAAGTGCAGAATCTGCACTTGAATACGCAGCAGCTATTAGCCCTAATAGAAAGAAAGCAGAGGTCATAATTCCTATTTCAGGAAGCATAGCTATCGTTGGGAATAAATCATCTTTAGTTGCATTGATTCCGTTTTGTGTAGCATATTGAGTAAGTAGCAAGCCTAAAACTAGAAATAATATATTTACAAAAATTAGTACTACACTAAAAGAAACCATGTTTTTTTGAGCTTCTTTAAGGTTTTTACAGGTTAGGTTTTTTTGCATCATATCTTGGTCTAAGCCAGTCATAGTTATGGCTATAAACATTCCAGCTAAAAAACTTTTTATAAAATACTGAGAGTCATTTATCGTATCTAAAAAGAATACTTTACTCATTGTACTTTCTGTTACATTAATAAATACTTCCGAAAAACTATTAAGATCCAATGCATTTGCCAAAAAAGTGATGGTTACAATTACAGCAACAAGCATAAAAAATGTTTGTAATGCATCTGTGTAAATAATGGTTTTTATACCTCCTTTAAAGGTGTAAAGCCAAATTAAAGCAACAGTGATAATAACGGTAATTGAAAACGGGATTCCTAAAGAGTCAAAAATTAAGAGTTGCAATACTTTTGCAACTAAAAATAACCGAAATGATGCCCCTACAATTCTTGATATTAGGAAAGCAATGGAGCCTGTTTTGTAACTTGTGTTGCCAAATCGATCTCTTAAATAGGTATAAATGGAAGTCAAATTTAATTTATAATAAATAGGAAGTAATACATATGCAATAATTAGATATCCAAAAAAATATCCAAATACTACCTGTAAATATCCAAATTGCCTTGCCTCAACAGCACCAGGAACCGATATAAAAGTAACCCCAGATAAAGAGGCACCTATCATCCCAAATGCAACTAGATACCAAGGAGCAGATTTATTAGCTTTAAAAAAGGCTTCGTTAGTGTCTTCTTTACCAGTTAAATAAGAAATTAAAATTAATACTCCAAAATAAACTGCTATTAGTAAAATTATATGAATGGCTTGCATTTACTTTTTTTAATTTTTGTAAAAATACAAAGATTGTAATACTAGATTCTATTTTTTTTAAAAGCATTTTTTAATAAATATTTATATTTTTTTAAATTATTAATCATTAATTTTAAAAAAAATATAAATTTATTGCTATGATTAGAAAATTATTAATGTTGCTTGCTTTTTTTATAGGTATTACAACGGTAACTTCTCAAGAATACATTGAGATGATTGAAGCGGGAACATTCACTGTTCAGGAAATTATAGACAATGGTGAAGCTTATTTTGCTGACCGTGATAAAGGAAAAGGAACTGGATACACTCAATTTAAACGTTGGGAGTACATGGCAAAAAGAACCATGAATGAAGAGGGTCGACTTTCTCCCTTTACCGATGTTTTATCTGAAGTAGAAAGTTTTAATGCATATTTAAATGAAACTTCAGAAACCAGACAATCCCTAACTGACAACTGGATTGACATGGGACCGGATGACTGGAACCAAACTTCCGCCTGGAGTCCAGGTGTTGGAAGAATTACAGGATTGGCTATCGATCAAACTAACAGTGATCATATAATTATTGGAGCCGAAACCGGAGGTGTTTGGAGAACTATTGATGCCGGTNCTACATGGACTCCNATGGGAGATTATTTTTCNAATTTATATGTATATTCAGTAGCAATAGATCCCCAAAATTCAGACATTTATTATTTTGGTTCAAAGGATGGCTTGATATACAGATCACTTGATGCTGGTTCAACGTGGATTGAATTTGCAGATTTAGTTAATACTTCAGTAAATAAAATATTGATTCACCCAACCAATAGCGATATTGTTTTTGCTTCTTATCAAAATAGTGGGCTAAAAGTTACTACAGATGGTGGCGCAAATTGGAGTTCGCCAACATCAGACACTAGATGTTATGATATAGAATTTAAGCCTGGTGACCCAAGTGTTGTTTATGCATCGGGTAATAATNTGTATAAATCTATTGATGGTGGANCTACCTTTACAGCNNTTGGAGGNTTNTCTTCTAACCCAAAAATGATGGGAGTAACGGAAGCTGATGATGCCATNNTTTATGTTATAGAAGNNAGTGGAGGNAGTTTTGGTGGATTGTANAAATCTATTGATTCGGGNGCTAGCTTTACNGAATTAGACCACACAGATAGTAATTATTTTGGTTATGACATTGGTCAATCTGGAGGTCAAGCTCCTCGTGATATGGACATTACAGTAAGTTCAGTAAATGCTGATGAGGTTCATATTGCTGGAGTTTNTACGTACCGTTCTTTNGATGGTGGAATAAGTTTTGAAGCTTCTTCACATTGGATTCCTGACACTGCTGCTAATATGGGTATTGGCTATTGTCATGCAGATGTAGATATTTTAGTATTTGATGGAACAGTTCTTTATGTCGGTTCAGATGGAGGGATTTTTAAAGCTGAAGATACTGAAAACCTAGTTGCAGGTTATTATACAGATATCACTAAAGGATTAGGTATTAGACAAAACTATAAAATGGGAGTTTCTCAAACTGCAGATGTTATTATTTCTGCTGGATCACAAGATAATGGCACCTCCTGTTATACATTTGATTTAGGTTGGATTGATTGGCTCGGAGCNGATGGTATGGAAACCTTTATAGATAAANATAATTCNGATAGAATTTATGGAACCTCTCAATTCGGACAATTNTATAGGTCTGTANATCGCGGGTTTTCTTATACAGGGTTAANTGANCCTGGTCAAGGAGAAGGAAATTGGGTAACTCCTTGGGAACAAGATCCANTGGAATTNAATACAAGTTATTTAGGATACAATATTATTTATAAAAGTTCAAATTTTGGTAATGCTTGGGTTCCAGTTTCTCAAAATTTTGGAGGAAACCTGGATCACTTAAAAATCGCTCAAAGTAATAATCAGGTGATCTTTGCTGCTAGAGGTTCACAAATTTACAAGACTGAAGATGCTGGTGCTACAGATTGGATACAACTACCAAATCCTGGGGGAGGAATTAGATCCATTGCAATTCATCCAACAAACCCGGATATGATCGCAGTGGCAACTAATAGCGCAAATAAAGTTTTTGTTTCTTTTGATGGAGGTAGTACTTGGGGAGATTATAGGTTCAACCTTCCAAATTTTAGCGCGCTTGCATTGGTATGGGATGACAATGGTNAGGATGGATTGTATGTGGGGATGAATTATGGAATTTTTTACATAGATAACACCTTTACAGAATGGCAACCTTATGCAACAAACTTACCTAATGTAATTATAAATGAATTAGAAATTAACAGTGCAGATGGTAAAATTTATGCTGCAACCTATGGAAGAGGTGTATGGGCATCTCCAAAAGTGCCAAACNTTTTAAATAGTAGCTCTTTTTTGAGTGCCAATGATGTTTTTTTATATCCCAATCCAACTAAAGATAAAATTACCTTGAGTTTTAATAAAGGAATTGAAGCNGANTTTAGTGTATTCAACTTATTGGGAAANTTAGTTATTTATCAGCCTAACATTTCTATTTCTCAATCACATATATTGGATGTTTCAAAATTGAACAGTGGAGTTTATTTTATTAGAATTAATTCAGATGCTGGAACAGTCACAAAAAAGATAATAAAAAACTAAAATTTTATTTTTTTAGTTTTAATGCTTCAGAAAAATTAATTTTTTGTGAAGCATTTTTTTTATCTTGCTCCATCAATAAATTATATGGATTTTTCATCAAGACTTCTTGAAAGTGCAGTTAACGAAATGGCACAATTCCCTGGTATTGGTAAACGTACCGCATTACGTTTGGTTTTACATTTATTAAAACAGCCTAAATCTCACACTCAAAAACTTTCAGAAAGCTTACAGCAAATGAGAGATGAAATTATTTTTTGTAATAACTGTCATAATATTTCTGATAAAGAAGTTTGTGAAATCTGTAGTAATCCAAATCGGAATGAACAAATAATTTGTGTTGTTGAAGATATTAGAGATGTAATGGCAATTGAAAACACAAGTCANTTTAGAGGTCAGTATCATGTGTTGGGAGGAAAAATTTCACCAATGGACGGTATTGGTCCCAGTGAACTGAATATAATTTCCTTAGTTGAAAAAGTAAAATCTGGAGTGGTTAAAGAACTTGTGTTTGCACTTAGTTCTACCATGGAGGGAGATACTACCAATTTTTATATATTTAGGCAAATAGAAGAATATCAAATTACAANGACAACCATAGCCAGAGGTATATCGGTAGGAGATGAGCTAGAGTATGCAGATGAGGTTACTTTAGGTAGAAGTATTGTAAATAGAATTCCATTTGAAACTTCCTTAAAAAATCAATAATTTGAAATTATCTGTTGTCATATTAAATTATAATGTTCGGTATTTTTTAGAACAATGTATTTTAAGTGTGCAACGTAGTTTAAAAAGTATACCGTCAGAAATTATTGTTATCGATAATAATTCTTCGGATGATAGTTGTCAAATGGTTAAAGATCTTTTTCCTAAAATTACAATAATCGAGAACAAAGAAAATGTTGGTTTTAGTAAAGCAAATAACCAGGCGGTAAAAATTGCTAAAGGCGAATATGTTTGTATTCTTAATCCTGATACTGCGGTTGCAGAAGATACATTTATAAAGACTTTAAAACATATAGAATCCATNAAAAATATTGGAGCTTTAGGAGTTTATTTAATGGATGGAACTGGTTCTTTTTTACCTGAAAGCAAAAGAAATCTTCCCACTCCTAAAGTGTCACTATTAAAGTTAATAGGATTAAAAAAAAATTATTATGCCAACCACATTAAAAGAAATGACCAAGGAGAAATTTCTGTTTTAGTAGGGGCTTTTATGCTAGTAAAAAGAGCTATATACAATGAAGTTGGAGGGTTTGATGAAGATTACTTTATGTATGGAGAAGACATCGATTTTTCTTATAANATAACTAAAGCAGGATATGAAAACCATTATTTGGGTAGCGCCAGTATACTCCATTATAAAGGCGAAAGCACTAAAAAAGATGCGGTATATTTAGATCGGTTTTATGGGGCAATGCTTATTTTTTATAAAAAACATTTTTACACTAATTTAGTATTTAATGCGATTGTTAAAATAGGAGTGTNCATAGCTAAAAAGACAAACAAATCGGTCAATACAGTTCATTATGGAATTGATAAGGACAGAAAAACTTTTGTATTAACTGAAAATCTCATCTTATTAAAAAATCTTTCAGAAAAATATAATTCAGAAATAAAAACCAGTTCTAAATCCATATTTTCTGATAAGAGTTTATCGAACAGTACCTTTGTTTTTGACGTAGATTACATGCCATATTCACAAATATTTATGGTAATGAGAAAATTTAGCGGAAATGGCAACGCATTTCGCATTTGTCCTCCNGGTTGTAATTTCATTTTAGGGAGTGATCAAAGTGATCAAAAAGGGTCTGTTATTGTTTTTTAATAAAATGGATGTTTAAAAATTATAAATTTTAACTAATTTTGTACTGTTAAAATAAATCCTTCAAGTATTTAAATTATTATGACAAAGTTTGAATTAAAGTTACCGAAAATGGGAGAAAGTGTTGCAGAAGCAACATTAACAAGTTGGCTTAAAGAAGTTGGCGATACCATTGAAGAGGATGAAGCAGTTCTTGAGATTGCTACGGATAAAGTTGATAGCGAGGTTCCTAGTGAAGTAAAGGGTGTTTTGGTNGAAAAGCTTTTTGAAGTGGATGATGTTATTCAAGTAGGCCAAACCATCGCTGTAATTGAGNTTCAAGGAGAAGGTGANTCAGTAGAAACTTCTGTTCCAAAAGTAGAAACAGTAGCTGCCCCAACTCCAGCAGTTATTGCTGCGGTAGAAGCTCCAGTTGTTGAGGTAACTTCAGCTGAGGTTCAAAGTTCTGATACCCGTTTTTATTCTCCATTAGTTAAAAACATTGCTTCTGAAGAAGGAGTTTCACAACAAGAATTAGATGCGATCTCTGGTTCAGGAAAAGACGGAAGAGTTACTAAAAACGATATTTTACAATTTATAGAAAATCGAAGTTCACAACCATTAATAACAGAAGTTAAACAAGTTAATAAGGAAGTTNCAGTTAAGGAAAGTCATGCTGCTTCNACGGTTTCTGTTTCGNTCAACGGAGGAGATGAAATAATTGAAATGTCAAGAATGGGTAAATTAATTGCTCATCATATGGTGGAAAGTGTTCAGACTGCTGCTCATGTGCAATCTTTTATAGAAGCAGATGTCACTAATATTTGGAACTGGCGTAAAAAAGTAAAAGATGGCTTTTTAAAACGCGAAGGTGAAAATCTAACCTTCACACCTATTTTTTTAGAAGCAGTTGCAAAAGCATTAAAAGATCATCCGATGTTAAATATTTCGATTGATGGTGATAAAATTATCAAACGAAAAAACATCAACNTAGGAATGGCTGCGGCTTTACCAGACGGAAACTTAATTGTTCCTGTGATTAAAAATGCTGATCAATTAAACTTGGTAGGGATGAGCAAGGCAGTTAATGATTTAGCAAAACGTGCTAGAGGAGGTAATTTAAAACCAGATGATATTCAAGGAGGTACTTATACGGTTACCAATGTGGGTACTTTTGGAAGTATTATGGGAACTCCTATAATTAATCAGCCACAGGTAGGTATTTTAGCGCTAGGAGCTATTCGAAAAGTGCCAGCAGTGATTGAAACTCCCGATGGTGACTTTATTGGAATACGTTTTAAAATGTTTTTATCACATTCCTATGACCATAGAGTAGTTAACGGAGCATTAGGAGGNCAGTTTGTAAAAGCAGTTGCCGATTACCTAGAAGCTTGGGATGTAAACAGAGAAATCTAATTTGCTTTTATATTTCAGAATTAATTACTTTATAAATTTACGTTAGTTTCAGAGGAGTATTTTAATATCTTTGTTATTTAAAACCTCACTATGGAATTAAAATTAAATAAGCCTATTTGTTTTTTTGATTTAGAAACTACAGGAATCAATGTATCGAAAGATCGAATTGTAGAAATTTCTATACTTAAAGTTTTTCCAAATGGAAATAAAGAAAGCTTTACTTGGCGAGTTAATCCCGAAATGAAGATACCTGCGGTTACTACAGCAATACACGGTATCTCGGATGACATGGTAGCTAATGAGCCTACTTTTAATGAATTAGCTCCTAAAGTTCACGAACTTATAAAGGATAGTGATTTAGGTGGTTTTAATTCAAATAGGTTTGATATACCTTTATTAGCAGAAGAGTTATTACGTGCAGAAATAGATTTTGATCTTAAACAAAATGTAGCGGTAGATGTTCAGACTATTTTTCATAAAATGGAAAAAAGAACCTTAGCGGCGGCTTATAAATTTTATTGTGATAAAGACTTAACAAATGCTCACAGTGCAGAAGCAGATACCTTGGCAACATATGAAGTTTTATTGGCACAATTAGATAAATATAATGATTTAGAAAACGANATTTCTTTTTTATCTAAATTTAGCTCGCATCAAAATTTTGCCGATTTTGCAGGATTTATAGGCTATAATAAAGAAGGTGAAGAAATAATATCGTTTGGAAAACACAAAGGCAAAGTAATTGAAGATTTGTTTAAAACAGAACCAGGCTATTTTAGTTGGATTCAAAATGCAGATTTTCCAAAATATACTAAGAAGGTATTGCGAGACCTTAAGGTTAAAATAAAAAATAAAGACGCGGGCCCAATAACCGGTGATAGCCTAGACATGTTGAAAAATAAATTTAATACGAAATAATGCGAACGTTTTAAAACTTTTTTGCTCAATTATTTTGCAAATAGCATATGTACAAATTTCAAAAAAAAGGCTTATGAAAATAATATGTGTTGGTAGAAACTATGTAGAACATATTAAAGAGTTAAATAATGAGGCTCCAAAAGATCCTGTATTNTTTTTAAAGCCAGATACTTCCATTCTTTTAAAAAAACAGCCTTTTTTTATTCCTGAATTTTCAAATGAAGTTCACCATGAGGTAGAAATATTGGTAAAGATCAATAGAATTGGAAAACATATTGATCGGAAATTCGCTCATAAATATTATGATGAAATTGGTTTAGGNATTGATTTTACTGCAAGAGATCTACAATCTAAATTAAAAGAAAAAGGGTTGCCTTGGGAAAAAGCAAAAGCATTTGATGGCGCAGCAGTTGTTGGGAAATTTCTATCGAAAAATGATTTTAAAAATATAGATGATATTAATTTTAGACTAGAAAAAAACGATAAGGTGCAACAAAAAGGAAATACTTCATTAATGTTGTGGAAAATTGATACTTTAATCGAATATATATCAAAATATTTTACTTTAAAGATTGGAGACATTATATTTACGGGCACGCCTTCTGGAGTTGCAAAAGTAAANCCCAATGATATCTTAAAAGGTTTTATTGAAGAAAAAGAAATATTCTCTATAAAAATAAAATGATGGTTAAAAAATATTCAACAAAAAGTTTAAGCGAAATTGCGGGTGGTGATAAAGATTTTATGGTCATTATTGCAAAAACTTTTTTAGAAGAAATACCGCCAGATCTTAAGGCGATGCAGGAAGCAATAGGTAATAATAATAGAGAATTAGCGTACCAGTTTGCTCATAAAATGAAACCAAATCTAGAAATGTTTGGCCTTAATTTAGGTAAGGAAATTACCTCGATAGAATCTTGGACCAAAAGCCTTAAAAATAAATCTACCATAGAAACTCATTTAAAAAATGTTGTTACCACTGTAGAAAGAGTTTTTATTGAGTTAAAACAAGATTTTAAATTATAGATGCTAGCTGAAATTATTACAATTGGTGATGAAATTTTAATCGGTCAGATTGTTGANACTAATTCGGTTTTTATTTCGAAGGAACTCAATAAAATTGGNGTTCAAGTTTATCAAATTACTTCCATTCAAGACGAGCATTCACATATTTTAGAAGCATTTTCTAAAGCTGAAAAGAAAGTAGACATCGTTATCGTTACAGGTGGTTTAGGTCCTACCAAAGATGATATTACAAAAGAAACTTTTTGTAAGTTTTTCGATGATCAATTAATTGAAAATAAAGCGGTGCTAAAGCATGTAAAAGNGATTTATAAAAAATTCACNACCAATCCTTTACCAGAAAGTTTGCGTCAAGCATTTGTTCCTTCAAAAGCCATGGTGNTGCATAATAATTTTGGAACTGCAC
Source organism: Flavobacteriaceae bacterium (assembly GCA_002713705.1). Lineage (GTDB taxonomy): Bacteria > Bacteroidota > Bacteroidia > Flavobacteriales > Flavobacteriaceae > Marifrigoribacter. Next base: position 26,213 of record PAUJ01000030.1, read on the forward strand.
CAGGGATGTGGATGGAAAAAGAAAACACTGTTTTTATCTCATTACCAGGGGTTCCTTATGAAATGAAAAACTTGATAAAAGAATCGGTTTTACCTAAAANAGTAAAAAAATTTAATTGTCCATTTATTTATCATAAAACACTTCTAACTGTTGGAATGGGAGAGAGTGAAATCGTGAAAATAATCTGTGGTTGGGCAGATCAGTTGCCAGAAAACATAAAACTCGCTTATTTACCTTCTTTAGGGAGAGTTCGTTTAAGGCTTTCTTCGAAAGGTGAAATAGAATACAAAGTAAGAACTGCAGTTGATAATCAAATGGATAAGTTACAAATTCTACTAAAGGANATTGCTATTGGATATGAAGATGAAACATCCTTGGTGCAACAAATATCGAAATTATTTATAAAAAAAGGATTAAGCTTAAGTATTGTTGAAAGTTGTACAGGTGGTAAAATTACAGAAATGATTACTGCTGAGTCTGGTGTTTCTGCTTTTTTTAAAGGAGGTATGGTTACATATGCCACCCATATAAAATCTTCTGTTTTAGGANTAGATGAAAAATTGATAAACAAATACTCTGTTGTTAGTAGTGAAGTTGCAGANGCAATGGCNTTACAATCAAATAAAGTATTCGATACAGATTATGCAATTTCAACAACCGGAAATGCCGGTCCAANAAAGGGAGATGCTGATGATGAATTAGGAACGGTTTACATTTCTATAGCAAGTGCTGCAGGAGTTTTTACAGAAAAATTTAACTTTGGTCAGCCCCGTGAAAAGGTAATTGGTAGAGCGACCTTTAAGGCTTTAGAATTACTTCAAAAAGAAATATTAAAAAACTAATTTTCTTTTGTTGTGGTTAACAATAAATTTCATTAAATTTGCACCCTGTTTAAAATAACTAAAAGATTTTAAGATGTCAAGAGTTTGTGAACTTACTGGNAAAAAAGCAATGTTTGGGAATAATGTTTCTCACGCGATGAATAAAACCAGAAGAAGATTTAATGTAAATCTTCTTAAAAAACGTTTTTATTTACCTGAAGAGGATAAGTGGATTACTATCAAAGTAGCTGCTTCAGCTTTAAAAACAATCAACAAAAAAGGAATTACTGCAGTTGTAAANGAAGCCCGTCAAAAAGGTTTTCTTGATAAATAATTGCATAACAATAATTAAAGTCTAGTATAATGGCTAAAAAAGGAAATAGAGTACAGGTAATTTTAGAGTGTACAGAACACAAGAATTCTGGTAAGCCAGGAACTTCACGTTACATCACTACAAAGAATAAAAAGAACACTCCAGATCGTATGGAGATTAAAAAATTTAACCCAATTCTTAAAAAGATGACGGTTCACAAGGAGATAAAATAATTAAGACATGGCAAAAAAATCAATAGCATCATTACAGACAGGTTCTAAGCGTTTAGCTAAAGCAATTAAGATGGTAAAATCGGAAAAATCNGGNGCNTATACTTTTGTTGAGTCTATTATGGCTCCAGATCAGGTAAACGATTGGTTAAACAAAAAGTAAATCATTATTTNAAATATATTAAAAGCCACTTTTTTTAAAAAGTGGCTTTTCTATTTTTTCATTTTNTATTTTCTAAGATAGCTAAAACGTATATTTGTTAATAATTTCAATANTCTAAAAAACTAATTATGAGTTTTTTTAAAAAAATATTTTCAAAGGAAAAAAAAGAGACCTTAGATAAAGGGCTTGAAAAAACAAAGTCTTCATTTTTTGATAAGCTCAGCAAAGCAGTTGCTGGAAAAAGTAAAGTTGATGATGATGTTTTAGATAATCTTGAAGAAGTTTTAGTGTCTAGTGATGTTGGTGTAGAAACAACACTAAAAATAATTGACCGCATAGAAGCAAGAGTTTTAAAAGATAAATACTTAGGNACCGATGCACTTAATAAAATTTTAAGGGAAGAAATTGCTGGATTATTAAGTGAAACTAATTCTGGNAATGCNACTGATTTTGATATTCCTTTACAANATACACCTTATGTAATTATGGTGGTAGGAGTAAATGGTGTTGGAAAAACCACTACGATCGGTAAATTAGCAAATCAATTTAAAAANGCAGGTAAAAAAGTAGTGTTGGGTGCAGCAGATACATTTCGTGCAGCTGCTATTGATCAATTACAAGTTTGGGCAGATCGCATTGATGTTCCATTAATAAAGCAAAGTATGGGTTCTGATCCTGCTAGTGTTGCTTTTGATACTTTAGAAAGTGCAGTTACTCAAAATGCTGACGTAGTTATAATAGATACTGCTGGTAGGCTTCATAATAAAGTTAATTTAATGAATGANTTAACAAAGGTGAAAAGAGTCATGCAGAAAGTGATTCCAAATACTCCTAATGATGTATTATTAGTTTTGGATGGTTCAACAGGGCAGAATGCTTTTGAACAAGTTAAACAATTTACAGCTGCTACTGAAGTTACTTCATTAGCAGTAACTAAATTAGACGGAACCGCTAAAGGTGGTGTAGTTATTGGAATAAGTGATCAATTTAAAATCCCAGTAAAATATATTGGTGTAGGAGAAGGTATTGAAGACCTTCAAGTTTTTAACAAAATTGAATTTGTAGACTCTTTTTTTAAATAAAAAATTGCTGTTTATATAAGAATCTACTGAGCTAATTCGGATCTCCATTAACAAAGTTTAAAGCTTTGAGAGAAAAATAAAATTATTAAAAAAAAACACCTGCTTTTGCAGNAAATAGCTATGCGTACCAAAACTCTAAAAAAAAACAAAATTAACGTAATTACGCTAGGATGTTCNAAAAATGTCTATGATAGCGAAGTGTTAATGGGCCAATTAAAAGCCAATCAAAAAGAAGTTGTACACGAAGAAGAAGGGAACATAGTAGTAATTAATACTTGTGGTTTTATTGCGAATGCAAAAGAAGAGAGTATAAATACTATATTGGAGTACGTGCAGAAAAAAGAAGAAGGCACCGTTGATAAAGTTTTTGTTACGGGCTGTTTATCGGAAAGATATAAACCAGATCTTCAAAAAGAAATTCCAAGTGTAGATCAATACTTTGGTACTACAGAGTTACCAGGNTTACTAAAAGCATTAGAAGCTGATTATAAACATGAATTAATTGGAGAACGATTAACAACAACTCCAAAAAATTATGCTTATTTAAAAATTGCAGAAGGTTGCGATCGACCTTGTTCTTTTTGTGCGATCCCAATAATGAGAGGAAAACATAAAAGTACTCCCATCGAAAATTTGGTNATAGAGGCTGAAAAATTAGCTGGAAATGGAGTTAAAGAATTAATTCTAATTGCACAAGATCTCACCTATTACGGTCTAGATATTTATAAAAAAAGNAACCTTGCTGAATTACTAAAAGAACTTATTAAGGTAGAAGGTATCGAGTGGATTCGTCTGCATTATGCATTTCCTACTGGATTTCCTCTAGATGTNTTAGAGGTGATGAGNAATGANCCTAAAGTGTGTAATTATATAGATATTCCATTACAGCATATTTCAGATTCAGTTTTAAAGTCGATGAAACGCGGTTTTGGAAAAGAAAAAATAAATCGTTTATTAAAAGATTTTAGAGAAAGAGTACCTGGTATGGCTATTAGAACGACATTAATTGTTGGCTATCCTGGCGAAACTGAAGAAAACTTTCAAGAGTTAAAACAATGGGTAACCGATATGCGTTTTGATCGTTTAGGATGTTTTACCTATTCTCATGAAGAAAATACCACAGCTTACTTATTGGAAGATGATGTTCCTGAAGATGTAAAAATGCAGAGAGCTAATGATATTATGGAGATCCAATCTCAAATTTCTTGGGAATTAAATCAAGAAAAAATAGGAAAAGAGTTTAAAGTTGTTATTGATCGAAAAGAAGGAAGTTATTTTGTTGGAAGAACTCAATTTGATAGTCCTGATGTTGATAATGAAGTGCTAATTAATGCAGAAAAAGACTATATTCGTACTGGTGATTTTTCTACCGTAAAAATAACGGCTGCAGAAGATTTTGACTTATATGCAGCAGTAATAGTAGAAAAATAGAATTCTATTTTTAATACCTAATATTCTTATATGCTAAGATACCTAGCTTTCATTTCCATTATGATTTTGCTATTGGCTTCTTGTAAAACAGAAACATCAAAAAGTGAACCTGCAGTTCTTGATAATAACAGACATACTGCTATTATTAAAATTAAAAATCCATCTACATTAAATAGTTCTTTGCCCAGACTCTTTAGTGATGGTGAAAACTTATTAATGTCCTGGATTCAAAATAAGGATAGTATAGTCAGCTTAAAATATTCTAAATTTAACGGTATTAATTGGACTGCTCCAACAGAAATAATTTCAGGATCAGATTGGTTTGTTAATTGGGCAGATTTTCCAGCTATCGCATATAATAATGGAAGTATTTTAACAAATATTCTAAAAAAATCAGCAGAAGGGACCTATACCTACGATATACATTTACAATTGTATTCAAAACAAAAAAATACTTGGAAAAATAATATTTTATTAAATCAAGATGGTATAAAAAGCGAACATGGATTTGTTTCTATGTTGCCTTACAATAATGATTCCTTTTTTGTTACCTGGTTAGATGGAAGAACCTTGGTCGGTGTTCCAAAAGAAAATGAACAAATGACACTTAGGGTTGCATTTATTGATGCTGAAGGAGAAATTACAAACGATATTTTATTAGATGATAAAACTTGTGAATGTTGTAATACTGCTGCAACAATGACAGCAAATGGACCCATAGTAGCTTATAGAGATCGATCGGATACTGAAATAAGAGATATTTCTATAGTTCGATTTGTAAATGGTAATTGGACGGCCCCTAAAAACGTTTATCAAGATCATTGGGAAATACCTGGTTGCCCTGTAAATGGTCCCGCTATAGATTCGTTTAATGACGCTGTTGTTTTAGCTTGGTTTACAGCAGAAAATGATAATCCAAGAATTCAAGTTTCTTTTTCTGAAAATCAAGGGGAGACATTTGGACTTCAATATCGCGTTGATAACGGTAATGCAATTGGAAGAGTAGATGCAGTGATGTTAGATCAAAATAATGCCGTGGTTAGTTGGATGGAGCCAGATGGTATTGATACGCTTATTCAAATTTTAAAAGTATCTTCAAACGGAGAAAAAAACATACCAATTACCATCACTAAAACTAGAAGTGAACGTTCTTCTGGGTTTCCGCAATTGGAATTGGTTGGAGATAGATTATACGTTGCTTGGACTTCATTAGAAGATAAAAAACCGGCCATTAAAATAGTTACTGTATTAGCATCTGATTTATAATTTGAAAACACTTTTAATTATAGGGCATATATTTCCAGAGCCGACAACGACTGCTGCTGGCACTAGAATGATGCAATTAATTTCATTATTTGAAAAAGAAAAGTATAAAATTGTTTTTTCGAGTACAGCCTCCATTACCAATAAATCAGAAACTTTTAAAAGCACTTCTGTTGAAGTTAAATCGATAGTGCTAAACAATGTTAGTTTTGACAATTTTATAAAAGAATTAAATCCCTCTGTAGTTCTTTTTGATCGATTTATTACCGAGGAGCAATTTGGATGGAAGGTAGCTGAAAATTGCCCTGATGCCATGCGATTATTGGATACAGAAGATTTGCATTTTTTAAGAAAAGCAAGGCAAGAAACATTAAAAAAGAAACTGCCTTTAAGTGATTTAAATTTGTTTTCAGATGCTGCTAAAAGAGAAATTGCAAGTATGTATCGTTGCGATTTATCTTTAATTATTTCGGAATTTGAAATGAAATTACTTCAAAACACTTTTCATATTGATACTTCCTTATTATGCTATCTTCCCTTTTTAGTACATGAAATAGCGGAGGCTGAAATTAATAAATTCCCATTATTTGAAAATAGAAATCATTTTATAAGTATTGGAAATTTTTTACACGCACCCAACTTAGATTCTATCTTATTTTTAAAAAAAGAGATTTGGCCAGAAATAAAGAAAGAACTTCCAAAAGCTGAACTACATATTTATGGTGCTTACGCTCCTCAACAGATTTTAGAATTACATTCAAAAAAAGAAGGCTTTTTAATTAAGGGCTGGATAGCAAATGTTTCTGAAGTGATGAAAAACGCTAGAGTTTGTTTAGCACCCTTGCGTTTTGGAGCTGGCTTAAAAGGTAAGTTTATAGATGCGATGAAAAATGGAACTCCAGCTGTAACCACTGCTATTGGATCAGAGGGTATTTCAGGAAATTTTTCTTTTTCAGGAGCCATAGCAAATGACGTAGAAGGCATCGTAAATGCTTCCATAGCATTATATAATAATAAAGAAAATTGGTTGGCTGCTCAACAGAATGCAATGATTATTCTTAGTCAGCGCTTTAATTATAATTTGTATTCAGAAAAATTTATAGATCAATTAATACAGCTACAAAATACTTTAGATGCACATAGAAAGCAGAATTTTACGGGTCAAATTCTACAGCATCAATCGGTGCATGCAACAAAGTATATGGGTAAGTGGATTGAACAGAAGAATAAAACTACAAATAAGTAAAATGAATTTAAAAAAGAAGTTATTTATTTTAATATTTATACTTCTAAATATTTACGGATTGTTGTGTGGTGTTATTTATTTTTTCCAAGAAAACTTAATTTTCATGCCCTCTGTTCTTTCTCAAGAACATGTCTTTGAAATGAAAAGTTCATTTGATGAAATAAACTTGAAATCTTCAGATGGAGCTCACTTAAATGGACTTTATTTTAAAAAAGAAAATTCAAAAGGTGTTGTTTTATATTTTCATGGCAATGCTGGAAATCTACAAGATTGGGGGCAAATAGCTGATCTTTTTATAGATTTAGATTACGACGTACTTATTATGGATTATAGAGGTTACGGAAAAAGTAAGGGTGAGAAGTCGATGGAATTTTTATATGAGGATGCAGAATTGTGGTATGAATTTGCACAACAAAATTATTCTGAGTCTAAAATAATAGTTTATGGTAGGAGTATAGGAACCACTTTTGCTGCTTATGTCGCTGCTAAACACGAACCCAATAAATTAATTTTAGAAGCTCCTTTTTATAGCATGTTAGCCATTGCTAAGTCTAGATTTTCATTTCTGCCTATACGCTACTTATTGGATTATAAATTTCCAACCTATCAATTTATGGATGACATTAATTGTCCTGTTATTTTTTATCATGGCACCTATGATAAAGTGATACCTTATGATCAAGGAAAAAAATTATATGATAGTTTCAATACTGATAAAAAAGAATTAATTACCATTCCTATGGGTGGACATAATAATTTAAATTCTTTTAAAGAATATACAGAAAGTATTAGCTTAGAACTTTAAATTCTTATTGGTTTTATATGTTAAACCTCCATCTTATAAGGAAGTACCATAAATTAGATTTCCAAATTCTTTACAGCTTTTATTAAACGGATGTAATTACTTAATCCGCTCTATTTTTTTCTTGTATTTTTCTTACAATAGCAGCTGCAATATTTCTAGGCAATATTCGAGGTAAAAAAGAAAGGAATTTATTGAAATTTCCTGGAATCACAACCGACTCACCATTTAACATAGCTTTATAACCATATTTTGCGACTTCATCTGGTGAAGCCATGTTAAATCCTATTTTGTTTTCAGAAGTTTCTTGAGAGACCACTTCCTGAAAAGATGTTTTTGTCTGTCCTGGGCAAAGGACAGTTACAGTTACACCAGTTCCTTTTAATTCATTTGCTATCGCTTCAGAAAAAGACAAAATATATGCTTTAGAAGCATAGTAAATAGACATTAGGGGTCCAGGTTGAAAAGCTGCTAATGAGGACATGTTTAATATTTTTCCTTGACCTTTTTCAACCATTCCTTTTAATATTAATTTGGTTAAATGTGTAGTAGAAATAATATGTAAATTAAGCATAGAAGCTTCTCGTTCCCAATCGGTATTATGAAAATGACCATACAAACCAAAACCAGCATTATTTATTAAAACATCAATAGGGGTTTCTTTAATTTCTTCAAATAATTCAGAAGCGCAATTATGAGTACTCATATCCTTCCTTATCGTATTTACAGGAGTTTTATATTTATCTTCTAACTTTTTTTTAGTTTCCTTTAATTTTTCTGAATCGATATCAATTAAAATTAAATGATATGCATCCTTTGCTAGAAGTGTTGCAAATTCATATCCTAAGCCTGAAGCTCCTCCTGTTATTAATGCTGTTTTGATAGTCATATTAAATTGGTGTATTGTCAATCAACAAAATACAAATTAAAATTTGTAAAAGGCTGTTGCTAACTTTCCATTTTATCTGAAAGTAAAAACCATCGTTCGGTCTTTTTTTCAAGATTTTGTATGAGTTTTTGTAAAATGATAGATTGTTTTTGTATTTCTTCTGGATCCCAAGCTTCTGTAGAAAATTTATTTTCTAAAGTTTCCTTTTCACGTTCTAATTTAGCTACTTCGCGTTCTAATTTTGCATGTTCTTTTTGTTCGTTATAATTTAACTTAGATTTAGTTTCTTTTACTTTCCAGTTGTCTTTATTAGCACCAGTGTTGTTAGGTATTGTTTTACTTTCTGAAGGTTTACTGTCTTCATAAGTTCTAAAATCGGAATAATTACCCGGAAAATCCTCAACCACACTATTGCCTCTAAAAATAAATAAATGATCGACAATTTTATCCATAAAATAACGGTCATGCGACACCACCATTAAACAACCTGGAAAATCTAACAAAAAATTTTCTAAAACATTTAAAGTAACAATATCTAAATCGTTGGTGGGTTCATCTAATATTAAAAAATTAGGGTTTCTAATTAAAACGGTGCAGAGGTACAAACGTTTACGTTCACCACCACTTAATTTTTCTACAAAGTCATATTGCTTTTTACGATCGAATAAAAAACGTTCTAATAATTGTTGAGCCGAAATTTGCTTGCCTTTTTTTAAAGGAATAAAATCACCAAATTCTCGAACCACTTCAATAACTTTTTGATTCTCTTTTATGTGTATGCCATCTTGGGTATAATAACCAAACTTAACAGTATCCCCAATCACCACTTTTCCGGCATCTGGAGCAATACTGCCCGTAATCATATTTAAGAATGTAGATTTTCCAGTTCCGTTTTTACCAATGATTCCTATTCGTTCTCCTTTTTGAAAATTATATTCAAACTTTTCCAATATATTTTTAGCTCCAAACGATTTTGAAATGGAATGTAATTCGACCACCTTGGTACCCAATCGTTCCATGTTTAGCTCTATTTGTACTTCATGATCGTTTCTACGTTGATTTGCTCTGTTTTTTATATCTTGAAAATCATCAATTCTGGATTTGCTTTTTGTGGTTCGTGCTTTGGGTTGTCTTCGCATCCAATCCAATTCTTTTTTATAAAGTTGTTTTGCTTTGGAAGTTTCAGAAATAAAATTCTCGATTCGAGCATCTCTTTTCTCTAGGTAATAACTGTAATTACCCTTGTATCCATGCATTACTCCTTCATCTAACTCTACAATTTCGTTACAGACACGCTCTAAGAAAAAACGATCGTGTGTAACCATAAATAAGGTGATGTTACTTTTTGCGAAGAAATCTTCCAACCATTCGATCATTTCTAAATCTAAATGATTGGTGGGTTCATCTAAAATTAAGAGTTGTGGTTGTGCTAATAATGCATTAGCCAATGCCAAACGTTTTTTTTGACCTCCACTCATAGCAGCTACTTTTTGGTCTAGATCGTCTAATTTTAATTTGGATAATACTTGTTTATAAACGGTTTCATAATCCCAAGCTTGATTAGCTTCCATAGCATCAAAAGCTTTTTGATAGGCTTCTGCATCCTCTGGCTGAAGCAATGCTTTTTCATAATCTGCAATAATTTTAATGATGAAATTATCAGAAGTTTGAATGATTTCCTCAATGGTGCAATTTGGATCTAATTTAGGGTCTTGAGATAGGTATGAGATTTTTATATTTTTACGAGAAACTACATTACCGGTATCTGGGATGTCATCACCGGCAATTATATTTAAAATGGAAGTTTTACCAGTTCCGTTTTTAGCAACAAAACCTATTTTTTGTCCTTCGTTGATACCAAAAGAGATGTTTTTAAATAAAATGCGATCTCCATAAGATTTTGAAATATTTTCAACAGATAAGTAATTCACAAGTTATGTTTTTTTACAAATTAAGGTGTTTTTATTTACTAAAATGAGAATTAGTTTTAATATTACTAAGCTTACCTTATTTTAAAGTAATTTTTATTGTTTTTCAAATAGTATTTTATGTTTTTATGATTGTACAAGTTTGCTTTTGAAATAGAAAACTAAATAAATATACCTGACAATTAAAGCAACAAATAATGGAATTAATACAAAAGTAAATACTTGAACTCCTGTAATCCAATGAAGACATAGTAATATCAGCATTAGTATTTGAAAAAATACATACCTTCTGAGCCAAGGTCTTGGGTTTTTCTTAGCAATAGTCAATACAAAAAATAGGGATAAAGGAAAAGCCCATAATAGATTATAGTTATTATGTGTAGTAGAATGATCAGTTGCAAACCAAAGTAAAAGTAAAAGAACTCCTATGACCCCAGTGATACTATAAATACTAATATCTAGCCAGCGACTTCTTGTTTTGTTTTTAAAATCTTTATACGTTATTCCTAAAATTATAAAAGCCAATAGTCCCATTATAAATAGGGGACTTGTAAAAAAGTTAGATTTATTTTTCTTGGGTGAGTTGATAAATAGATTTATGGTTGTTTTTACTAAACTTATCTCTTCTTGACCTCTATTTAACTTGGCTTTATCGGCTTCTTTAAAAACATATTCTGGTAAAAATTGATATTCCCAAAAAGAAGCTTTTTGGTCCACTACCGCTCCAATAGCAATATCCATTCCGAAACTTCCCCAAGTATTCCAATAGACATTTTTTTGAATCAGTTCTCTAAATGTATAGGAATTACTATCAAATCGATCTAGATAGCTAATTTTATTTTTTAAGACAATTACCAAAACATCTCGTATTTTGGTAGCACAATTATCAAAAAAGAAATCATATTTATAGCTTCTGTTTTCTGGTTCGTAATTAGCTTGCAGAAAATTAAAGATAGCTTGTTTTTCTGTTGAGTTTAAGTTGAGTATTTGTTCTTTAATCCATCTGTTTTGNTTCGCATAATAATTATAAAAGGGACTAAAGTTATTTCTGTCCAAGTTATATAAAAGCTTCCCTTGTGCAAACTTTAGATAAAAGTTAGGGGTATTAAAATCATAAACTCCATAATTATAAACTACATCGATGTTTTGGTTAGTATCTTTTACNCTAAAAGCACTGTGGCCAAAACTGTCGTTTAAAACATCTCCGGGTCCCATTGTAAGAATGCTAACTTCCGCAGTATCAGAAAGCCTAATTTCTTGAGCGATACCCTTAGTGGTAAGAAATNTAATTAATACAAAATATAAAATACGAATGTGATATAAATTCATTTTAAATAAATTCATTTTAAANTTAAACAAATTACGTTTACCTAAATAAACTCCAGTCTAAGGTCACTGAAAATATATTAGAATATAAAGCAGCACTCTGATCTCCTAAATCGGTAAGTGCATAGTCAATTTGAATTCCTTTGTATTTGAAACCAACACCAATATTTGGCTGAAATCCGATAGATTCATTTCCATCTAATTGGGTTATATTCTGAAAATTACCAATTCCAGCTCTAATAAAAACCATATCTATGTATCCAAACTCTAATCCAAGGGCAGGGGTGAAGCTTGTAAAAGAAGTAGAGACTAAATCATTTGTTGGTGCAAATCGAAAGTTCAAATCTATTTCTGTAAGCAGTGCATAATCATAATGAAAAATAAATTTTCTAGACATTCCAAGGTTTAATTTTGGAATGGTAATTTCGGTAGTTTCAGGAAGTTCTTGATTTTGACCTTCTATAGCACCTTGTATTTCAGCAAACTTATCTTCATCTATAGCCCATGCATTAAAAGTGGTCGTAATATCACGANCCATTATTCCAAATTGCCAATCTTTTTTGTTAAACTGAAGGCCTACATCTAAACCAAATCCCCATGAAGAGGCAAAATCCCCGATAATTCTTCTAATTACCTTTGCATTAACTCCAATATTTAAACCATCTAATGGCAGTGCTCTTGCATAAGAAAAAGTAATTCCATAGTCTGCAGTAGAAAAGAGGCTAATTCGACTGTAATCTATATTTCCCTGATCGTCTATTAATTGAGTGGTATTTAATATGTCATCTACTCCAAATCGAATTATAGAAAAAGCTACTGCACTACGATCGTCCAATGGCATCGCAAATGCACCATAATCGTAACTAGCAATATTAGAAAAATAGGAAGCATGCATTAAAGAGAATTGATTGTCCTCTAAAGCCAATAAACCTGCAGGATTCCAATATCCTGAGTTTACATTNGCACTAGAAGCGGTGACTGCATTTGCCATTCCAAAGGCAGCAGCATCTACTCCAATATTCATAAACTCATTAGAATATTTTCTAACAGATTGAGAATTTGCTATGATGCAGATAAATAATAAACCAATAAATAATTTCTTCTTCAAGCTTTAAGATTTGGGCAAAAGTCTTACTATTTTATAAGGTTATAAACTATAATATTAAGTACATATTGTAAAAGACAAAAATACTTTTCTATTTTTACATTTTTTATGTTAATTGAATGAAATTTATAATGATTTNATAAAAGATTAAAATCAGTCAATTTTTNGAGTTAGACCTATTTGTTAGGTTTTTTTAAGTAATCTATAAATAGGTTTTAAAGCTTTAGTAGCGAATTATAATTAGTGAAAAATAATAAANATTNCTAATTTAATTTAATACGANCTACCCATATAATTAATTAAGAAACATTAACATTGATAAAAATAATATTTAACGTAAAAAGTTAAAGCGATAAACAATACATTTACACTAAACTATTTACTCATTAACCAGGTCATTATGAAAAAGCACATTCCTAATTTAATCACATCACTTAATTTACTATGTGGATGTCTGGCTATATTATTTGTTATAAGTGGAGATTTAGTAATCGCTTCCTTATTGGTCATCCTTGGAATGTTTTTTGATTTTTTTGATGGCCTAGTAGCAAGGATACTTAACGTTCAAAGTGAAATTGGCAAGCAATTAGATTCCCTAGCAGATATGGTAAGTTTTGGAGTTGTTCCAGGATTAATTATGGTTCAGTTACTTAACAAAGCAATCGCGCCACAAGCATTAGAAACAGGNTTTGAAAATTTAGGAACAATTAGGGGTTTAGCATCTGAAATGAGCTTTATTCCATTGATAGGAATGCTTATTATCATCGCTTCTGCATTTAGACTTGCTAAATTTAATATAGATATAAGACAAACNGATAGTTTTATTGGCTTACCGACTCCTGCGAACACATTATTAATTATCAGTTTGCCATTAATATTTGAATTTCAATACACAGCCTTTATAGAAAGTGTTATTTTTAATCAATGGTTTTTACTAGGAGTTACCTTCATTAGTTCTTTCTTGTTAAATGCTGAACTCTCTTTATTTGCTCTAAAGTTTAAAACTTGGAGTTTTTCCGCTAATAAAATTCGGTATGTTTTTTTAGCAATTAGTATCCTTGCAATCTTGTTGTTAAAGTTTATTGCTATCCCTATTATAATTTTACTCTATATACTGATGTCCTTAATCTGGAAAGAATAAATATTATTTTTCAATAATTTTAATTTTAAACAGTTTGTTCCAGTTTTTACCTGTGATGTAAAGAATATTAGGTTCTCCTTTATAAGCAATCCCGTTGAGTACCTCATCATCTGGATTTTTAACGGTCACGTTATTTTTTAATGTAGTTAAATCGATAACNCCTTCAACAGCTCCGTTTTTTGGATTTACAATAGCGATAGCATCTTTAAGATATATGTTTGCATATATTTTTCCTTCAACCCATTCTAGTTCATTTACAGATTTTATTTTACTAGAATTCGTATAAATTTCTATGTAATCTTCTTCAGCAAGGTTATTTGCATTAAGCTTCCATATTTTTTGAGTTCCATCACTTTTAAATATACTTGTTCCATTTTCGCACAATCCCCAACCTTCCAAGCTTTTTCCATAAACAAATGAACCTGTTTTTTTTAAGGTTTTTAAATCATAAATAAACCCTGTTTTTTCCCTCCAGGTCAATTGGTAAATTTTATCATTTAAAATCGTCAAGCCTTCCGCAAAATAAGCATCTGATAATGGTATAGTCCTAAGTACTGCTCCACTCTTATAATCAGTTTTTCTTAATGTAGAATTTTTATATTGTCCAGTACTTTCATATAAGGTGTCATTAGCAAATTCAAGCCCTTGAGTATATGCAGAAGTATCGTGAGGATATTCTTCTAAAATCGCATAGGTATATAATTTAGGTGTTATTGAAGAAAGTATCCTTACTTTTTTTGAAACTTCATATTCGGCTCCTTTTGAATAAACCTTAGCAATTAAAGACCTATTTCCTAATTTTTGATTTTTAAGATTGATTGTTTTTCCTGAAATATTTTTTGAAGAGACAATCTTTTCTAAATTCATATAATAAACAATAGAATCGATTGGACTTTCTTTTTTATTATTTATTGATACCACAAAACTATCATTGGGCGTATATGTTTTTTTAGTATCTTTAATAACAAGGTCAAATAAATCGCTTGCAGGTCTTACTTTATCCTCACAACTAACAAAAGAAAATAACCCTAAATTGCCAAGCAGGAATAGCTTAAATAATTTCATTTTTTTATAAATTTCTCGCAATATATTTATTATTAATCAAACCGGTCATACATTTTAATGTTTTCATCTAAGTCCAAAGGGTATATTATTAAACTTTTTAATGCTTCNTCTTGAGTTAAGGTAAATTTCAAAATTTATTGAGTAAATTATATTCTAATGCACAATNGCTTATTCAAAATAATAATTATTTAATAATNTAGAAGAAAAGATTGTTAAAAATGTAAATTGCATTATCTTTNCATCGGCAAGTCCTACACAACTAGCTCCTGTTGAATCCCCCAGGGTGGGAACGCAGCAAGGGTAAACGGTCGTAGCAGTGTGATGTAGGTAGCTTGCCATTTTTTGTACCCGAAATTTAGATAGTATTAAATAAAATTTTTCATTTATTTATCTTTGCTAAAATGTTAAAAGTAGTATTAGTTACAGGTGGGTCTTCAGGNATTGGGAGAGCAATTGGAAAATTGCTTTCCGAAAACGGATTTATAGTATATGGTACNAGTAGAAATCCTGAAAAATATAGTNATGATGTTTCTTTTCCTCTTTTAAAAATGGAAGTTACCGATCCTAATTCTATTAAAGAGGTCATNGCCACTATNATTAATAAAGAGCAGCGGTTAGATATCGTTGTTAATAATGCAGGAGTTGGTATAACAGGTCCTATTGAAGAAACTCCCGAATTAGAAATTAAAAAGGCTTTTGATATTAATCTTCATGGGCCAATAAATGTAATAAAATCGGTACTNCCTCAAATGCGTAAGCAAAAAGGTGGTTTGATTATTAATGTTACTTCCATTGCTGGATATATGGGTTTNCCTTATCGTGGTATTTATTCTGCAACCAAAGCTGCATTAGAAATTACAGCAGAAGCATTTAGAATAGAGGTTAAACAATTTGGTATTAAGATGACNAATATTGCTCCAGGAGATTTTGCAACTAATATAGCTGCTGGAAGATATCATGCTCCAGTTTTAGAGCACTCTCCTTATAAAGAAGCATATAACAATACCTTGGATATTATGAATACCCATGTAAANCAAGGNAGTAACCCAATGGAATTAGCTNATGTAATTTTAAAAGTAATTAATAAAAATGTACCTCGCGTTCGTTATAAAGAAGGGAGNTTACTTCAAAAATTTTCTATTGTATTAAAACGAATTTTACCNAGTAACTGGTATGAAAAAATGTTAATGAAGCATTATAAATTGAAGTAAAAATTATTTTTGTTTTTATTAACATTAGTAATTAGTAACTTTTTATATTAAANGTTTCATCACCTTTATTACTTATGTATTTTTGCTAAAAATAATACATANGCTTTTACTAATTAAATCCAATTTTATGAAATTTTTTGTTGATACTGCTAACCTAAATCAAATACGCGATGCTCAAAACNTAGGTGTTTTAGATGGTGTAACTACNAACCCATCGTTAATGGCTAAGGAAGGTATTACNGGTCGTGAAAATATATTAAAGCATTACGTTGCTATTTGTAATATAGTTGACGGAGATGTTTCTGCAGAGGTTATTGCTACCGATTTTGANGGAATGATAAAAGAAGGCGAAGAATTGGCAAGTCTTCATGAGCAGATCGTAGTNAAATTACCAATGATTAAAGAAGGCGTTAAAGCTGCAAAATATTTCTCTGATAAAGGGATTAGAACCAATGTTACTTTAGTGTTTTCTCCAGGACAAGCNCTATTGGCTGCAAAAGCTGGAGCAACATATGTATCTCCTTTTATTGGAAGATTGGATGATATTTCAACTGATGGATTAAATTTAATTGCAGAAATACGGTTGATTTACGATAACTATGGTTTTGAAACTCAAATTTTAGCTGCTTCTGTAAGACATACCATGCATGTGATAGATTGCGCAAAACTTGGAGCTGATGTCATTACTGGTCCATTATCTTCAATTGAAGGGCTGTTAAATCATCCCTTAACAGATATCGGTTTGGCTAAATTTTTGGCAGATTATAAAAAAGGAAATTAATTCTAGAATTTTATTGGTTTAAGTATCCCAAAAGAATTTCTTCAATATTAATATTAAAGAGGTTGGAANTTCCATTAATAATGATTCCAGTTTTNTCAACAATAATAGCTTTATTNATCGTATAAATAACCAATTCTTTTTCAGCTTTGGAAGAATTTTCGAATTGAAATTCTTTACCCTTNTTATATCCAAATTTATTTATAATCGAAATCCAATCATTAAAATTAGAATCGGTATTAATGCCAATAAAATCATATTCAGGAAATTTTGAATTTAATTCAGAAATTCGATAGTGTATGTCCTTACTGTGATTCATTGATTTTTCAGACCAGAAATATAATACTGATGGCTTTTTAATTATNGANTGTAAATCTTTAATCGTCTTTTCTGTAGTAATTAANGGATGGTTTGATATTTTATTTCCAGAGGTTAATTTCATGGAGGCATTAGCAAGATNTTTTATNTCATTATGATGTTTTTTGTTTGAATTAGTCTCTAGAAAAATATTAAGTATTTTTTCCTGNCTNTTAAGNTCATTAGAACTTAATAAATACCTTCCAGCAATACTCATTACCATNCTATTTTTTAAAGAATCGTTAGTTACAAATTGATCTATTAATTTAATTTTATGATAATTATGATCAACTGAATTACGTAAATAATAGTCAGTTTCAACNGTAGGTTTTAAAGCTAAATTATCAAAATACCTGAATAAAAAGCGATAATATGGGAAATATGACCTTAGTGATTTACTTCCAAAATCAATAGAATCTCTGTGGGAATAAAAGTTGTCAGGAATTTNAAAATAACTATCTGACTCTTTTTTACGTTCGTTTGCGTTTATATAAATTTCTTTTTTTGAATAGTAATCATAATTAATACTTGCTTTTGCNATTTCTTTAAATTTGTCATCGGGTTTATTTTTTAAAGCAAATTCCTTATATACTAACAATCTTGTGTTTCTCAGGGAATCTAGTTTTTGTTCAAAATTTACAGGTGCTAACNTATAAAGTTTGGGCATTAATTCAATTTCTTCTTCATTATGCAAAAACATTTCCATTAAAAAATTATTTCTTTCTGCACCAATTCCCGTAAAGTAAAGAGATTCGTCAAAATCTAGGGTATTTACTCGAAACATTAAACTGTCTGATGGTTTTAAGTAAAAGACTTGATATTCCTTATGNCTAAATGAATAAATACCCTCTTCTATGTTTTTAGCTTTGTATATAAAAAAATTATTAGCGTCAAGTTTAACGCTATCTAAAAATTGTTCATCTTTATAAAAAATAACATAATCTTCTNTTGGGTTCACAATTTCTCCACCCACGTAAGTAAACAGNGGAGTGCCAACCTCCTTGTTTTTACANGAAAAGAGGATTAGTGAAATTATGCATAAAAAGAGTAAATTTTTANTCATGTGANCATAATAAGTCATTTAACAAAAATAAAACCTACCGACCATCATTTTGTTAATAACGAGTTAAAAGAAATTAANNTTTTTTAAATGCGCTAATTTGACTTAAATAGTTATTTTTGCGCCAAATTTCANAAAANAAAAANCTATGCTTTCAGTTTCTAATTTATCGGTTCAATTTGGTAAACGTATATTATTTGATGAAGTAAACACTCAGTTTGTTCAAGGTAATTGCTATGGGATTATAGGTGCAAATGGCTCCGGTAAGTCAACATTATTAAAAATAATTTCTGGAAAACAAGATCCAACTTCTGGTCATGTTCATTTAGCTNCAGGAAAAAGAATGTCGGTTTTAGAACAAAATCACAATGCTTTTGATGATTTTATGGTATTGGAAACTGTTGTAATGGGTAATAAAGATTTATTTAAAGTGAAGTCTGAAATAGATAAACTTTACGAAAATTACACGGATGAAAATGCTGAAAAAATAGGAGAACTTCAATTAATTTTTGAAGAAATGAACGGTTGGAATGCCGAAAGTAATGCGGCTACGATGCTATCTAATTTAGGTGTTGGAGAAAGTTTGCATTATACTTCTATGGCNGATTTGGANGGTAANCAAAAAGTNAGAGTNCTTTTAGCTCAGGCNTTATTTGGGAATCCTGATNTTTTAATTATGGATGAGCCAACNAATGATTTGGATTANGAAACGATTTCTTGGNTAGAGAATTTTTTAGCTAATTATGATAATTGTGTGATTGTTGTTTCTCATGATAGACACTTTTTAGATTCGGTTTGTACNCANATTAGTGATATTGATTTTGGTAAGATATCTCACTTTAGTGGTAATTATACTTTTTGGTATGAAAGTAGTCAACTAGCGGCTAGACAAAGAGCACAGCAAAACAAGAAATCAGAAGAAAAGAAAAANGAATTACAAGANTTTATTGCNCGTTTTAGTGCGAATGTTGCTAAATCTAAACAAGCAACATCTCGNAAAAAAATGATTGAAAAGTTAGATATAGAACAAATTAAACCATCGAGTAGAAGGTATCCAGCTATTATTTTNNCTTCTGAACGNGAAGCAGGAGANCAAATATTAAATATCGAAAAATTATCNGCNACTATCGATGGTGAANTATTATTTAATAATNTNGANTTAAATTTAGATAAAGGAGATAAAATAATNTTATTTTCAAAAGATTCAAGAGCAACNACTGCTTTCTATGAAATTGTTAGTGGTAAGTTAAAGCAAGATACTGGAAAGTTTCAATGGGGAGTAACTACTTCACAAAGTTATTTGCCTTTAGACAATGAGAAGTTTTTCGAAAAGAAAATGAGCTTAGTAGATTGGTTGCGTCAGTGGGCAAAAACGGAAGAAGAACGNGAAGAAGTTTTTATTCGTGGATTNTTAGGTAAAATGCTATTTAGTGGTGAAGAGGCTTTAAAAATGTGTGATGTTTTATCTGGAGGCGAAAAGGTTCGTTGTATGTTAAGCAGAATGATGATGATTCGTGCTAATGTTTTAAAACTNGATGAGCCTACAAATCATTTAGATNTAGAATCTATTACAGCTTTTAATAATACGTTGAAAAACTTTAAAGGAACTGTCATATTAACTACTCATGATCATGAGTTTGCACAAACTATTGGAAACAGAGTTGTGGAATTAACTCCTAAAGGGGTTATTGATCGTTACATGACCTTTGAAGAGTATATGAGTGATGATAAGATTAAAGAGATCCGAGCAAAAATGTATTCTTANGTTAATCTTCATAGTTATGCTCGAAATTTTCTAATATAGCTTTAGCAATAATTTTTTCTTCATTTCGTATATACATNCTTATTTGCCCTGGAACTCCAGCTNCAAAACCACTTAATANTCCACTTTGATGATCGTCTCTAATTATAGGGTTGATTCCTAATTCATTTAAACTATTAATTAAAGGCTGTGCTTCAATTATAGACCCAGTAAATATGCGAGTTGTTTTTTTATCATTATTCATGACTTTTGTTTTTAATTTAATACTAAAAGTATAAATTTTTAATTGAGAAATTTTTANAGTTTTACTAAAAACANGAGTNNTAGGTATTATANGTTTCTATAAACAACATAGTATTACTTAATTTATTGATANTAAAAAGATATAAGCATTTAAGCTCATATAAAATAAAGCAGGTAAGGAAACTAAAATNCCATCTTTTAATTTTAATCTTACTAGAAATCCTGCTAGCATAAGCAATGCAAGGCCTAAAGATGAAATAATTAATAATGGATTAAATAATACAANTCCAACCATTAAACCTGTTGCACCTAAAAATTGTAANNNNATGATTATTAGACCAAATTTCTCTAAACCAAATCGTTTGAATTCCATTTNCATTTTTGATGANTTAAAATAGTAGATGGTATAAGCAAAAAAAGAGAAACTTGATATAAGAACACATATTTTATCTATGTCCATACTTTTTTATTGTATCCATTCTAATGNTATGNTTTTAANTGCTATAAAANCACATAAAATTAAAAGNATTAGAGAAGGAAGGTGTTTCGCAAAAGGGTTTTTTATTTTAAAATGAAAACATTGAGCGGCTAACATAAATAACCCCATAAGAACAGATGGATAAAAAATTAATGATGGATACCAAATACCTGCAACNATCAAAGTAGCTAGAGATATTTTACTCACTCCAACAAAATTTCGGCTTAGGTCGTTTAAACCAAAACTTTTAAATTCTTTNAAGACATTNTGAAATCTNAAAACCCATACATAAGCAACAGATATTGCTACAGTTAGTTGTGCTAAAATTNTTAATTCTTCCATTGTTTTTATTTTTTACTTTTATATTATTTAACTATTGCAATACGTTTTTATACTCCAAGGTTATGAAATTTTTAATGCATTCTAGTTAGGCACTCAAATCTAAAATAAAATTATATAGGAACACNTATATAATGGNTAAATTATNTACAGAAGATTNAATTNGGCAAATTCTCTTTGTGTTGTCTAATCGTCNTTTTTGCTNTTTGGATTTCTTTTGTTAGCTGCTTTAATTGCGAAAACAAANCCAAATCCAAAAAGAAGTGTTATTAAGCCTGCGAAATATGGTATTAAATCAATCATCTTTGGTCTTGTTAATTAGTTTAAGATAAATTCCAAATGCTAATATTGACGGAACCCATAGTCCAATAAAAGTTCCATCTNCTTTGTTTCCTTGAAAATAAAGTATTTCAGAAAATATNAATGATAACATTGCTGAAATAAATAGTAATATGTCGGTGACTGTAAATTTTTTAAACATTTTTTTTATTTTTTATACTTAANACGAAAGTATTAATAATTTTTAAATATACATTATAAATGTTAAATAAAAAACTAGTATTGTTAAACAATGTNTTTTAAAATTAGGATTATANAANAANCTAATACTTTACTTTTTTTAAACTTTAATAGAACTTCAAGTAAAATTTATATTAACATNTATTATTTAAGGACTAATTANTGAGTTTTTAAATTAAAAAAAATTANGTNCTGAACTCCTGAATTTGAATAGTAGTAATTCTANTCAAAAAAANNAGATAATCTCTTAGAATGTCTGTAAAGAGTTATATTGGTCTTGGATTGCAAGCCCTGGTATTCTATTAATTATTTGTATGGTGTGTTTTATTAGATTTATCATAGACTAAACCAAATTGAAATTTTTTTATTTCATGTTGTGAAGCTTGTATCTGGCAAATAAAAAAAACCTTAAAATATTGATATCAATATTATTACAAGTTTATTAAGTACCGAGAATGGGAGTCGAACCCACACGTTCATAAGAACACATGGCCCTCAACCATGCCTGTCTACCAATTCCAGCACCTCGGTATAAAATTACTTTTTTCGAAACTAAAAAGTCGAGGCATAATGCTCGACTTTTTTGGTGACCTGGCTGGGGCTCGAACCCAGGACCACCTCCTTAAAAGGGAGGTGCTCTACCAACTGAGCTACCAGGTCGTCATTCTAACAATTGAGTTTTTCTCTGAATGCGGGTGCAAATATACTATCATTATTTTTATATTTCAAAGCAATTTTAAGTTAAATTTGAAAAATAATTCTCTTGCTTCATTATGAAACAATTAGATATCTAAACTAAAAATGAAAATAATTTTAATAGGTTATATGGGTAGTGGAAAAACTACCATTGGGAAACATTTATCTGAAGAATTGGACTATAAATTTATAGATTTAGATCAAGCCGTTGAAAATGAAGAGCAACAAACTATATCTGAATTATTTTCAAAAAAAGGAGAAATCTATTTTAGGAAAAAAGAAAGAACGATTTTAGAAAAAATACTAAGCAGTAATACCAATATAGTTTTAGCGATAGGTGGAGGTACTCCTTGCTTTGGAGATACTATGAGTTTTATAAAATCTTCAAAAGATACCATAAGCATATATTTAAAATCATCTCATAATGAATTGACCGACAGACTTTTTAATAAAAGATTAAAGAGACCATTAATCGCTCACATTACTTCTCCAGAATTATTAAGCGATTTTATAAAAAAACATCTTTTTGAAAGATCTTATTTTTACAATCAATCTGAAATAAAACTGTCAACCGATAATTTAACTATTGCAACGGTGGTATCAGAAATTAATAAAGAAATAAAAAATTATTCCAATCGAGCAAAATAATTTTCTTTTTCAAAAATAACAGTTATATTTTCATTTATGGATGTAGAAAGAGAAATACCTTTAAAATCAACTTTTACAGGGTATTTTTTATGATTTCTATCTACTAATACAACCGTATTAAACTGTTTAAGCGGTACCTCTAGAAAATGTTTAATCCCATAAATTAAAGTAGTACCAGAATGCAAAACATCGTCAACTAAAACCAATGACTTGTTCTTGTATTCTTCAGGTTTTAAGGAAGTTTTTATTGGATTTATTGGGATTTTTTTATTAATAATTACTTTACACATCGTAATTTTAATTGATGATGTTTTTTCAATTTCTTTTTTTATTTTCTGAGCAAATAAAAAACCATTCTCATATATACCAGCAATAATAACTTCCTTTTCTGAAACATTATTTTCATATATCTGATATGCAATTCGTCTTATTTTATGATCGATTTGTTTTTTATTCAGTATAATATTGTCTGCTGGAGTCATTAGAGAAAGTTTTTTCAAAGATAGTAAAAGAGAGTTTAATCATCGGAAGGAGATTCTGTAAAATCTTCTAAATCTCTTCGGTCTTTTTTACTAGGTCTGCCAGTTCCTTTTTTGCGATAATAATCTTTAGCGTATTTAAGTAATTCTGTTTTTTCAAAAGCTTCTTTTGGAGTGATATCATTTCTATAGATACCCACTAATTTAGCTCCCACTCTGTTAGGAGGTAGATCAAGAACTTGTAGTTGATAATGTATTTGATTAATTCTAACTTCTATAGTGTCTCCAGGATAGACATCTCTTGAAGGTTTTACAGATTTTTCACTTATTTTAACAGCACCTTTTTTACAAGCTTGAGTTGCTATAGTTCTGGTCTTATAATAACGAACACACCATAAATATTTATCTACCCTCATTTGCTAAATTGATGTTAATCTGGAATGTAAAAATACAGTAAAATCGTATCTTTGTTACTTGAAAAAAATAAAAATGAGAAAAATTAAATTTTTAATACCAATTGTTACGTTATTCATTGTGATGTTTTCGTGTAATGATGACGATGATAATGGGATAATAATTATACCACCACTTGAAAGGAGTGATGAAGTTATAGTTGCAAAAGATGAGGTTGAGGAGTATTTAGAAACACATTTTTACAATTATGAAGAATTTTCAAATCCACCTATTGGCTTTAATTATACAATCCGTTTTGATACCATTTCAGAAGAAAATTCTTCTAAAATACCATTGATGAGTCAAGTTAGCTTTAAGATGGTAACTGATCTTATTGATGAAAGTGTTATTTATAAATTATATTATTTAAATGTAAGACAAGGTGGGGGTGAAAGGGCAGAGTTTTCAGATTTAGTAACCTTAAGTTATGAAGGATCAATATTAAAAGATAATATCACGTTCGATTCATCTATTTCACCAATAACATTCGATTTAACACAAGTAATTAAAGGCCTTCAAGCAACTGTAGTAGAATTTAACGGAGCTACTGGATTTACAGAAAACTCAGATGGTACATTAACTTTTGATGATTATGGAATAGGTGCTGTTTTTATACCTTCTGGTTTAGGCTATTATAACACACCTCCAATTGGAAGTATTATAGAGTTTTATGACCAATTAATATTTACATTTCAATTGTATTCCAATGAAAAGTCTGATCAAGATTTTGATACAATTTTATCGTCTTTTGAGGATTTAAATAATAATAAGAATGAGTTAGATGATGACACTGATGGNGATGGAATTCCAAATTTTGCCGATGGAGATGATGATAATGATGGTAGGTTAACNAAGTTTGAGGTTATGGCTAAAGAATATGAATTAAGCCCTGGTGAACNAGATCCTGTATTTGAAGAGAACGAAATTGAAATGCAGCGTAAAATTAACAGCGAAACTGGGGTAGTTACTTTATACACTGTTGTATTTAAAGATGAAAATAATGATGGAGTTNCAGATTATTTGGACAGTGAAATAT
This sequence comes from Flavobacteriaceae bacterium, assembly GCA_002713705.1. Classification (GTDB taxonomy): domain Bacteria; phylum Bacteroidota; class Bacteroidia; order Flavobacteriales; family Flavobacteriaceae; genus Marifrigoribacter. Next base: position 51,077 of record PAUJ01000030.1, read on the forward strand.
AGAAATAAATAGTTAAGTGTANAAAAAAGCCTCGAAATTCGAGGCTTTTTTATNTNCGTAAAAAATAATCTGTTTATTTTCTGTCAATAACTTTNAATACTGCTTTACAAATTGCATTCGCATTCAANCCATACTTTTCCATTAATTGTTCTGGAGTTCCAGATTCTCCAAAAGTATCTTGCGTAGCTACAAATTCTTGGGGAGTTGGATTNTTTNTTGNTAATACTCTAGCAACACTTTCTCCTAAACCACCTAAAAAGTTATGTTCTTCTGCAGTAACAATACATCTAGTTTTAGANACACTATTTAATATAGCTTCATCATCAAGNGGTTTAATAGTATGAATGTTTATTANTTCTGCGGAAATACCTTGTTCATTTAATGTCTCTGCAGCCTGTAAAGCTTCCCAAACTAAATGTCCTGTAGCAACTATAGTAACATCTTTTCCTTCTTGTAGTTTTAAAGCTTTACCAATTTCAAAAATTTNATTTTCTGGAGTGAAATTAGCAACCTTTGGTCTTCCAAACCTTAAATAAACAGGGCCATTATAGGATGCTATGGCAATAGTTGCTGCTTTTGTTTGGTTATAATCACAAGTATTTATTACGGTCATGCCTGGAAGCATTTTCATTAAACCAATATCTTCTAGTATTTGATGTGTAGCTCCATCTTCTCCTAAAGTTAATCCAGCATGAGATGCACAAATTTTTACATTTTTACCACTATAAGCAATAGATTGGCGTATTTGGTCATAAACTCTTCCTGTTGAGAAATTTGCAAAAGTTCCTGTGAAAGGAATTTTACCTCCAATGGTCATCCCAGCAGCAATACCAATCATATTTGCTTCAGCAATACCAATTTGAAAGAAACGTTCAGGATGATTTTTTTTAAAATCATCCATTTTTAAGGATCCAATTAAATCTGCACAAAGAGCAACTACATTTTTATTGGATTTCCCTAATTCAGTCAGTCCGTCCCCAAATCCTGATCTAGTATCTTTTTTTCCAGTGTCTATATATTTTTTCATATGNTTTTCTCTAATTATAGCTTTAATAATCACCTAAAGTTTCAGGGTTTTGTGCTAATGCATTTTCTAATTGTTCGTCATTTGGTGCCTTTCCGTGCCATGCATGAGTGTGCATCATAAAATCGACGCCATTACCCATAACAGTATGTAACAAAACACAAATTGGTTTTCCTTTTCCTGTTTTTTCTTTAGCCAATTTCATTCCACTAAAAATAGCTTCCAAATCATTTCCATTTTCAATATCAATTACTTCCCAATTAAAAGCTTCAAATTTTNCTCTTAAGTCTCCCAATGGAAGTACCGTATCTGTTGCGCCGTCAATTTGTTGTTTGTTGTAATCTATGGTCACTATTAAATTGTCAATATTTTTTCCTGCAGCATACATTATAGCTTCCCAATTTTGTCCTTCCTGTAATTCTCCATCACCACATAAAGTATAAATTAGATGCGAATCATTATTTAGTTTTTTGGTTTGCGCTGCTCCNATGGAAGCAGAAATTCCTTGTCCTAAAGAACCTGAAGCAATTCTAATTCCTGGTAACCCTTCATGNGTAGTAGGATGTCCTTGTAATCGNGTATTTAGCAATCTGAAAGTTTTTANCTCTTTAATNGGAAAATAACCTGATCNAGCTAAAACACTATAAAAAACTGGTGAAATGTGGCCGTTTGATAAAAAGAAAAGGTCTTCNTCTTTTCCGTCCATATCAAAAGATAGATTTCGCTCTAATATTTNTTGGTANAGAGCTACAAAAAATTCGNCACACCCTAGAGAACCTCCTGGGTGTCCTGAGTTTACTTTATGTACTTGACGTAAAATATCTCTTCTTACTTGTACAACTAAATCATTTAAGTGATTAATATCTGGCATATTGTTTTTTTTCTGNGTCAAAAGTAGCCTTTTGATTTTCCTGTTCAAAATNTAATTCAATTCAGTTATTAACCATTTACGGTATTTAGTTAACAGAAATATAATAAATTTGTTAAAAGGAAATTATACTTTCTACTTCTACTCCTTTAAACCACAAATCATTTTATATTTGCTTTTCTTATTAGTTCAGATAGGAAACCTAAAATACTATAATGCAATTCGATTTAAAAGCAACTGATACNTCAACCTTAGCAAGAGCTGGTTCTATTACTACTGATCACGGTGTTATCGAAACACCAATTTTTATGCCTGTAGGTACTGTAGGAACCGTTAAAGGTGTACACCAAAGAGAATTNGAGAAAGATATTAATCCAGATGTTATANTAGGTAATACGTATCANTTATACCTAAGACCACAAACTACAATTTTAGAAAAAGCTGGAGGACTTCATAAATTTATTAATTGGAATCGTAATATTCTTACCGATAGTGGAGGATATCAGGTTTATTCTCTTTCTGCTAATAGAAAAATTAAAGAAGAAGGAGTTAAATTTAAGTCACATATTGATGGCAGTTATCATACGTTTACACCAGAAAATGTAATGGAAATACAGCGTGCAATTGGTGCNGATATTATCATGGCATTTGATGAATGTACTCCTTATCCTTGCGATTATCAATATGCGAAAAGATCGATGCATATGACCCATCGCTGGTTGGAACGCTGTATAACTCATCTAGACAAAACTCCTTTAAAGTATGATTATGGACAAACATTTTTTCCAATTGTTCAAGGCAGTACTTATAAAGATTTAAGAAAACAATCAGCCGAATATATCGCATCAGTTGGCGCAGAAGGAAATGCAATTGGAGGNCTTTCTGTTGGAGAACCTGCCGAAGAGATGTACGAAATGACTGCTGTTGTTACAGAAATTCTTCCAAAGGATAAACCNAGGTATCTAATGGGTGTTGGAACCCCTATTAATATATTGGAAAATATTGCTTTGGGNATCGATATGTTTGATTGTGTAATGCCAACTAGAAATGGTAGAAATGGAATGCTTTTTACAGCTTTTGGTTCTATNAATATTAAGAATAAAAAATGGGCAGATGATTTTTCTGAAANTGATTCAATGAATATTACTTGGGTTGATACCGCATACAGTAAAGCCTACTTACGCCATCTTTTTACAGTTAACGAAATGTTAGGTAGGCAAATAGCAACGATCCATAATCTCGGATTCTATTTATGGTTGGTTCGTGAAGCTAGAAAGCATATATTAGCTNGAGACTTTGGAGTNTGGAAAAGTAAGATGGTAAAACAAATGGATAATAGATTGTAATAAATGTTAAGCATACTCGATAAATATATATTAAAAAGATATATAGGTACTTTTGCCTTATTATTGTTGCTTTTTATACCGATTGGAATCACTGTTAACCTAGCAGAAAAGATTGATAAAATTTTACAAAATGAAGCTCCCTTCTTAGAGGTAGTTGAATATTATATTTATTTTACGATTTATTTTGCTAATTTATTATTTCCATTATTTTTATTTCTTTCCGTAATTTGGTTTACTTCAAAACTAGCCAATAATACCGAAGTAATTGCATTTTTNAGCAGTGGNGTTTCNTATTATCGGTTTCTACGACCATATTTTATTGGAGCAACAATTGTTTGTATTGGGGCTTTAATAATGGGAATGTATCTGGCTCCTTTGGCAAGTAAGGGGTTTAATGAGTTTATATTTAAGTATATAAAAAAAGGTAAAAATGATAGAACTCAAACCAATGTATATCGACAAATAAATGACAATGATTATATTTATGTAAGTTACTTTAATGTAAAGGATAAAACGGGCGAAAAATTTACTTTAGAACACTTTAATGGAAATCAGCTGGAATATAAAATTAANGCAGATAAAATAATTTATAATGAAACTGATAGTACTTATACANTGTACAAATATTTAAAAAGAACCATTACTGAAAATGGAGATATATTAGCTTCTCAAGCTAAAAAAGACACTNCTTTTAGTTTTGATTTAGAAGATTTAACTCCAGTGAAATATATAGCAGAAACTTTAAATTATACGGAGTTAAATACATTNATTGNAAGAGAAAAGAAAAGAGGTTCTTCCTATATTAATAGGTATGAAATGGTGCGATTTAAGCGNTGGAGTTTNCCTATATCTGCCTATATATTAACCATAATAGCNGTAGCTGTTTCTTCTGTTAAAAGAAGGGGAGGAATGGGAGTTAATTTGGCTATTGGAATGGGTATAGGTATGATTTTTATTTTTTTCGATAAAATATTTGGAACGATGGCTGAACAGAGTGATTTTTCTCCTATTGTAGCTAGTTGGTTTCCTAATTTTATATTTGCAATATTGGCGATATATTTACTTCGAAATGCAAAACGATAAGCTTTTAAATTATTTTCATTTACATTTTATTGTCTTTATTTGGGGCTTTACGGCCGTATTAGGTGATTTAATTACGATAGAAGCAGTTCCATTGGTCTGGCACCGTATGTTGTTGGGATCTCTTTTTGTTTTGATTTATATAATTTACAACAAAGGANTGCTAAAAGTTTCTTTGCGTTCNCTAATTAAATTTGCTTTTGTGGGATTATTAATAGCCTTGCATTGGTTAGCNTTTTTTAGTGCAGTTAAAGTTTCTAATGTTTCAATAACCCTAGCGATGATGTCTACAGGAGCCTTTTTTGCTTCATTTTTAGAACCTATTTTTTTTAAAAGAAAAATTATTGGTTATGAGGTAATATTTGGATTAATNGTGATTATGGGATTGTATATAATTTTTAAAGTTGAATCAGCATATTTGTCAGGAATACTTCTTGCCTTNTTAGCTTCTTTTTTAGGAACTTTNTTTTCAATATTTAATGGTATGATGGTAAAAAGTCACAATGCAACTGTAATTTCGTTTTACGAATTATTATTTGGTTTAGTNTTTATTACCCTATACATATTATTTACAGATGGGTATGATAATACTTTCTTTATTTTATCTGGAAGCGATTGGACCTATTTAATAATTTTAGCTTCTATTTGCACCGCTTACGCTTTTATAGCCTCTGTTCATGTTATGAAATGGATAAGCCCATACACAGTNATGCTTACTACNAATATGGAACCTGTTTATGGGATTTTATTAGCACTATTAATTTTAGGTGAAAAAGAATATATGAGTCCTGCTTTTTATTTAGGGGCTATAATTATTTTGATAACTGTAGTNATAAANGGAATTATTAAAACAAGAAAAAAAGATTGATTGTTTACAAACAATATNCTTTATATTTGTGAACTATTATTCAAATAATACAAAATATATACTATGGAATATCTTGACTTTGAATTACCCATTAAAGAACTAAATGAGCAATATGAAAAAGCTTGTGCAATTGGAACTGAAAGTAATGTTGATGTTTCTAATACTTGTGCTCAAATCAAAAAAAAATTAGANGAAACTAAAAAAAATATCTATAAAAATTTAACTCCTTGGCAACGAGTTCAATTGTCTCGTCATCCAAATAGACCTTATACTTTAGATTATATAAAAGCNATTTGTGGATCTTCTTTTTTAGAGTTACACGGAGATCGAAATTTTAAAGATGACAAGGCAATGATTGGTGGTCTGGGGAAAATTGGTGATCAAACNTTTATGTTTATCGGTCAACAAAAGGGATATAACACNAAAACAAGACAGTATAGAAATTTTGGAATGTCTAATCCTGAAGGATATCGAAAAGCATTGAGNTTAATGAAATCTGCTGAAAAATTTGGGATACCTGTAGTNTCTCTTATTGATACACCAGGTGCTTATCCTGGACTTGAAGCAGAAGAAAGAGGACAAGGAGAAGCAATAGCGAGAAATATTATAGAAATGACCCGTCTTAAAGTGCCTATTATTGTTGTAATTATTGGTGAGGGTGCTAGTGGTGGTGCTTTAGGTATTGGAGTTGGTGATAAAGTTTTAATGCTTGAAAACACATGGTATTCTGTGATCTCTCCAGAAAGTTGTTCTTCTATACTTTGGAGAAGTTGGGAGTATAAAGAACAGGCTGCAGAAGCTTTAAAACTAACTGCTNCCGATATGAAAAAAGAAAAATTAATCGATATAATCNTAANAGAACCTCTTGGAGGAGCGCATAGTAATCGTGAAAAAACATTTCAAATTGTTTCAAATGCAATTACAAAGGAATACAAAGAATTAAAGAACTTATCCCCAAAAGAATTGGTTAAAATTAGAATGAAAAAATATTCAGAAATGGGTGTCTTTAATTCCTAGTTTGATCATTAACAAAGCTTTATAGAAATCCGATAAATATTTTTCGGATTTTTTTATGCTTATGAACAATTTATTATAGTTTTTAACANCTAAATTGTTAATGAATGGTTAACTTAGATTNATGCTTTNATATAACCGAACCTTACAATTTTATTTAAATTCGCTTTATGGAAAAACTNAAATCTCAATCTNCTTATTCTAAAAAGCAANGCCAGGTNATTTCGTTAGAGAAAGGAAAGATNCCTCCNCAAGCAATTGANTTAGAAGAGGTTGTGATTGGAGCGATGATGATTGATAAACGAGGAGTGGATGAGGTCATAGATATTTTACATCCGGAGGTTTTTTATAATTCTGCCCATCAAAAAATTTTCGAAGCCATTTTTATGCTATTTAAAGAAGGGCTNCCAATTGACTTATTAACTGTTTCAGCAAAATTAAAAAATTTAAAAAGNCTTGATTTAATTGGAGGNGATTTTTACCTCATTCAGTTAACTCAAAAGGTNTCTTCTTCAGCTCATATTGAATTTCATGCTAGGATCATTATTCAAAAATACATTCAGCGAAGTTTGATTAAAATTTCGAATGAAATAATTGAAGATTCCTATAATGAAAGTACCGATGTTTTNGACTTGCTAGATACAGCTGAATCTAAATTATATGAAATTACTCAAGGGAATATAAAAAAATCAACTNTAAGTGCACAAGATCTTGTAATTGAAGCAAAGAAAAAAATTGAAGAAATTGCTAATAAGGANGGTTTATCTGGTATTCCATCTGGATTTACAAAATTAGATAATTTAACTTCTGGATGGCAACCTAGTGATTTAATTATTATTGCTGCTCGTCCAGGTATGGGTAAAACAGCTTTCTCATTATCAATGGCTCGTAATATTTCTGTATTGCATAATATTCCGGTAGCATTCTTTTCTTTAGAGATGTCATCAATTCAATTAATTACTCGTTTAATTTCCTCAGAAACAGGATTGAGTTCAGAAAAACTAAGAACAGGAAACCTTGAAAAGCACGAATGGGAACAATTAAACGTCAAAGTTAAAAGTCTTGAGAAAGCNCCATTATTTATTGANGATACGCCATCNCTGTCAATTTTTGATTTAAGAGCAAAAGCTAGAAGGTTNGCTTCACAACATAAAATAAAAATGATAATGGTAGATTACCTTCAATTGATGACTGCTGGGGGTGGTCAAAAAGGNGGTAATCGTGAACAAGAAATNTCTACCATTTCAAGAAACCTGAAAGCACTGGCCAAAGAATTAAATATTCCAGTAATAGCATTGTCACAGCTTTCTCGTGCAGTTGANACTAGGGGAGGAACCAAACGACCATTNNTNTCTGATTTAAGAGAATCTGGTGCGATAGANCAAGATGCAGATATTGTTTCNTTTATTTACAGACCTGAATATTATAAGATTGACGAATGGGATGACGATGAACATAGTCCTACTGAAGGTCAAGGAGAGTTTATAGTTGCAAAACATCGTAATGGTGGTTTGGATGAAATTAGATTAAAATTCATAGGACATTTAGGNAAGTTCGAAGATTTAGACGATTTTAATTTTTCTAATGAATTTCATTCAAGAATGAATGCTGCTGCAAATGATGATACATTCAAAGAAAATCCTTCTGNATCGCCAGATGAAGCTTTTGGTAGTTCTATGAATAGCGATTTGCCATCTGGCAATGATGATGATGATGTTCCTTTTTAATTATTTATTAGAAGACTAATTATTCTTTTCAAAAATTTATGTTAAATAGTTCTTTTTAAGTCCTTAGTTACTATTATGACTTGAAATTTGTCNGTATATTAGCTTTATGAGGCATCTTTATATTTTATTATTTATCCTTCTATTTAGTGTTCCNGTTTCAGCATCTTACATACTTATACCTATGGATGCTGAAAGTCAGGCGGAACACCTNAAAGCTTATGGAATTACCTATTGGACTCTTGAAAAACAATTAAAAGTTAAGTGGTTGTTAAATTACAGAGGAGGTTCTTTTTTGTTACCTGATACAGAAGAAATTAAAAAAGAATGCCAAATTAGAGGTATTTCGTTTGAAGTGTTATCGAATTCAAAAATTGAAGAAATTTTAAATTTAATAAGTAGTCCCTCTCAAAACATGGAAGCTGTGGTATTAGAAAAAGCTCCTAGAATTGCTGTTTATTCTCCAAAAGGAAATCAACCTTGGGATGACGCAGTTACCATGGTGCTAACTTATGCTGAAATTCCATACACAGTAATTTACGATGAGGAAGTATTGACAGATCAATTATTATTATTTGATTGGTTGCATTTACATCATGAAGATTTTACGGGACAATATGGTAAATTTTATAGAGCTTATAGAGCAGCACCTTGGTATATAAAAAATAAAAAAGAGGCTGAGGCAATGGCATTAAAATCTGGTTATAGTAAAGTTTCTCAACTTAAATTAGCGGTATCTTTAAAAATAAGAGATTATGTTATNGGTGGAGGCTTTATGTTTGCAATGTGTAGTGCAACCGATAGTTTTGACATTGCATTNGCTGCCGAAGGTGTTGATATTTGTGAGGCTATGTTTGATGATGATCCAAGTGAAGCTGGATATCAAAGTAAAATTAATTATAATAACACATTTGCATTTAAAGATTTTATACTGGAAAGAAGTCCCATGGTCTATGAATTTTCATCAATTGATATGACATCAAAAAGAAAAATTATTAAAGAAATAGATTATTTTACTTTGATGGATTATTCAGCGAAATGGGATCCAATTCCTACNATGTTAGTNCAAAACCATACTTCACTAATAAAAGGTTTTATGGGACAAACTACATCCTATGCGAGGGAGCAAGTGAAAGCAAGTGTTTTGATCATGGGAGAACAAAAAACAAATGGAGAGGCTCGATATATTCATGGAATAAAAGGAAAAGGATTTTTTACTTTTTACGGAGGTCATGATCCTGAAGATTATCAACACAGAGTAGGAGATGCAAAAACCGAATTAGAGCTACATCCTAGTTCTCCAGGATATCGTCTTATATTAAATAATGTATTATTTCCTGCTGCAAAAAAGAAAAAACAGAAGACTTAATTTTTTATAGATNTATAATAGCTCTGTGGTGGAAGTATCGTGATTTCAACTCTTCTATTTAACTGCTTATTNTCTTCTGTGTTATTTAAAACTTTTGGATTATTCTCCCCATAAGACGCTAATTCATAATCATAAGTTNATTTTTCACCAAGCAATAATTTCAATTTTTTTTCAACTGATAAACATCTTTTTTGGGACAAAGCCAAATTATAAGCTCCCTTTCCATCGCTATCNGTGTGGCCTTCAATTAAAATTGTAGCATTTTCAACTTTTTGAATGGTTTCTGAAAGTTGTTGCAATATAATATCTGCTGATGGTTTAAGTTCATGTTTATCAAAGTCAAAAAGGAATTCAGTATTAAATGTTATTTTGATAACACAATTAATAGCGCCNATAGCATCAATATCTGCGCCAGCAGTTTTGCTATTACACACCTTTTTTTGATCAGTNATTCTAACAAAATAAAAAACTTTTTCTGAAGAAATATTTTGATCTTCTAAATCTATAATAGATTTCCCACCAGTAATATTTCCAGCAAAAATCCATTCATTTCCATTTTCAGATATCTCTATTTTTGCAGCTTCTTTAGAAGGTCCAACTTCAAAAATATACAAATCATTTCCCCTTAGATTCATAAAACCATTATCTGTAAAAGCAACTGTTAGATTTCCTTTGCAGCCAAGAGATACATAATTTGGGATGTNATANGTTATGTAATTAGGGGNATTTAATGCTTGTGAACTATCGCTATATTTTTTAAAGGGAACAGGATTTCCTATATTAAACTCTACAATGCTATCTGCAAATGAAACTTTACCAAGTGGTATGTATACTGATTCATGACGATTTATTTTATAAATATTTTCNCTTTGAGCATATAGCACATTTANAAACATTGAGGCTAAAATTATCCAAAGGAAAAATAAATATCGCATGACCTTCTTTTTAACTAAANTACACAATCTTTTTTAATGTAAGATTTNTAAATATAATAAAAAAATCCCACTCGTTAGAGCAGGATTTTAAATGAAATAAATATGTTATTAATGTCTTATTTTATTTTATTTACNATAGCTTCAAAAGCATCTGGATGGTTCATTGCTAAATCTGCTAATACCTTACGATTAAGTTCAATACTATTAGATTTTACTTTTCCCATAAACTGAGAATAAGACATACCGTGTAGTCTGGCACCTGCATTAATACGGGTAATCCATAAGGCACGGAAAGTTCTCTTTTTTGCACGACGGTCTCTGTAAGAATATTGCATCGCTTTATCAACAGCGTTTTTAGCAACAGTCCATACATTTTTACGTCTTCCAAAGTAACCTTTGGCTTGCTTCATCACCTTTTTTCTTCGGGCTCTTTTTGCAACTGAATTTACTGATCTTGGCATAATTTTTTGTTTTTTTGTAGTAGGCGATTCCTTTATTAGAATTCTTTATTGCCTAACTCCAGGGTTTATAATTTTTGTTAACCGGTTAAGTTTTACTTCATTCGAAGCATTTGCTTAACATTACTTTCATCTGCTTTNTGCACAACGGTATCGTGTGTTAAAGCTAGCTTACGTTTTTTTGTCTTTTTTGTTAAGATATGACTCTTAAACGCATGCTTTCTTTTAATTTTACCAGTACCAGTAACTTTAAATCTTTTTTTGGCACTNGATTTTGTCTTTTGTTTAGGCATTTTTCCTAGTTTTTATCTATTTATTTCACTTATATAAACCCTGTTTAGGGTGAATATTCTTTTTTACTTAGCCTTTTTGGGAGCGATGAACATAGTCATTCGCTTACCTTCTAGTTTAGGCATTTGTTCCACTTTACCAAAGTCCTCCAAATCTTGTGCAAGACGTAGTAATAAAATTTCTCCTTTATCTTTATAAATAATCGATCGTCCTTTAAAGAATACAAATGCTTTTAATTTTGCACCTTCATTTAAAAATTTCTCAGCGTGCTTCTTTTTAAATTGATAATCGTGGTCATCCGTATTTGGACCAAAACGAATTTCTTTAATAATAACTTTTGTCGCTTTTGATTTTAAAGACTTTTCCCGTTTTTTTTGTTCGTAAATAAACTTTTTATAGTCCATTGCTTTACATACAGGAGGCGTAGCATTAGGTGAAATTTCCACAAGATCTACTTCTTGTTCCTTTGCGATTTCTAATGCTTTGCTTAAAGTATAAACACCAACTTCGACATTTTCACCCACAAGACGTACTTCTTGTGCGCGAATTCTGTTATTAATTCTGTGCTTATCTTCTTTAATTACCCTTGCAGGGCCTCTACTTCTTTTTCTACGTATTGCTATGGCTATATAATTTAAAAATTAAACAATAAATTCTTTTTTATTCTTATCAATTTCGTCATTTATCATCTTAGATAACGCTTCAACAGTCATGGAACCTAAATCTCCTTCACTGTGTTTTCTTACTGAAACTGAATTTTCATTTTCTTCTTGCTCCCCTATTATCAGCATATAAGGGATTTTATTCATTTCTGCTTCCCGAATTTTTTTCCCAATAGTTTCATTTCTATTGTCAACAAGGGCGCGAATTTCGTTATTTTCGAGCACATTAAAAACTTTTTGAGCGTATTTTTCATATTTTTCACTCAAAGATAGTATACTAACTTGTTCCGGCATAAGCCATAAAGGGAAATTACCCCCTGTGTGCTCTAACAAAATTGCGATAAAACGTTCCATACTTCCAAAAGGAGCACGGTGTATCATTACAGGACGGTGCATTTCGTTATCACTTCCTTTATATTCTAGTTTAAAACGTTCAGGAAGATTATAATCAACTTGAATAGTACCTAATTGCCAACTTCTACCCAATGCGTCCTTGACCATAAAATCTAATTTTGGCCCATAAAAGGCAGCTTCACCAGTTTCTACAACATAATCTAATCCTTTTTCTATAGTTGCGTTTAAAATAGCTTTTTCAGCTTTTTCCCAATTTTCATCACTTCCAATATATTTATCAGGATTATTTGGATCTCTTAAGGAAACTTGAGCGGTAAAATTTTCAAAACCTAAAGACCCAAAAACGTATAAAACTAAATCAATAACCTTCTTAAATTCTTCGTCTAATTGATCTGGCATACAGAAAATATGAGCATCATCTTGTGTGAAACCCCTAACTCGTGTTAATCCATGAAGTTCTCCACTTTGTTCATACCTGTATACTGTTCCAAATTCTGCAAATCGTTTAGGTAAATCTTTATAGGACCAAGGTTTTGAATTAAACATTTCACAATGATGAGGACAGTTCATAGGTTTTAATAAAAACTCCTCACCTTCATTTGGTGTTTTAATTGCTTGAAAACTATCTGCGCCATATTTTTCATAATGGCCAGATGTTACATAAAGTTCTTTATTCCCTATGTGAGGAGATATTACCATTTCATAACCAGCTTTTTTCTGTGCTTTTTTCAAGAAATTTTCTAGACGTTCTCTTAATGCAGCTCCTTTTGGTAACCATAAAGGAAGTCCTTGTCCTACTTTTTGAGAAAAAGTGAATAATTCTAATTCTTTTCCTAATTTTCTGTGGTCTCTCTTTTTAGCCTCTTCTAACAAAGCTAAATACTCTTTTAGTTCTTTTTGCTTTGGAAAACTAATACCGTAAATACGAGTAAGTTGTTTGTTTTTTTCGTCTCCTCGCCAATAAGCTCCCGCAATACTCATAAGTTTGATAGCTTTTACGATCCCAGTATTCGGGATGTGTCCACCTCTGCATAAATCTGTAAAGTTATCATGATCACAGAAAGTAATGGTGCCATCTTCAAGGTTTTCAATCAGGGCTACTTTATATTCATTTCCTTGTTTTCTATAATATTCAAGAGCATCGGCTTTCGAGGATTCTCTTAAGGTGAATACATGTTTACCTCTTGCTATCTCTAGCATTTTGTCTTCTATAGGTTTTAAGTCTTTTTCAGATATAGTATTATTTACAAGGTCTATATCGTAATAAAATCCGTTTTCAATAGCAGGTCCTATAGTCAGTTTAATTCCTGGGAACATTTCTTCTAAGGCTTGAGCCATGATATGGGCAGATGAATGCCAAAAGGCTTGTTTGCCTTTAGTATCTCTCCAGGTATAAAGTATGAGGTTTCCGTCTTCAGTAAGTGGAGTAGAAGATTCTATTGTAGTATCGTTAAAAGATGCAGAAATTACATTCCTTGCAAATCCTTCACTTATACTAATTGCAACTTCCATTGGAGTTATGCCGGCATCAAATTGCTTTACGCTACCATCTGGTAAAGTAATTGCTATCATAAGTATTAATTTTTAAGGTACAAAGATACTACGAGTTTAAATGTTTTACAATAATCTTTTGAATGTATTATTGAATATAAATTTACCTTATAGAGCTTTCTACAGGCTCTTTATTTTAGTTTTATTTTAGTTTATTTTAGTTTGTTTTTGCTTCTAAGTTTAAGTTGTTTTTTTTTATGATGTATATATTAAGGTATTTTTT
>PAUJ01000031.1 GCA_002713705.1 Flavobacteriaceae bacterium
TCTTTTGTTCTTGTTTTTATTTGAAGAGCGGTAATTAAAATCGTTTTAGGATTGATGAGTGCTATCTCATCTAGGGAAGGGGGCTCTACTTTTAAAATGATTGGGCATCCAAAAACTTTATTGAGATCATTTGTTAATTCGGCACCCGCTTTTGTATATTCAATATCTGTAAAACCGGCTTTTTCACCAGCTCCATTTTCTATTAAAACTCGATGATCATTAGCTACTATTGCTGCAACAGCATCAGGAGTTAAGCATATTCTTTTTTCTTGAAAATAAGTTTCTTTTGGGATGCCTATAAATAACTCACCTTTTTTTTTAGTGATCTCTAAAGTCTCTTCTTGTGGTATTAATTGAGCTTTTGTAAAGGGTGATTTTATATCGGACATTTGTAAATAGTTGGAAGCACTAAGTTACGTAAATAAATGTCAATTATAAAAATTGATATTATCTAAATAAATCTTTAATTTGATGCCAGATAGATCTTTTTTGAGAGAGTTCTTCTTCAAAATTAGTTAAATCGTTATCGCGAATTTTAGCAAATAATTTAGCTCGTATGACGTAAACAGAAGGAATAAGAATCATCATAAGGGGTAAAATATAGATTAATTCTACTTCATCCATTTTAAAGCTTTCATTAATTATTCCCCACAATTGAAAGCTATACATAGCTATAGGAACCAATATGATCCAATGCCACCAATGCTTACAAGTAAAAAACCATATTAATAATAGTAATAATGGAATTGATTTAGTAGTTATATACCAAGCTAAATGGTATATTGAAGGATAAGCAGTTTCAATATTAAACAAAAAATTATTCCAGACTTGAGAATCAGACGGGAAATCCTTGTATAAATAATATAAAAAAGGGGTTATTGCTATAATTAAAACAACAATACCCCCTTGTATTAGACTATTTTTATCCTTGTCTTGGTGGGTCAGGTCTATCGATTTGCTGTTCGCTTTGTCCATCTTGAATACTTTCAGGTGTACAAGAAATAAATAAACCAGCTCCTAGAATTGCAACTATAAAAAATAATTTTGTGAACTTCATAATTTTGTTTTTTTGTGAGATTTATTTTACAAACCTATCACAGAAAAACACAAGTATCCAAATTATTATAGTCGTATATTAGTTAGTTAAATCTCTCACAAAAAAACAAAACTTATAAACACTTGATTCGGATTCTAAATTTTAAAGTATAATACAATACTATATCTATCATTACAATCTATTTCACTGGCATTATATTTAATGTTCTACTTTCGTTTTTATTTTTTGTTAGTTCTATTTTTACACTTTTTGTAGGCAACAGACTACTAATATTTTGAGGCCATTCTATGAAACACCAATGGTCTGAAAAAAAATAATCCTCAATCCCTATATCCATTGCTTCTTCTTCTTTATTAATTCTATAAAAATCAAAATGATAAATCTTGTCATTTTTAATTTCATATTCGTTTATTAGTGCGAAAGTCGGGCTATTAATTACTCCTTTCACTCCTAGTTGTTTTGCAATTTCCTTAATTAATGTCGTTTTTCCAACACCCATTTCTCCATAAAAAAGAAGGATCTTATCTGGAACCTCTGTTAACAACTTTTCCGCAACTAGCGGTAAATCTTGTAAATTAAAATTGTATTTCATCATAAACAACTATGCAAACATACAAATAAATACCGACAATTAACAAAAAATATCGATAATGTGTATAAAAGAAAGAAAAGGCTTACAAATACTAGGCCTTTGGATCTAAAACAATAAATGGAATTAAAACTTCTTCCATGGATATGCCTCCATGTTGGTAGGTATTTTTAAAATAGCTTACGAAATGATTGTACCTATTTGGATAGGCAAAGAACATGTCTCCTTTTGCAAAAATAAATGAACTACTCATGTTAATGGCGGGNAAGAGGATGTTCTTGGGATTCTTAGATACTAAAACATCTTTCTCTTCATAGGATAGACTTCTTCCTGTTTTATACCTTAGATTCGAGCTAATGTTCTTGTCACCAATTACTTTTGTTGGGTTTTTAACATTAATGGTTCCGTGATCTGTTGTGATAATTAATTTAAATCCAAGCCTAGAAGCTTGTTGAATAATATCAAGTAATGGTGAATTCTTAAACCAACTCTGCGTTAACGATCTATAAGATTTGTCTGTAGAAGCTAATTCTTTTATTACTTCCATTTCAGTTTTTGAATGAGAAAGCATATCTACAAAATTATAAACCAATGCGATAAAATCCTCGTTTTTATGAGATTTAAAATTAGCTGATAATCTTTTACCTTGTTTTAAGCTTGTTATTTTATGATAACTCCAATTTAAATCTTTACCTAACCTTTTTAATTGCGCTTCTAAAAATTCTTTCTCGAACATGTTTTTTCCTCCTTCATCGGTGTCATTTAGCCAATAATTAGGATGTTTTTTTTCCATTTCACTTGGCATTAACCCTGAAAATATTGAATTTCTTGCGTACTGTGTTGCAGTGGGTAAAATACTATAATAAAGCGCTTCACTACTTTTTTTGAAACTACTATTTAAAAATGGCTCAAATGCTTTCCATTGATCATATCTTAAATTGTCTATCACAACAAATAGTGTTTTTTGAGTTTCAATAACAGGTAAAACCTTCTTTTTAAATAGTGTNTGTGACATTGTTGGAGCATCTTCATTACCATTAAACCAATCTGGATAGTTTTTTTCTATGAATTTGCAAAATTGAATGTTAGCTTCATTTTTTTGCGATTCTAAAATTTCAAACATCCCAGAGTCATCAATGTTTTCTAACTCTAATTCCCAGTAAACAAGCTTTTGATACATCTCCACCCATTCTTCATAAGAGTTTATCATAGATAAATCCATTGCTATTTTTCTAAACTCTTGTTGGTATGAAGATGTTGTTTTTTGCGAGACCAACCTGGAATGGTCTAAATTCTTTTTTAAACTTAATAGAATTTGNCTTGGATTCACAGGCTTAATAAGGTAATCTGCGATTTTAGAGCCTATGGCTTCTTCCATAATATACTCTTCTTCACTCTTTGTGATCATNACAACAGGAAGATTTGCTTGATATTCTTTTATTTCTGCTAAAGTTTCAATACCAGTTAGACCTGGCATGTTTTCATCTAAAAAAACAATATCAAAATTTTGTTTTTTAATTTCCTCGAGCGCTTCCATCCCACTTAAGGCTTTTGTGACGCTATAATTTTTTTTTTCAAGGAATATGATATGTGGTTTTAATAATTCTATTTCGTCATCAACCCAAAGTACTTTTATTTCGCTCATATATGTATATTTGTTATTTAATTGAAATTTTAAAAAAAGATTTTAANTAGGTACNGCAAAAATAATTCCGAAGTACCCATTAAAATATTTTTTATTAATAAAAAAATTTAAAGATTGAATTCGCAAAACAAACTCAAAATTATAAACGATCCAATCTATGGTTTTATTACGATACCTAGCACACTTATTTTCGAATTAATTGAGCATAGGTATTTTCAGCGATTGCGAAGAATCTCACAGATGGGCATGTCATACATGGTTTATCCTGGAGCTCATCATACACGTTTTCATCATGCTTTAGGTGCAATGCATTTAATGCAAAAAGCAGTGCAAGTATTACGCTTTAAAGGTATTGAAATCAGTGAAGAAGAATCTGAAGCCCTTTATATTGCTATTTTACTTCATGATATAGGGCATGGTCCATTTTCGCATGCGATGGAGCATAGTATTATTGAGAACATAGACCATGAATTTATTTCCCTNCTTTTTATGGATGTGTTAAATAAAGAGTTTAACTACAAATTAACACTTGCTATTCAAATTTTCAAGGATGAATATCCTAGAAAATTCCTTTATCAGTTAATTTCTGGACAATTGGATATGGATCGAATGGATTATTTAAAGAGAGATAGTTTTTATACTGGAGTTTCTGAAGGATCCATAAACTCTCAACGTTTAATTAGTATGTTAAATGTTTTTGAAGACAAAATTGTAGTTGAGGAAAAAGGAATTTATTCAGTTGAAAAATTTATTCTTGCACGAAGGTTGATGTATTGGCAAGTTTATTTACACAAAACCAGTCTTGTAGCCGAACAGTTAGTTACTAGACTCTTAAAAAGAGCAAAAGAACTTATCAGAGAAGGAATAAAAATAGAAGTAAGCCCTGCTTTGAATTATTTTTTAAACTCAACGGTAAGCAAAAAGAACATTAATAATGAAACTTTAGCTCTTTTTGCTAAGTTGGATGATTATGATATTATGTCTGCTATGAAATCATGGCAATCTGATGAGGATTTTGTGTTGAGGACTATTTCAAAAATGTTACTAAATCGTGATTTATTGAGAATTGAAATCCAAAATCAAGAATTTTCTAAAGATAAAATTAAAAATGCAAAAAAAGATTTAATGTTNAGATTCAATATTAATGAAAGCGAAGCTTCCTATTTTGTTTTTACCGGACAAATCACTAATCAAGCTTATAGTATGGAAAAAGAGACAATTAATTTGTATACAAAAAGTGGAAAAGTGATTGATGTTGCAAATGCAAGTGATCAGTTTAACTTAAAAGCATTATCTAAAAAAGTGATTAAAAATTATATGTGTTTACCAAAAACAAATTAATAAACCTTTTTTTCTATTTTTGCATGATTATGAATATTCTTAAAACAAATAAATTTTGAAATTTACAGCAGCTCAAATCGCAGGTATTTTAGAAGGTGAAGTAGAAGGTAATCCTGAAGTNGAGGTATCTAAACTTTCAAAAATTGAAGAAGGAATACCAGAAAGTTTAAGTTTTCTCTCCAATCCAAAATATACACAATATATTTATACTACTAAGGCTTCTGCTGTTATTGTAGGTAAAAATTTTAAAGCTGAAAATAGGATAAATACAACTTTAATAAGAGTTGATGATGCGTATAAATCTTTTTCAAAATTACTAGAATACTACAATCAAGTAAAGATGAATAAGACAGGAATCGAACAACCAGTTTTTATTTCGGAAAGTGCTAATTATGGTAAGAATATATATATTGGTGCATTTGTTTATATAAGTGATAATGTAAAAATAGGTGATAATGTAAAGATTTATCCAAATGTTTATATTGGTGATAATGTAATAATTGCTAATNATGTCACTTTATTTTCTGGAGCAAAAATATATTCGGATACCCAAATAGGTAATAATTGTGTAATTCATAGTAGCGCTATTCTTGGTGCAGATGGATTTGGTTTTAGTCCTAATGAAAAAGGAGAGTTTATAAAAGTTCCTCAAACTGGAAATGTAATCATTGAAGATAATGTTGATATTGGTGCAGCTACTTCTATCGACAGGGCAACTTTAGGGTCTACAATTATTAGGAAAGGTGTGAAGTTGGACAATCAAATTCAGATTGCTCATAATGTTGAAATTGGAGAAAACACTGTTATTGCTGCTCAAACTGGGATTGCAGGATCTACTAAAATAGGAGAAAATTGTATGGTTGGAGGTCAAGTTGGTATTGCAGGGCACCTTAGCATTGGAAATAATGTAAGAATACAAGCGCAAAGTGGAATAGGAAGAAATGTAAAAGATAATGAAACATTGCAGGGATCACCTGCACTTACTTATAATGATTATAATAAGAGTTATGTGCATTTTAAAAATCTGCCTAAAATAATTAATAGACTTACTACTATAGAGAAAAATATTACAAATGATTAACCTAGATATTAAACAAAAAACAATTGCAAAAGAAGTTACATTATCGGGTGTAGGTTTACATACAGGTAAATCTGTAACAATGACTTTTAAACCCGCACCAGAGAATTCTGGTTATTCTTTTGTACGCATTGATTTAGAGGGGAGACCAATTATTGAAGCCGATGCCAATTATGTAGTAACTACCCAAAGAGGTACAAATCTCGAAAAAAATGGAGTCAATATTAATACTTCAGAACATGTTTTAGCTGCTTTAGTAGGTTTGGAAATAGACAATTGCATTATTGAATTAAATGCTTCGGAACCACCAATAATGGATGGTTCATCAAAATATTTTATTGAGATTTTAGAAACCGCTGGCCNTATAGAGCAAGAAGCTTTTGTAGAAGAATATATAGTAAAAGAAATAATCTCCTATAAAGATGAAAAAACGGGTAGTGAGATCATGATCATGCCATCAGACAAATATGAATTGACTACAATGGTTGATTTTGGTACTAATGTACTAGGTACACAAAATGCATCNATAACTAAAATTTCAGAATTTAAAAAAGAAATTTCTGATTCTCGAACGTTTAGTTTTTTACATGAAATTGAAATGTTATTAGATCATGGTTTGATTAAAGGAGGCGATTTAAATAATGCAATCGTTTATGTTGATAAAGAGTTATCTCCAAACATAATGGACAAACTTCGTGTTGCTTTTGGCAAAGATGATATAGCTGTAAAACCTAATGGGATTTTAAATAATCTTACCTTAAATCACCCTAATGAAGCAGCAAGGCATAAGTTATTGGACGTTATTGGTGATCTTGCACTAATAGGAACTCGCATAAGGGGAAAAGTAATAGCAAATAAGCCAGGTCACTATGTGAACACTCAGTTTGCAAAAAAAATAGCTAAAATTATTAAAATTGAAAAAAGAAATAAAGTTCCTGTTTTCGATTTAACTAAAAAACCTGTTAAGGATGTGAATGCCATTATGGACATATTGCCGCATAGACCTCCTTTTTTATTAGTGGATAAAATTTTAGAACTTACTGAAAATCATGTCGTGGGCCTTAAGAATGTGACAATGAATGAACCTTTTTTTGTTGGTCATTTTCCAGGAGCACCCGTTATGCCTGGAGTATTGATAATTGAAGCAATGGCTCAAGCAGGAGGGATATTGGCATTAAGTGTGGTTNCAGATCCCGAAAATTATTTAACTTTCTTTTTAAAAATGGATAATGTTAAATTTAAAAAGCAAGTTAACCCAGGGGATACCTTAATTTTTGACCTCGTCCTTGAGGAACCAATGAGAAGAGGAATTTGTATAATGACTGGAAAAGCTTATGTAAACGGAATATTAGTTGCTGAAGCAGAGTTAATGGCNAAAATTGTTAAAACAAAAAATTTATAGATGAATCAACCTTTAGCATACGTACATCCAGGAGCGAAAATCGCTAAAAATGTTGTGATAGAACCTTTTACAACGATACATAATAATGTAATTATTGGTGAGGGTACTTGGATAGGATCTAATGTAACCATAATGGAAGGAGCTCGTATTGGTAAAAATTGTAATATTTTTCCAGGATGTGTTATTTCTGCGGTACCACAAGATTTAAAATTTCAAGATGAAGAAACTATTGTAAAAATAGGCAATAATTCAACCTTACGTGAATACGTTACTATTAATCGTGGTACAATTGATAGGGGCAAGACAGTGGTTGGAAAAAACTGCTTGATCATGGCATATTGCCATATTGCTCATGATTGTATTGTGGGTGACAATTGTATTTTTTCAAATAATAGCACCTTAGCTGGACATGTTACTGTTGGTAATCACGTAATTCTAGCAGGAATGACAGCGGTTCATCAATTTTGTACTATAGGTCAGCATGCATTTATTACCGGTGGATCTTTGGTTAGAAAAGATATTCCTCCTTTTGTAAAAGGGGCTCGTGAACCAATGTCCTATGTTGGAATTAATTCTATTGGTTTAAGAAGAAGAGGATTCAAGTCTGAAAAAATCAGAGAAATTCAGAATATTTATAGAACTTTATTTCAAAAAGGACTTAACAATACTCAGGCAGTTCGACTTATTGAAGCAGAAATGGAAGCAACAACCGAAAGAGATGAAATTTTGCAGTTTATAAAAAATTCAAAAAGAGGAATAATGAAAGGTTATTTTTCAAATTAATAAATTAAAATAATTATGGCAAGTACTTCAGACATTAGAAAAGGATTGTGTATTAAATACAATCATGATATATTTAAAATTATAGAGTTTATGCATGTTAAGCCTGGGAAAGGGCCTGCATTTGTAAGAACAAAATTAAAAAGTGTGACTTCAGGAAAAGTAATTGATAATACTTTTTCAGCAGGACATAAAATCGATGATGTTAGGGTAGAAACTCATAAATTTCAATTTCTATACAATGAAGGTAATACCTATCACTTTATGAATAATGAAGATTATTCCCAAATTCAATTAGAAAAAGATACCTTAGACAATTCAGATTTAATGAAAGAAGGAGAAACGGTAACTATTCAAATTAATGCGGAGGATGACATGCCGCTTTCAGTAGATTTACCAGCTCACGTGATCTTGGAGGTAACAAGCACAGAGCCAGGTATTAAAGGGAATACGGCAACTAATGCAACGAAACCTGCAATTGTTGAAACTGGAGCAAAAATTAATGTTCCTCTTTTTATTAATGAAGGTGACAAAATTAGAATCGATACTGATAAGGGTAATTATCAAGAACGTGTAAAAGAATAAAATAAAAAATATAAATGAAATTCGCTACTCCCCAAACCATTGAAGGTATTGCAAGAATTTTAAATTGTGAATATATTGGAAATGCTGAGTTCCCTGTTTTTGGGATGAATGAAATTCATGTAGTAGCATCTGGGGATATCGTATTTGTTGATCATCCAAAGTATTACGATAAAGCTTTAACTTCTAAAGCAACGATTATTTTAATCAATAAAAAAGTTGATTGTCCTGTTGGTAAATCTTTATTAATATCTGACGATCCTTTTAGAGATTTCAATATATTAACCAATTATTTTAATCCTTTTATCGCAGCTACTTCAACTATTTCAAAAACAGCTATTATTGGGGAAAATACCATTTTACAACCCAATGTTTTTGTTGGAAATAACGTCAAGATAGGTAACGATTGTTTAATCCATTCCAATGTCTGTATTTATGATAATACAGTTATAGGAAATAACGTGACGATTCAGAGTGGGACTATATTAGGCGCAGATGCATTTTATTATAAAAATCGACCAGATAAATTTGACAAACTTTTAAGTGGAGGTAATGTTGTTATAGAAGACTTAGTAGACATTGGGGCATTATGTACAATAGATAAAGGAGTTACTGCTTCAACGATTATTAAAGAAGGTACTAAAATAGATAATCAAGTACATATCGGTCATGATACCGTTATTGGAAAACGTTGTTTAATTGCTTCCCAGGTCGGAATTTCTGGTTGTGTTATTATTGAAGATTTTGTTACCATTTGGGGTCAAGCTGGAATTACTAGCGGTATTACAATAGGTGAAAAAGCAATCGTTTCTGCTCAAAGCGGTGTTAGTAAATCATTAGAAGGACATAAATCTTATTTTGGTACTCCAGCTGGCGATTTTAGAAAAAAATATAAAGAATTAGCTTCTATTCGATTGATACCTGAGATAATGAATAAACTAAATAAATTAAAATGAGTAAATCTCCAAAACAGGTAGTAAAAGATTTTTATCAATCAAATATTATTAATGATGAAACTCTTTTAGAAAACTATTTCCACGAAAATTTAGTTTTAATATGGAATAGTGCCGATGGATTAACCATTATGAATTACGATGATTTAATTGAATTTTTTTTAGAGATTAGAAGGACTTATAATGATTTAAGAATAGAAATAAGTCACTTGTTACAGGATGGTAAACATGTTACCATTCGGTATAAAAATTATGTTAGAACTCTTGAGAATCCTGAGGAAGAACTTGGAATCTCTCATTTTATAGGTATTTGGGAAGTTAAAGATGGCAAAATGTATCACGGACATTTGGTGAGCCAACCTGTAAATGAAAACGATGATACTGCAGAATCTTACCATAAAGTTAAAGTGTGAAATACGCTAATGTTTTTATAAAAAAAGTATATTTGCGCAAATAAAAAATCAATTAATATTTCATATAAATGAGTGTTTTAGTAAATAAAGATTCAAAAATAATTGTTCAAGGTTTTACTGGTGGAGAAGGAACTTTTCATGCTGGTCAAATGATTGATTACGGAACAAACGTTGTTGGTGGTGTTACTCCAGGTAAAGGTGGTCAAACACATTTAGATAAGCCAGTTTTTAATACGGTTGCAGAAGCGGTCGAAAAAGTAGGAGCAGATACTTCTATTATTTTTGTACCACCTGCATTTGCAGCTGACGCTATAATGGAAGCTGCAGAGGCTGGAATCAAAGTTATCATAACGATTACAGAAGGTATTCCTGTTGCTGACATGATTAAGGTTTCTGATTATATAAAAGATAAAGTATGTAGGCTTATTGGTCCTAACTGCCCTGGTGTTATAACACCAGAAGAAGCAAAAGTTGGAATTATGCCTGGTTTTGTATTTAAAAAAGGAAACGTAGGTCTAGTATCTAAATCGGGTACTTTAACTTATGAAGCTGCCGATCAAGTTGTAAAACAAGGGTATGGAATTTCTACAGCTATTGGAATTGGTGGAGATCCAATTATTGGTACTACTACAAAAGATGCAGTGCAAATGTTAATTGATGATAAGGATACAAATTGTGTAGTTATGATTGGTGAAATAGGAGGTAACCTAGAAGCTGATGCTGCAAAATGGTATAAAGAGAGTGGAAGCAAAAAGCCAATTATTGGTTTTATTGCTGGTGAAACTGCTCCTGCTGGAAGAACAATGGGTCATGCAGGTGCAATAGTAGGAGGGAGTGATGATACTGCTCAAGCTAAAAAGAAAATAATGAAAGCACACGGAATTTATGTAGTAGATTCTCCTGCTGAAATTGGAAAAAAAGTAAAAGAAGTTTTAGGATAAATTTCTGAAAATTTTCACATAAAAAAAAGAGCCAATTAATAGGCTCTTTTTTTTATGAAATATTTTTTTTAATTTTTTTATAAAATGTGTTCATAGCATTATAAAATCTTATAATTTTCCTGAACAGGTAAATTAAATCCAATTTTTATTTTATATAAATAATGAGCCAATTGTTCATATCATTATATAAAAACAACAGCGATAACTTTAATAATTAAAATTGATTTTTTTTAGCTACTTATCATTCTTTTGTAGTATGAATTAAATAAGAAATTTTATTTTATAAAAGTTTGATATTCAGTATTATAAATTTTATTATTATTTTTTTAAAATAATATAAAATTCATCTTTTTTAGTCTATAATGGACCAATAACTTATTATATTAGTGCTTGCAATTTTTTAAACGCTAATTATAATATTTAAAACGAGCATGCTATTTCTTTTTATCTCCAATGGGGATAATTAATAGGGATTAGAATGTGATTAATAAAAATAATAAAGACAGACACATGAAATTATTAGAAGGTAAAACAGCAATTATTACTGGTGGTAGTAGAGGAATTGGTAAAGCAATTGTTGAAGTTTTTGCAAAACATGGAGCAAATGTAGCATTTACATATAGTTCATCTGCGGAATCTGCAAAAACTATTGAAGACGAAGTTTCTAAAGAAGGAGTAAAGGTAAAATGCTATAAAAGTGATGCATCTAATTTTGATGATGCTCAAAATTTAGCCGCTGATATACATAAAGAGTTTGGATCTATAGATATTTTAATAAATAATGCAGGGATTACAAAAGATAACCTTTTGATGCGAATGGGTGAAGAAGATTTTGATCGTGTTATTGAAGTTAATTTAAAGTCTGTTTTTAATATGACAAAAGCAGTTCAACGAGTAATGTTGAAACAGCGTAAAGGGTCTATTATTAATATGAGTTCTGTAATTGGTCTAAAAGGAAACGCTGGTCAAAGTAATTATGCAGCTTCAAAAGCAGGTGTTATAGGTTTTACAAAATCAATGGCAATAGAATTAGGTTCTCGAAATATTAGGAGCAATGCTATAGCTCCAGGGTTTATTATTACTGAAATGACAGAAAAATTAGGTGAAGAAACAATTAAAAAATATTATGAAGCTGTTCCTCTAAAAAGAGGAGGAACTCCAGAAGAAGTTGCAAATACCTGTGTGTTCTTGGCTAGTGATATGTCTTCATACATTACGGGTCAAGTCTTAAATGTTGACGGCGGACTGCTTACTTAAAGTAACTAAGTTCAAATTATAAGATTTACCTTTTTTTACATGTGCAAATGGGTCTTAACCAATAATTAGATGACTACGCAAACTGTATTATATATTATTATTGCCATTATAATATCAATTTTATTGGCTGTTTTTATGTATGGTTACAAAACTAAATTTTCTAAAAGTACCAAATGGATTTATGGTTCCTTAAGATTTGTTACCATATTTTCAGTTTTATTATTATTGATAAATCCTGTATTTAGAACGGAGACTTTTTCTTTAATAAAACCTAAGCTTCCTATTTTAATTGATAATTCTGAATCTATATCTGAATTAAACCAAACCGTTAATGTTTCTGATTTTATCAAATCTCTAAAATCAAATAAGGATTTAAATAAAAAATTTGAGCTTTCATTTTATACTTTTGGGAATGAATTTAAAATTAATGATTCCTTAACTTTTAATGAAAAAAACACTAATATATCGGAAGCTTTAAAATTAACAAATCAACTATTTAAAGACGAAGTTGCTCCAACAATATTAATTACTGATGGAAATCAAACCTTAGGGAATAACTATGAGTTTAGTTCCATTAACTTTAAAAACAATATCTACCCTCTAGTAATAGGCGATTCTACAAAATATCTAGATCTAAAAATAGAACAATTAAATACCAATCGTTATGCATTTTTAAAGAATAATTTTCCTGTAGAAATTATCTTGGTTTATCAAGGTTCAAAAAATATAACAAGTCAATTTGAAGTTAAAAAAGGAACTACAACTGTTTATAAAGAGACTATTGAATTTACAAAAAATGATAAAACTAAAATATTAAAATTCACATTACCAGCTTCTAGTGTTGGATTTGAAAAATATACCGCACAAATTAATCCAATTACTGAAGAAAAAAACACAATAAATAACAGCAAACAATTTGTTGTAGAAGTAATTGATCAATCCACAAATGTGCTTATAGTAAGCGATATTGTTCACCCAGACATTGGTGCTATAAAAAGGGCTATTGAGAGTAATGAACAAAGAAAAGTTACTATTAAAAAACCTTTTGAAGCTTTATCAATAGTTAATGATCATCAATTAATAATCCTTTATCAACCCAATCGAAGTTTTACAAATATTTATTCTGAAATAAATAAACTTAATAAAAATACTTTAGTTTTTACCGGACAGCAAACAGATTGGTATTTTTTAAATAATATTCAGGATAACTATATAAAAGAAGTGACAAACCAATCAGAAAATGTTGTAGGTATTTTAAACAAAAATTATAGTGCTTTTGTAATTAATGATATTGATTTTTCAGATTATAGACCTTTAAAGACTTTATTTGGACCTTTAGATATAGTGGTTCCTTACGATAATTTATTAGGACAATCTATCGATGGGTTTGAGACAGAAACATCATTGCTCGCAACTACCGAATTAAATGGCTCAAGAAATGCCATTTTTGATGGAGAAGGTATCTGGAAATGGAGAGCACAATCATTTATTGAATCTAAAAATTATAATGAATTTGACATTTTTTTTGGAAAAGTAATACAGTATTTGGCTTCTAACAAGAGAAGGAGTCGCTTAGAAGTATCTTATGAGAATTTTTATTATAACAACAAGTCTATTCAAATTTCAGCCCAATATTTTGATAAAAACTTTGTATTTAATTCCAATGCAAATTTATCCATTCTTATTACTGATAGTGATTCCAAACAAAGTTTTGAGTATCCCTTATTATTAAATGAAAACTATTACGAAATTGACCTAAGTAATTTGAAGGCAGGAGAATATGTTTTTAAAGTTTCTGTAAATGATGAAATTATATTGACTAAAAATGGCGCATTTACTATCCTAGATTTTAATGTGGAACAACAATTTTTAAATCCAGATGTAACAAAACTATCAAGAGTAGCGACTAATACAAAAGGAAAATATTTTTTTATTTCTGATTCGTTTTTATTGATAGATACCCTTATTAAAGATGATAGATTTATGCAAGTTGAGATAAGCAAAGAAAAAATTGAACCTCTTATAGAATGGAGATATTTATTAGGACTAATAATCTTATCTTTGTCAATTGAATGGTTTTTGCGAAAGTATAACGGACTTATATAAAATTATAAACTAATTAAAAAACAAAATGGAAAAATTACCAAAAATTGGAATACCAGTAATTATATTATTAATGCTAGCAGTAGTTATTATTGCTAAATCTGCCGTAACAATAGACTCTGGTGAGGCTGGAGTATTATTTGAAACTTTTGGCGATGGAGTTGTTACGGATGAACCCCCAATGGGAGAAGGTTTTCATATCGTAGCTCCTTGGAACAAAGTTTTTATTTATGAAGTAAGACAACAAGAAATAGTTGAAAATATGCAAGTATTATCTTCTAACGGATTGGATATTAAATTAGAAGCTTCTGCTTGGTTTCAACCAGACATCAGTAATCTTGGTAATTTACATCAGCAAAAAGGGCAAAATTATGTGTCTAGAGTTTTACAACCAGCAATACGTAGTGCAGCAAGAAGTGTTGTAGGACGTTATACGCCAGAACAGTTATATTCTAGTAAACGTGATGCTATTCAGATTGAGATTTTGGAAGAGACTCAAAACATTGTGTCTGACCAATTTGTGCAATTAAATGAAATTTTAATACGCGATGTTACTTTACCCTTAACCATTAAAGATGCTATTGAACGTAAGTTAAAGCAAGAGCAAGAGTCTTTAGAATATGAATTTAGATTAGTAACTGCCTCTAAAGAAGCTGAAAAAGTAATTATTGAAGCTAAAGGTAAAGCAGAATCTAATAGAATTTTAAGTGCATCTTTAACCGACAAAATACTTCAAGATAAAGGGATAGATGCAACGATAAAGTTATCGGAATCCCCAAATTCTAAAGTAATTGTTATTGGATCTGGTGATGCTGGTTTGCCCTTAATACTAGGTAATAACTAGAGTATTTTAACGATTTTTTTGAAGAAAGCCACTTTTATAGTGGCTTTTTGTTTTAATTAAATTTATTAGAAAGTGTGAGAAGTCAATAAACTATTTCTGACGTTCGAATATGACACAAGATGCTAACTGTTTGCCATTCTCAATATTTGTTTCTGTATAACAGAGCTCAAATTGATTATCGTTTATAATGGTTCCCATTGAGTATCCATTATGATCTACCGTATGAAAAATATCGGGATTATGGGCTGATGCAACCCCAATTATAACCTCTTCATGGTCACCAGAGCTGTGATAACCAATATACCTTCCATTACTTTGTTCGTTCCAAATAAGTGTTATTTCAACTTCTGAAAAAGTAGGCTTTAGTGTTTCAATATCAATAAAATGACCATTATCACCTCCAACTATTACCGAGCGTGTTAGGCCTTTCCATTCACCTTTAAGATCATGCCAATCTTGAGCTGTTATTGTCATGGAAAAGAAAAAGAAAAATAAAAGAAGTGTATTTCGTGTTGTAAAAAAAACACGATCAATAATAATTAAGTCTTTACAAGTTTTGATTAATTTCATAACGAATCTTTTTTGTTAAAAAATTTATTTTATAATTGTTTGAATAATTTTTGAACTATGTAACCTATGTTCGTATGGAGCAAAATAAATATACTTATTAGCTTCAAATTAATTATAGGCTTCTAAACCAAATATAACAAAAAAAATTAAAACCATTTTACTAAGAAATTTAAATGGTTTTTAAATAAATACACTCTAAAGTTAAAATTTATAACAGTCATATTTTTTTTCTCAGTTGATATACTTGATTGCGTATTTTTTGAGCCCATTCTGAGTCAGAAGCTCTTTTATCTAAGGAGCTATGAGTTATTAGATTTCCAATACTAATTTTTATTATTTTATTTCTTTTCTTAAACATTTCTCCTGGTAATAATACCAACTCGATATTTTGACTAATTCCTAACCATTTTCTAATTCTATAAACTGAATAAAATAAGTTTGAATTTTTTCCATGAATATAAAAAGGAACAATATCTCTTTTGTGTTGTTTAGCTTTTTTTACAAAACTTTTTTTCCAAACATCATCTTGAATTTTACCATTTATAATTCTCGACACTGCACCAGCAGGAAAATGTGTAATAGGAACATTACTTTGATAGGTTTTTTCTAATGCTTTAATGTGTTCTTTAGATGATTTCCCGTAAACATTTACTGATATTATAAAAGGTTTTAAATGTGGTATGTAATCAAATGCATCATTAGCAATTGCCTTTAAATGTCCATACTTATGGCTTACAATGGATGTTAATATTAACCCATCTATGATTCCAAATGGATGATTTGAAGTAAAAAAACATTTTTCATTTTTAGGTAGATTTTCTAAGCCTTCTATATCTAAAGTAATATTGAGTTCTTTTAATATATTTTTCAAAAAATCTCCACCAATGTCATCAGAATACTTGTTTAATAATTCATTGATTTGCTTTTCTTTAACAATTTTAGAAATTAATCGAACTACAAAACTTGGAAGTTTTGTTAAGAATTTTGAATCACTTTCTTTAATTGATTTCGCAACATCAATATATTTTTCTTTTGTAAATTGATTTGTCAATGTATCGAATGTGTTAAAATTTTGAATAAAAATGAGAGTTAGGAATAAGAGTTATATGCAGTTAACCGAATATTAATCCTAAAATGCAATTTACTAAATAAAATGTAGTGTGATATTGTATCAATAAATAAAAAAGAAAAAACATCTTTAAATCTATTATTTTTTTAAAAAAAATTAACTTAATGTAGAAAGTTTGTTTTTCTTCCAAAGCATTATTAACAATGCACTTGATATGATAATTAAAACTAAAAGCCCTAAAGCAATATTATAATTGCCATACAAAATATTTCCAGTAGCAAACATGGTACTATAAACTAATATACATCCTAATACCATTGCTAAAATACCTGAAGGGACAGACCATTTTTTAGTAGTTTCTTTTTCAATAAATTCAGTATCACTAAAAGTATTTAACACCTTTTTCCAGCCTGGACCACCGGGTGTTGTTTGTTTGTAGAATTCTCTTAAAGTTTCATCTTTTTCTGGTTTAGTTAAAAAAGTTATAACAACCCAAACGATAGTAGTTATTAAAACTACCAAAGGAAATTTTGCCCAAGCAGGAAAAACACCTTCTACAAGGATTCCACCGTCAATTTTGTGATTGAATAGCAATGTTTTTAGGCTAGTAAAATTTAAAAGAATAGAAATGACTCCAGAAGCAAACATTGCAGATATTTCACTCCAAGCATTTATTCTCCACCAGAACCAACGCAAAATAAAGATCAAACCTGTTCCAGCACCAAACATCAGAATAATTTCAAATAACTGTAAAGCATTTGTTAATACTAATGCTAGTAAAGCACTAAATAGCATTAATACAACTGTTGATATTCTTCCAACATTTACAAGCTTTCTTTCAGAGGCATTTTTATCTATATGTTGTTTATAAAAATCATACACAATATAGGACGAACCCCAATTTAAATGCGTTGAAATTGTTGACATATAAGCGGATCCCAATGATGCAAGAACTAAACCCATTAGACCTGGAGGAAGTTTTGTTAACATCGCAGAATAAGCCAAATCATGTCCTAACTTACTTTNTTCAACATTTGGAAAAGCTGTTTGTATACTCGCCAAATCTGGGTATAAGACNANTGAAGCCAGGGCTACCAAAATCCAGGGCCAAGGACGTAATGCATAATGCATAATATTAAAAAAGAAAGTTGCTCCAATAGCGTGATTCTCATTTTTTGCAGCCAACATTCTTTGTGCAATATAGCCACCTCCACCAGGTTCTGCACCAGGATACCATGCACTCCACCATTGGACAGCTAGCGGTATTATAAATATCCCTATCAACGCTTCTGTATTAGAAAAATCAGGAAAAATAGAAATTTTACCTACAACATTTTCATGTTTAATTAAATTTGATAAACCTCCAATTTCAGGAAGATTTATTAAATAATAAGCAGCACCAATAGCACCTGCAATAGCGACAAAGAACAAAACAAAATCTGTATAAACAACACCTCGAAAACCTCCTAAGGCACTAAATATAACTGTTATAGAGCCAGCAATTAAAACGGTCTGTACTGGACTAAGTCCTAACATTACCTGTCCAATTTTTATAGCTGCAAGTGTAACAGCTGCCATTGCCATAATATTGAAAATTACACCTAAATATACAGACCGAAAACCCCTTAAGAAATGTGCAGGTTTTCCTCCATAGCGAAGGTCATAAAATTCTAAATCGGTATTTACATCAGATCTTCTCCAAAGCTTTGCATATACAAAAACAGTAAGAAGACCTGTTAATAAAAATGCCCACCATACCCAGTTACCTGAAACCCCATTATTTCTGACGATATCTGTTACAAGGTTTGGAGTATCTGTTGAAAAGGTAGTAGCAACCATCGAAAACCCGAGTAACCACCAAGGCATATTTCTGTTGGATAAAAAATATTCAGAAGTACTTTGACCAGATTTTTTAGAAACAATAATCCCTATTGCTAATATAAGCGTAAAAAAAGATATTATTAATATCCAATCTAGTGGTGCTAATTTCATGAAAAATTTATGTATTTATTTTTAATAATTGTGCTTGACTCACCCAATTATCTCTCTCGATTCTTCCAGGAAAAAAATCTATTAATTCTGTAATTTTTTGAATATCTTCAGTATTAAGTTTACTTAGTTGTTCGTAATTATAAATACCAATATCATTTAATCGTTGTTCAATATAAGGACCAATACCATCAAGTTTTGTAAGGTCATCATTTTGGTTTTCTGATACTTCACTAAAATTATTTGAATCAACTTCTGTTTTTGTTTTTGTATATGTTATATAACTAGTCCTTGCTTTATTTGCAATGGTTTTTTTTGAACTTTTTTCTTCTATAGCCTGTTTTTTTTCTTTGGGAGCTACATTTAAATATTTTGGTTTTATTTCAGTAAAAACAGTATCAATGTTATGAGTTTTTTTTTCTCTAACGGAAACATTATGATCCTGTTTTAGATTATTTATTTTACGTTTTAATTTTCTTATAATGGTTTTATTTTTAGTTGATTCCAGCCATAAAGAGGTGAAATATCCAATTAAAAAAGTACTAAACATCAAAACAAATATTCCAAAAAAATGTGTTGGAATTGTGAATAATAAAAAGAGTTTTAACATGTTATTTAAATATTACTTCGATACGTCTATTATAATTTCTTCCGGATCTATTTTCATCAATTTCTAAAGGTTCTAATTCTCCTTTAGATCTTGCAACTATTGAAGATCTATTAAATCCTCCTTTATTAATTAAATACCATCTTACATGTTTTGCATATTTTAGTCCCATAGTATAATTATCAGAACTATTGCCAACATTATCTGTATGCCCGACAATATAAACTTTTTTATTAGGAAAATCTTTAAAATATTGTTTCAAGTCCACTAATAAACTTTTTAAATCATCGTTTACTTCGACACCAGATTCAGAAAATTTTGGATATACAATTCTAATTTTGGGTTGGCTATTAATTATTTTGGTTACTCTTTCTAAATCTAATTCTTCAAAAGTAAAAAAGAACCCATTTGAATAATGTTCATCTTTAATAAAGATACTATTTTTAATTATTGATTTTTTTACAATTTTTTCTGGAGGTACTCCAATTGCTATAAGTTCTTTCTCAACTTCTTGAGCTCTTTGTATTCCTATATTTGGAGTGAAGACATTCTCTTGTGGACTATAAATTGAATATATATGAACTTCTAGATTTGGATGCTGAATTAAAAAACTATTTATTTTATATTTATAATCTTTAGAACTTTCAGGAGTAAAAACATCTTTTATATTTTTTGTTATAGAAATTCCTTCATCATATAAAAATATAATATCCCCCTCAGAATTTTTAGCACTGAATTTTAAATTTTCAATTGGAATTGGTGATGAAATAGTATCTTTTTTTATTTTATTATCAGTCGCATTTTGATTTTTAGAAGTAGGTATTTTAGGCTCGATAATTACTTTTTCTTCTTGTACTGGTTGCTGATTTTTTTTTAATGTTGGAACTTCAATTAATGGCTTGGCTGCAACGGATTCTGGTTGAATCCAAGAGTAAATCCACAGTCCAAATACAGACCAAATAATAAATACACTAAATGCGGTTAAAAAATTTCTCATATTATTAAACAAAAACTCGTGAGCGTTTAAGTTTTTTTAGCTTATTTATCAAATTTATTAAATTTTATCTATCTAATCATTTATCTCTAGAATATGTTTTCCACATATTCTTAACAAAATATAATTTATTTTTTATTTTAATTTAAAAGAAAAGACAATTTACAATTACCTGATCGTAAAGAGTTTATTTACTCCAAGCAATAAAGATTTTTCTTTATCAGTCATATAGTATTGATCCAAATAAGTGCTAGTATAACAAGCCTATAAAATGTTGCTTTAAATTTATGTGTAAATTATTTATTTATTAGGTTTTATGAAATTTATATTTAATAGTATCTTTAAACGAAAAAATAAGAAATGGCTATCCTACAAAAATCAATTTTATCTTTTTTAGATAAGTTGAAAAAGAATAACAATCGAGATTGGATGATGGAACATAAAAAGGAATATCAATCCAATGAAAAAATATTAAAACAATTTTACAGTTCAGTAGAAGCTAGTTTAAATATTACTGATGAAATTTCAAAATTAAAAGTATTTAGAATTAATAGAGATGTAAGATTTAGTAAAAACAAAGCACCCTATAATGTTCATCGTAGTGTTAGTTTTAGTAGGGCAGGAGCCCATAGAAGAGGCGGTTATTATTTAAGAATAGAACCTGGAAATTCAGCGATGGCAGGAGGTTTTTTTTCGCCCGAGGCCTCCGATTTGTTTAGGATTCGCAAAGAATTTGAAATAGATACTACTGAAATTAGAGAAATTCTTAATCATAAAAAATTCAAAAAAGCCTTTGGTGGTTTTAACCAATCATATCAGGTAAAAACAGCTCCCAGAAATTTTAGTAAAGACGATAAAAATATAGACCTTATAAAACTAAAGAACTATTTTGTTGAATGTAAATTTACGGATAAAGAGGTCCTCTCAGAAGATTTTGAAAAAAAGTTAATGGATCATTATCTATTGTTAAGACCATTATTTAACTACATGAGTGAGGTACTAACAACTGATTTAAACGGTGTTTCAATTTTGTAACTATTTTTTATAATCTAGCTCCAATAATTGTATGTTTTGTTTTAAACGTTCTTTAACAATACCCATCATTCTTTTGTTTATTGCTGATGAATTAGTTATATATTTTCGATGCTCCTCAATTGTAAATTGACCTATCATAATTCCTTTTAGGGAATTTCTGAATTTCATATTCTTTTGTATTGCATTTTCAATATAATGCATGCGTTTTTCAATAGAAAGGCTGTAAAAAACATTTTTATGTTTTTTAATATAATGTTTAAAAACTTCCACTAATAAATTATTTTGAAGTTTTGCAATGGGCCGAATCGTTTTGTTCTGAAAGCATTCTTCTTCAGACATTAATAAAGTCACTTTTGCATTTGAAATTTCTGGCCTAATTTTCAATAAATTAGTATCTCTTGTATCCATTGATTTGAGTGTTTATTAATTCTAAAATTTTAAACTCTTTTATTTTTAGTTAATAAAATAGTTATGCACCTGTTTTTTAACAATTATTGAAATAAAATCAGGTGCTGAATAATACTATTTAGAACAGTTAAAAAAAATAAGTATTTAAAAAAAAGAGATTATTGAAACGTTATATTTTTCCTTATAGGATCTATTTATAAAAGTTATTTTTCTAAAAAATCTTTTTTACTTTTTAGTTTAGTTAATTCCTTTCCACTTTTAACTAAATAAGAATTAAACTTCTTGATTTCCTTATTTTGAATTTCATTAAATTTAGACTTTGCTGTAACAAATTCCTCAGAAATCAGTTCAAAATTATCTTTACTTGCCCCAGATACTTTATCATAAGTTTCTGCTATATTGCTATATAAATCCCCCATTTTTTCTCTAAGTTCAGGTTTAGCTGCAGCTACATAGTTGTCACCAGTAGTAATCACTAATTCTTTCAATAGCTCATTTAATGCTGTGTAGACTTGCGATACTTTTTTATTAGCCTTAGGTTCTTCCTCCATAATTTCTTTTGCTTTATCACGGATAGTATTGATTTCATAAACCATATATGCGAGTTCTTCTACCATGTTAAATAACGTTTCTGTCAAGGCTTCTTGTTCTTTTCGTTCTTCTAGTGAAGTTATAGAATTCTTATCATATTCTACCTCAATCAAATGCTCATAAGACTTTTTGCCTTTGGTCAATATAATTTTATAAGTACCTGCCGATACTCTAGGTGAAGTAAAACCACCAAACGATAAGGTTTTACCTTGTGCCATTTTCGGAACATTTTTGTTAAAACCCCAATTAATTATATTGATGCCTTTTGATTTTCCAGGGGACAGACTTGATACCTTATTTCCTTCCATGTCTTGAACTTCCATTTGCATTTTACCAAACGTGTGTCTTTTTTTTAAGTAATAAACAATTCTTGCCGACCTATTTTTACTTTGACCAACAAATTGAGTTTCAGTTCCAAAACTACCACTAAAACCACTTTCTTCGATCATGGTAAAAGGCTTGTTTTTGAAAAAATAAACGTCCTTGGCCAATACCTCTTGTGTTAATTCTCTTAGTGGACTTATATCGTCAATAATAATCACTCCACGTCCATGTGTTCCCATGACCAGATCATTCGTAGCCTTCTGTAAATCGATAAAATGCACTGCTGTGGCAGGCATGTTATTTTCAAATTTAGACCAGTTTTTTCCACCGTCAATGGTTACATATAAACCAAACTCAGTTCCAAGAAATAATAATTTTTCGCTTACATAGTCCTCTTGAATATTTCTTACAAATCCCTTAACATCTTCCGAAATAATATTTTCCCACGTTTCTCCATAATCGGTTGTTTTCAGTGTGTAAGGTTTTAGGTCTCCAGTGGTATGTCCTTCAAAAACAGCATAAGCAGTTCCTTTACCATGCACACTAGCTTCAATATGATATACCCAGGTATTCTCCGGAATATCCTTTAAATTTGAAGTAACATTTATCCAGTTTTTACCGCCATCTTTGGTAACTTGAACATTACCATCGTCCGTACCTACCCATAAAACATTTTCATCAAGCGGCGACTCGGCAATGGTAAAAATTGTCGTATGATTTTCGGCGCCACTATTGTCTACCGACAAACCTCCAGACTTCGATTGATCTTGTTTTGAAGGGTCATTGGTCGTTAGATCTGGTGAGATTATATCCCAAGATTCTCCCATGTCATCAGATTTATGGACAAATTGACTTCCCATATAAAAACGATCTGGTACATGACTACTTACAGCCATCGGAGCATTCCAATTAAAACGTAAATCAGGATCTCCTTTTCTTTTCATAGGCTGTACCGTTCGGGTTCTATTTTTATCGATGTCGTATCTCCAAACATTTTCAGCACCCTGCATTTCTGAGTAAACAATATTTTTTGTTGGATGTTTCAATACTCTAAATCCATCACCATAGCCAACGCTATTCCAGTCACGAGCATTAACACCACCGGGAGAAGAAGACGGTCCATACCAAGATCCATTATCTTGTAATCCACCATATACATTATACGGTGTTTCATTATCTACACTGATGTGATAAAATTGAGACAATGGAAGGTTTTCAACTATTTCGAAAGTTGTCCCTCCATCCCATGAGCGGTAAATGCCACCATCTGTTCCAGAATACAGCACATCTGAGTTATTGATATCAAAAACCACATCATGAATGTCACTATGCATATTTCCTAGAGACTTGAATGTTTTTCCGCCATCTCTACTTATAGAGCCATTTAAACCACCTTTTACAACCACATCTGGGTTTCTAGGGTCAATAGTTATTCTTGAAAAGTAAAATGGTCTCACGGTGAGTCCAAAGTCGTTATTTAAATGTTCCCAACTTTCGCCAGCATCCAAAGATTTCCATAAGCCGTTGGTGGCTTTCTCACCTGTTTCTAAAACAGAGTAAAGGATATCGCTATTGTTTGGAGCTATAGCGATTGCAATTCTTCCAAGCGATCCCTCTGGGAAACCGTTATGTATTTTATTCCATGTTTTACCACTATCTGTTGATTTGTATAAAGCACTGGTTTTACCTCCTGAAATAAAACCCCATCCAGAACGTCTAAACTCCCACATAGAGGTATATAAAACAGAAGGGTTATTAGCATCTATAATTACATCTGCAGCTCCAGTTGAGGGGCCAACATATAGTATTTTATCCCATGTTTTTCCGCCATCTAAAGATTTGTAAACTCCTCGGTCTTCGCTATCACTCCATAAGGCCCCTAATACACCCACATACATTTCATCCGTATTGTTCGGATTAATAGCTATTGAAGAAATCCGTTCTGAATTTTCAAAACCCATTTTTTTCCAATTATTTCCTCCGTCTTCTGATTTATAGAGTCCATCACCGATAGACACCGAGTTACGGGTCCAAATTTCACCAGTTCCAACCCAAATAATATCATCTGGATTTTTTGGATCTAACTTTACCACTCCTATTGATTGTGCATAGTCATCAAATATGGGGTTAAATGTAGTTCCACTATCGTTGGATTTCCATACCCCACCACCTGCAGCGCCTAGGTAAATAATTCTCGCATTGGTAGGATGGTTTTCTACATCAATAATGCGACCACTCATTAACGCGGGTCCTATTTGCCGAGCTTTAAGCCCTCCAAAAAGTTCTTTCCCTTTTAAGGAGAGCTCTTGCCCAAAATTGTTAAAGGGAACAAGTGCTGCTAAAACGAATACATAAAATAATTTTCTCATATTTTTTTGATTAAAAAACCCCAACAGATGTTTTAACAACTATTGGGGATACAAATTAAAATTAATTTTTTATTTATCTCCTTCAGTCGGAGCAGTTGTTGCTGGAAATGCAAACATTGCCTCCGTTACTTCTGGGTTTAACACAATATTTTTAATAGTTATGGTTTGTCCTCCCATATTCATTGAAAAGGGAAAATAGAGTCCATCTACTTCTTCATAATCACTTAATGTTGTCTTACTCATCTGTCCTTTCATCGGTCCTTGACTAATTTTAGTTTCGGTTACAATTGGTACAAAATTTTCAGTTTCAAAATAATAATAAGTAACGTTAGCTTCCTCCATACCATCAACAATAAGAGGTTCTTGTGTTAATTTTATTTTAAATGTATCTGTTCCTTCAATAGTTTCATTTCCAATTAACTCTACGGTATAACCTTTGTCTTTATAGTTAAATAATGGAGATGGAAAGTCTTTCATTTGTTTTTTCATATTATCCGTAGTTTCCTGATCACTTTTCTCTGGTGACATGGTCATAAAATTAGTTGTCCACATGGTTTCACCATCAAAAGATANTTGTGTCATTTCTTGGCCTTGTAAATTTATTTTTACAAGTTGTTTTCCATCTTTGGTACTCAATAATTCTACTGGAATTGTCATTCCTTGTGCATCAGCTTCTGCCTCCATTTTAGTTCCTTTTAATTTATCCCAATTTTCAGAACCGCCAGTATTTTCAAAATAATTGTTAATAATTTCATCTGCTGTTTGAGCATTTAAAGGGGTCAGTACTAAAATTAATAGCGCTATAAATAATGTTTTGATTGTTGTCATAATTTGATATTTGATATTTGATTTTTATTTTAGACGATTAAAGTGGGTATTTGTTACAAAAAATTATTAATTATTGAAATTTAAATCATTTCCGGTAGGAAATTCAAATATTTCCAAATCAAAATAAGCAGCTGATGCTAAAACATGATCAAAAATATCTGCTTGAATATGTTCATAATTTAACCATTCTTGGTCTTTACTAAAACAATAGACTTCTAAAGGTATTCCTTTTTCAGTAGGTGCTAGATGCCTTACCATTTGAAACATGTCTGCATGAACCGAAGGAGCATTTTTCAGATAAGATTCTAGATAAAATCTGAAAACACCTAAGTTTGTTTGATTTTGTCCGTTAATCAATAACGTTTCATCAATTTTATTGGATTTATTAAATTGATCATTTGTTTTTTGATGATTTTTTAAATAATCAGTTACTAAATTAATTTTTTTAAATTTTTCAATTAGTTGTTTAGTTAAAAACTTTACTGAAGTTTGTTTTATATAAACAGCCCTTTTAATTCTTCTTCCACCAGATTCTTCCATTCCTCTCCAATTTTGAAAAGAATCTGAAATCAAACTATAAGTAGGTATGGTTGTATAGGTGTAATCCCAATTTTGAACTCTTACTGTCGCTAATGTTATTTCGATAACATTACCATCTGCGCCATATTGACTAAATGTAATCCAATCACCAATTCGCACCATATCATTAACCGTAACTTGAATGCTCGCTACAAATCCAAGTATGGTATCCTTGAATATAAGCAGTAAAACTGCTGAAGCAGCGCTTAAAGTGGTAACACTTATTGTTGAGTAGCCGGTGATACTATTTATTATTAAAAAAATACCGACACCCCAAGAAAAAATCATGAGAATTTGCAAGTAACTTTCCAATGGTTTGTCTTTAAATTTCGGTTTGCGAGATAAGTATTTTTTAACAGAACGCAGGATACTCTTCACAATACTTACTCCTAGAAATATTATGTATATATCAATAAATTTTAGTGTAAATTTAGATAAAAGTGGGAATTGTTTTAATATTTCCGGAGTAAAACTCCAAATGATATATAAAGGAATCGCATGAGCTAAGTATTTAGGAAGATCGCTTGATATTAAATAATGATCTAATGCATTTTTCCCTTTTTTTCTAAAAGCTTTAAAAGATTTTATTATAATTTCTTTTATTAATTGATCAATAAAATACATGATTCCAAAAAACAATAATACTATAATAAAGATATTAAAAATCGCAGCCATGTTACTGCTCATTCCGCTTTCAGTCAAAAGGGTTTGAAACGACTCACCATATTTTTCTATAATATTTTTAATCATCACACATATTTACGTTCTACATAAAAGGGTCCAAAAGGCAAGATTGAGCATAAAATTACAATTAATAATGTTTGTATTGACCATTTTTTTATTTTTTTCATTACCAATGCACCAAGTATGTATAAAACAAATAAAATACCATGAGCCATCCCAATAATACTTACGAACCCTGGTAGGTCAGCAATATACTTTAAAGGCATTGCAATTCCCAATAATATTAAAAAAGACAATGCCTCAAGTGTACTTATTATTTTAAATAATTTTATTGATAAATTCACGATTTTTTTTTCAAAGATAACAAGGCTATCGTAATTTGCATTTATTAAATTAGTTTATTGTTTTAGAATAAATTTAATTAATTTAAGTTTTAATAATTTTTAAAAACCTTAATTTTGGCTTAGTAATTGTTAAAAGTTTATAGAACACATTATTGAATGAAATTTAAATTATTAGTTATTGTTTTTTTTATAATTAATTGTGGAGCTACATTAGTAGCACAATTTGAAAATCCAAACAACTCGGTACAATTTGAAGTTGTAGAAGATGATTTTAAAACCCCGAATGGCTTGGAGCTTCCTGCAATTACATTGCCAAATATTAAAAAATCTAAAAATCCTTTAAGAATGAACGATTATTCTGAATTGGGTATTGAAAAATCAAAATTGCTTGACATCACCCATGAAGACGATTTTTTAGATTTAAAATCCAATGAGGCCCCTAAGTATTTTACAAAAGACAAAAAAATAGCTGAAGAATTTGGAAGGGATCAATACCTAGGAGAATTGAAAACAGGCTCATTAAATGTAACTATAATGTACAGAGATCATGAATATGTAGATGGAGATAGAGTAAGAATATATGTTAACGGTGATATTATTAAGTCTAGTGTTTACTTATCAGCTGGTTTTAGTGGTTTTACGTTTAAATTACAACCAGGTTTTAATAAGGTAGAGTTCCAGGCATTGAATCAAGGTTCGTCGGGGCCAAATACTGCCGAATTAAGAATATTTAACGAAGGAGGTGAAGTTATTTCTACCAACCAATGGAATCTTACCACTGGAAGGAAAGCTACCGTTACTATTATAAAAGAATAATAGATTAGGGAAATTTAATGATCAGTTGTTATAGTGTGTACAATAGCCTATTTTAACGGTAATTTAACGAGTGTAGTAATTTCGAATAACAATGCATTAATTATTCAAGTAGTTTAGCATATTAGTTTTGGTTTTTTTGAGATTTTATTTTCTTTTGATTGCTCTTAATTAGGTTTATTTGCTGAAAATACACTCCACATTCTAGTGAATTTAAAAATAAAAAAATGAAAAATATTTTATTAATTTCCTTAGTTGTTTTTTTTAGTGTGAATGCATATTCTCAAAATTGGATGGCTGATTTAGAAGAATCAAAAAAAATAGCTACTGTTGGAAATAAAAAAATAATCCTCGTATTTCAAGGTTCAGACTGGTGTGCTCCTTGTATAAATTTGGATAAGAAAATTTGGAATTCTGAAGAATTTAAAGAATATGCCAAGAATAATTATGTAATGTTAAGGGCAGATTTTCCAAGAAAAAAGAAAAATGCATTATCAGAGATTCAACAGAAAAAAAATAATAGATTAGCGGAGTTATATAATAAAAATGGATATTTTCCTTTTGTAGTAATTTTGGATAAATCGGGAAAAAAATTAGGTGAAATGGGCTATTTAAAAATCAGTCCGAACGAATATATAAATAAAATTAATTCAATTTCTGAATAAAATTGAAAAACAACATTATACTTTTATTGTTACTTTTTTCATTGAGTACTTCTGCTCAGGAAAATTTTAAACGCACTCTTATTTTAATGGGAAGCCGTTTTGATATTACGGTAGTGGCTTCCAATGAAAAAGAAGGAAACGAATATATTGATAGTGCTATTTTTGAAATAACTAGGATTGAAAAGCTGATTTCTTCTTGGGATTTAAATTCAGAGACTTCTTCAATCAATAAACATTCAGGAATAAAACCAATTAAAGTAGATAAAGAATTATTTGATCTAATTGAACGTTCTATAGCAATTTCAACGTTAACCAATGGTGCTTTTGATATCAGTTATGCTTCCATGGATCGAATATGGAACTATGATGGGAGCATGAGGAAAATGCCTTCGGATGAGGAAATTTCTAACTC
The DNA here is from genome assembly GCA_002713705.1 of Flavobacteriaceae bacterium. GTDB lineage: Bacteria > Bacteroidota > Bacteroidia > Flavobacteriales > Flavobacteriaceae > Marifrigoribacter. The sequence continues at coordinate 29,267 of PAUJ01000031.1, forward strand.
CATTAAAAAAGTTGGATATCAAAACATTAGTATTGATAAGGAAGCGCAAACCGTTTTTCTTAAACTGAAAGGAATGAAAATTGGCTTTGGAGCAATAGGAAAAGGATATGCTGCTGATAAAGCGAAAGCATTACTTATAGAAAAAGGAGTTAAAGCTGGAATTATTAATGCATCTGGCGATTTAAATGCTTGGGGTAAACAAGCTGATGGGAGCGATTGGATGGTAGCAATTACCAACCCTTTAAATAAAAACAAGGTGTTTTCATGGCTTCCAATAAATGATTCAGCAATAGTAACTTCTGGGAATTACGAAAAATTTATTAGTTTTGATGGAATAAGGTATTCACATATCATCGATCCTAGAACTGGATATCCAAGCACAGGAATAATTAGTACATCCATAATGACCTCTAATGCAGAATTGGCAGATGCCATTTCGACTTCTGTATTTGTGATGGGGGTTGAAACAGGATTAGATTTTATCAATCAATTAAAAGGAGTTGATTGTATAATAATTGATGAAGAAAATAAAATACATATTTCAAATAATATTAAATTAAGTAACACGAATTAATATGAAAAAGGCATTTTTACTTATTGTTGTTATATTTACTTTTAGCTCATGCGTTGTTGTAAAAGAGTACGAAAAAGTAAATATTAATGATCCCGATATGAAATTAACAAACTATGCTATTGATCGTTTTAATACAAATGCTTTATTGTATCGTGAAGCTACCTCTGGAGGAAATGGTGGAAAAACTAGTGGAGGTTGTGGTTGTAATTAAATTATGCATCATTAAAACATGAAAAATATAATCAAATTTGTACTCTTTTTTTTTACGATAGCAACATTTGCTCAGAATGATTCTACAAAAGTGTATAAGAAGCGAGTACTTGAATCTGCTGAGGTAGATTTTTTAATGAGTTATTATGAACAAAATGGTGATAATGCTTCCGTCACAGGAGGTATTGGAACAGAAGAATTAACTGATTTATCTCCGACAATTGTTGTTTCAATTCCTCTTAACGAGGATGATATTTTAACTGTTGATTTTGGAATATCTGCTTATACTTCAGCTTCTTCAAGTAATTTGAATCCTTTTGATAAATCAGGAGCATCTGTTGAAAGCGGTGCAAAAGGTACTCCTTGGCTTGCGGCCTCAGGTGCTTCTGCATCGGATATTTGGTACGGATTAAATACTGCTTATAGTCACAGTTCTGATGATAGAAACTTTATTTGGGAGGCTCATGCAAGTTATGCTACAGAATATGACTATACCTCTAAAGGATTTGGGGGTTCTACTGCAAAATTATTTAATCAAAAAAACACAGAATTAAATATTGGATTCCAAGTATATTTAGATAATTGGATTCCGGAATACCCAACAGAATTAGATTCGTATTTAGAAGCAGGTGAAGATTTAAATAATGGTTACTTTAACGGGGTCTCTATATTGAATCAAGATGGATTTGAAATTGATAAATCTGGAAATAGTGGTCCTATTTGGAATCCTGAAAATTTCGATTTTATTAATGATAAATCTAGAAATACTTATTCCGTTTCCCTGAGTTTATCTCAAATAGTTAGTAAAAATGCTCAAGGAGTTTTATTTTTTGATCTTGTGCAACAAAAGGGTTGGCTATCCAACCCTATTCAGCGAGTTTATTTTAAAGATAAAGAAAATTTTTACATCGGAAACTCAGAAAGTATACCTATTTACACTTCAAGAGAAAACACAGATGTATTTCATCTAGCTGATGATATTGAGAAGTTACCTGATACTCGTCATAAAATTCCGATAGGTATGAGGTTTAATTATTTTATTAATGAATTTTTCACAGTTAGAACCTACTATCGATATTATTATGATGATTGGGGAGTAAATTCGCACACGGCTAATGTTGAAGTTCCAATTAAAATTAGTGATAAATTCACTTTGTATCCTTCATTTAGGTATTACACCCAAACAGCAGCAGATTATTTTGCTCCCTATAATGAAAACATTTCAACAGATAATTATTATACTTCAGATTATGATTTGTCTAAATTCAATGCAAATCAATATGGTTTTGGAGTTTCTTATACAGATATTTTTACAAAAGCTAATGTTTGGAAATTTGGAATTAAAAATGTAGATCTTCGATTCCATCAATACGATAGGAGTAACGGTCTTAGTGCTTGGATAGTTTCTGGTGCAATAAAATTCGTAATGCAATAAACTCTCAAACATTAACTGCTTTTTTAAATTTATGATATTTGCATATCAAGCTTGTTTTGTAAAACAACAACTAGTTGGAAATTCTCTTTACTTTTTAGCTATTTAATACGCTACCTATTAATGTTATATTGATGTCATATAAATAAAGCAAATAGATAAAATACTGCTATTGCTATGCGTATATTTGCATATTCAAAATAAAATATGACAACATTTAAAGATTTAGGGGTTCATGGCAATTATATAAAAGCATTAAAAGAACTTCAGATAAAAGTTCCAACTGAGATTCAGGAAAAAACAATTCCGATTTTGCTGAAAACTAAAACAGATTATATTGGTTTAGCTCAGACTGGTACTGGTAAAACCGCTGCTTACGGTCTGCCAATTTTAAATAGCATTGATACCAATTCTGCAGTAGTACAAGCTTTAATATTATCTCCAACACGTGAATTGGTTCAGCAAATTAAAAAACAACTTTTTAAGTTTACTAAATTTAATGAAGAAAAAATTTTTGTGGAAGCTGTTTATGGAGGAGAGAAAATTGATAAACAGATGCAACGATTGCAAAGACCAACTCATATTATTGTCGCAACTCCTGGACGTTTAATAGATTTAATTGAAAAAGGAAATGTGAACCTTAGAAACATTAAAACAGTCGTGCTTGATGAGGCAGATGAAATGCTAAGTATGGGTTTTAAAAAAGAGTTAGATGCTATTTTAAATTACACAAGTGGATCTAGAAATACCTGGTTGTTCTCAGCAACGATGCCAGAGGAAATTCTTCGAATTATTTCAAAATATATGGAGTCAAGTGCTGTGAAAGTTAGTGTTAATAAAGAATCTCTTGTAAACGCAAATATCAGTCATCAATATTTAATTACTTCAATCAAAGAAAAAACAACAGTTGTATCTCAATTGTTAGATAAATTTAATGAAGGAAGAGGTATTATTTTTTGTAGAACAAAATTAGGGGTTCAAAAATTAGCCAAAGAACTCAAAGAAGAAGGCTTTTCTGTAGATGCTTTAGAAGGAGATATGCAGCAAAGAGATAGAGATAAAGTGATGAGAATGTTTAAAAAAGGAACTTTACAGTATTTAATTTCTACCGATGTATCTGCAAGGGGTATTGATGTAACTAACCTAGCGTTTGTAATGCATCACCAATTGCCTGAAAATTTAGAATACTATACCCACAGAAGTGGACGAACAGCAAGAGCTGGAAAAACAGGAATATCTTTGGCTTTAATTTTACCAAGTGAATTGCAGCGGATTCATGAAATCCAGAAAGCTTTAGGTATTAAGTTTGAAGAACAAATGTTATAAAATTAATAGAAACTATAATGGCACTATCCAATAACGATATATTTAAAAAATTAAGAGTAGCCCTAAAATTGAGAGACGAAGAAATAGTAAATATCTTAGCTTTAGTCGATTTTAAAGTGACTAAAAGTGAAATTGGGTCTTTTTTTAGAAATGAAAAACATCCTAAGTATGTAGAATGTGGGGATCAAATTCTTCGAAATTTTTTAAACGGTTTAGTGATTCATCTCCGTGGTCCTATGCCAAAAAGAGAGAAAAAATAGTTTTAATTTTTNAAACTGTTTAAAATAGTTAACTAAAATTTTGGCTTAAAATTTAAAAGGGTAGAGGTATTTATTATCTCCTCCTTATTCATTTTCATTTTTCTAAACTTTCCAGTGTTAAACATTTCTGCTTGATCCTTATAATGTTTACTAAATTGATTTCCAGATTGTCCTGTAGGAAGAATACTTAAGCTATTTTCGATGTCATTAAAATCTATAATACGTCTTGTAGAAGGGCCTGCTTTTATATTATAAATTCCCGTTTTATCTCTCTTATATGCTAAATTATTAATTACTTCAGAAGCACCATTTATTGGAAAAGGACCTACATTAAAAAAATTACGTAAAAATTCTACAGATCCCAAAGGATGCTTATGTTCTAAAATATGAACCCTATCCCAAGTCCAATAATTTATATCTTCTCCCAGTTGTATCGTTAAATCAGTTACAGTTTCAGTTATTGACTTGGAAAGAATATTACTTTTTGATTCAATCCTATCTGGAGTGGTAATATCGTCCCACCAAATTATTTCATCGCTAAACATTTGATCAGCAATAACTCTTTTAATCATATGAGTTTCTTCAAATTGCTGGTACAATTTTTCACCCATTTCATCTTGAAAAGTGTTTTTTAAATAGTTGTAAATAAATTTATTATATATCGTAGGTGCTACTTCATCAAGGTTGTTGGATCCATCCCATAATTTTAATTTTTCTATAGCGGCTTGTTCTTGTTTATTAAAAGAATTGAAATTAATGTTGTTTAAAATCTCTTTTATAATATCGACTGATACTGTTGATTTTACATCATTAATCATTTTTTTAGCAGATTTTTTATTCCAATTATTTTTTGATTTTAATAAACTTACAATTCTTTTCGCTCTATCTTCAGGTAAATAATAACCAGGATATATCATTCCAGCAATACTATCTGGCTGGTTGTTTGCTGAATACACATAATTCCAAGGTGGGTTTTCAGCCATTGGATTTTGCGAAAAATCTAAATATTCAATAATATCATCCTTACCTGAAGCACCATCCATTACAAATTTAGTTTTTACATGAGGTGAAAATTTGTATAATTTTGCGGAAGCCCACCAAGCAATATTCCCCTTAGTATCTCCATACATTACGTTTAAACCAGGAGCATGAATCATAGATGCTCCAATTTTAAAATCTTCTTTTGAGTTTGCTGTTGACATGGTGTAAATGGCCTGTAATAATTTATTTTCGAACTGTGTAAATATCCAAGATAGGGCAATAGGTGAACTTTCATTTATGGTAGCTAATACATCATTTACTATTGGGCCATGTCGACTACTTTTATAACTAAAAATAATTTCCTCTTCCTCTTTTACTTTTATAGTTTTGGATGTTGAAATATAGGATTCATAACCAGTCGGAGTCATATATTTAGTAGAATCTGTTGGATGATTTTTTTCTTTATAAAAATTAATGTCATCATTTTCAAACATCGTTAACCCATAAGCATGTTCTCTATTATGCCCTAAAAGGGGGAAAGGTATACAGGGTAAAAAATAACCATAAATCTCATGTTTAGGAGTTACTATATGCGCTTCAAACCAAATAGAGGGTTGAGAAAATCCAATATGAGGATCGTTTGCAAATAGTACTTTTCCACTTTCTGTTTTATCGCCGCTAATTACCCAACTGTTGCTTCCAATAAAGGGAGGAATGGGTGAGGTATTCATAATGGCATTTATATGTGAAGCCATTTTGTTATAGCTTTCAATATCTTCTTTTGAATTTTTAATAAATAATGTTTCAGAATTGATATCAATATTTAATGCTTTTAAATATTCTTCTCCTAATTTATGCTGCAAGGAGCTCATTAGTGGATCTGTTTTTTGTGCCATGGCAAAGCTAAAAGACATATATCCCAATACATTGTAGATGTCTTTCATTACAAAATGTTCTTTTTTAAGACCTATTAATGAGTATTCTATCGGTGTGGGACCATCATCTATAAATTGATTAATCCCTTTTAAATAGGAACTCATCAATAGATAAATTTCACTATTAGGATCTAAATTAGCTACAGATTTTTCAGAATATTCGTCAATACCAAGACTTGCAAAGAATTTATCGTTTTCTATAAGGTTTTTTCCAAATAACTCAGCCAGTCGACCAGGTGCAATTCTTTTCATTAATTCCAGTTGCCACAACCGATCTTGGGCTTGAACATATCCAAGTGTTGTTAAAGCATCTTTATGACTGTCGGCATAAATATGAGGAATTCCAAAATCATCAAAGTATGCAGTGGTTTCTGTTTCTATGTTAGTTAATGAAATTTCACCTGAATAAATGGGTTTTAAATGATGGTAATACAAAAAGCCGAAAACGCTTATTAAAATTACTACAACCAGGAAAAATTTTAATAATATTTTGAGAATTCGCATGCGTTAAGAAGGATGTTTTTCAATTCAAATATAAGTTGAAAATTTTGAACTTTATTATTTTATATTTAGTAATTATTTGACGGTAAATTAAATGAATTATATTAAATTCAACCCCATAAAAATTTTATATGAACAAACAATTAATATTCGTAAAACGTCCAGAGGGATTACCAGAAAGTAATACTTGGAATTTAGAGGAAAACGCCATAGTAAGGCCAAAAAGTGGAGAAGTCTTAATACAGCATCATTATATTTCTTTAGATCCTGCAATGCGCGGTTGGATGATGGATAGAAAATCGTATATACCTCCAGTTCAAATTGGTGATGTGATGCGTTCTGGAAGTATCGGTAAAGTAATTGANGCTAATAACCATCCAGATTTTAATGTNGGTGATTGTATTGTAAATTGGGGAGGTGTTCAACAATACTATACTACAAACGGAGAAAATTGTTANAAAGTAGATGANGCTATAGTTCCAATGCCAAAATATTTAGGAGCATTAGGNATGCCTGGAATGACTGCTTATTTTGGAATCTTGCAGGTTGGTAAAATTAAAAAAGGTGATATTGTGTTAGTNTCAGGAGCAGCTGGAGCAGTTGGATGTTTAGTTGGTCAAATTGCAAAATTAAAGGGATGTATAGTNATAGGAATTGCAGGTGGAAAAGAAAAATGCGATTANTTATTGAACGATTTGGGATTTGATGAAGCCATTGATTATAAGTCAGAAAATTTAATAGAAGCTCTTGATAAGAAATGNCCTAAGGGTATTGATGTGTATTTTGATAATGTTGGAGGAGAAATATTGGATGCAGCATTAACTAAATTANGATTAAATGCTCGTGTAGTAATTTGTGGAGCAATTTCTCAATACAATAATAAAAAGGATGTTGTGGCTCCAAAAAACTACTTGTCTTTATTAGTAAATAGAGCAACTATGCAAGGTATGGTCGTTTTGGATTATGCAAGTGAATATGAATNNGCAGCAAAAGAAATGGNTATGTGGATGATGCAAGGAAAAATAAAAAGTCGCGAAGATATTTATGAAGGAATTGAAAACTTTTATGAAACATTTTTACGATTATTTTCAGGTGATAAAAAAGGTAAATTAATTTTAAAGATTAGTTAAAATAAAATAAAANCGTTTTTTAATAAATATAATATACCAATAAAAAAATAACAAGTTTTTAGAATNAATATATAATGTATTGATATTNAGGNATATAAANNNGATAATATTTTTTANANATCATTTTTTATTATTATTAGTANATTATNCCTTACCTATATTNTAAAAAATTAGTACATTAGNTTTTAAACAAATTTAAAACAACATTATGACATTAATTAACAAGAACTTATTGTGNTTATTCATTATAGGAGCTAGTATTTCTAGCTTTGCACAAGATAATACTAGCGAGTCTGANACAGAAACTACAAAAACTGAAATTAAAATAGGTGCAAAAATAGGTTACAGTTTAGGGAGTTTAACGAGCAATACAGAAAATGTTTTTACAGATAATTACGAATCAATAAGTGGTATTGATTTTGGTTTAACCTTTGAGTTTAAGTTAACAGCGCTTGTTTCTATGCAAGCTGAATTAAATTATACACATCGTGGTGGAGAGAGAAATGGTTTGCAACCAGTTACAGCGAATGAATTAAGCGAAACATTAAATAGTTTGTATCCTTTTACTGGATTGCCGCTAATCACAAACGCAAANCCTCTGTATGCTACTTTTGATAGTGAATCAGATTTGCAATATTTAGAAGTTCCTGCATTGATAAAATTTGGTTGGGGAGATAATTTAAGNTTTTCTGCTGCNATAGGTCCTTATGTTGGNATTTTATTAAAAGCAACACAAGTAACTAGTGGTACAAGTCCATTTTATTTAGACAGCGNAGCTACAATGCCAATATCTGAAGCGGTNTCACTCAACGCTAATACNGATATAAAGGATGATTTAAAAACTATTAATTTTGGTGGAACNTTNGCNATCGGTATTAGTAAAAATATTGGTGATATGGGTCAATTATTTGTAGACGCAAGAGCATCTTATGGTTTTAATTCAATTCAAATTAAANATGAATATGGAGAGAGCAATATTGGAGGAGTTATTTTCTCATTAGGATATGCTTACACTCTGCAATAGTAATTATTTGGANTNTTTTTGCTATTTATTTTATAGTAAANAAAATTATTAGTACCNTTAATACATAAAAAAGCCTACATCATTAATGTAGGCTTTTTTATGAGATTCATTCTAGAAGCTATGTTTTTAATTATTTNTAAAAACATAAAACTCGATNGAATTTTAATACTTTTATACCCTTAATGAAAGAAAAATTAGCATATTTTAAATCAATTTTTGAAGGTGATTTTCATTTCAATAAACTNCATCAATATTTATATGCTACCGATGCTTCCGTTTACCGAAAGNTACCTTTGGCAGTCGCCTTTCCAAAAAGCAGTACTGGTATTANACAATTAATAGATTTTGCAACTAAANATCANACTTCGTTAATACCTCGAGCCGCAGGAACCTCATTAGCAGGACAATGTGTNGGTGATGGAATTATTGTAGATGTATCGAAATATTTTACAAAAATAATNTCCATAGATAAACATAATAAAACGATACGCCTTCAGCCAGGTGTTATCCGAGATGAATTAAATGATTATCTAAAGCCATTCGGTTTTTTTTTCGGACCCAATACCTCAACATCAAACCGATGTATGATNGGAGGTATGGTAGGAAATAACTCAAGTGGAACAACTTCTATTCAATATGGAGTTACAAGAGATAAAATTGTAGAACTCAAAACTATTTTATCCGATGGTTATGANGNGACGTTTAAAAGTTTAAATAAAGAGACTTTTGAAGAAAAAANGAAATTAAAATCTTTAGAAGGAACTATTTATAATTCAATTTATAACGAATTAAAAAGCGAAGAAGCTCAGTTAGAAATAATTAATAATTTCCCCAAACCAGAAATTCATCGAAGAAATACTGGNTATGCAGTGGATGAATTAATTAAAACACAGATTTTTAGTGATTCAGACAAGCCAATTAATTTAGCCGCATTATTATGTGGAAGTGAAGGCACCTTAGCTTTTACGACTGAAATAACTCTTCAACTAGATGATTTGCCACCGCAACACACAGCTATGGTAGTATCACATTACGCAAGCTTAGAGAATTGTTTAAACGATGTTTCAACAGTAATGAGTCATAACCTTCATACTTGTGAGATGATGGATGATATTATTTTAGAATGCACGAAAAATAATGTTGTTTATAATGAATACAGAACATTTGTTGAAGGTTCTCCAAAAGCATTGCTACTTNTAGAACTTAAAGCAGATGAAAAAAATGATTTAATAAGCCAAGTCGACGAATTATTAATTTCATTAAAGAATTCAAAATTAAGTTATGCATCTCCAACTTTAAAAGGAAATGAAATTAACAATGCATTAGAACTTCGCAANGCTGGACTCGGGTTATTAGGTAATATGGTAGGTGATTATAAAGCAGTTGCTTGTATTGAAGATACNGCTGTATCACTTATTGATTTGCCAAACTACATACGTGAATTTGNAGCACTGATGAATAAATTTGATCAAAAAGCAGTTTATTATGCNCATGCTGGAGCTGGAGAGTTACACTTAAGACCTATTTTAAATTTAAAAGAAAGAGAAGGNATTCAATATTTTAGGGAGATTACTACAGAGGTTGCNAAATTAGTTAAAAAATATAANGGTTCATTTTCTGGAGAACATGGTGACGGTATAGTAAGAGGAGAGTTTTTATCCCTAATGATTGGANANATNAACTATGAATTGTTAAAGCGAATTAAAAATACATTTGATCCCAATAATATTTTTAATCCAGGAAAGATAATTGATGCTTTTCCAATGGATACATCGTTGCGCTATAAAGAAGAAAGAAATGAACCTGTAATTGAGACATTAATTAACTTTGAAGATTCCGAAGGAATTCTCAGAATGTCGGAAAAGTGCAATGGGAGTGGAGATTGTAGAAAAACAGAACATTCAAATGGAGTAATGTGCCCAAGTTATCAAGCTACAAAAAATGAATTGCATACCACAAGAGGAAGGGCAAATGTCCTTCGTGAAGTTCTAACCAATAACGATTCTTTAAATAGATTTGATTCTCAAGAATTAAAGGAGGCGTTTGATTTATGTTTGAGTTGNAAAGCTTGTGGCTCTGAGTGTCCNAGTAATGTTGATATTGCTACTGCAAAAGCAGAGTATTTATACCAATATCATAGGACCAATAAAAGGAAATTTTCAGATATTTTATTTGGAAAAAGTAGTTATTATAACAGTATAGCTGCTAANTTTCCAAAATTGTCAAATTTTGTTTTTACCAATATGATAACTGCAGGAATTATTAAAAATATTACTGGTATTGCAGTTAAAAGAAGTTTGCCTATTATTACATCTAAACCTTTCAATAGAACATCGCAAAATACCTATTTTCAAGGTGATACTTTTATTAAAGAAGTAGTTTTGTTTATTGATGAGTTTAGTAATTTTTTAGATGCTTCAATCGCTAGGGATGCATTTAATTTGCTTAAAAAGTTAAATTATAAAGTAATTATTATAGACCATTTGGACAGTGCAAGGGCATTATTATCCAAGGGTTTCCTTAAAGAAGCGCAATCCATAATAAATAAAAANATTGCTTACTTGCATGAAAATATTTCAGCTTCTATACCCATTTTAGGTATAGAACCATCTGCAATCTTAGGATTTAGAGATGAGTATCTTCGATTGGCAAAAGACCATAAAATTGCTAGTAAAATATCAAAGCAATGCTTTATAATTGANGAATTTCTTGCTTCTGAAATCCAATTGGGTAATATTAAATCTTCTCAATTTTCTTCAGAAAAAAAAAATAATTAAAATCCATAATCATTGCCATCAAAAGGCATTGAGCAATCAAAAAGTAACTTTTGATATTTTAAATCTACCTTTAAACTACAAACCAACTATTATTACTTCGGGATGTTGCGGTATGGCAGGAAGTTTTGGATTTGAAAAAGACAAATATGAAGTTTCAATGCAAATTGGAGAATTAAAGCTTTTTCCAGCTATTAGAAAAACACCAAACGATGTCATCATTGCNGTNAACGGTACAAGTTGCAGACATCAAATAAAAGATGGGACACAACGAGTAGCTTTTCACCCAATAAGTATATTAAAAAATGCGCTTTCTTAGTTTCCTATTTGATAGGTGTNAATGTTTTGTGTTGNACTGCTAGAATCTTCAGAAGGTATTGGTAAATCAATGCCTAAAGAACTTAAATCTTCTAATTCATACTCTATTAGCGATTCACTAAATATAAGACCTACACCGCTAGCAAAATAATTTGTAGTTTTTATAACATCTTGTGCTTGTAGNATCGGAATTACGATAACNGTTCCTAAAATTTCAATATTAGTGGAAATAGAAAGGTTTAGAATAATTGAAGAAGTTANTACTTTATTAGNNGNAAAAGCNCCAGTTCCTTCATCTAAAATATCACCTTGAATTGTACTAATTGTATAATTGATAATTATAGGAATATCATCAATTATTTCTGAAATTTCACCTATTTCCTCACTCAATAAAGTGCCGTTTTCTGCTTCTTTATCATAAATAATTAGGTCTGTTAGTGGTATGGAAATNTCTGGAAAACNNTCTATTAGTGGTGTNCCAAACTCTCCATTTAAAAAAAGCTTAGATTCAGNAGTCCTCATTAGATTTTGAGACATCATAGAAGTCATAAATCCTGAAATAGGTTCTGAAGCTATAAATTTGGTATAATTCAATCCGTTTAAAACTTCATTAGAGGAAGTATATANTGAATCCTTTGCAATGCCCTCCTCATTCTCATTATTGTAATTCCAATAGGAACTCAATGTTAATGGAAAATAATTATATACTTCTACAACAGGATCTTCTTGTTTGTCATCATTGGTTGAGCAAGAAACAATTATTATTAAAACAAAAAGAAGTGTTATTTTTTTCATNTANATTTATTTTAGCGAATATAGTAAAATTGATCGAAGATGAATAAGACTTAAATTAAAATGACTTTTGGATATTGTATTATTAAAATATACATTTGTTGAAAACGTATAAATGGCAGGAAACACTTTTGGGAGTCTTTTTAAACTTACTACTTTCGGTGAATCTCATGGTGAAGCTATTGGCGGTGTTATAGATGGTTGTCCAGCTGGTTTGGAAATTGATTTTAATGAAGTAGCGATAGCTATGGCTCGCAGAAAACCAGGGCAATCTAAAATAACAACTCAACGTAAAGAACCCGACCACGTAACGTTTTTATCNGGAATATTTGAAGGTAAAACGACGGGGACTTCAATTGGATTTATTATTGAAAACACGAATCAAAAACCCAAAGATTATTCACANATAAAAGATGTTTACAGACCCTCGCATGCNGATTTTACATATGAACAAAAATTTGGACATCGCGATTACCGNGGAGGAGGAAGAACCTCTGCAAGAGAAACTGCTTGTAGAGTTGCAGCTGGTAGTATTGCTAANCAGCTTTTAAAGGATATTAAAATAAATGCCTTTGTATCTTCAGTAGGTTCAATTAGCATCGACANGCCATATCAAGAATTAGATTTTAGTACCATTGAAAATAATATTGTTCGTTGTCCAGACGAAGAAATTGCTCATAAAATGATATCTAAAATTGAAGAAATTAAAAAANCAGGAGACACCATTGGGGGCACCGTAATGTGTGTTTTACAGAACGTTCCAATGGGTTTAGGAGAACCCGTATTTGACAAACTTCATGCACAATTGGGAAAAGCAATGTTGTCTATCAATGCTGTAAAAGGATTTGAATATGGAGTAGGATTTTCTTCGACAAAAATGAAAGGAAGTGAACACAATGATCTTTTTAATAAAGACGGTAGTACCAAAACAAATCTTTCGGGTGGAATTCAAGGCGGTATTAGCAATGGAATGGATATTTATTTTAGAGTAGCTTTTAAACCTGTCGCAACGCTAATTCAAAAACAAAAAACACTNGATACACAAGGAAATATAGTTGATANGCAAGGAAAAGGAAGGCATGATCCTTGTGTGGTTCCTAGAGCAGTTCCTATAGTAGAAGCCATGGCTGCATTAGTGTTGGCAGATTTTTATTTACTAAATAAAATTAATAAAATATAATAACCAAAATCTATTGGTTCAAAATAATTTTTATGAAAAAAATAGCATTGCATTGGAAAATATTAATAGGTATGGCTTTAGGAGTCATCGTTGGATNATTAATGACCATGATCGATGGAGGTATGGGAGTCGTTCAAGACTGGATTAAACCTTTTGGAACCATATTTATTAATTCATTAAAACTAATTGCAATTCCTNTAATCTTAGCAGCATTAATTAAGGGAGTATCCGATTTGAAAGATATTTCCAAACTATCAAAAATGGGTACTAGAACAATATTAATATATATTATGACAACTGTAGTTGCTGTATCTGTTGGCTTAATACTTGTAAATACTATAAATCCAGGGAAATCCATTTCANAACAAACCAGGTCTGAAATGGTAGAAAATTACAGTGGAAATACAGTTAAATATCAAGAAACTGCAATTAAACAAAAAGAATCTGGACCTTTACAAGCATTANAAGATTTGGTGCCACAAAATATATTTAAAGCTGCTACGAGTAACAAAAATATGTTGCAAGTAATATTTTTTGCAATCTTCTTTGGTATCGGATTGATTTTAATTCCTGAAGAAAAGGGAGCCATTGTAAAAAAGTTCTTTGATGGTTTTAATGACGTAATATTGAAAATGGTAGATTTAATTATGTTAGCCGCTCCTTATGGTGTATTTGCTTTATTGGCAGCTTTGGTGGTTGANTCTCCAAGTGTTGACCTATTTAAAGCCCTAGGTTGGTATTCATTAACAGTCATTTTAGGCCTATTAATGATGATTGGAATTTATATTTTAATCGTAGCAATATATACTAAAAAGAATCCTAAATATTTTATAAATGGAATTTCACCNGCCCAATTACTAGCTTTTTCAACGAGTTCCTCTGCAGCAACTTTACCTGTTACTATGGAAAGGGTTACGGAACATTTAGGAGTAGAAGAAGAAGTAGCAAGTTTCGTTTTACCAATTGGAGCTACTATAAATATGGATGGAACAAGTTTATATCAAGCAGTTGCTGCTGTTTTTATTGCTCAAGCATTTGGTATGGATCTTAGTTTTGGAACACAATTGGGGATTATTGCTACCGCTACACTTGCTTCTATAGGAAGTGCTGCTGTACCTGGAGCAGGCATGGTAATGCTAGTCGGTGTACTTGGTTATGCAGGTATTCCTGAAGCAGGGCTGGCATTAATTTTTGCTGTAGATAGACCTTTAGATATGTGTCGTACAACAGTGAATGTTACAGGAGATGCTGCTGTATCTATGGTNGTAGCTAAATCTATTGGTAAATTAGGAACGCCANATATAAAAAACTGGGATGATAATTATAAAGGTGAAAACTAAAATAAAAAATTCCGAATACTAAATAAATAGTTTTTCGGAATTTTAATNTGTCCTTAAGTTTANAAATCTAATTCTTCTTGTGAATATCCATTTGAGGATAAGGAATTTCAATACCTGCTTTGTCTAATTCAATTTTACAAGTTTCCATAATTTCAAAATAAACAGTCCAATAATCAGCTGTTAATGTCCAAGGTCTCATTTTAAAATTAACCGAACTATCTGCTAATTCTCCCAATACCACTATGGGTGCAGGTTCTTTTAGAATGTTTGGATGGTCTGTCATAATTTTCATAAGCAAATCTTTTGTTTGCTTGATGTCAGCATCATAACTAACNCCCATAGTAATATCAATTCTTCTTGTTTTTTCTGTTGAATAATTGGTGATGTTTCCATTTGAAATAGTACCATTCGGAATTATCACTTCTTTATTATCACTTGTNTTTAATTTTGTTGTAAAAATCTCAATTTCTTTTACAGTACCCATTTCACCTTGTGCTTCAATAAAATCACCAATTTTATAGGGTTTAAATAGCATTATCAAAACTCCCCCCGCAAAATTTGAAAGCGATCCTTGTAAAGCAAGACCAATTGCTAAACCTGCAGCAGCCAATATAGCCGCAAAAGAAGTTGTTTGAACTCCTAATTGCCCAAGAATGGCAATGACNAAAACTACTTTTAAACCACCAATTATTAAATTAGACAAAAANCGTTCTAACGTTTCGTCATAATCTAAATGNTCCATTGCTTTTAAAAGTATTTTTTTTACTTTTTTTATAAGCCAAGAACCAATAACCCATATCAGTATTCCACCCAGTAATCTTAGGCCNTATTCAGTCCCGTAATCAATAAGCAAATTTTTCAATTCGTCTAGATTAATATTATTCATAATAATAATTTTAATTAATTTTATATGACTTCAAAAAAACAATAATTATTTATTTTATTAACTATAAAATTTATCTTTTAGTTCTGGTGTNGGAATCATACAACTTNCTTTTTTNCCAAACCATTTNTAACGGTTTTTAGCAACTAAATCATATATCAAATTTCGTATAAATTTTGGAACAATCATAAAACAAAATAAAAGNGGGTAGGCTCCTGCNAGTTCTTTAGCNATATNTAGCGCNGCAGTTGATTTGATATAATACTTATCTTTATCAATNAGAATAATAGAATCGGTNTCTTTAGTATTAATGTGGTATTTTTTTAAGGTACTTTCACCAAAATTAGTTTGTATTGGCGCAAACCTAAAAACTCCTTTTTTATCATTTCTAATCACGAAATTAACGGAAGTATTGCATAAATTACACAGGCCATCAAAGAGAATTATTTTATGTTTTGATTTAGTATTCATTAAATTTTTTCTAATTCCGTTAAATTAACTTTTGTTTTAAAGGNGCCATAGTTTACAAAAGCTTTCTTTTTTTCAATTTTATCAATAGTACCAATTGCAATGCCATCTGTCATTCGTACTTTATCNCCTAATTTTAACAATGATTTAGGCTTTGGTGCTGGTNTTTTTTTAGCTTCTTCTTTTTCTGTTTTCTTCTTTTTCCTTATCACAGCAACTTTCTTTTCTAACTCTTGTTTAATGACTTGTTGCTTTACTTTTTGANCTTTCTTTNTTTCTTTTGTTTTTGGTACTGTTTTTTTAATNTTNCTGTTTTCTANCAAAACCAATTTAAAAAGTTCCTCCATTAAAGATTTCTTTTTCTTATTATTTAAATATTNCTTAGCNAGNGTATCTACTCTTTTCCCTAAACTAATTAACCGTTGATTAGAATCGAATAATTCTTGGTAACTTTCTAATTTACTTTGAACTNTATTATTGGTTTCCTCCAACTTTTTNCTGTGTTCTTTTGCTTTTTGCTCTTCAGTTTTTAAAGATTCTGACGTTTTCCTTACTTCGAAACGTTCCTTTTGAAGATTTGCAATGCTTTTGTCAAAACGTATTTTACCCCGTTCTACTTTCTTTTTTGCTCTGTTAATTAAACTAAAAGGGATTCCATTTTTTTGAGCAACCTCAAAAGTAAATGAACTACCAGCTTCACCTAGATTTAATCGATACATAGGCTCTAGTGTTCTATTGTCAAATTGCATATTTGCATTTATTGCAAAAGGTAATTCATTNGCTAACAATTTTAAATTCGCATAATGCGTAGTGATNACNCCAAANGCTTTGCGTTCATAAAATANTTCTAAAAATATTTCTGCTAAAGCACCTCCCANTTCTGGATCACTACCGGTACCAAACTCATCGATAAGAAATAATGTTTTCTCCTTACATTTTTTNAGGAATTGATTCATTTTTTTTAAACGATAACTGTAGGTNCTCAGTTGGTTTTCGATCGACTGNTTGTCACCAATATCGGTTAAAACCTTATCAAAAAAACAAAATTCACTAAGTGGATCTGTAGGTACTAAAAGTCCACTTTGTAACATAACTTGNANTAAACCAACCGTTTTTAAGGTAATACTTTTACCTCCAGCATTNGGNCCTGAAATAACAATAATTCGATTCTCTGAATTTAATTCTATNGTTTGAGGGAATGTTTTTTCTTTTCTTTTTTTATTTGCCAATAACAGTAAAGGATGGTAAGCGTTTTTTANATAAAGCCTTCTCTTGTTTGACAATAAAGGTAAAACACCCTCTATTTTACACGCGAATTTTGCTTTCGCATACAAAACATCTATNGTTGTTAAATAATCTTGATAAAGCTTTAATAGTGATGAATAAGGNCGGAAATATTCAGTTAAATCTTTTAAAATTTTCTTTATCTCTTCCTGTTCTTCATACAGTAGATTACTTAATTCATTGGAGTACTCTAATGTTTCTTGAGGTTCCATATAAACAATACTACCTGTTTTAGAATTTCCTAAAACGGTACCCCTAATTTTCCTTCGATACATTGCTTTAACAGCTAAAACTCTNCGATTATCAACTATAGACTCCTTTATGTCATCTAAATAATCTTGTTTGATATAGGTTGATAAGGATTTTAAAAATGAAGAATTAATTTTTCCTTTTACATGCTTTAAACGTTTTCGAATTACAGATAATTCAGAGGATGCATCATCACGNACAAGTCCATATTTATCTATTATTTTAACGATTTCTTCAGAGAAGAAAGGGTTATAGGTGATGCTTTCTGAATAGGAGTTTAAGTAAATATAAAATGTTTCAAATTTTTTAAAAAATTTNATTAAGGTTTGTGTGGTTGAAGTAACTGATAAAATACGCCTAAAGCCTAAAACCTCNAGGGAGCTATTTTCTATGTCTAATAAAAACAACTCTTTTTCTATAGCCTCAAAGCCATGATTAGGAATCCCATTATCGCCACTTAANGAAGCTGCAAATTCTTTTACTCTTATGAGTTCAGGATTAATTTCTTCAGGTTTANTAAAGGGAACGATTGCTAATACTTTTTCTTCTCCTAATGCAGTTATACAAGCTGAAGATATTTCTTGTAATACCAATGGAAATTCTAAACTTTCTAATGTTTTGCTTTGAATATTGATCATTCTTTAATTACTGTGTTTTATAAATAAACAGAAATTGTTAAAACCCCCATNGTTACTATTAAAANAGTAATAACTAGTGGNCTTATAAACTTTAGCCATTTATCATAACCTATATTTACAATCGCTAATGATGCTAGAATTAANCCAGTAGGATTNATAAATGCAAATAAGCCCATTCCGTATTGATAAGCATTTACAATGTGTTCTCTTGCCACACCAACACCATCTCCTAATGGAGACATAATTGGCATCGTTAATACTGCCATTCCAGATGATGAAGGTATAAAAAATGATAATCCGCCATAGGTATATAACATCGTATTAATAAAGAAACCTTTATTCATTCCATTGGTTAAATTACTCGAATAATAAAGTAGTGTATCGCTAATTAGCCCATCTTCCATTAATATAGTAACCCCTCTTGCAATACCAATAATAAAAGCAACTCCAAGTAATTCGGTTGCTCCTTTTACAAAAGTAGTTACAAAAACCCGTTCATTAATTCTTGAAATAAAACCAATCAATAACGCACCAGTAAAGAATACAGTTGTCATTTCTAAAAACCACCAATCTAATTTAGAAACGCCATAAATCATTACCACAAAACAAAGAACAAATACAATTAATATCAATCGCATTCTTACTGTTAATTTAGTTAAATTATTTTTGAAATCGATGCCTCCAAATAGCTTCTCTATTTCTTCTTTTTGACTATAAATTATAGATTTTGTTGGGTCTTTTTTAACCTTTTGAGCGTACCAAATAATATAAGTAATGCATATTAACAGTCCCACTATAAGCATAACAAATCTTCCATTAATTCCAGCAGTCCAATTAATCCCGGCAGCATCAGAAGCGATGATCGTACTAAATGGATTTACTGTAGATGCCATAGTTCCCATTGAAGAACCGATATAAATTGATGCTAAAGCAACTATCGCATCGTATCTAGCGGCAAGGAATACAGGAATTAATATGGGGTAAAAGGCAATGGTTTCTTCAGCCAAACCAAAAGTAGTTCCTCCTATTGCAATAAGTGTTGTAACTAAAATTATTAAAACATACTCTTTTCCTTTTAATGCATTTGCCAACCAAGAGATTCCAGCTTCAAAAGCTCCTGTAGAATTTACAATGCCAATTAGACCACCGATAATTAATACCAAAAGTATAATATCGGACACTTCTAATATGCCTTTTAAAGGAGATTTAATAAATGCCAATAATCCTTGGGGACGGGGCTTTAGTTTTTGGTATGTCCCAGGAATACTAATTGGTTTCCAGATATCACCAGTGGTAAATTTTTCCAATGGAATTTTAACCTCTAATTCATTTAAAGTCTCTTGAGTAGCCTCTAAAGTGACTGTTTCTTTTAAATGAGTTATTGTAAAAGTTTGTGTTTCTTTATCGTAAGAAAGCCTGTCATACTGTCCCGCTGGAACAAACCAGGTTAATAAAGCCACCAAAGCAGCAATAATTAATAAAACAGTTTGAGCTGTAGGAAACTTTGATTTATTATTTTCTGAGGACACAGGTTATAATTAAAATAATTAATAATTAGTTATCTTTTTCTTTATTAGTAATTTTGTTCAAAAGTACTAAATATGACTGTAAAAATAGAGACAAGTTGGAAGGAACAATTAGAAGGTGAGTTTTCTAAAGAATATTTTAAAAATTTAACTCAATTTATAAAAGACGAGTACCTATCAAATGAGTGTTTTCCTCCAGGTAATTTAATTTTTTCAGCATTTAATCGAACACCTTTTGATAAAGTTAAAGTGGTTATTATTGGACAAGATCCATATCATGGAATTAATCAAGCCAATGGTTTGTGCTTTTCTGTAAACGATACAATATCTCACCCACCATCTTTAATGAATATTTTTAAAGAAATAGAATCTGATTTATTAATTCCTTATCCTAAAAGTGGAAACTTAGAACGGTGGGCCGATCAAGGTATATTGCTTTTAAACGCAACACTTACGGTGAGGTCACATGAGGCTGGTAGTCATCAAAAAAAAGGATGGGAACAATTTACAGATGTTATTATTTCATTGCTTTCAGAAAAAAAAGAAAATATAGTTTTTTTATTATGGGGAGGATTTGCAAAAAAAAAGGGAGCAAAGATTGACAGTGAAAAACATTTGGTTTTAACTTGTGGACATCCTTCGCCTTTAAGTGCGAATAGAGGTTATTGGTTTGGTAACAAGCATTTTAGTGCAACTAATACCTATTTAGAAGAGGTTGGGGTACCACCAATAAGCTGGTAATAGAAAAAATCTATTCGTCTTCTGGCATGTGAGATTCTGGATCGTTACTACTAAATTGTAGTAACAAGTAATTTGCAATTAATAGTGCCCCAATAATAATTAATGATATTTTCATACTTTTTTATTTACACACTTTAGATGTATCATTTAAAAAATGGTTGCGTTTTTTTTATATTTTTTTTGAAATTACTCAATAGGTTATTTATTAATATTTTAACTATTTTTTTTTCTACCAATTAAAACCTGAGTTCACAACATCGTTTAATCTTCTATAATAAAAGATGTTTGTTCGTAAAATATTAATAAATGCCCTCTCAAGTTTAATTTTATTTTTTTGAGTCTATGGCAATTGAGCTTAAAAATTAAAGCGCCCACCCGTATTAACGTTTTTTATTCCACAAATTTATCCAGGGTATACTTGATAAGTTTTTCAACAACCATATCAGGGTTTTTACTAAATGTTTCATTAGCTCTATTGGCAATAATTGCATTTAAGGATAGTGCTTGATGTCCTAATAACTTGGATAAACCATAAATTGCAGAAGTTTCCATTTCTAAATTTGAAACCCTAATACCATCATGATTAAAAGAGTCTATTTTAGAATTTAAAAAGGGGTCTTCAATGGCCAATCTTAAAACTCTTCCTTGTGGACCATAAAATCCTCCTTTTGTAGCAGTCATGCCTTTAAAAGTTTGATTGCTTTCAAATAATTTTTCTAGTTCATGATTGTTTTTGATCACAATAGGCTTAGATTTATTTGAATTCCATTGAGTATGCTTAATAAAAGCTGCTTCTAATACTGGATTTGTGATNCCGTCAATTTTATAAAAATGAAGCATTCCATTTAAATCCAANGCATGAGTGCTAAGCAAAAAAGAATCTACNGGTATATCAGATTGCAATGATCCTGANGTNCCAATTCTAACAATTTTTAAACTTTTTAGCTGCTNTTTTAGNNTTCTTTTTTCTANATCAATATTTACTAAAGCATCCAATTCATTNAANACAATATCNATATTTCCTGATCCAATTCCGGTAGATANTACCGTTAAACGTTTTCCTTTATAAGTTCCTGTTTGAGTTTTAAATTCTCTTTTTTGGACAGAGAATTCAATACTGTCGAAGTGTTTCGTTATTTTTTCAACCCGATCTTGATCGCCAACAAATANTATGTTTTCAGAAATTTGTTCTGGTTTTAAATTTAGATGGTAAACACTTCCATCTGAATTTAATATTAATTCTGATTCTTTTATTCTCATGTTATGTTATNGTATTGAACTAATCATCATCGACAAGCTCTTTAAAAACAAAGTACTCGCTAATTNTAAATTAGCTGCATTTTTTTATTATTTAATTTCCTGATTTTTTATAGTTGAATGAAAACNTTACGAGCAGTAAATTATTTAGCCACCAACTCTTTTTACTTTAAATCCTTTNTTTTTGAGAAAATCCATAATTTTATCACGATAATCTCCTTGTATAATAATTTGTTCATTCTTAAAACTACCTCCTACACTTAGCANTTTTTTAATTTCTTTAGCTAATTGTTTAAAATCTGAATCTGCTCCAGTATATCCTTCAATNATNGTAGTAGGTTTTCCTTTTCGTTTTTCATATTTACAAATCATAGGTTCTTCTTGCATCCAAATTGAAGAATCTTCGATTTGAGNATCTTCAACAGTAGGTTGATGTTCTGGGAACAAGTTTTTTAATTGATCTTTAAAATCCATTATATCAATCCTATTTCACGNAAACGTTGATTTAAAAACTCACCTGCTGTAATNTCATCAAAAGCTTTGGGGTGTTTTTCGTCAATACATTCTTTTAAACAGTTTAATTTCATTTCACCTCGAGGATGCATAAAAAATGGAATTGAATATCGGGGGTTTTTCCATTCTTCTTTGGGAGGATTCACCACGCGGTGAATGGTTGATCGAAGTTTATTATTGGTATGTCTTTCTAGCATATCTCCTACATTAACCACTAANTTACCTNCTTCCGGTTTTGCTTCAATCCACTCTCCATCATTCCTAAGAACTTGTAAACCTCCAGCAGATGCACCCATTAATAAGGTAATTAGATTGATNTCTCCGTGTGCTCCAGCTCTTACNGCNCCCTTAGGTTCNTTTTTAATAGGAGGGTAGTGNATGGGCCTTAATATGCTATTGCCNTCGGTAATCCATTTATCATAATAAAANTCATCCAATCCNATGTATAATGAAAGTGCTCTTAACACATACATGCCTGTTTTTTCNAGNAAGCGATAAGCTTTTAGNCCTACCTCGTTAAAAGATGGCTGTTCGGTTACATATACATTGTCAGGATATTTTTCTNTTAAATTTGCATNTGTAGAAGGTTCTTGACCAAAATGCCAAAACTCTTTTAAATCCCCNTCTTTTTTACCNTTAGCGTGTTCNTTTCCAAATGATATGTAGCCGCGACCTAGCCCTTTAATNTCATAGTTNTTTTTTACAGCCTCTGGAAGTGCAAAAAAATCTTTGACTTNACTGTAAAGTTCATCCATTAAATCATCACTTAAAAAATGATTTTTAACNGATGCAAATCCAATTTCAGAATAAGCATCTCCAATCTCTTGAACAAATTTTTCTTTTCTAACNGGATCATTTGAAAGAAAGTCTGCTAAATCAACACTTGGTATATTTGTCATTTTTATAAATTTTAATAAAACAAATATACCAAATTAGCATAAGAATAGAAATGATAAAAAATGAAAAGAAATAGTTTGATACACTCGGTTTTTTTCTACTTTTGATACGTAAACATTTAGAGATGAAATCTGATACAACAACTACTATGCATTTTGATTACGACCGAAGTAAACTAAATGATGAAACCNTATTAAGTCTATATAAATTAATGCTTAAGCCTCGTTTAATAGAGGAAAAAATGTTAATTTTATTGCGTCAGGGGAAAATATCNAAATGGTTTAGTGGGATTGGTCAAGAAGCGATATCAGTAGGTTTAACCGCTGTTTTGGATNCGGATGAATACATTATGCCGATGCACCGTAATTTAGGGGTGTTTACTGGTCGAAATGTGCCTTTANACAGGTTGTTTTCNCAATGGCAAGGCAAGGCTAACGGTTTTACCAAAGGAAGAGATCGNAGTTTTCATTTNGGTACACAGGAGTATAATATTGTGGGTATGATTTCGCATTTGGGCCCACAATTTGGAGTAGCAGATGGGATTGCNTTAGGAAATAAATTAAAGAAGAACAATAAGGTTTGTGCTGTTTTTACTGGNGATGGNGGTACCAGTGAAGGAGATATTCACGANGCCTTAAACGTAGCNTCTGTTTGGCAATTACCCGTGTTATTTTGTATAGAGAATAATGGTTATGGACTTTCTACTCCTAGCTCGCAACAGTTTAATTGNGANCACTTATCAGACCGTGCTCAAGGNTANGGTATGGAATCTCACATTATAGATGGTAATAATATTTTAGAAGTTTATACAAAATTACAAGAAATAGTTGCAGATGTTCGTGAGCATCCCCGTCCTGTATTAATAGAGTTTATGACTTTCAGGGTACGTGGGCATGAAGAGGCTAGTGGTACCAAGTATGTTCCAAAAGAATTATTGCATTCTTGGCATTTAAAAGATCCTTTAGAAAACTACACTGCTTTTCTTAGGGATGAAAATATCCTTACAGACGAAATTGAAATGGCCTGTAAGCAAATCATTATGAACGAAATTAACGAAGGATTAGAAATTGCTTCCGCAGAACCACCCATTGAATCATCTGCAAGTGAAGAGTTAAGTGATGTATTTCAAGACTATAATTTTAAGGAAGTTAAAGAAAATGATAATCGTGAAAACATTCGATTGATTGATGCGATTTCTGAAGGGTTAAAACAAAGTATGCAACGTCATGATAACTTGATTTTAATGGGTCAAGACATTGCAGAATATGGTGGGGTTTTTAAAGTAACCGATGGCTTTTTTGAAGAGTTTGGAGAAGCTAGAGTTCGAAATACACCTATTTGTGAGTCGGCTATTGTTTCGACAGCAATGGGGCTTTCTATCAATGGCTATAAGTCGATGATGGAAATGCAATTCTCAGACTTTGCAACTTCAGGATTTAATCCCATCGTAAATTTATTGGCCAAATCAAATTATAGGTGGAACCAAAAGGCAGATGTAGTCATTCGAATGCCTTGTGGTGCTGGAGTTGGTGCAGGACCTTTTCATAGTCAGACCAATGAAGCTTGGTTTACACACACGCCAGGTTTAAAAGTAGTATATCCGGCGTTCCCTTACGATGCAAAAGGATTATTAACAACCGCTATTGAAGACCCAAATCCGGTCTTATTTTTTGAGCATAAAGCCTTGTACCGAAGTATACGACAAGAAGTTCCAACCGATTATTATACCCTGCCTTTAGGTAAAGCTTCGCTTTTAAAAGAAGGAAATGATATTACAATTATTACCTATGGAGCTGGTATTCACTGGGCTTTAGAGACTTTAGAAACGCTACCCGATGTTTCAGCCGATTTATTAGACCTAAGAACCNTAGCNCCCTTAGATACAGAAGCTATNTATACTTCTGCTAAAAAAACTGGTAAAGTAATTATACTACAAGAAGATTCAATGTTTGGAGGAATTGCTTCCGATATAGCCGCTATGATCATGGAAAACTGTTTTGAAAAATTNGATGCTCCGGTTAAGCGTGTAGCTAGTTTGGATACTCCAATACCTTTTGCANNAAATCTAGAATCAAATTATTTACCGAANAATACGTTTAAAACAGATTTATTAGATTTAATAGCCTATTAANTAGNNCTTGTTTTTGCAACAGTCGTAATANCAATATTTTTATTTGTAATTTTTTTGGTTGATAAGCCTANNGNGGTCATTTGTTTCNCATTTAAAATTTGGTAGCGCCCTATAAATCTATACATAATGTATTACTTTAGCATTTTAAAATAAAAAATCAAAAAAAAATGAAAACTATTAAAAAATTTGGAATTTTACTTNTAACGGTATTAATTGTTGCTTGTAGTGATGACGATAGTAATGGTGATGATAANCCNGATACATCATCGTCTACTTACTCATTTCTTGTAACTGCAAGCTCTGATAGCGATTATACCCTGGTAGGAACTGANGCTAACGGAGAGGTTANCGGTAATGANCCNTCGATAACAATGAGTGTNGGAGAGACAATTAGCTTTAGTGTAAATGCTGCTAATCATCCATTTTATATCAAGACAGTTCAAGGTGGNGGAACAAGTGATCAGGTAAGTGNCGTAAGTAATAATGGAGCTACAAATGGTGTTGTTAGTTGGGCACCTGCAGCTGCTGGAACCTATTATTANCAATGTTCAGATCATAATGGCATGTTTGGCGTAATNACNGTTCAATAAGGNTCCTAACATCTTTAGTAATTTTANTTATGAGCGATCGANAGCAAATTAATTGATTATTAACCCTTGCTTAAAAAAAACCACTCTATTAGTTTAGAGTGGCTTTTTTTATNTANGACATTAGNTGTCGNGTTCTAAACGATTGTAGCGATTTACNTTTGTAGTATGATTAANAACATAAAACAAACAAAATGAAAAATTTAATTAAAAACATCGGAACAATTAATTTATTNGGATTCGCAGTCCTANCATCTTTTATCTTACCATTATTAATTTCGTTAACTTTTAAAGTNTGGAACACTCAAAACATTATTTGGTAATGGATTNCAGAGGCANACTAAATAAAATAATTGATTTTTTNTNGNTAATAGACAACATGCATTTAAAAAACATACNGAGTACCATAAATANAAACAACAACTAATTACTTAGNGAGGTATATTTGTTTTNGGNCTNTTNTTAATAAGCTTTTAGTTGCTACTTGTTACATAAAAACANACCANAATACTNTGGTGATTCCANGNNGANTTAATTGTTAAAAAANNTTTCAAAATGCCCCTCATACAGCCTTGAGCGGGCATTGCTTTTTAACTCTTTTTGTNTGGTTNTATCTTCCAAAACAATCGNTATCCCAAGTTGCTCATTAAGTTCATAAGTATCATNTCTTGAGACATNGCTGGCATATAAATATTTNTTATTTTCAAGTTTGCTGAAAAANNTCATGACTGCTCCGGCNATATAATACAGGTTTTCGTTACAATCTGCNCTTATATCATAGGCATAAAAAACAGGATTTGCTTCTTTCTTATAATCTATTAAATCCAATNCNGACAANTCTTCCTCCTTTATAGATTTATTTTTAANCNTATTATAACTGATTTGGCTTATNGGTAGAAATACACTNTGTCCCGCATAATAGCCAGAATNATCNAAGAGTATTNAATTTAATTCTGGAANTAAGGCTACTGCTTTTAAAATTAATTCTTTTCGTATGGGTTTCGATATGTGCTTTTGAANTAAGGAGCANCGNATAATATNNTCTNTATCTGAATTGTGTGAGATGGTTCTTAATCTTTCTGTTGTGTNGTTCATTTTAGANTTTATCCAATTTGGATTGGGTANTTCCTGAGCAATTANAGACAAGGAATACTTTCTGGTATTAAAATCGTAAAAAGTAGGAATGGATACGGGTGCNTTTAAATTTCGTATTACTTGATAAGGAATAAAAGTGATGTCTACCATTTCCTCTTCNTTATCTGCTTTTAATAAGGTGATGTTTTTTTCCCAACGCTGTATGGTGCGAATATCTAAATCAAATTTTGAGGCAAGTTCAATCTGTGAGATATTATTTAGAGTTCTATAATCGATTAATAATTCTCCAATTGATGAATATTTCTTCATAAGNTAAAGTTTCGGTTGGTGAAGTAAAATTAGTCATATTAATTTATATGACATCGCATGTCGTGAAACTTAATTGTTTTTTAAAATACTTTTGTAAAAAAAAAGTGATTGAATTAAAGTTAGCTCTTATTGAGAAAATNGCCANGACGAATCCTAAANANAATNNNNTAAAATTAAAAGNAATTAAGGATGTNAAGAGATTNTTTGCTCANATAGATTTTAATGCTGAGTTATTACCCACAGAAAGTGCTCATAAACTAAAGTTACTATTGATCTTTCTAAAAGGAACTCAATTAACNAATGAGGAATCAAAATTAGTTGAAGAATTGGTAGCTTAATATAGTTTCAACTTGATAAACCTAATAAATCATTGCCATTCTATTAATTTAGAGTGGATTTTTTTTATTTAGAACATTGGATGTCGTGTTTTAAGCTATTGTTTCAAATTACATTTACAGTATAATTAATAATCTAAAAACTAACATAAAGATTTAGTTTTTAGCAAGCAACTGACAATTATCATAATATAGAACCTGCTAACCTTATATATTAGCACCCTAAAAAATTAAGGACATTGTATGTCATATTCTAAACTCCTTTAACAATTTACATTTGTATTCCATTAAGGACATTGAATGTCGTGTTCTACTCAAACGATGCGTATTAATTTAGCAGTATAATTAAAAACTTAAAACAATGAAAAAAGTATTATTAGTATTAGGAATGGTAGTATCAGTAATTTTAGTCTTGAGGGAAAGCAGAAGTAAAAGCAAGATTAAAGATAAAGATACAAGTGAAGTTACCAAGGAATATATTTAAAACAATTGTTAGTTTTGGTTTGAAGCCTCTTGCATTAATTTGTAAGGGTTTTTTTTGTTTGTGCCTTTTATGATAACTATCATAATTTAGAACAGATACCCCTTATATATTCGCATCCCATTAAGGACATTAGATGTCGTGTTCTAAACTATTGTTTCAAATTACATTTATAGTATAATTAATAATCTAAAAACCAACATGAAGATGTAGTTTTTAGCAAGCAACTGATCGTTATCATATTTTAAACAAAAGAGGAACAGTAGTTTTACAAAAAAATTTAAAAAAAATGGGACTAATTAAGTACGAAAAAGAAAGAGAAAAAGCACGTTTAGCTGAAAAAGCCAAAAGAATAAAAAAAGCACAATTTGAAGGAGAAAAAGCTTACAGTACACGACAAAACAAATAAAAGGATATAAAAACACTCCAAAAAGTCTATTTATCCCAAAATCTTATCGGATACTATTACTTAAAAGAAATGAACAGCTTAGCATGGACAAGTATCTCTGTCAAGAAAACAGTTGAAAATGCCATCATATTTAAACAATATTCTGTTGGAGAATCTTCTACTTTAAACTTTAAAATAATAACAACCGACACGTTAAAATCGATATTTTATGAAAATAATTAAAAATTTATTTGCGTTATGCATCCTCTTTTTATTTATGAGTGGATGTAATGAAACTCAAAAACAATCTGACAAAAAATCAAATTTCAAAACAGAATTTAAAGGTAAAATTGCAAAGACATATGAAGAATCTGTAGAAGCTTGGCCAGAAAAGAAAAGGCCCCCTAAAGGTGCTCCTAATTTGATTGTCTTTCTTTTAGATGATGTTGGATTTGCACAAGTTGGTAGTTTCGGTGGGCTTATCGAAACACCAAATATTGACAAGTTAGCTGATGAAGGATTGCGTTATAATAATTTTCATACTACAGCTTTATGTTCTCCATCTAGAGCAACTTTAATGGCAGGTAGAAACCCTCATATGATTGGATTAGGAAGTCACGCGCTGACTGCTATGGGATTCCCTGGATATAATGCAATTGTTCCATCATCTGCTAAGTCTGTTGCTAATTATTTAGAAGAAGAGGGTTATGTTAATTATGCATTGGGAAAATGGGATCATACCCCATTATATGAAGTTTCTCAGGTAGGTCCATTTGACCGTTGGCCTAGTGACGAAGGATTTGCTCATTCCTATACTTTTATGGCAGCTGACGTACACCAATTTATACCAGTAATGTGGAATGACCATCATCCAGAACCTTATAGGAAAACCGAACATCTAGATAAGGATTTAGCAGATCGAGCCATAGACTGGATTACAGGACACAAATCATTAGACAAAGAACTACCATTTATGATGCTCTGGGCTTCAGGATCTATGCATTCACCACATCACGCTCCAGACGATTATATTGCCAAATACAAAGGAAAATTTGATATGGGCTGGGACAAAGCAAGAGAAATGATCTTAGCAAACCAGTTGGAAATGGGCATAGCACCCGCAAATACGAAATTATCTGATAGAATCGATGAGCTACCCGCTTGGGATTCTTTAAATGCTCAAGAGAAAAAGTTGTATGCAAAACAAATGGAAGTATTTGCCGCTCAAATGAGCCATGTAGACTATCAAATTGGTCGGGTAATTGAAACACTAAAAAGAATTGGAGAATACGACAATACGTTAATAATGGTTACTGCAGATAATGGAGCCAGCGGTGAAGGTGGCTTAGCAGGAACTTTTAATGAAACTTATGTGTTAAATGGAATGCAAACCCCTTTTGATGCCAATATGCGAAACTATGATAATTGGGGACAGGCGGATAGTTACCCTCATTACCATGCAGGTTGGGCAATGGCGGGAAATACTCCATTTCAATATTTTAAACAATCTGAACACAGAGGAGGACAACAAGATGCACTTGTTATTTCTTGGCCAAATGGAATAAAGGCAAAAGGTGAAATTAGAAGTCAATACCATCATATAAGTGACATTGCACCAACGATTATGGAGGCAGTAGGAATTGAAAGACCTGATGAATATCACGGAATAAAACAACAACCATTTACTGGAATTTCTATGAATTATTCTTTTGATAATGCATCTGCTCCAAATGCCAAAAAAAGGCAGTATTATGAAATGTTTGGTAACAGAGCTATCTGGGAAGATGGTTGGAAAGCAGTAACATTACACGCTAACAGAATGCCTTGGGATGTGAATTTAGTAGCTGATTTTGATGATGATATCTGGGAATTATACCATGTTGCTGAAGATTTTTCTGAAAGTACCGATTTAGCAAAACAATATCCTGAAAAACTAGAAGAACTGAAAAAAGTTTTCGAAGAAGAGGCATGGGCCAATCAAGTCTATCCAATGTACGATGATATGTTAGCTAGATTGAATGCAGTAAATTATGTAATTTTTGGTGACAAAAAGGAATTTACCTATTATTCACCAGGTGCTGTTCGTATTGCCGAAAAAGCATCAATACCAGTAAAAGGAAGGTCTCATAAGTTTGAAACTACAATAGATTTAAAAGGAGATGAAGAAGGAGTTATTGTTTCTTGTGGTGGAATGACAGGTGGATATTCCATGTATATTAAGGATCATAAACTTCATTTTGATTATAATTTCTTAGATGGAGTTCACTATCATTTAACTTCTCCAATACTACCAAAAGGGAAAACAGATTTGAAATTTAATTTTACCTTGGATAAATCAAAAATTGATGGTACTCTAAAACCATGGTCGGGTACGGGTGAATTATATGTAAACGGAGAAAAAGTGGATGAAGATTATTTTGAATTTATGCATATATCAACCTACTCGTTAGCCGAAACATTTGATGTAGGAATGGATTCTGGAACACAAGTTGACCCTAGCTATGCAGGCAGTCCATTTCCATTTACCGGTGTTATTGATAAAGTAGTAGCAACCTTAACAGATTAAATACTGTTTACAGCAACACCTATCGATATCGAATGCTATTAGCCGAAAACGTGCATAAAACTAATGCTATAAAACCTTACCCAACATTAAAAAACAACTAATACTTTAATTTAATAATGTTTTTTTATTTAGGACATTAGCGTTCGTGTTCTAAACGATTGTATCCATTTACATTTACAGTACAATTAATAATAAAAATTAGGTGTAATATATTACACCTAATTTTATTATTTAAAAATCACTATGTTTAAAAATAATGATGATGGTCATCAAATATTCTATGCTATTTTTTTTAATTATTAACTACTTTTACCAATTAATTCATTAATTGATTAAAGTGCCTCATAAGCATTCAATTATAATACCACATTAACATCATACAACTTCCACAAATAGAACCCAATCGTTTGGCTGTTAAACTAACAACGATTGGCGAGCGCAGTGTTAGAAGTGAACATCCTTGGATATTTGCCGATAGCATCGAAAAAATTAACAAGGAGGGAGCTTCAGGAGATGTAGCGATTATATTTAGTCGCACTAAAAACAAAGTAATTGGAGTGGGTTTATACGATCCTGATTCTCCAATACGTATAAAAATGCTTTATCACAATGGGGCTGTAAAATTAGAAACCGAATTTTTCGCTAAGCAAATAAATAAAGCTTTTGAGTTGCGAATTCCGTTATTGGCGACTAATACCACTAGTTACCGACTTCTATTTGGAGAAAATGACGGCTTTCCGGGACTAATTGCAGACGTTTATAACCAAGTTTTGGTTGTTAAATTATATACGGCCATCTGGTTTCCCTATTTAGAAATTATTTTAAAGCAATTAATAGAAGTTAGCCAAGTAAAAACGGTAGTTCTGCGATTGAGTAGGTCGCTTCAGCAAATGAATAATACCTATGGACTTTTTGAAGGACAAGTAATTTTTGGAACCTTAAACAATGAAGTCATTCCCTTTATTGAACATGGAGTTAACTTTTCAGCAAATGTTATAAAAGGGCACAAAACAGGTTATTTTTTAGACCATCGGGATAATCGAAAAAGGGTAGGAGTGCTTTCAAAAAATAAAACGGTCTTGGATGTATTTTCGTATGCTGGAGGCTTTTCGGTGCATGCACTGGCCAATCAAGCAAAAGCGGTAACAAGTGTAGATATTAGTAAACAGGCCTTAGCTTTAGCCATTGAAAATGGAAAATTAAACTCTTTTAAAGGCACTCATAACACCTTAGCGGGTGATGCTTTTGAAATTCTGCGAGAATTAATTTCTAAAAAACAAACTTTTGATCTTGTCGTAATAGATCCTCCTTCTTTTGCAAAAAGTAAAGGTGAAATAGCGATTGCAAAAAAGAAATATAGACAATTGGCAGAATTGGGAGTTCAACTCACTGCAATGGAAGGGATGTTAGTCCTAGCCTCTTGTTCCTCAAGAATTGTAGCCGATAGTTTTTTTCAAATAAATAAAGAAGTGTTAGATCATCAATTGCGTCCTTATGTACTTCAAAATAAAACCCAACACGATGTGGATCATCCAATAAGTTTTAAAGAAGGTGCCTATTTAAAAACAGGTTTTTACCGTTTTTTATAAAACATTAATCAGCTCAATTAATTTTTTTATTTATTCTAGATAAATAGATGATAATAAAAATGGAACAACTAGAACACACAAAAAATCCAATAAATAAAGGAAGTACGGTATCTGAAATATACCTGCCAATAAAAACACTAATGGATACTGCCATTAGGGTAGAAATTAAGCCTGTTATTGCAGAAGCTATTCCAGCAATATGTCCAACGGGTTGCATAGCCATCGCTCTTAAGTTACCGAATAAGAAACCAATGGTAAAAAACTGAGCTGCAAAAAACAATAATAACACTTCAATCGATGGATTTTTTGTTTGAGAAAAAAGCAGGACATAGGTCAAAGAAACCAACATATAACCAAGCATCGAAAAATCAATGATTTTCTTCATTCCTAATTTCATTACAAGTATTCCGTTTAAAAATATAGCCAAGCCCATTGAAATGGCAAGACCTGCAAAGATGTATGGAAATTCTTCTTTTAAAAAATACTGATCTTGAAATACTTGTTGCGAACTACTTAAATACACCATAAATGAGCCCATTACAAATCCAGAGATTATGGTATATCCAATAGTATTTGGGTATTTAATTAATTCCTTAAAACCGTCTATAAATAGATTTTTAGTGAATTTGATGCGTTTCTCCACTAAGAGTGTTTCGTCTTGTCGTTTCCAAAACCACAAGGCAATAATGCAACAAAAACCAATTTGAGTGTAAAAAATTGCTTGCCAGTTAAAATGGTCCAATACATATTTACCCATAGCTGGGGCTATAATAGGCACCAATAAAAAAATGACTGCAACAAAGGACATTACTTTTGCCATTCGGTCACCACTGTAACTATCTCGTATAATAGCAATGCTAATGGTTCGGGGTGCAGATAGACCAATGCCTTGTAGTATTCTTCCAAAAATCATTAGCTCCAAACTTTCAGCAAGTACACAAACAATGCTAGCGATAAAGAATACTCCAAAACCTACAAATACCATCGGTTTTCGACCTAAACTATCTGATATTGGACCAAATAGTAATGGACCAAAACCCAAACCTATAAAAATCATGGTAATCAGTAATTGATTTTCGGTAGCATTATTAGTGTGAATTGAAATTCCAATAATATCCAATGCTGGTAACAAGGCATCAATAGCAAATGCTACCACTGACATTAATGAAGCCATCATCGCTACAAACTCAATTTGTGAGCTATTTTGTTTTTGCATTTTGCAAAACTAAGGTATTTAATTGTGTTATCTTAATATTAGTGGCTATCGAACCTAAAGTATATATATTTAAACCGATGACCTATAACTAGCCTTAGAAAACACTTTTTTATGTTTAATGTAATTGTAATTAAAGATTATTTCTTTATAATTATTTTATAGCCTTGTATTATGATTTTTTTTTATAAAGGGTTGACCATATTTTCTAAAACGTTCCAAACGGTATTAGCAATTATTTTATGGCCTTCAACGGTTGGATGTATACCATCACGTTGGTTTAATTCAGCGATACCTCCAACATTTTCTAAAATAAAAGGAATAAACTTTAAATTATTTTCTCTCGCTACATCAGAAAAAACACTTCTGAATTCAGAAGTATAAACCTTACCCATATTAGGGGGCAACTCCATTCCAGCTAGTATAATTGTTGTGGTTGGATTTTTATCTTGTACCTCATCAATAATTACCTGAAGATTAGCGCGAGTTTCAGTTAATGGAATTCCGCGTAATCCATCATTTGCGCCCAGTTCTAAAAGGAAAATATCAATGTCTTTGTTGAGCACCCATTTAATCCTGTTTTTACCTCCTGCCGTTGTTTCACCGCTTAAGCCAGAATTGATGACCACATAATCTAATTCCAGCGAGTCCAGTTTATTTTGAAGTAAACTTGGAAAGGCATCATCACTGTCCTCCAAACCATAGCCTGCTGTTATACTATCTCCAAAGCAAAGTATGGTTTTTTTTGAACTTGTTTCTGCAACTTCATTTTCTATAGGGGTCACCGTGACCGATTCATTATTAATTTTAATAGGATTTGAATTGCCACAAGACATCAAAACTAAAGCGACCATAAAATAACAAAACTTTAAGAATTTAGATACTATTTGAGTGGGTAGATTTAAAAACGTTTGTATATTTTTATCCTTGTTCATATTCGTAAAATAAATTTAAATTTATATGCCAAAGATATTAAAGATTAATGGGCTAGAAAAAACATATACTAGCGGCTCTAAAGAATTAACAGTACTAAAAAATGTGTCTTTTGATGTTGAAAAGGGACAGACTTTTTCTATTGTTGGTCCTTCTGGAAGTGGAAAGACAACCTTATTGGGTTTATGTGCTGGTTTAGATAAACCAAATTCGGGTACCGTTGAATTGTGTGGTTTTAATTTAAATACGTTAAATGAAGATGAGTGTGCACAATTGCGAAATAGAGAAGTTGGTTTTATTTTTCAAAACTTTCAATTATTGCCAACATTAACAGCACTTGAAAACGTTAGTGTTCCTCTAGAACTGCAAGGAGCAAAAGATGCAACATTAAGTGCTAGCGCATTATTAAAAAAAGTAGGACTAATGGATCGCATGGATCATTATCCATCACAGTTATCAGGCGGAGAACAACAACGGGTTGCTTTAGCAAGAGCTTTTTCCAATAAACCTTCTATATTATTCGCTGATGAACCAACGGGTAACTTAGATGAGGAAACCGGAGAAAAAGTAATTCAATTGCTCTTTGAACTTAATAAAGATGCCGGTACAACCTTGGTAATTATTTCTCACGATTTAGAATTAGCCAATCGAACGCAACAAATATTAAAACTTAAAGGTGGAAAAATAATAACTAACGAACCCACTACTTCATTTTGAGCAACTCTAAATTTAAATCAAAAAACAACATCGCCTGGCTTTTTAAAATGGCTTGGCGTGATGCAAAAGCAAGTAGAGTACGTTTACTTCTTTTTATGGCTTCCATTATTTTGGGGATCGCTGCGGTCGTTTCTATTCAGTTGTTTGGAACCAATCTGGAGGACAATATACAAATACAGTCTAAAAATTTAATGGGTGCTGATTTTATTATCGACAGTCAACAAATACCAAGCAAAAGAGCACAGTCCATTATCGATTCTTTAAAACCAGATGCTTCAGAGGTTAATTTTGTTTCCATGATTGCCTTTCCAAAGAATGGAGGTACTAAATTGGTTCGTGTTAGGGGTTTAGAAGGCGGTTTTCCATTTTATGGCAGCATTGACACACAACCTATTTCTGCAGCAAATAATTTTCAAAAATTAGGTGGAGCTTTAGTAGATGCAACTCTTATGTTACAGTTTGATATTAAACCTGG
Organism: Flavobacteriaceae bacterium; assembly: GCA_002713705.1. Classification (GTDB taxonomy): domain Bacteria; phylum Bacteroidota; class Bacteroidia; order Flavobacteriales; family Flavobacteriaceae; genus Marifrigoribacter. The sequence goes on from PAUJ01000031.1 coordinate 65,319, forward strand.
TGATTCTATTAAAATAGGGGAATTAACTTTAGCGATTATTGGGTCTTTAAAAGCCATTCCAGGTAGTTCATCAATTTCTTCTACCGTAGCACCACCAATTATTATTCCCAATCGTTTTATTGCCCAGACGGAACTTTTACAATTCGGGAGTCGCAAAGAATATAAGTTTTTTTATAAATCTCCAACTATAGATTTAACAATCTTAGAAAAAAAGCTAACTGCTGCATTAGCGATTGAAAATGCTGGTCTCGATACGCATTTAAGCACCAGTAAACGGTTAGGAAAAGGCTATGCTAATGTGAGTAAGTTTCTAAATCTTGCAGCTTTTATAGCCTTGTTATTGGGTTGTATTGGTATTGCTAGTTCTGTAAACATATACATCAAGGAAAAACTAAAAGCAGTAGCCGTATTAAAATGTATGGGTGCAAGCAGAAAACAAAGCTTTTTAATTTTTCTTATACAAATCTCGGCCATAGGTATTATTGGAGGGTTTTTGGGTAGCCTTATCGGGATAGTTCTACAGGAACTTTTTCCTTACCTATTAAAAGAATTCTTACCCTTTGATATGCAAGTGAGTATCGCCTTTAAGCCATTGCTTATGGGAGTTTTACTTGGTTTTTTTATGTCGGTATTATTTGCATTATTACCACTTATACGTACCTGGTATGTTTCGCCTTTGGAGGTACTGCGCATCGGTGGTACTCCTCAAATAAAACCAATTAAAACACGTTTAATTATTTTTAGTTTGATCCTCGTTTTTTTATATTTATTTTCTTTTTGGTTACTCCGAAATGCTTTTTACGCACTAACATTTGTCATGGGTATTTTAGTGACTTTTGCAATTTTAGCTGGTATAGCAAAAGCATCCATGAAAGCTGTTAAATCTTATTTTCCTAAACGAGCAGACGTTACGGTAAGACAAAGTTTATTAAATTTATTTCGACCAAACAATCAAACCTTAGTATTGTTAGTTTCAATAGGATTGGGTACTTTTTTAATAAGTACCTTATACTTTACCAAGGACATTTTATTATCCAAAACCGAGGCTGATCAATCTTCCGAAAATATAAATCTGATCACCCTAGACATACAAACAGATCAGCTAGATGGAATTGTAAAAATATTTGATGATAATGATCTAACTATTACTGATAATATTCCCTTGGTAACTATGCGAATGCACAGTATTAAAGGGAAATTAGTGAATACTTTACGCAGCGATAGTACTAGCAAAGTAAGAACTTGGCTTTTAAATCATGAATTTAGAGCTACTTACCGTGATTCACTTATTGAATCGGAAGAAGTGATTGAAGGGGAGTGGACTTCTTTAAATAGCGGAGAAAATCCAATTGAAATTTCAATTTCTGACAACCTTGCTGCAGATGCCAAAGTAACTGTTGGAGATCCTATTGTTTTTAATGTACAAGGAGTGCTTGTAGAAACGATAATTGGTAGTATTCGGAAAGTTGATTGGGGACGTGTACAACTCAATTTCACTGTTTTATTTCCAAAGGGTGTATTAGAAAATGCACCACAGTTTAATGTATTAACTACCTACGTAGCTGATGAATCAAGTTCTGCAGCACTGCAACGAGATTTGGTAGCAAGTTTTCCAAACGTTTCGATTATAGATCTTAGGCAGGTTTTTAGTATGGTAACGGATATATTAGATAAGGTTTCTTGGATTATCAATTTTATGGCTTTCTTTAGTATTCTTACCGGAATTATTGTTTTGATTGGCTCGGTTCGAAATAGTAAATACCAGCGCATTAAGGAAAGTGTATTGCTGAGAACTTTGGGTGCTAAAAATGTTCAAATATTAAAAATAGCTGCATTAGAATATTTGTTTTTAGGAATTTTAGGTAGTTTAGTTGGAATACTATTGGCATTAATAAGTAGTTTATTATTAGCCATATTTGTTTTTAAAGAACCCTTTGTACCTTCCATAATTCCGTTTTTAGTTTTTTTACCTGGAATTTCACTATTGGTTTTGGGAATAGGCTTAAGCAATATTAGAAGTGTTTTAAAAAGTTCACCATTAGAAGTATTGCGAAGAGAAGCATAATGAGTCTAGATGCGATGGTAGTTGATAAAGAAATAAAATTATTAGATAATTAATAGGTAAATATCATGCAATTTAAGATTAACGATAGGTTTACTAAAGAATTACCAGCAGATCCAGTTCTTGCTAACACAAGAAGGCAAGTGGAAATGGCTTGCTTTTCGTATGTGACTCCCAAAAAAACGAGAAAACCAAAAATACTGCATGTTTCACCTGAAATGCTATCTGAATTGGGTTTGTCTGAAGAAGATGTAACTGATGAAGGATTCTTAAATGTATTTACTGGCAATAGTATTTTACCAAATACCAGACCTTATGCGATGTGCTATGGTGGACATCAATTTGGTAATTGGGCAGGGCAATTAGGAGACGGTCGTGCAATTAATTTAGCAGAAGTTAAACATAAAAATAAACATTGGACACTACAATTAAAAGGGGCAGGGGAAACACCCTATTCTCGTACTGCTGATGGCTTGGCAGTATTGCGATCTTCTATTCGAGAGTATTTGTGTAGCGAAGCAATGTACCATCTAGGAGTTCCTACAACTAGAGCCTTGTCATTGGCATTGACTGGCGACGAAGTAATGAGGGACATGTTTTACGATGGCAATGCAGCCTATGAAAAAGGAGCTGTTGTTTGCAGAGTGGCACCAAGTTTTTTACGATTTGGTAATTATCAACTATTAGCTGCAAGACAAGATGGAGAAACATTAAGAAAACTGGTAAATTATACGATTAAACACCATTTTTCAGAATTGGGAACACCTTCTAAAGAAACGTATTTACAATTTTTTGAAGCAGTTTTAATCAGTACTTCAGAAATGATTGTTCATTGGCAACGGGTCGGTTTTGTTCATGGAGTGATGAACACTGATAATTTATCCATTCTTGGATTAACGATAGATTATGGTCCTTATGGTTGGTTAGAAGGGTATGACCATCATTGGACCCCAAATACTACAGACAGTCAATTTAAACGGTATACGTATGGGTCACAAATGGAAATTGGCCATTGGAATTTGTACCAATTGGCAAATGCTTTGTACCCATTAATTGGAGAAACAGAGGACTTAGAACGTATTTTACATAGCTATCACAAAAAAGTACAAGGACAGTATTTATCGATGATGCGAAGTAAATTAGGTTTGTTTACTGAAGAAAAAAATGATACGGTGTTAATCGGGAATTTAGAAGATATTTTACAATTAACAGAAACAGATATGACGATTTTCTTTAGAAATTTAAGTGATTTTACCACAGAAAGTCCTTTAGCGGGTTTGACTATGGTTAAGGATGCTTTTTATGTACCTAATGAAGTTTCCGATTCGATACAAAAAAAATGGAATTCATGGTTTTTGAACTATGCAACACGTTTAGAAAAAGAAAATCATACTTTTAAAGAACGTAAAGAGCAAATGAACCAAGTAAATCCTAAATATGTGCTTCGTAATTATATGGCACAATTGGCGATCGATGCTGCTAATAAAGGTGATTACAAATTAATTGACGACTTATTTAAATTGCTTAGAAATCCCTATGACGAACAGGTAGAGAATGAAAAATGGTTTGTAAAACGACCAGATTGGGCCAGGCATAAAGCAGGATGTTCGATGTTGTCATGCAGTTCTTGATGCTATTCTTATGTTAATATTTTTTTTATAAAGTGTTGAGTGTTAAAACTCTTTTTATTTAAAAGTATGGCGTTGCTCATCTGTAGAAGATGCATTTAGTAATTGGTTGAAGGTTCTTATGGTATTAAAATCCTTGGTAATTGCATCAGATACTCCAATTCCAGGAATACCCGTTTCTAAAATAGCTTTAACGTCTTTTATGATGATGCCTCCAAAGCCAATAATTGGAGTATTGGTTTTTAAAGCCTCTGCAATTGCAGTATATCCATTTAAACCTAAAGCGGGACTTAATTGGGTTTTACTTGTGTTAACTCTAAAAGGTCCCAAGCCAATATAGTCAACAATTTCACTTATTAATATTTCACAATCTTGCAAGGTATTTGCAGTTACACCAATAATTTGCCAAGTGTACAAATGCCTTCTAGCTGTTATTAGACTGGTGTCCATCTTCTCAAAATGAACTCCATCTGCCTTGACTGCCCTCGCAATTTTATAGTAATTGTTGATAATTAACCTGGTTTGGAAGTAAGATGTAATTTCTCTAGCTTCTTTAGCTAGCTTCAATATATTTTTTTCTGAAATATTTATTAAACGCAGTTGAACTAATTCTGCACCAGAAGCACATGCTTTCTGGATATTTTCTAGATGCGCTATCGGAGTGCTTCCTTGCGATACATAATGGAGTTTAGGTATAGTCATGTTTATGTTTTTTAAAAAATATGAATTAATAAAACTAAAAAAATATGTTGGAATTATTAATCACGGCAAAAATGATAAATAAAAAAGAGTAAACACGTTATAATAAGAATATTCCAAATAAAAACAGATAGAACTCAACGTACATTTTTAAAATTGATTTATTGGTACTATATTTGTAATCTAATAAGTATTAATAAATTAAATTACATTACAATGAGTAAAGGAACAGTAAAGTTTTTCAATGATACCAAAGGATTTGGTTTCATCACAGAAGAAGGAGTAGAAAAAGATCATTTTGTACACATTTCTGGACTAGTCGATGAGATTAGAGAAGGTGACCAAGTTGAATTCGACTTAAAAGAAGGAAACAAAGGATTAAATGCAGTAAACGTTAAAGTTATCTAATATACATCCATATATTTTCAAAAAAACCCCGTCAATTTTGATGGGGTTTTTTATTATAAACTAATATGGTTTCCAAAACGAAAAATTTATATTTAAAGTTTCTATAAATCACTAAAAAAAGCAATTGATTTTAGAGGTAAAAGCATTAAAAGATTAGATCAAAAATGAGTAAAAACAAGCCTAATTTAGAGGTAGCAACATGTATCAAAGTATTAATAAAAAACTATTCTCTTATCTTTAAAGCAAGAATAAACCATGAGTTTTACACTATTATCCTCTCCTTTGCAAGGTTTTACCGATTTTCGTTTTAGAAATGCACAAAATAAATATTTTGGAGGCATAGATACTTTTTATGCACCTTACATTCGTCTAAATGGCAAACTAAAGATAAAATCCTCCAACGAACGTGATTTACTACCAAATAACAATGCTACCTTAGAACTGATACCACAAGTAATTACAAATGATGCTGATGAATTTTTATTTGTTACTAAATACATACAAAAATTAGGTTATAAAGAACTTAATTGGAATTTAGGCTGTCCATATCCAATGGTTACGAATCGTGGAATGGGTTCCGGCTTAATTTGTGATCCAAATAAAATAGACGATATCTTAAAACGCGTTCACAATGAAACGGATGTTTTGGTTTCTATGAAAATGCGAATGGGTTATGAAAATAGTGAAGAAATTCTTCACACTTTTCCTGTTTTAGATAAATATCCACTAAAAAACGTTGCGATACATGCTCGTATTGGAAAACAATTATACAAGGGTGAGGTAGATTTGGAGGCATTTCAAAAATGTATAAACCTAGCAAAACACAAATTATATTATAATGGAGATATTACTACCGTGGAACAATTTAAAAAAATGAAAGACCGGTTCCCAAGTATTGATCACTTTATGATTGGTCGGGGTTTAATTGCTGATCCATTTTTACCGAGTATGATAAAAAATGATGCAACCGACTACCCTAAAAACCGTTGGGAGTTATTTGAAGCTTTTCATGACGAAATATACCAACAATACGATGCTGCTTTATCTGGTCCAACCCCTATAAAAATGAAAATGTTAGGTTTTTGGAATTATTTTTCACAGTCTTTTTCTAATCCTCATAAAACTTATAAAAAGATTAAAAAAGCAAGCAATCCCTTTAAATATAAACAAGCTGTAAAAGAAATTTTAATGAGTGAAAAATAAAATGGGATAAGGGCTTTTAAATACAAATGAAATTTGCCAATTAAGCACTTAATAAAACATTATATTTGAGTAAATTAAGAAATATAAAAAGGCTTAAAAACAACAGGTGCTTAAAACAGTTAATATTATTATTTATTTAAGTCAACAATAATGAAACATACCTATATAATTGAAGGGATGACTTGCAATAATTGTAAAGCTTCTGTAGAAAAACATATCAACGCTTTAGAAAACGTAAGCCATGTTTCTGTTCGCCTTGAAAATGGAGAAACAGAAGTAACAATGGATAAGCATATTAGTACTGAATTACTAAAAAAGGCAATACCAAAAAAATTTACGTTATCAAAAAAGAAAGAAAAAAACATCTTTTCATCCAATATAACTATTGATGAAGATAAAACTAAATTACAACAGTTAAAGCCACTATTGCTTATCATTTTTTATATCACAACGGCAAGCCTACTTCTTCAAAATAAAGATTGGTCTTTGAACGAATTTATGCTTGATTTTATGGGCTTATTCTACATTGTGTTTAGCTTCTTTAAAATGTTAGATTTAAAAGGTTTTCCGGAGTCCTTTAAAATGTACGACCCTTTGGCAAAGCGCATTCCACTTTATGGATGGTTGTACCCTTTTATTGAAACCGTTTTAGGTTTAATGTTTTTAATGCGATTTGAAGTTGATATCGCTTTAGTGATAACACTTATTGTGTTAGGAACTACCACGATTGGAGTACTCAAAACACTTTTAGATAAAAAACACATTCGATGCGCATGTTTAGGAACCGCTTTAAAATTACCGATGACAGAAGCAACATTAATTGAAAACACGATCATGATGGCAATGGCAATACTAATGTTGTTTAACATATCATGAGATGGATATTTAGTTTATTTTTTTATTTAAACAATAATATAACATGAAAAAGCGACTAAGTTTTTTATTTTATTTTTTTAGTGCCTTACTATTTAGTCAGGACTATGTGCCATTATTGGATGACTATAATGAATGGCAAGTCACAAATTGTTATTTTGGATGTTTAACCGATGTTTATTATACGGATGGTGATACCATTGCTGATGGTCATAACTATAAAATATTAGACGGCTATCATTTTATTTCGAGAACCATTTTGTTAAGAGAAGAAATTTTAGAAAAAAAGGTGTTTCTAAATTTTATACAAGCAACTGGAAATACTGAATATTTATTATATGATTTTTCTTTAAATATTGATGATTCTATTGACATGAAAAATCCAATTTCTCCATTTCTTGAAAATGCAGGTTATTATAATTTAGATTCGATTATACCTAGACCTTTAGTTAATGGCAATGACTATCGTCATTTTTATTTTTCTCCCTCAGAATCTAATATTATCAGTACAACAAATGCGATTTGGATTGAAGGTGCAGGATCATTATCACTAATTACAGCTCCAAGTGGTGAGCCTGATATAAATGGGGCAGGACATTTAAGTTGTTTTTATAAAAATGGAGATTATTTTTATACTAACTTGGATTCTATAGATTCCTGTGAGCCTACTATTATTTTAAATATTAATGAAAGTAATTATCCGCTTTCTGATGTAATAGTCAGTTCTAATAACATTCTAAATAGTTGTCATTTAATTAATTTAGAAAATATAAAGCTCATTGATATTTACAATATAAATGGAAAAAAAGTAGCCAGTTATCATAATTACGGAAATAAAGAACTTAAATTTGATACAACATCCTATCAAGCTGGAATCTATTTTATAATTGTTTACACAAATCAATTTAAGAAGAAGACAATTAAAATCATAATTGAATAGTTATTGCAACCATTCAATAAATTATAAAATTTTATAATTAATAGCCATAAAACATAAGATTATTAAATAGTCATTGTTTTAGAATGTTCCATAAAATAGGATTTAAAGCGTTTTAGTATTGGATGCATTTTTTCTGAGTAGATCACAAATTGGCATTTGTTGATACTTTGAGTAATAGACATAATAGCTGCGTATGAAGATTTTTGAATTAAAAATTCGGCATCGTCGATACTAAATATCTTTAATTGAGAAGTACTTACACCATTTAATAACATTAACTTATTCATCGTTTTTGGTGTGGAAATAAGAATGTCGATACCCTCAAATATTTCTGATTTTTGCATGTCAATATGGAGTTGTTCATAACTCGCATAAACTCGTAAAGAATTGTATTTAGTGTGCTTTGTAAAAGCATCATATAATTCCAATGCTTTTTCTCTATTTTCTACAAGAACAATAGCTCTTGGTGCATTTCCAATTGCCTGACATTTTAATTTTTGTAAGGTAGTTAGTATGAGTGTAGTTGTTTTTCCACAGTCTTTTGGGGCCGTACAAAATAAGTTTGTACCACTTTTAATAATAGGAATACATTTACTCTGAAAAGGAGTGGGTGTTATTATTTCTAGATCATCTAGCTTCTCACGTATGTCGGAATGTAATTTTTTAAAAGGCATAAAAATTAAAGCGCTAAAAGTTTAGAATAAAAATCATTATTATTCAAGCAAATATACTATTAAATAGATGGAATTATTTTTTCTATAAAACCTTTACAAGTAGCAAAATTAATTAAAGGTTTAAAATCTTAGATGCATTTTGCCTACTAGAAAATTTATGTATGTAATTTTTTAAACTGCTTTTTTAAATAGAAAGTTTGTACTTTTACATTTAAACAAAATATATACCTACCAATTAAATAAAAATGACGACTAGCAGACTTGAAGCATTTACGGATGGTGTATTAGCGATCATTATTACCATAATGGTTTTTCAACTTAAAGCACCTGAAGAAACAAACTTAGAAGCATTATATCCAAAAGCAGGTGTATTTATAAGTTACTTAATTAGCTTTATATATGTTGGGATTTATTGGAACAATCATCATTTTTTATTTCAATTTATAGAAAAGGTGACCGGTAAAATTTTATGGGCAAATTTACACTTTCTTTTTTGGCTATCGCTAATTCCTTTCACCACTTCTTGGGTAGGCGAAAATCATTTAGATGATTCTCCACTTGCACTTTATGGATTTACACTTTTAATGTGTGGAATATCCTTTGTTATCTTACAAATGGTAATAATTAGGGAGCACGATAAATATTTTGAATCAAAAATAATTATAAATTTAAAAAATTACCAAAGAATATCACTGTCAATTTATAGTATAGGAATTCTATTGTCATTTTATGTTCCTGTGCTTGCAGTTGTTTTTTATGTAACTCCAGCTATTTTAAAAATATATTCTCAAGTATACCATCAAAAAAAACATAAATAAACCATGAAATTCTTAAAATTAATCCTAGTTACTTGTATCATAACAAGCTTATTTAGTTGTTCTGGTCCTTTAACAGAGAGTAATAACAACCAAACTGTAGAATATCAGTTAGGCAGTCCTTTTCAAATACAATTAGAAGGTGATGCTGAAGGAAAAAACAAATGGTTATTAGATTCAAAAATAGAACCAATAATCACTTTAATTAATCAAAATACTATTTTTAAAGATGGTAAGATGTTATATAACTTCAATTTTAAAGTAAATACCGATGGTGAAAAAGAGGTGGTGTTGATATACCAAAACGATGGTATTAAGCTAAAGGTTTTTCAAGTAAAAGTTATCGCAGGAACTATGGGACGTATTCTTGGAGATTAATTGTGAATATTTAAAAAACATAAAAATACGCTCTACATTAAGCGTGTTTTAGACTAAATTGATTTCCTTGTTCTAGTATAATAAGTTAAAATAACATTCTAATTTTTTATAAAATTGAAAACTTTTAAAGTAATTAAAACCAAGTCTATCATCATACTGATGTCGTTTGTAATGATCAGCTTATATTCCTGTGGCTCACAAGTTGAATCACCAAAAAATACCTATACCTATAAGATTGACGATCCTAACGGCATCGGGAAGTGGTACATGGGACGTGAAATCGCTTTTGTTATGGGATATGAAGGCATGCAATGGTTAGAGCGGCCGGAGAGAGAAGCAGAAGAAAATGTAAATAACTTACTTAAAAACATGAATATACAGCCTGGAGATACTCTTGCAGATATAGGTGCTGGTTCCGGCTATCATGTCTTTAAAATGTCGCCAATTTTAAAAAATGGACTTATTTATGCAGTGGATATTCAAGAAGAAATGTTGGAAGAAATACAATCTAGAATCGATACTCAAAATAGCAATAAAACAGCAATAGTTTTAGGTACGGAAAAAAGCGTAAATCTCCCAGAAAATTCTGTTGATAAAATCTTAATGGTCGATGTATATCATGAGTTCAATTATCCCTATGAAATGATGCAATCGATTAAAAAAGCATTGCGACCAAATGGAAAGGTTTACTTGGTAGAATATCGTGGAGAAGATCCTAGAGTACCCATAAAGAAAATTCACAAAATGACACAGAAACAAGCAGTTAAGGAAATGGAGGCTGCGGGCTTTAAACTCCTTCGAAATTTTGAAAATTTACCATGGCAACATTGTATGGTATTTGTAAAAACCTAAGAATTTTGTTAAGGAAAAGACAGCAATATCCCCAAGAAAAAATTATCGATACAGATTATTTTATTTACTGTTTAGAAGCGGTTCATAACGTAGAATCGGAGAAGGTTACCGAAGCCCAAAAAAATCTAGAACAACTGACCCTGCAATATGGAATAGCTAGTATTTATAAAACATGCGACACTATTGAAGGGTTTGAAACTAGCTTAAATGGATTGCTCTCGGATGATCATAACTTTAAAGACTATGAGATCATTTACTTGGTTATAGCTGGTGAAGGAAATAGTATTTGTTTAAATAACTATTACTACAGTTTACAAGAAATTGCAGAAATTTTTGAAGGAAGATTAAAAGGAAAAATTTTACATTTTTCAAATGTAAAAGTTTTAGATTTAGACAAAGAAGAAGTTCAATATTTTTTAGATATCACTAGCGCTAAAGCTATTTCTGGTTATGGTAATGAATTTAAAGGAATAACTAGCTCAAATCTTGATAAAGCATTCTTTAACTTATTTAATGAAGATGAGAATTTAACAGATATTTTAAAAGAGTTGCACCAAAGACATTATAATTTATGCAAATTGCTTGATTTTAGATTGTATTATTAAGTATAACAGCTAATTATACCACTCCAACCTAAATAAACACAATGAAAAAACTTACTTATTTATTTTTAGCACTTCTAATCTTTGCGTTTACAACAGATGATAATAACAATGTTGATGATACTCAAGCAGAATGGCTATATGTTCATACAGCTAAAGAGGCTAATGCTACAAACAGCACTACCCTTGTAATTCCTTTTACAGAGGATATATTTGCCTTTACAGACAGACCTAATAGAGAATATAAATACATTAGTGCAGAAGAATTTGTTTCTTATTGGAGTCAGGATGCTACTAACAGTTTTCAGTTTGACCCTCCTAATGCTGTGTTTACTTCAGTTAGTGATGACGGGGTTGCAGAAGTTGAAGTGGTTATTATAGGAGCAAGTACTGATGGTAATAATATTACCTATACTATCCAAAATCCTAAATTAACAGAGAATGCAACCTTTCAGGATGTTAGTTTGTTTGTAGATGGTAATGGGGCTCTTGCTATTGGGCAGGCTTATAAGGGAGGTATAATAGCTCATTTAGATTCAACTGGGTAACACGGCTTAATTGCAGCTACAGCAGACCACAATGGCCAATTAATTTGGAGTAATGCTATGGATTATTGTGCTGATTATACAGTTACACAAGGCGGGAATACATACAACGATTGGAATTTACCAAGTAAGGATGAGTTAAACCAATTGTACTTACAAAGAACCACTATTGGAGGGTTCGGGGATGATTTCTACTGGAGTTCTACGGAGTTCGATTACGATAACTCGTGGGGACAGAGTTTCAACAATGGTGTTCAGGACGCCAACGATATGGGCGCCACGAGCAATGTGCGTGCAGTTCGGGCTTTTTAATTATTTAGTTATTTATCAATTTAACAGATTACAAAGCCATTCTTTAATTTATGGTGGTTTTTTTATGCAGACATTCAACTCCCAATTATAAGTAAGGTTATCATTAATTTGATAGCCTTTTTTATTATGTTTTAAGATGTTATTTTATAATAATTTGTTGTTTGTCCTATTTTTTTACTTTTTATCTAAAAGTAATAATTTGTAGGATAATTCTTTAATTATATATATATATTTGTAAGAAATTAAACTAAAAATGAAATATTTACTTACAACTATATTTTTTATAATTACAATTACATCACAAGCACAATTTTTATATAATATTGGAAATCAATCTATATTTCCGGAATATGGGCCCATTAATATATATGGGCAATTTAGTTTTAGTGTTGGTGCAAGAAGTCAAGCAATTGGTGATTTTTCAACGGCAATGGGAAATACCACAAGAGCAGTTGGTGATGAATCAACGGCAATGGGAAGTTTCACAGAAGCAATTGGTGATTTTTCAACGGCAATGGGAACTAGCAC
>PAUJ01000032.1 GCA_002713705.1 Flavobacteriaceae bacterium
AAGAAGGAACTGCTAAAGAAGGAGCTGCTGAAGAAGGAACTGCTGAATAAAAAAATTTTATAAAATATACTTAAGAAGCATCCTATTTATTTGGGATGCTTTTTTTATTTTTACAAAAGTTTAATTATCACATGTTTTCAATATTTAGAGAACTCTTTACAATAAATTCTAACAGAAATCTAACTGATGGTGATCCCATGAAAAAATATCTCATTGTAGGTTTAGGTAACATTGGTCCTAAATATGCAAATACCAGACATAATATTGGTTTTAAAATTCTAGATTTTTTAGCTGAAAAAGAAGAACTTACTTTTGAAAGTAAGAAACTAGGTGATGTAACAGTTTACAAATTAAAAGGCAGGACATTTTTATTGTTAAAACCTAGTACGTTCATGAATTTAAGTGGTAAAGCCATTAAATATTGGTTGGAAAAAGAAAAAATTCCCTTAGAGAATTTATTAGTTGTTACAGATGATTTAAATTTAGATTTTGGAACATTTAGAATAAAAACAAAAGGTAGCGATGGCGGACATAATGGCCTAAAGGACGCTCAACAAGTCTTAAATACTAGCAAATACAATCGATTTCGTTTTGGAATTGGAGATACCTTTTCACAAGGAAAACAAGTAGATTATGTTTTAGGAGAATGGATAGGTGAAGAACAAAAATTATTACCTGAAAGAATCGAGAAAGCAACTGAGATCATTAAATCCTTTGGTTTGGCAGGAATAACAAATACCATGAATTCCTTTAATGGAAAATAATATGGACGTATATAAATCTTTAGCTTCCTATAAGAAAACCAATCCATCTGTAATAACTATTGGCACTTTTGATGGTTTACATTTAGGACATAAAGCAATTATAAATCAATTAGTTAACACTGCTAAAAAGGACAATCTATCATCAATTTTACTTACATTCTTTCCGCATCCAAGAATGATTTTACAAAAAAATTCATCCTTAAAATTGATAAATACTATAAATGAACGTTCAGCAATAATTAAACAAACAGGAGTTTCAAATTTAATCATCCATCCTTTCACAAAAGAGTTCTCAAGGTTAACTGCTTTAGAATTTGTAAGAGATATTTTGGTAAATCAACTACATATTAAAAAAATAATTATTGGTTACGATCATCAATTTGGAAGAAATAGAACTGCTACTATTAACGATTTAATTGAGTTTGGTAACATCTATGATTTTGAAGTTTTTGAAATTACCGCTCAACAATTACAAAATGTATCTATTAGTTCTACAAAAATCCGAAAAGCATTAGAGGAAGGTGATGTGAAAACCGCCAATCAATATCTTGGATATCCTTTTATGCTTTCGGGGAAAATAGTTAAAGGAAAAGGAATTGGAAAAACATTAGCGTTTCCAACTGCTAACTTTAAAATCAAGGAAGATTATAAACTCATCCCAAAAAATGGTGTTTATTTAGTAAGATCTGTCATAGCTAAAAAAGAGGTTTTTGGCCTTACCAATATCGGTACTAATCCAACCTTTGGGGGTATTCATAAATCAATTGAAACTCATTTTTTAGATTACAAAAATGATTTATACAATAAGAATATTCGAATAAATTTTATAAAAAAAATTAGAGAAGAAAAAATATTTGACTCTAAAGAAGCGCTAAAAATCGCCATTAAAGAAGATGAAATATTCGCGCGAGATTATCTAAAAATTAATGAATAATTTTTTTTTTAAACAAATTGACAATACAAGTTTAAGCCTCTTTAGGGTTGTTTTTGGATTTTTAATTACTCTGGAAGCTTTTGGAGCGATTGCTACAGGATGGGTTGGACGTGTATTAGTAAAACCAGATTTCACATTTAATTTTATTGGCTTTGATTTTTTACAATGCTTTGTTGGCGAAGGAATGTATTTTTATTTCGCTCTAATGGGAATCTTCGGAATTTTCGTAATGTTGGGATATAAATATCGATTAGCGATGTTCTGTTATGCTTTATTATGGACTACGGTTTATTTAATGCAAAAAACATCCTATAACAATCATTATTACTTAATGGTATTACTTTGTTGGATAATGACTTTTTTACCTGCAAATAAACGGTATTCATTAGATGCTAAATTTAACCCTTTGTTTAAATCACTTTCAATGCCTCAATGGGTTAAATGGACACTGATATTGCAAGTTGCTATTGTATTTATTTATGGATCTGTTGCAAAATGGTATCCCGATTGGATAAATGGAACTGCTCCTGAAATTATATTAAAATCTAAAAAAGATTATTTCATAATTGGAGACTTACTTCAATATAATTGGGTACATTATATTATTGCCTACTTTGGAATATTTTTCGATTTACTAATCATCCCAATGTTATTATGGAAACAAACAAGAGTACTTGGCTTTTACCTTTCGCTCTTTTTTAATTTGTTTAACTCCATTGTTTTTCAAGTAGGTATTTTCCCTTATATGTCAATTGCTTTTTTATTGTTTTTCTTTAGTTCGGAAACCATCCAAAAAAGATTCAAACTTAAAAATGAAATTTACGATGAACACCAAGTCACCATACCTAAACAAAATAATATACTGATCGGTATATTATTAGTGTATTTTCTATTTCAGATAGGTTTACCCATTCGCCATTGGATGATTCAAGATGATGTACTTTGGACAGAAGAAGGTCATCGGATGAGTTGGAGGATGATGTTAAGGTCTAAAAGTGGTACTTTAATTGTTAGGATTGAAGATAAAAAAACAAAAGAAAACAAAGTGTATGATTATAAAAAATTACTATCACCTAAACAAGTAAGATCTGTAGCTACAAAACCAGATTTAATATGGCAATTAGTACAAAAAATTAAAGCAATTGAAACTAAAAAAGGGAATGATGTTGCAATTTATGTAAATTCAAAAGTAAGTGTCAATGGAGGGCCTTACCATCAGTTTACCAATCCTAAAATAGACATTGCAAATCTAAACTGGGAGCTATTTAAACACAGTAATTGGTTATTACCTTCACCTGAAGATTATCAAAATAAATAAGGACCGAAAAATCTCCTAATAAACCCCTCTTTTTTCCTAAATTGCAGGCTTAAAAGTTTTAATAAAATGTTACAAGTAAACCAAATACGCGAAAACAAAGAAAAATTTATTCAAGCTCTTAGCAAAAGAGATTTTGATGCAACAACTATTTTCGAAGAAGTTTTAAAAACCGATGAGTTACGTAAAGCAACTCAAGCTAAACTTGATGAAATTTTATCGCAATCCAATACAGTTTCTAAAGAAATTGGAATTCTATTTAAAAATGGGAACCCTCAAAAAGCAAATCTTTTAAAAGAGAAAACAACCCAATTAAAAGAAGTTTCAAAACAACTTACAGAAACATTAAATACTGCTGAAGAAAAACTTCAGCAATTACTTTTTAACATACCTAATATTCCAAATGAATTGGTTCCAGCTGGAACTGACGAAAATGATAATCAAGAGGTTTTTATTGAAGGTGGAATCCCAAAACTTTCTGAAGGTGCATTACCTCATTGGGAATTGGCAAAAAAATATGATATAATAGATTTTGAACTTGGTGTGAAAATTACAGGTGCTGGATTCCCTGTATACAAAGGAAAAGGAGCTCAACTACAACGTGCTTTAATCTCTTATTTTTTAGATAAAAATACGGATGCCGGTTATACCGAATATCAAGTTCCACATTTGATAAATGAAGCTTCAGGGTTTGGAACTGGTCAATTACCAGATAAAGAAGGACAAATGTATCATTCTACTGCAGACGATTTATACTTAATACCCACCGCAGAAATTCCAGTTACTAATTTATTCCGTGGTGATTTAAAAGCGCATTCAGAATTACCCATTTTATGTACTGCATACACACCTTGCTTTAGAAGAGAAGCCGGAAGTTATGGAGCACATGTTAGAGGATTAAACAGATTGCATCAATTTGATAAAGTGGAAATTGTAAGAGTTGAAAAGCCTGAAAATTCTTATACTGCTCTTACCGGAATGGTAACTCACGTTAAAGATATACTTAGAGAGTTAAAATTACCGTATCGCATCCTCAGGTTGTGTGGGGGAGATTTAGGATTTACTGCTGCATTAACCTATGATTTTGAAGTTTTTTCTACCGCTCAAGATCGTTGGTTAGAAATTTCATCAGTTTCAAATTTTGAAACATTTCAAGCAAATAGACTAAAATTACGCTACAAAGATGAAAATGGTAATAATAAATTAGCACATACACTTAATGGTAGTTCTTTAGCCTTACCAAGAGTATTGGCGGGAATTTTGGAAAACTATCAAAGCCCAGAAGGAATTAAAATACCTGAAGTATTAGTGCCTTATTGCGGCTTTAACATAATTAATTAATCTTATTTGAATCCACTAGTCTCTGTTAATTGGCTTTCTCAAAATTTAAACACACCTAATTTAGTCGTTTTAGATGTTAGCTTAGAAAGTAATATAGCTAATATTAAAGTTGAATTTCCTGGTATCCAAATCAAAGGTGCTCGGTATTTTGATTTAAAAAGAAAATTTTCTGATCTAGAAAGCCGATTACCAAATACATTACCAAATCCTAAATATTTTTCATTGGCATGCAGAAATCTTGGGATAAATAACAATAGTATCATTGTAGTTTATGACAATATAGGAATTTACGCCAGTCCCAGAGTATGGTGGATGTTTAAAATTATGGGGCATAAAAATATTGCTGTTTTAGATGGTGGACTTCCATCTTGGAAAAATAAAAAGTACCCTACAGAATCAATTCAAAATCGAGTACTATCGGAAGGTGATTTTAAAGCAAAATTTAATCCAAATCTTCTAAAAAAAGCTTTTAATATCTTAGAAAACATAAAATCAAAAGAAGCTATTTTAGTAGATGCTAGATCTAATGGACGGTTTTGCGGATTGATTCCAGAAACTCGAAAAAATTTAAAATCTGGCCATATCCCAAATGCTATAAACCTCCCATTTTTAGAAGTATTAAAAGACGGGGAATTTCTTTCGATAAATGAAATTTCTGCTATTTTTAAAAAGTTAAAGATAGACAAACGGCCAAAAATATTCACATGTGGATCTGGATTAACCGCATGTATCTTAATATTAGCATCAACATTAATTTCAGAAGATAATCACTTTTTATATGACGGCTCTTGGTCCGAATGGGGTCAATTAGAAGGAGTGCCTATTTTTTAGATAATGCTCTATTAAATTGACATTTTATTAAGGAATCAATTCCCTATCTTTAACCCATGCACAAAATTATTTTAATCTTATTTTTTCTATCACTAAGTATCGTTAATGCTCAAAATAATTTGTTGGCAAAAAACTATTTTGAACAAGGAGAATACGAGAAAGCACTAGCGCTTTACACCAATCTTTATAAAAAAAATAAAAATTTTAATTATTTTAAGGCTATTGTGGCTTCACACCAACAATTAGAAAACTTTAAAGAAGCAGAACAACTATTAAAAGAAAGGCTAAATAATAAAAGAATTATCCCTCAACTTTATGTAGAATTAGGCCATAACTATTCGCTACAAAAAAATGATTCATTAGCCAATATTAATTATGACAAAGCACTTCTTTTTGTAAATGAAAGTAAAAAATTTAATTATGGAAGAAGTATTGGTGAATCGTTTGAAAGGTATAGCCTTTTAAATTATGCAATTGAAACCTATATAATTGCTATGAATACTTTTCCAGATACTGACTTTAGTTATCAATTAGCACGTATTTATGGTGAACAAGGCAATCTTGAAAAAATGTTTGATAGTTATTTAGTATTAATCAAAAAAAACCCTTCTTATCAAGGAATCGCTCAACAAAACTTCAGTCTATACATCTCTGAAAACCCTGCCGAAGAAGGAAATGTGTTACTCCGAAAAGCATTACTTCAAAAATTACAAAAGCAACCTGATGTTTTGTATAATGAATTATTAAGCTGGTTGTTTATTCAACAAAAAGAATATAAAAAAGCATTTACTCAAGAAAAAGCAATTTACAAACGTACCGGAAATAACGATTTATCTGGTATAGTAGATATTGCTTATTTTGCTAGTAATGATGATGATGATGAAAATGCCATATTAATAGTCAATTTTTTAATCGAAAATGCTTCAACACCTGAAGAAAAAATAGCAGGTTATCAACATTTAATGAAAATTAAACTAAAAACTGCTTCCGAAAAAGAATATCCAAAAATTCAAAAAAGTTATGAAGATTTATTTAATGAATTTGGAAATGGGAAAAAAACATATCAGCTTCAATTAGACTATAATTATTTTTTAGCCTTCCAAAACAATAAAAAAAACCTTGCTGTTTCAAATTTAAAATCTTTTTCTAAACAGCCTTTATCAAGATACCAAAAGGCACGAATTAAAATGCTTTTAGCAGATATTTTGGTTTTTGATGAAAAATTCAATCAAGCATTGATCTATTATTCACAAATTCAACAGGAAGTAAAAGGTGATTTATTAGCTCAAGAAGCACGTTTTAAAGTTGCAAAGACTAGTTATTTTAATTTTGATTTTACTTGGGCTCAGGTACAGTTAGATGTCCTTAAAAAATCGGCAACACAATTAATTGCTAATGATGCAATGCAATTGAGTTTACTGATAAAAGATAATTCCTTAGAAGATTCTACTCAAACTGCCTTAAAACAATTTGCTCGAGCCGATCTTTTAAAATTCCAGAAAAAAGAAACGGAAGCGATTTCAGTTTTAAAAAGCTTGTTAGATAATCACAAAGGTGAAAAAATTGAAGATGAAGCTTTACTAAAACTAGGTGAGTTGTATGAAGACAATGGTGACTATGAAAAAGCCATAGAAAGTTATCTTGCTTTAATAGAATTTTATAATGAAGATATATTAGCCGATGATGCACATTATCGATTGGCAAGACTATACGAAACAAAACTTAATCAACCTCAAAAAGCAAAAAAATACTATGAGTTATTAATCTTCAATTTTGAAGATAGTATTTACTTTGTAGAAGCAAGAAAAAAATACAGGATGCTTCGGGGTGATGAAATAGAATAAAAAATGATTATATATAATGTTACCGTAAATATTGAAAAAAGTATCCACGACGAATGGCTGATTTGGATTAAAAATTATATCCCATTGGTTTTAGCTACCAAAAAATTTACAGATGCTAAACTTACCAAAGTACTAGTTGAAGAAGAAATGGGAGGTACTACTTATGCCATACAATACAGAGCAAAATCTCGCGAAGCTTTGGACAGTTATTATAAAAATGATGCAGATAAGCTCAGGCAAGATGGTTTATTAAAATTTGCGGATAAGATGCTTACTTTTAGTACGGAATTAGAAATAATAGATGAATATAGTATAACACATCATTGAAAATGTCTGTAAAAGCAAAAAAACATTTAGGTCAACATTTCCTTAAAGACGAAAGTATTGCAAAAAAAATTGCCGACACACTAACACAAGATACTTATAAAAATGTATTGGAAATTGGGCCTGGAATGGGAGTGCTTACCAAATATCTTCTAGAACAAAATCTAGAAATCATAGCAATGGAATTAGATCAAGAATCTGTAATTTATCTAAATAAACATTTTAAAAACAAAAACCTATCAGTAATATCTGCTGATTTTTTAAAATTTGATTTAGAAAAATTTTTTAATGGAGAACCCTATGCCATCACTGGTAACTTCCCTTATAATATATCCACACAAATTGTATTCAAAACTTTAGAATGGCGAGATCAAATTCCAGAATTTACAGGCATGTTTCAAAAAGAAGTAGCAAAACGTATTTGTGAAAAAAAAGGAAGTAAAGTCTACGGAATTATGTCGGTTTTGGTACAAGCTTTTTACGATGCAGAATATTTATTTACAGTCCCTCCCACTGTATTCGATCCTCCTCCAAAGGTAGATAGCGGAGTGCTTCGCTTAAGAAGAAAAGAAAACTATAGCCTTCCTTGTGATGAAAAAATGTTATTTAAAGTAGTAAAAACTGCTTTTCAACAAAGAAGAAAAACATTACGTAATAGTTTAAAAGTCTTTAATCTTTCCGATAAATTAAAAGAAGATATTATATTTGGACAGCGACCTGAACAACTTTCGGTTTCAGAATTTATTATGCTTACTCAAAAATTAGAGAAAGATGAAATTTCAACTAACAACTAATTATTTAGAAAAAATAATCCGTCTCATCGCCAAAAAAGATGGCAATGTAATTAGAGATTTATTACACGAAGTCCACTTTGCTGATATTGCTGAACTCCTAGAAGAATTAAAACCTGAAGAGGCAGCATACCTTATTAAATCTTTAGAAAGTAAAATTACCTCTGAAGCTTTAATGGAATTAGATGAAGATGATAGAGAAAAAATTCTAAGTTATCTTTCAACAAAAGAAATTGCTAAAGAAATTGAAGAAATGGATACTGATGATGCTGCCGATGTAGTAGCAGAACTCGATGATCACATTCAAAAAAAGGTAATTGAAATAATTGAAGACGAAGAGCACGCATCCGATATTGTGGAACTTTTAACCTACGATAAAAACACTGCTGGTGCATTAATGGCAAAAGAGTTAGTTCAGGTAAAAGAAACATGGACTGTAGCTGGTTGTGTTAGAGAAATGCGCAGACAAGCAGAAAATATAACTCGTGTTCATTCTATTTATGTTACCGATAAAGATGGAAAATTAAAAGGGCGTCTTTCTTTAAAAGATCTTTTAACCGCTTCTGTAAAAACACACATTATTGATGTCTATATTCCAAAAGTAGATTTTGTAACCGTTACTACAGAAGACGAGGAAGTAGCAAGAATTATGCAGAAATATGATTTAGAGGCCATCCCTGTTGTTGATGAAAATGGTATATTAGTTGGTAGAATTACCATTGATGATATTGTAGATTTTATAAAAGAAGAAGCAGAGAAAGATTATCAAATGGCAGCAGGTATATCACAAGATGTTGAAGCTGATGATAGTATTTTAGAATTAACCAAAGCAAGACTGCCTTGGTTGGTTTTAGGTTTATTTGGAGGATTGGGTAGTGTCTATATTTTACAAGGTTTTGAAGAAGCATTATTCAATTATCCAATATTATTTTTCTTTACACCATTAATAGCTGCAATGGCAGGTAATGTTGGTGTTCAGTCTAGCGCTATTATTGTGCAGGGTTTAGCAAACGACGTTGTTAAAGGAAGTTTGTTTTATCGATTGTTAAAAGAATTAGGATTGGCACTAATTAACGGAACCATATTAGGATTATTAGTAATCTTTTTTGGTTTCATTGTTGATCAAGATTTTATTGTAAGTATCACAATTGCTATTTCTATGTTAGTAGTAATTATAATAGCTGCACTTATAGGAACTTTTGTACCAATCATTTTGGATCGCAAAGGGATAGATCCTGCAATAGCAACAGGACCTTTTATTACTACTAGTAATGATATTTTTGGTATTTTTCTGTTCTTTTATATTGCAAAACTTATTCTTGGTTTTTAAATGAAAATACATACTAAAATATTTGTAGTTCCTCCATCTGCAATAGACAAAAGAAACCATGTAAATAATCTTACTTATTTACAATGGTGCTTAGATGCTGCTGAAAAACACTGGAATGATGTTGCGCCTAAAAATTTTCAAGAAAATTATATTTGGTACGTGATTAATCACAACATTAATTATAAAGCCGCTTCCTTTGAGGGAGAAAAATTAGAATTAACTACGTGGATCGCTAAAAACGAAGGAGTTAAAAGTGATCGCCATTATAAAATTATTAGATTAAGTGATCACAAAATAATCATCGAAGCAACAACTACCTGGTGCTTAGTAAATGAAAAAACACTTCGTCCAACTAAAATAACAGAAGAAATTAGTACCTTGTTTGACTAATTTATAAGACTGTGGACTCCATAAACATTAAAGAAAAGTTCTCGAAATTTAGCAAGAATTGGCACCCTCATCAAATTGCAATCGTAGACGATATGCAAGTGCTTTTAGCAAAAATAAAAGGTCAGTTTGTTTGGCATCAGCATGAAAAAGAAGATGAATTATTTCAAGTGATTAAAGGCTGTTTAGAAATGCATTTTAGGGATCGTATTGAAATTGTTAATGAAGGAGAAATTATAGTGGTCCCAAAAGGAGTAGAACATTGTCCCGTAACAAAAGATGGAGAAGAAGTTCAAGTGTTATTATTTGAGAAATTGAGTACCGCTCATACAGGCACTATTAAACACGAAAAAACAATTAGTAATTATCC
Source organism: Flavobacteriaceae bacterium (assembly GCA_002713705.1). Taxonomy (GTDB): domain Bacteria; phylum Bacteroidota; class Bacteroidia; order Flavobacteriales; family Flavobacteriaceae; genus Marifrigoribacter. Next base: position 10,232 of record PAUJ01000032.1, read on the forward strand.
AAAAATTTAAATAGTGAAAATTCTTCATTTAGATAAAAACCATTCTTTACTTATTGATCAGCTAACTAAAGCTGGATATAAAAATGAAGAAAATTACACCTCCTCTAAATCTGATATTGAACAAATCATTTCAGGATATGACGGAATCGTTATAAGGAGCAGATTTAAATTCGATAGAACTTTTATTGATGCTGGAACTAATTTAAAGTTTATTGCGCGAGTAGGTGCTGGACTAGAAAGCATAGATATTCCTTATGCTGAATCTAAAGGAATTACTTTAATCTCAGCACCTGAAGGAAATTGTAATGCTGTAGGCGAACATACTTTAGGGATGCTTCTTTCCTTATTTAATAAACTTAACAAAGCAGATTTTGAAGTTAAAAAAGGAAAATGGAATCGAGAAGCAAACAGAGGAATTGAATTAGATGGAAAAACAGTTGGTATAATTGGATATGGAAATATGGGTAAAGCTTTTTCAAAAAAACTACAGGGGTTTGATTGTAAAGTGATTTGTTATGATATTAAAGAAAATGTTGGTGATAAAAACGCTACTCAAGTTTCATTAAAAACTTTTCAAAAAGAAGTGGATGTTGTGAGTTTACATATTCCTTGGACCCCCTTAACAAACAGAATGGTAGATAGCAATTTTATCAATCAATTTTCAAAAGCATTTTGGTTATTAAACACCGCTAGGGGAAAAAGTGTGGTTACTTCAGACATGATTTTAGCATTAAAAAAAGGGCAACTATTAGGAGCTGGTTTGGATGTTTTAGAGTTTGAAAAGAGTTCGTTTGAATCATTATTTTCTAATAAAATCCCAGCATCTTTATCTGACTTATTAAGTATGGATAATGTAATTTTAAGTCCTCATGTTGCAGGATGGACAATAGAAAGTAAAGAGAAATTAGCCCAAGTAATTGCAGAAAAGATAGTGCGCAAATTTAAAGAAATTAAAACCTAAGATCATAAAACGGATAATTGGATTAGAAGCTTAGTTATTTTTAAAGCGAAAGAGCAAAAAAATGATATAAACCCATTTGAAATTAGACACTCATGATTATGGAGTTTTGATTGAAATTTAAAAAATGAAGTTAATAAAATTCTACTTTGAAAGCTAATTGATAGTGCTTATTTATTATATTTACATATCAACTTGCTAAAAAACAACTATTAATGAGCGAAGAAAACAAACAATCATTTGAAAATGAGGCAAAACAAACTGCAAATGAATTTAAAGAAAACTGGAATGATTTAACTTCTAATGGTGAAAACAAAAAAGTAATAGCTGGTATTATGGCTATTTTATTTGGACCATTAGGCATACATAAATTTATTTTAGGTTATACTAAAGAAGGAATAATTCAAATGGTCATCACATTTTTAACTTGTGGTGCTGCTGGAATTATAGGGTTTATAGAGGGTATTATTTATCTTACAAAAAGTGATGAAGAATTTTACAATACCTACCAGGTTGGTAAACGACCTTGGTTTTAAAATACTGTTATTTAATCTTGTAAATTTTTTAACATTATAGCAGTCATTTCTTCTAATGATGTATTGTTTTTCCATCCCCAATCATCTTTGGCATTTGTATCATCTATACTTTTTGGCCAGGAATTTGCGATTTTTTGTCTAAAATCTGGCTTGTAAGAAATTTCAAAAATTGGAATTTGTTGTTTTATGCTTTCAAAAATTTCAATTGGATTAAAACTTAATCCTGATAGGTTATAAGAGCTTCTTATTTTAATCGACTCCTTTGGAGCATCCATAATAGTTATTGTAGCTCTTATGGCGTCATCAATATACATCATAGGCAATGTGGTTAGCTTATCTAGGAAACACACATAGTTATTGCCTTTAATAGCTTGATGGTAAATATCTACTGCATAATCTGTTGTACCTCCACCAGGTGGAGTTTTATAACTTATTAAACCTGGATATCTAATACTTCGAACATCCACACCATAAATATTATGATAATATTCGCACCATCTTTCACCAGCTTGTTTACTAATTCCATAAACTGTAGAAGGTTCCATTATTGTTGTTTGTGGAGTATTTTCTTTTGGAGAAGAGGGCCCGAATACTGCAATACTTGAAGGCCAAAATACTTTCTTAATTTTTTGATCTTTAGCAAGGTTTAAAACATTAAATAATGAGTTCATATTTAAATTCCATGCACGCATCGGAAACTTTTCAGCAGTAGCTGATAACATAGCCGCTAACAAATAAACATCTGTAACTTCATACTTTATAACTATGTCTTTAATACCCTGGTAATCTATGGCATCTAAAACTTCAAAAGGACCATCTTTACTTAAGGTCCCGTCGTCTTCCCTAATATCGGTAGCAATTACATTTTGGTTTCCATATTTCTTTCTCAATCGCATTGTTAGTTCTGTGCCTATTTGTCCCGATGCGCCTATTATAAGAATTATTTTTTTCAAATTTTTATCTTTTAAAGTGTAAATATAAGGATATTCTTCTCTTTTACATTCACTCAAAATTAACTTTAATATGTCCATAGAACTTGTATATTTGTAACTACAGACATTTTATCAAATGAAATTTCCTATTTTTTTTATAGTAAGTTTAATTCTATTTTCTTGTGGAAACAATAAGGGTGAATCAACTCAAAAGGTGATTCCTCAAAAAATTAATTCAAGTATTTACGGTAACACTAATTTTGAATTTCCAAAAATCTCAGAAAATGCTCGAACAGAAGTAATGCATTGGGGAGCTTTCGAAGATTTTGAAGAACAAGCAAAAACTATTAATGGTAACGCTATGGAAGCTTTACAAATCAAATCAATTCTTATGGTTTCTCATATCGACTCCATCATTAAAAAAATCCCCGACACCTTAAATACTCCTTTAATTTTCTCAAGAGTAATGGTAGTAAAAACGCGAACTCAACTATTAAATTTAGAAATAAATAAAGCTCATTTTGATTCTGTAAGGCTTCAAGATTATTTTAAGGAAATGAATATTTCCGTGAGAAACCTATTTATTCAAATCAATGAGAAATTTGAAAAAGATGCCATCGATTTACAAAGAGTTGACAGTGAAACAAAAGAATTAACACTTCAAAAAGAATTTATGGATGCCGTTTATAAAGCAGAATTAGAAGATCAAACTAATAAATAGTTTTTTACTCTAAAAAAACTACTATTTAATGTCTTTAAAATTATAACTAATAATCATATTATGAAATTAATAGCATCTAAGTTTTCAACTTTAATCGTTTCTGTAGCGTTACTGCTAACATCTTGTACTGAAGTCACTAAAGACTCTAAAAAAGCAGCTGAATTATCACACGGTATTATTCTGAAAAACATGGATACTACCATAAACCCAAAAGATGATTTTTATAATTATGTGAATGGAAATTGGATGAAAAACACAAAAATCCCTGAGGATCGAACCATCTGGGGAGGGTTTTCAGTATTGAGAAAATCAACCGATAAAGATGTATTAGATATTTTAGCAAAAGCGAAGAAAAACGGAAACTATAATGCAGATACTGATCAGGCGAAAGCATTATTTTTATTCGATTCTAAACTTGATATTGACACTCGTAATACTGCGGGAATAAATCCTTTACAACCTGCTTTAGATGCTATTGCGAGTATAAATAATCTAAATGACCTTCAAACCGTTTTAATGACGGTTCCCAATGTAAGTTCCCCATTTATGGAGTTTGTTTCATTTGGAGACCTAAATGATAGTACTATTAATGCTGCCTATCTGACAGAGAATGGTCTTGGCCTAGGTGAACGTGATTATTATTTAGATATGGATACAAAATCTGTGGAAATTCGTTCAAAATACGTAGAACACATTTCAAGAATGCTACAGTTTTTAGGGGATGATGAAATTTCTGCTATCGCTTCTGCAGAAAAAATACTAACGATGGAAACAGAATTAGCAATACCGCGATTGGATAAAGTACAAAGTAGAGATATGCGTAATTATAACAATCCAACATCTATTTCAGATATACAATTGTTAATTCCATCATTCGATATCCAAAAAATGATGGCTGATAAAAAAATTAAACAAAAAATCGATACCCTTATCGTAACTCAGCCTAAATTTATCAATGCATTAAATTCATTTTTAACAAAACATACTATCGATGATATTAAAACACTATTGCGTTGGGATACTTTTGTTAGTAGTGCAGGTCGATTAACTGAAGAAATTGAAGTTGCTAACTGGGAGTTTTATAGTAATTATTTAAGAGATGCTAAAGAAATGAGACCTGCTAAAGAGCGTGCATTAGCTGTCGTTAATAATAATGTTGGAGAAGCATTAGGTCAATTGTATGTGGATGCTAAATTTCCACCAGAAGCAAAAGAAAAAGCAGAAGTTATGATTGCTAATGTAATTGCTGCTTATCAAGCTCGTATTCAAGTGCTAGATTGGATGAGTACCGAAACTAAAACAAAAGCCATTGAAAAATTAGATAAATTTACTGTAAAGATTGGTTATCCAGATACCTGGGAAGATTACTCAACGTTGGACATTAAAAAGAGCAATACCTATTTTGAAAACATAAGTGCAATTAACAAATGGTCAACAGCTAATAATTTATCTGAAATAGGAGAACCTGTAGATAAAACAGAATGGGGTATGTCACCACAAACTGTGAATGCATATTTTAACCCATTAAATAACGAAATTGTTTTTCCTGCTGCAATATTACAAGCTCCTTTTTATGATTATTTAGCAGATGATGCTGTAAATTATGGTGGAATTGGTGCCGTAATTGGTCATGAAATTTCTCATGCATTTGACGATAGTGGTGCTCGTTTTAATGCCAACGGAAATCTTGTAAATTGGTGGTCTGAAGAAGACTTAAAACAATTTACAACCAGAGGAGATGCTTTGGCAACACAATACAGTAAGATAGAGGTATTGGATAGTGTTTACATCAATGGTAAATTTACCTTAGGAGAAAACATTGGAGATCTTGGAGGAGTTTTAGGTGCATATGATGGTTTACAAATGCTTTACGAAAAAAATGGAAGACCAGAGGATATAGATGGTTTTACGGCAGAACAACGATTCTTTATGAGTTGGGCTACTGTTTGGAGAACCTTAACTAGAGACGAGGAATTAAGAAATCGTATTAAAACAGATCCACATTCTCCAGGTAGGATAAGAGCAACACAACCTCTTATTAATATTGACACTTTCTACGAGGCATTTGATATTAAAGAAGGTGACGGAATGTTTGTTCCTGTTGAAGAACGCGTTCGAATTTGGTAGCACCATTAAATTTATAAAAAAGCGTATTAAGAAAATTCTTAACACGCTTTTTTTTTATTCTAAAATAAGGGTATTATTTTTAGAATCTTTGCCCTCTAAAGGCAAGTCATCAATAGTAATTTTTTTCTTTACAATAATAGCATCCGTGACTACAAATGGTTTTGGCATCATATTTTCTGCTCTATTATTAATCTTAAATTGAGAGTGATCTAATAAATCATACGAGTATTCCATCACCGTAAAAGAAACTTTTTGATCTTTTGAAACTTCATAAGAAACCTCTAAACTATCTTTATCTGAAACATAATACCGCACTAATTCTTTGCTCTTAATTTTTTGTGAAGCACCATTTTTATTGTTGTTTAATGGTAAAACTTGACCATTAAAAGATAAAAAATCAAACTCAATCCCTTCTGCTACATATAAACTTATTTGATTTACATTTCTGTTTGGAATGATGGTAAAAGTTCTCTTTTTAATATCATTTACAATAGTATCACTATTTAATATTGTTTTAAATAAAGGAATATTTTTAGTAGGTGCTTCCGCAGCAAAACTATAGCCTTTAGCGTATTTACTTCCAGATGCATAGGTAATATAGTTAGATGCTTCTTCAGGGTTTTCTCCTAAATATCCTTTGGTCCAATCGTCTAATATTTTGTCATAAGTAACCCAATAAGTTGCATCGGTATCTGCATCATAATAATACACTAAACTATTTGGTTTTTGTCTTTCCGCAGTAAAATCACTGGTTAGATGTGCTTTTATAAAAAACACTATCGCAAAGAGAATAAATAACGCAGAAAGAATTCCCTTCTTGCTATAAAACCCAAAGACGGGTAGTAAAATTCCAAAAAGCAATGCAGTAATTAAACAGCTTCCTACCAACATTTTTAAACCTAAACCTACCGGGAAAAATTGAATTAGTGGCACAAACATAAAAATGGCTAAAGCTCCAATGATAACCATTAATATTAGATTGGATTTTTCTTGACGTATTAATAACCACAAAGACAGAAGTCCTAAAAAAACTGGGATAATAAAAAATGCTGCACCTTTTAAATAGATAGCAACCATTACGTTGATAAGTAGCCAAAATATAAGTGGCGCAATTAACAAACTTGCAACGTTCGTTTTTTTAGAATACCTGTGATAAACTCCAAATAAAATTGCTAATGATATAAGTACAAAAAATGAAATATAAGTATGCCCGTTATAGGTAAAACCATGTTGAATTTCTGAATATTGTGGGTACAGTATCAAGAGCAACTTCCATCCATAAAAACCTATAAGTCCACAACTAACGAATACTAATAAAAAAGGAACAAAGCTTCTTGCTATCGTTTTACCAGAAAGCACCTTCTTGTTTAATCCATAAACGATTAAAATAATAAAAACTGAAATCGCTAAAATTAACATTGGAATTATCCATGCAAAAGGATAGCTAATCATTTTAAGAATTGGCACATTTATATACACATAGTCTTCAGAAGATTTTAAAGAACTAAGGTCTGCATCCGCAAAATAATGAACCAATGGTAGTAAATATTCTCCTTGATGCTGTAAGGTATTCCGATCTAGGTTTTCAAAATTATCATTGGCAGTGTGGTAATCAAAATGATCATCTATAAATGCAAAAAAGAAACCATCAATATCGCCTCCTTGTCTTAACACGGTAGAGTCTGTATCGTTAGGTAACATTTTATAAATACTATACATTAAGGATGAAGCCACCGGAAACTTAACATCAGCTTCCATAAAAGCATTGATTAAATTTTTATTACCGGAATTGGTTTCCACAATCATATTACTAGGACCTCCACTACCACGAGCTTCAAAATTTAAAGCAATCCCTACATTTTTTGCCCAGGGATGATTTTTGACAAAAAGTCTAGCTCCATCCAATCCTACTTCTTCCGCATCGGTAAATAAAATTATAATATCGTTTTTTGGTGTTTTTGCACTCGCTTGAAAAGCACGAATCGTTTCTAAAATAGTAACGACTCCACTTCCTGCGTCACTAGCTCCAAACGAGGGAGTTAAGGCGCTGTCATAATGAGACAAGAGCAACAAAGACTTGCCGTTTCCAGACCCTTTAATTTTTGCGAGTATATTTTTAGGTTTGTCTAAACTCTTCCACTTAGGATTCATTATAAATCCTTCTTGAATTTCAGTTTCTAAACCCAATCCATTTAATTGTTCTACAATATATTCTCTAACTCTAGCGTGTTCTTCAGTTCCAATGTAATGAGGAGCTTTCGTAATTTCTCTTAGAGGAATTAAAGCTCTTTCAGTAGAAAATTTAGTTTCAGAAATTGAGGCTGGAGTTCCACTTTTAGGCATTAAACTGGAAAAACTTAAGTACACCAAGCCAATTATTAAAAAGAAAGATATTAAGGGTTGAAAATGCTTCATAAATAGGATTTTTATAAGCTTTAAAAGTACCAAATAATATCAATAAAAGTAAATTTTACTATTTACTGGAAGGAGTTCTTAATATTTATGATTAACTTAGGGAGTTAAACAACCATTATTATGGGAATTAAAAGTTTTATTGGAAAAAGGTTTAAAAGTAAAAAAGACAAAGCCGAAAACATAACTGTCTCTGATTATATGACCAAAAATTTAATTGTATTTAAACCTCAACAGTCAATCCTGTTGGTAATGAATCAACTTATTAAAAATCGAATTTCTGGAGGACCCGTTGTCAATGAAAGTAATGAATTAGTTGGAATTATATCCGAAGGGGATTGTATCAAACAAATTACCGAAAGCCGTTATTATAATCAACCTTTAGAAAATATAAATATAGAAGAACACATGATTAAAGATGTCGAAACCATTAATGGTGATATGAATATTTTTGATGCTGCTGAAAAATTTATTTCTTCAAAAAGAAGAAGATTTCCTATTTTAGAAGAAGGTAAATTAATAGGGCAAATTAGTCAAAAAGACATCTTAAAAGCTGCTTTAAAATTGAAAGGTCATTCTTGGTAGTAATAAAAAATCATCTACTATTTTATATATAAAATTGAAAAAAATTAATACGTACTTAAACTAGTTAGAGTTTATGATAATTTCATCTATTTCATAGGTTCCGTCAAAATCTTCTTTACCACTTCCTTTATATTTAAATCCAATATACCCTTTTCCGTTAATACAATCTAAACTTATTTTTCCTGAAGTATACCAATCTCCATAAAAATCATCATCTTGAACTATATAAGCACCTGGTAAACTATCCCAAGCACTGGCAGTAATAGTGTTTGAATTTCCATCCCAATCACTGGAGAATAATAACGTTAATACACTGCCATCAGAAAAACTATTAGAAGTTTTAAAGCTAATCGTTTCTCCATCTTGAGCATCAAAATCAATTTCTGGCATAATTAACCAAGCAATAGTGCTATTATCATTAGAATTATATAATCCTATGGAGGATATAGCTAAAAAAGGTTTAGGGTCGCTTGCTTACAGAGATAACTGGAATCTTTTTGATCAAATAATTATATCTACAGAATTAACAAAAAAAGAGTTCTCAAGTTATCGATTTTATAAGGCAGGTATTTATAATAAAACCTATTTAGTAAATGCTCATGGTAGGTATAAAGGATATTCATACCGTAGTTATGCAGAGGGTCGTTATACTGGAGGTTATAGTGATCATTTTCCAGTTTATATATACTTAATTAAAGAAAACTAATACAAAACAGTTTTAATAAATAAGCCTCCAATTATAGTTCTAATTGGAGGCTTTTATTTAATTATTCCATCTTGGATATTTCCAATAAAAATATATAGTATGTATTATTTTCTAGCTTTTCTATTTGCAATAAAACTTTTTACAAAGTAAACCATTGAAAAAGCAGAAGTTCCAATCATTAATGAGACTCTTAAAAGACCTAATCCTCCTTGATCTATTGATTTAGGTAGTCTCATTCCAACTAAGGCAATTAAGATAACTAGTGTTAAAAGAACAGCTATGTGCGCCACAACTTTATTTTCCTTTCTTACACCAGGTGAACAAAGAATTAAAGCAGCACCAAAACCTACGGGAATAAGTGCGGTTGGCGAAATTACTTCAAGATAGCCCCACAATCCAATAGCGATTAAACAGACTGAATTTATAATATTAGCTTTTGTAGCATTCATAGTACATTTTTTTTGTTAATTAATATTTGTAATAAAAATACAAGAATAATTAATATAAACTATTAATTTAATCTAATAATCCAATTTAATTCAAAANCACTAGATAACAGACTATTGCAATTCTTNACAATATTGTTTGTTCAAAGGTGNTATAGTTGTTAAAAAAAANCGCCCNAATNNNATTAGGGCGNTTTAGGTATTATTATATTCTAAATTTTAGAACTCATATCGCATAGAAGCATTAAATGTTCTACCACCAGTAATAAAATATCCAAATCTATCAGATTGATTGATTGCAATTTTATCAAACACATTAAACACGTTTGCTCTNAAAGTCATGTTATTATCCCCAACATTAAAACGNTAGGTAAGACCNGCATTGGTCAATGCATAACTATCTAATTGTANTCCTTTAAAATCTTCTTTTGANGTATTTACATCTGTAAACTCNTAATGATTGTCATTGTATTTAATACGAGCATCAATACTTAACCCTTCAACAATTTTTGCATCAAAGCCAATACCTGTTGTAAATTGAGGAGCTGTTGATACTTTAATACCGTCACGATCNACGTTAGTTGTNTCACCTATTTGAGCNCTTGTATCAGCATTATAAACAGAAACCTCAGCTTCTCCTTTATAATACCAAGAACCTCCAGAAATAAATCCATTTATTGTTAACCAATCAGNAGCTCTAAANTAAACATCTAATTCAGCTCCNGTNTGGAATTGTGTGATTCCTCTTTGTAAAACAGTTATATCAAAATCATCTACATCATCATCAGGAGTACCGTTNTCATCTGTATCAAAGTTCGACAANGTTCTATCAGACCAATTAGTTGCATAAGCATTAAAGTTTGCTCTAAAACGATTTGCTTTTATNTGNTATCCNGCTTCAAAACTTGTNATTTGTTCNTTATCAACTGCTGGAGATACTGGTTCCGTAATTTGACCTCGATTTCTGTTAAAAACATTATCTAAATAGGGNTGTCTTGAATAATGACCAGCATTAAAGAANATCGTATTATCTGGATTGANATTATAAGAAAGACCCCCTTTNATNTTATATCCAGTTTTACTNATTTTATCAGATTTTACTCCATCATCGAANCTATCTTCTCTTTCATATGATTGNTTAGAAAAGGCACCCTGNGCAAATATTGTAAANTTATCNNTAGCATATTCTANTTGTCCAAATACCCCTTGATAGTTTATTTGNTCTGAATTATCATAAGCAATTCTATCTTCTTCAGGAGCATAATCAAATAAAGTTGACCATGGGTTAGCNTCGTANGTATTAGTNACAACAGCATCATCTGGTCTGTCATTAGACCATCCTGTTAAACCATANAAATCGACTACTTGCCTAAANTGATCACCTTTATAAAATCTTGCATCTACTCCAACACTTGCTGNTAAGTTGTCAGAAAAATCATGATTTAAATTAGAAACCANTCCATACCAAGCGTGNTTATTCATAGAACCTCTTCTAATATATCCTGCTCCATTTGGAGCTCCATAATCACCACCAACACCTATTGCAGTGTTAGCTTCTTCTATTGCTGGNTAGTCAAGTTGTCCTGGNAAAGTTACCCCNTCTACTACAACGTCTGCTGTTCTTATACGCCCGTTTCCTCTTGGACCAGTTCCACCACCACGTCCCCATGAAGCATAAGCAACTGTAGATAGTGTAGTTTTATCAGAAACAGTAAAATCCCAGTTTAAATTAGCAACTGGTTTGTGGTAAAAGTTTTGTCTTTCAGACGATATATCTGTACCATCTTCATTTAAATAACCCCAATGTTGGTTATATTTTGGATTAGCAGCAATTCTTTCTTTAGATTGAGACCATTTTTGACCATGTAATTGCGGTGAACCAGTAACTAAGAAGTTAAAGTTATGTTTTTCACTCGCCTTATAACCAACAGAAAAATAATAGGTCTGCCCTTGTCCATAAGTACCTTCAGACCATTTTCTATGTGCTTGCCAGTAATCTAATAATACTGAAAAAGCCCATCCTTTTTCGTTCATACCAGAATCATANCCAGCAGTAGCTTTCATATAACTATCATTTGCTCCAGTAAAACGAACGAATCCACCTTGTTTTTTGTCTGCAGCTTTCATAACAATNTTAGTGGTTCCCCCAACTGAAGAAATCGCTAATCTTGAAGCTCCAAGACCTCTTTGAACCTCAATGGTAGTTGCAATATCTGAAAGACCTGACCAGTTAGACCAATATACCTTTCCATCTTCCATACCATTTACTGGTTGACCGTTTAATAGTACTGCAATNTTNGTTTGATCAAACCCTCTTAAAAATAATTGAGAATCTCCAAAACCATTATTACCAGTTACNGTTGCAGATGGTGTAAATGCAATTGACTCAGTTATATCTCTATTNGCTCCTCCTCTGAGTTCNATCTCTTCAGCAGAAATTGTTGACACTGCAGTAGGTGTAGCTCTACCAGCTGCAAGTTGAACTACTCCAGTTCCAATAACTACAACTTCTGAAAGTGCATTTGGATCTGGCTCTAACGTAATAACTTCTAAANCTAAAACGCCATCAGATAGTTCATAAACATAAGTCTGGGTAGTGTACCCAAGATAAGAGATANTTAATGTACCTTCGTCACCTNCTACTGTAAGCTCAAAGTTTCCATCAAAATCAGTTATAGCACCATTATCTGTACCATATTCAACGATATTTGCTCCAGATAGTGGACCTCCTAAATCGCTGTCATTAATTGTTCCAGTAATAGTTCCTTGTGCAAATGAAATAACATTTACAAATAAAAAGGAAACTACTAAATAAAAAGTAATTTTTTTCATCATTAAATTGTTTTTAAGTTGTTACAAACTTACGTATTCAATTTGTTTTTTTATAAAATTTTAAAGTCTAAAAAAACAGCATAGAAATATTAAAAATTTGTTTAAGTAATTATCGTAAAAATCTGATAATTAACCAATTGATTTATTAACTTTTTATTAACAGACTTATAAACTAAAAAAAAANTAAAAAATTAATTCGTCTAATTGTTGTTTTAAGGGAGAAATGTGGTCAAAATAAGTTTCTTGATATTTTTTTTGAAGTGGTTTTGAAAGAGGTAAATCTTGTTTAAATGGATCTACTTGTTTCCCATTTTTCCAAAAACGATAACATACNTGTGGTCCGCCAGTATTTCCTGTCATTCCAACCCATCCAATTACGTCTCCTTGTGCAACATGTTTNCCTACTTTTACATTTCGTTTTTTCATATGCAAATATTGTGTATCGTAAGTGCTATTATGTCTAATTTTTACATAATTACCATTTNCTCCTTTTTTTTCAGATTTAGAGACAACACCATCTGCTGTTGCTAATATTGGAGTTCCAACCGGTGCAGCAAAATCGGTTCCTTTNTGCGGNCGCACCCTATTTCCATAATATTTNATTCTTCTTTTTAANTTNTAACGTGAAGATATTCTACTAAATTTTACGGNTGCTTTTAAAAATGCACGTCTTAAATTATTAGCTTCAGCATCATAATAATCAGTTATACCCATGATTGAATCTCCAATAAAGCTAAAAGCATAAATAGGTTTTCCTCGATGCTCAAACATCACTGCTTTTATTTCCCCCAAACCAGCAGGAATAGAATCATTAATATATTTTTCGGTATAAACTACTTTAAAGCGATCTCCAGACTGCAATCTAAAAAAATCAATAGTCCAAGCATATATATCCGCTAATTGATCTGTCATATTTGGACTTAAATGCTGTTCTTCCATNGTTTGTGACAGGGAACTTGTTATCACTCCTTTGGCATATTTCTCAANGTAAGTAACTGGTTTTTTATCGTTAAACGTAGTAACACAATCTCTTAAGTCAATAACAGCATAATCAACGGTATTCTTTTCATAAATAAAAACTTGCGTTTTACCAATACTATCTTTGGAATTAAGAAGAACATAAGGATTTCCAACTTTTACTCTTCTTACATCAAAACTATCTTTAATTTTTAAAACTANTGAATATATTTCTCCTTGAGTTACATGGTTTTCATCTAAAATTGCTCCAAAAGTATCACCAGATCGTATGGTATCTCTNAGNACCGTAAACTCNTTAAGATCATAGCCATATTCAAAATTTGCCTTTACNACAGAAGGAGTTATTTCTTTGNTTTTTGTTTCTTGGGTACANGAAAAGCAAAAAATAATAGCGGGGATAATTATCAATAATTTTTTCAAGGCTGATATTCTTTTATAATTTTAAACATTGGTTCCCCAATCTTTTANTTCTTGTTCTGACCAAAGTGTTGGAAAAAATATTCTTCTTTGATATTTTGGATGCATGTATTTTTTCCAATCACTACCACCGGTAGCCTCAATTTTTTCTCCCTTGGCATTTCCCCCAGAAATATAATGATTTGCTGCTTTATAATGTGACATAACCCAAGTAATATTAACAGTATAATCGTAATGNCGCATTGCTTTTATTAACGTTTTATCTTNTTGAAATTCAANTGGAAGTTCTTTGAATTTAGCAAATAGATTTATTGTNTTATACTCTTGTGTGNAAGCAATAAATTCATTTTTATATTTTCCTTCAAAAGCTTCTAATAAATATGATTTTTCACCAGTTTTAAAATCTTTACCAGCTGCCTGCCAATACAGATGATCTAGGGCATGTTCGTAGGGAGTATCTCTATCAATATTCTCTCTAAAACGTGCATCAATAAGATTAATTAAGTCTGTNGAAGCAAATTCAATTTTCCGATATTGAGCACTTTGAAAACCACTTGCAGGAGTTANTGTATTCCTAAATTTTAAATACTGTTCTACTTCCATTCCATCTTGCATAATGGCGAATGAAGANATTAACATATCAAAATAACGACTNATACGCATTAATCGTGAACTGAAAAAAGTTACTGTTAATTCTTTATGATGAGCCACNTGTTCAATTTCCCAAAGTATCATTTTAAATAATAATTCGTTTACTTGGTGGTACATAATAAATACCATCTCATCTGGTAATGTAGTCCGTTTTGTTTGCAAATTTAACAGTGCATCCGTTTGAACNTAATCCCAATAAGTAATGGGCTCTCCATATAAAAGTCCTTCTAGATGAGTATCTAAATCTTGACCAATATCATTAAATTTATTTTCTAACTGATTCAGCAGTTGTTCTCTTTTTTCTTGGTTTNCCATGATTAATCGACTACTATTTTAAATGAATTTTTTAATTTTTTAAACTCTACAAGAGTTGCTTTTAAGGACCCAACTGCTAGATCTGCTTTTATNAATAAGGGGATTTTATTATCATCATCACTTACCCATATGGTAAGACTTTCCTTTTCTTTAAAAACTCTGCCTGATTGCACATAAGGTCTAAAAACTAAACAAGATACNTCCCCAAATTTGGTACTTAAGATTTCTNTTCCTAAAAATTTAAGCTTGAATTTATAGTTTTCCCTATCAAAAAACATATNCATCCCTATTTCATCCTCTACTTCTAGTTCTTTTGTATCTAGATTATTTCTTAAATAATAGAAAGAAGAAACCATATCCTGAGCTTCTCTTGGAAAGGAAACTATTTTTTCTGTATCATTTTTAAAATTTGTAATGGTAGCATTTTGAGTGGTATGATTAAAATCTATTTGAATATCTTTGGTATGCCCTCCTTCATCAATTTTTCTAATAAANCGTTTTGGTAAATCTTTTCCTTTGATAATATAGGTTTCATAATGATCTTGTANATTAAAAAACCAACTAGTAACCCCTGTGGTCTCTCCATAACCTATAATATGAAAAGTTTCTTCAGCATCTATAAATTCAGTTTTNACTTTTAGGGTAGCTTCTCCAGCAGTTATTAACCCATAATGAACTCTAAACTTAAGCCACTCACCATCATCATAAGCTTTATTTTGAGAAAAGGAGNNATTACTTATCAATACTAAAATAAGAATANTTAATTTTTTCATCTGTTTATTTAGTTATAAAAACTAAAAAATAGGATTTTATTCTGAAATTAAAAACGCTATCTAATTGATGATAGCGTTTTTAATTTGTTATACTNTAAAGGGTTCCTCTATTTGCTTGTTCTCTCTCGATAGATTCAAATAATGCTTTGAAATTACCAGCTCCAAATCCTTGAGCTCCCATTCTTTGAATGATCTCAAAAAACAAAGTTGGCCTGTCCTCTACTGGTTTTGTAAATATTTGTAATAAATATCCATCTTCATCAGCATCTACCAATATAGAAAGCCTTTGAAGTTCTTTAATATCTTCTTTCATTATATCCATATGCACTCCTAATCTACCAGGAATTTCATCATANTAAGCTTGAGGTGGTGGTGGTAAAAACTCAATACCTCTAGATTTTAACTGAGCTACCGTTTTTACAATATCATCGGTTGTTAATGCTAAATGCTGTACTCCAGAATCTTCATAAAAATCTAAATATTCTTCAATTTGNGACTTTTTTGCNGCTTTTGCTGGCTCATTGATTGGGAATTTTATTCGTCCATTACCATTACTCATTACCTTACTCATTAAAGCAGAGTATTCTGTATGTATTTGTTTATCATCAAAAGACAAAAANTTAACAAATCCCATAACATCTTCATACCATTTAACCCATTTATTCATTTGTCCCCAACCAACATTTCCAACCATATGATCAATGTATTTTAAACCTACCGATTCCGGATTATAATCTGACTTCAAAGGAACAAAACCTGGTAAAAAATTACCTTTATAATTTTTACGNTCAACAAACATATGAACCGTTTCACCATAGGTATAAATACCAGCTCTTACAACTTCGCCAAACTCATCTTTTTCCACAAAGGGTTCCATATAAGATTTAGCTCCNCTANTTGTAGTTTCTTCGTAAGCTTTTCGAGCGTCATCTACCCACAAAGCAATCACTTTAACTCCATCTCCATGTTTAACTAAATGATCATTAATAGGGGATTTACTATTAAGAGGNGTTGTTAATACTAAAACAATTTTATCTTGCTTTAAAGCATAACTCACACTATCTCTTGAACCCGTTTCAAGCCCTTTGTATGCGTAGGATTGAAATCCAAAAGCTGTTTTATAAAAATGCGCAGATTGTTTAGCGTTACCAACATAAAATTCAACGTAATCTGTTCCTAATAAAGGTAAGAAATCTTGCGCTCCTTCAAATATTTTTTCTAAACCGTAATCAACCGATTTAATTTTTTTATCACTCATAATATTGTTTTTTTTCTTTAATATATCTTACTTAATCCAAGATTTATAATAATCGTCTACTTCTAATTTTAAGGCTTCTTCAGTNATCATAAGAGGTTTAAAAGGATCAATCATCACCGCCAATTCTCCTGTTTCTTTTTTACCTATACTTTTTTCATATGCTCCTGGATGTGGCCCATGTGGTATTCCACCTGGATGTAGGGTTATTTGTCCTTTTTCTATATTATTTCTACTCATAAAATCTCCATCNACATAATACAATAACTCCTCTGAATCTATATTAGAATGATGATAAGGAGACGGAATTGCCTCAGGATGGTAATCGTACATTCTTGGNACAAAACTACAGACTACAAACCCTGCTGCCTCCCATGTTTGATGGACTGGAGGTGGCATATGAATTCGACCAGTTATGGGCTCGAAGTCGTGAATTGAAAAAGCATAGGGGTAATGAAATCCATCCCAACCAACTACATCAAAAGGATGATTTGAATGTGTGTATTCCCAAATTACACCTTGTTTTTTTGATATAATTTTAAACTCTCCTTGTTCGTCATTGGTTTTTAAATCTTTTGGCAATCTAAAATCACGTTCACAAAACGGAGCACCTTCCAATAATTGACCAAAATTATTTCTATAGCGTTTTGGTGTTACTATTGGGCTAAAAGACTCAATGTATAAGAGTCTATTTTCTTCTGTATCAAAAGTAAACTGATATGTGGTTCCTCTAGGAATGATTAAATAATCTCCATATTTAAAATCTAAATTCCCATACATGGTTTTTAGGGTTCCTGAACCTACATGAATAAAAATCATTTCATCAGCATCAGAATTCCTATAAAAATAATCTTTAGAAAACTCTTTAGGCGCTGCTAAACCAATATGCAATTCATTATTAACAAATAATGTTTTTCTGCTTTTTAAATAATCTTGTTCTGGTTTTAAAGAAAATCCTTTAAAACTTAGCGCTTTCATATTTTTATCTATGGCTATTTTTGGAGAAACATCTGCTCCTCTTTTTATTTCAGATACTACTGTAGGAGGTTGCAAATGATATATTAAAGAAGACATACCTGCAAATCCTGCAGTTCCAAAAAGTTCTTCTTGATATAAAGATCCATCTGGCTTTTTAAAAGTAGTATGTCTTTTATGTGGTATTTTACCGAGTGTATGATAACGTGGCATAATTTTTTATTAAATGATTTAAATGATTAATTGAAAATTATAGCTTGCCTATTCTGGATTTCTTTTATTTAGAAACTTGATATCTAGAAGTGTATATTTCCAACATTTAGCAGTCATTTTACAAATATCGTAAAAATATAATTGTAATTTGATTAAGAAAATACTAAAAATAGAATTGTGAATATTTAGTATTTAAAACCGATAACCTATACTCACATACCAAGCGCTTTCTTCTATTTCTGGAGCATATGAATACTTTGCTTCAATAGGCCCTAAAAAAGTATCCAAGCCCAGCCCAATCGCATAACCTGAATGTTCTATGTTTTCTATCCACTGCTTCGTTTCGAATAAATCATCTCCAACATTTGCAATATTTGCTGCAATATTAATATGTGCTTTTTTATAGAAGTTATAATCTATGGTAATTGTAGCTTTTAAATAGGTATTTCCTCTTAAATTTAAATCTTTATAACCATATAAAGGAACTAGATTACTGCTCTCTTTATAACCATAACCTCCAACAAAAAAATCAAATGATTTTGTTTCATCACCTCCTATTTTAACACCTCCTGCTCCTTCTAATAGGACAGAAAAATTTTTTAATATAGTTGCTGCATACCCTATTTTTGCTTTTATTATTGAAAATTCATTGAAATTTTTATTGGTCCCATTTGCATAAAAATAAAAATTAAAATCTCCTCTTAAATAGAATCCTTTTGTTGGAAAAAATTTATTATCAAATGAATCAAAAGTCAAATAACCAAATGTACTTAGGTAGTTTGTATTCTCAAATACTGTTCTAGGTTCATCATTTTCGTCAATTCCAATAGTTTTAGATAAATACTCCTTCCATTTTTGTTCCAAACCAATGCCCAACAAATAGGTTCTTTTAAAAAAGGTTTGTAAGAATAGTTGATTGGTTAGCTCTCCATATTCAAAATTTAAACTATTAATTGTATTGTCGTCAGGAGTCTCTTCATTCGAGTTGATAAAATGAATAGATACATTTTCATTAAAGTCATTATAGTTTGAATTAAAACCAATACTCCAATAGTATCCTTTATCAATAAAGTAATCGAAATTGTATCTTAAATTATCCCCTACAATGAAATCAAAAGAAGTGATATCATTATTTGTAAAAAGCCTTTTGCGGGTAAAGTTTATTAGAGCTGCTGTTTTATATAAATCATCATAATGCAAAGCCAATCTAAGTGAAGTTTTATTTTCACTTTCGGTTAAGTCAAGTTTTATGATTAGCTTTCCTTTTTCGTCTTTAATGAAACGATAATTAATTTTTCGAAAATTTTCGGTTGCTGATAAATTATTAATTCCTTCACTAAAGTTTTTATACGTAGTTTTTGAAGGTATTATCAATTTTAATTTTCCTAAAATATAGGAACGGGTATAACGATTGTTTCCTTGAATTTGAACTTCTTTGATAAACAGAGAATCATTTGGATAAAAAACGACTTCTTCTTTTAGGTGTTTTTTTTGTTGGCCTGCTAATGCTATTAATTCATTTTTAAATAGCATTGCTTCCTTTGAGCCTACTTGAATTATCTCATTTCTTTCATCAAAAGAAACTACCGTATAATCATTGATATTTGGATGGATATAAATATCTGTTTTATTACGCTTTTCTTTCATCACCTCAATAGTCTCATAATTGTTTATTTGCCCTAAAATTTCAATAACGGATTTTAAATTTTCTCTAGTTTTTAAAGAGTCTTGGACATCTATACCAATAATAATATCTGCTCCCATAGCTCGAACTCTATCTATTGGGTAATTATTTGTAATCCCACCATCAATAAATATGGAATCACCTAATTTTACTGGATTAAATAATGTTGGCAATGCACTACTAGCAGCTACCGCTCTAGGCAAATAGCCTTGGTTTAAGATCGTTTCTTTACCGGATTCAATATTAGTTGCAATACAAAAAAATGGAATAGGAAGCTCATTAAAATCTTCTATATCATTTACATGTAAAGTTAGTTTTGAAAACAAATCATACATGTTTTGACCTTTTGAAATCGAGGAAGGCAATGATATTTTAAAATCTTGAAAAGGTAAGGTTAACGCATAGCGTTCTGATTCATATTTTTCGAAAAAAGTTTTTGTGCTTCTTGGTAAATCATCTTGAATTAATTCTGAGAAATTTATCTCCTTAAATATAGAGTCTATTTGAACTGCTGAGTAACCTACAGCATATAAACCTCCAACAATAGCTCCTGTGCTGGTTCCTCCGATGTAATCAATTCGAACTCCTAATTCTTCAATTACCTTTAAAGCTCCAATATGTGCCATTCCTTTGGCACCACCGCCACTTAACACCAAGCCTACTTTCACATCCTCTTTTTGTTGATTTTCTTGCGAAAAAAGAACACCAGATATAAATAAAATTGCTAAAAATAATAATTTTTTCACCTTCGCTTTATGGTCTAATAGATATTAAAGATAAATCTTTAAGTATTTTTTTATTTTTTTCTTATTTAAAAAATTCTTTTATTTTTTTTGATTTACTTGGTCCAATAATCTCAGTTAATTCTTCAAAAGTAGCTGATTTAATACGTTCTAAGCTTTTAAAGTTTTTCAATAATTCAATCACTGTTTTTTCACCAATACCATCAATAGTATCCATACTTGTATTTAACGCTTCTTTACTTCTTTTATTCCTGTGAAATGTAATACCAAATCGATGCGCTTCATTTCTTAATTGTTGTATTATTTTTAAAGTTTCTGTTTTTTTATCTAAATATAACGGGATTGGATCATCTGGGTAAAACAATTCTTCCAATCGTTTTGCAATACCTATTATTGCTATTTCCCCTCTTAAATTAAGCTTATCTAAACTTTTTAATGAAGATGACAATTGACCCTTTCCTCCATCTATGATGATTAACTGAGGAAGTGGCTGATTTTCATCTAATAATCTTTTATACCTGCGGTAAACAACTTCTTCCATAGAAGCAAAATCGTCTGGACCGACCACCGTTTTAATATTATATTTTCGATAGTCTTTTTTACTTGGTTTTCCGTTTTTAAAAACTACACAAGCCGCTACAGGATTGGTTCCTTGTATATTACTATTATCGAAACATTCAATGTGTCGAGGTTCTTGGGATAATCGTAAATCCTTTTTCATTTGCGTCATAATTCTATTCTCATGACGATTTGGATCAGTTATTCTTATTTGTTTAAAACGTTCCATTCTATAGTACTTAGCATTTCGAATAGATAAATCTAGAATGTGTTTTTTATCACCTAATTTTGGNATGTATATTTTAATGTCATCTCCAGCATTTATTTTAAACGGAACATAAATTTCTTTACAATGAGATTGAAAACGATTTCTTAACTCTATAACCGCTAATTGTAAAATCTCTANATCTGTTTCCGCTAATTTTTTCTTTATTTCTAATGTATGAGAACGAATTATGGAACCAAAAGAAATTTGAAGATAGTTTACATATCCATATTCTTCATCTGAAATAATAGAAAACACATCAACATTGTTAATTTTTGAATTTACAATGGTTGATTTGGATTGATAATTCATTAATACCTCCATTTTTTCTTTTACTTTTTGAGCGTCTTCAAATTGCAAATTTTTAGCAAAATTATTCATTTGATTTTTAAATGCTAAAAGAGATTCTTTAAANTTNCCTTTTAAAATATTTCGTATTGCCGCAACACTTTCAAGNTAACTTTCTTCAGTTTGTTTCCCTTCACAAGCACCCAAACAATTGGCTAAATGATATTCTAAACACACTTTATATTTACCCGATTTAATATTTTTATCCGACAAATCATAATTGCAGTTTCGTAATGGATACAGACCATTAATTAAGTCTAACAAGGTATAAACTGTTTTCTTATTTGTATAAGGTCCAAAGTATTCAGACCCNTCTTTAATCATTCTTCGAGTAGAAAAAACTCTAGGATATCGTTCCTTTTTAATACAAATCCACGGATAGGTTTTATCGTCTTTCAATAAGATATTATACCGTGGCTGGTATTTTTTTATAAGATTATTTTCTAATAATAAAGCATCAGTTTCTGTATCNACAACGATATGCTTTATAGTGACAATTTTTTTTACTAATACTCTCGTTTTAGCNGAATCATGCTGTTTAGTGAAATAAGAAGACACCCTTTTTTTAAGATTCTTTGCCTTTCCTATGTATAATAATTTATCGGCTTTATCATAATACTGATACACGCCCGGTTTATTGGGTAAAGTTGTTGTTTGTAATGCTACCGATGGNATTGCCATAGGTCAAATATAATTGATGTTTTATTAAATGAAAAATCAAACCTAATAGATAAATAACTAAATTAGCAACAATGAAATTATAATATAATGAACATTGCTATTTTATCTAAAGGGGAATCGCTTTACTCAACTCAAGTTTTACTAAAAGCTGGCACTGAAAATAAGCATGTCATGGAAGTTTTAGACCCAACTCATTGNTCTTTATCGATCGAAAATGGGAGATCGATAGTAAAGTTTCATAATGAAATTGTAGACGATTTAGATGCTATTATCCCNAGAATTGGAGCATCCAACACTTATTATGGAGCTACTTTAGTTAGACATTTTAATGCCCTGGGAGTGTTTTCAGTTGTTTCTGCTGAAGCNATTTTGCAAACNAGAGATAAATGGACCTGTTCTCAATTACTTTCTANAGCCAATGTTCCAATTCCAAAAACAATACTTGGAGCATCTTCAAACTTAGAATACTTACTTTCTAATTTTAAAAACCAACCAATTATTATAAAAATTTTAGAAGGGACTCATGGTAACGGGGTAATATTAGCTGAAACTTATCTTAATGCCTTATCTACTATTGAAACATTAAAAACAGCTGGCGTTAAATTCTTACTTCAAGAATATATTAAAGAATCCAATGGTTCCGATCTAAGAATATTTGTGGTGGGTGGAGAAGTAGTTGCTGCTATGAAAAGACAAAGTAAGAGCGGAGATTTTAGATCTAATTTACATAGAGGAGGTTCCTCTTTAAATGTAAAATTAACTTATGAGGAAGAAANTGTNGCANTAAAAGCAGCAAAAGCAGTACAATTAGATGTTTGTGGAATTGATATTTTACAGTCAAAAAAAGGACCTTTAGTGCTAGAAATTAATTCATCCCCGGGGTTAGANGGTATTGAAAAAACCACTGGAATTAATATTTCAAAAAAAATAATAAGTTATATTGAAAGAAATATACGTTGATGAGTGAATTTNTAAAAACTCTTGAGATATTAGGTGAAAAAATAGAATTAGGTGAAAGTAAAACAGTTGACTTTAATATTGCAAAACTATTTACTTCTACTAATATTGCTATNCCTGTTATAATCGAAAGATCGTTGATTCCAGGTCCTNTAATTTTAATTACTGCAGCTATTCATGGAGATGAAATCAATGGTGTTGAGATTGTCAGACAATTAATCGNNAGAAAAATAAACAAACCNAAAAGAGGCTCTATTATCTGTATTCCCATATTAAATGTATTTGGTTTTTTAAATACCGAAAGANCNTTTCCTGATGGAAGAGATTTAAACAGAGTATTNCCAGGAAATAAAAGAGGATCCTTAGCTAGCAGGGTTGCCTATTATTTAACAACCCAAGTATTGCCGCAANTNGATTACTGCATGGATTTCCATACTGGTGGAGCCAGTCGATTTAATGCGCCTCAAGTAAGAGTNAACCCAGGAGACGAAAACCTTTTGAAATTAGCAAAAGTATTTAATGTGCCTTTTATAGTGTATTCAAAAAACTTAAAAAAATCATACAGAGCAACCTGTAACAAACTAGGAATTCCGATTGTACTTTTTGAAGGAGGTAAATCATNAGAAAGTAATACTCAAATTGTTAATTANGGANTTAGAGGAATTAAACGTTTTTTATATTTTTTAGATATGTTAGATTCAAAGTTTAATGTCACCAATCCAATTAAAGATAGTGTGATTATTGAAAAATCAAGATGGATTCGCGCACAAAAGAGNGGGCTTTTTCATTTAAAGACAAAGTGTTCTCAATGGGTGGAAAAAGGAGAGATACTTGCAACTATTACAGATCCATATGGAAAAATGACATTTAATGTTACCGCTACTAATGAAGGTTTTATTATTAATGTAAACCAAACTTCAATTGTTCATCAAGGTGATGCTATATTTCATATTTCTACTAAATAAGATATTCAAAAAGATNAAGAAAAGAAACGTTACGATGGATAAAAATAATTTTAGAAAAAAATACCTATCGTTACGAACTGGTATTTCNGATGAAGATTTAGAAGATTTAAGTATCGCTATAGCAAATAATTCTTTAAAATTACCTATTTGGGAATTTTCAAATTATCATATTTTTTTACCTATCATTAATAAAAAAGAAATAAATACAGAGTTCATTCTCCATATTTTACAAGGGAAAGATAAAAGTATTTTGGTTCCAAAGGTTAAAAATAATAAAGAGATGTCGCATATATTATTACAAGATAATACTGCTTTAAAATTATCTAATTATGGAATTCCAGAACCCATCTCAGGAATTGAAATCCTTCCTTCTAAAATTGATGTCGTTTTTGTACCACTATTAGCTTATGACNTTAAAGGAAATAGATTGGGTTATGGCAAAGGATTTTACGATCGNTTTCTAGATAAATGTAATCCTAAAGCTNTATTGATAGGAATTTCTTTATTCGAACCAGAATTAGAAATCCCAAATNAAAAGACCGATATCCCACTAAATTTTTGTGTTACACCTACTAAAATTCATACATTTTAAAAANTCGCAGTATATTTAAAACTAAATAAATAAAAATATTCTCCTATGGAAACTGCTTCTTTTTCAGAAAAGTCCCTACCAAATAATAATATGACCTTAGCAATTATTGCTGCTGTTTTAGGACTATGNTCTCCTTGTTGTATTGGACTTATTCTTGGAATTATTGCAATTGTGTTATCAAGTCAGGTGAAAACAAAATTTGAAAGAGGTAATCTCTCTGAAGCGATTTCTTCTGCTAAAAACTCAAAAATATTATCTTTNATAGCAATAGGACTTCTAGTACTAAATTTAATTTTTTTATTAAGTTTTGGAGGAATAGCAGCGTATCAAGAAATATTAGAAAACTATAATTTCACGCAATAAACAGAAAATTTGATTTATAAGCTTTTATCAATAATTGCCTTTACGCTACTTGGAATAGGTATCTATTATTTTTACACCAATGATCCATCAAGTGNAAATGCAATTTTTATAGCTTGTGTTAGTAAAACTATTAGTGGCTTAGATTGCCCTGGTTGCGGAGCTCAACGTGCTTTTCATGAATTATTACATGGTAATTTAATAAAAGCTGCTCAACTTAATTTACTTATCTATTTTTTTACACCTCTATTCCTTTTTATTTTTTTTAAAATAGCATTAAAACCATTTAACATCAATTTACCAGAAATTATTATTTCTTCTAAATGGCTTNTTAGCTTGTTGGTTTTAATGATTCTTTTTACAATAATNAGGAATCTAATTTAATCATTAAGATTCTCTTTCTTTAAAAACTGAAGATGATTCACTAGTCNCGTTTTCTGGTTTAGGAAACGCTTTTTTATTAAAAACTATTAATATTCCGAAACCGGTACTAATAGACATGTCGGCAATATTAAATACGGGATCAAAAAAGGTAAAATATTTACCTCCTAAAAAAGGCATCCATTTTGGCAAAAATCCTTCCCATAATGGAAAATGTAACATATCTACCACTTTACCATGAAATAAAGTACCATAACCTCCATCTGGAGGAAATATCGTNGCAATTTGCAAATGACTNTCGTTNAAAATAACTCCATAAAATACCGAATCAATAATATTNCCCAAAGCACCAGCAAATATTAATACAATAGAAATAATCAGTATTCTAGAATGTTTCTTTTTTATCGAATCCCAAAGCCAGTAGCCTATACCAACAATAGCAACTAACCTAANAAGAGTAAGTATTAATTTTCCGTATTGACCAGGAATTTTAGCTCCCCANGCCATTCCTTCGTTTTCTACAAAGGCAATTTTAAACCATTCAAAAACAGGTAAACTCTCTCCTAATACAAAATGAGTTTTAATGTAAATTTTTGAAATTTGATCGATTATTAAGATCAAAACTATAATGAATATGGGTTTTTTAAGAGACATTTTATAAACTTGGTAAANTAATATTATTTAATAGATTTGAGAATAACAATTTTTTGACATTAAATTTNATAGGTAACTACTTNTGGTCCATTTAATTTNTGTTTAAAAAATAAATACCAAATTCCATAAGCCATATAGCCTNTCTAGAATTTGGAATTTTAAATATCTTATTAANTTACTACTGCATATTCTTAGCTTCAATACTAAGAGTGGCATGAGGAACTAATTTTAATCGTTCTTTGTTAATTAATTTTTTTGTTACACGACAAACTCCATAGGTTTTGTTTTCTATGCGGATCAATGCATTCTTTAAATCACGAATAAATTTTTCTTGACGTATAGCTAATTGTGAATTTGCTTCCTTACTCATTACATGACTTCCTTCATCAAAAGCTTTAAAAGTTGGTGAGGTATCATCTGTTCCGTTATCACTATCGTTTTTAAAAGCACTTTCAATTAAATGCAAATGCCTTTGTGCATTTTCAATTTTTTCAAGTATTAGTTGCTTGAATTCTTTTAAATCTGCATCGTTGTATCTGTCGTATGTTTCTTGGTTCATATTACACTTTTTTAATGGCCAACTTGCTTCTTATTTCATCAAAAACTATTTCAGTTCCTGCTTCTAATTTTTGATGAAAACACAAAACATTTGTTAACGTTTCACGTTTAATATATTCTAAATTTTGGCTTACCGCCAGTTTTAATTTTTCACCTTCTTGAATAGTTACCTCAATGCGATCCATTACTTCAAAACCAGAGTCTTTACGTAAATTTTGAATTCGGTTCACCAATTCTCTAGCAATTCCTTCGTTTTTTAATTCTGGACTAATNGTAACATCTAAAGCCACCGTAACGNCATTACNATTTGCAACTAACCAACCTTCAATATCTTGAGAATTTATTATTACATCATCCTTGCACAATGTAGTATTTTTTTCATTAATTAAAACATTAATTTCACCTTCTTTTTCAAGAATTGCAATCTCTTCTTGACCAAAATTGGTNATTACTTGCGCTACAGATTTCATATCTTTCCCAAAGCGAGGTCCTAACTTTTTAAAATCTGGTTTTATCTGTTTTACTAATATTCCAGATCCTTCATCAATCAATTCAATTTCCTTCACATTAACTTCAGATTTAATAAGGTCTGAAACTGCTATTATTTCTTCACGCTGTTCGTTNTTTAAAACAGGAATCATAATCTTTTGTAAAGGCTGTCTAACTTTAATCTTTTCTTTTTGTCTTAACGATAACACTAATGAAGAAATTGTTTGAGCCTTTTGCATTTTATGTTCCAATGTCCTGTTAATGTATGTCGGATTTGCAAGAGGAAAGTTACTTAAATGNACAGAGATTTCNTCAACTTTANTAGTTCCATTCAATAAATCGTTATAAAGGCGGTCCATAAAAAAGGGAGCAACAGGTGCGCTTAATTTAGAAATCGTTAATAAGCAAGTGTGCAATGTTTGATATGCCGATATTTTATCTTCACCATAACTACCTTTCCAAAAACGTCTTCTGCTTAAACGAACAAACCAGTTACTTAAATTTTCTTGAACGAAATNTGAAATCGCTCTTGTCGCTTTTGTTGGTTCATATTCACTATAATACNGATCTACTCTTTCTATTAAAGTATGTAATTCTGAAAGTATCCAACGATCTATTTCTGGTCTTTTCTCTAATGCAATATCTTCTTCTGAATAACTAAAATTATCTAAATTAGCATAAAGACTAAAGAAACTATAAGTGTTATAGAGTGTTCCAAAAAATTTGTTTCTTACTTCAGAAATTCCTGCTAAATCAAATTTTAAGTTATCCCAAGGGTTGGCGTTNCTTATCATNTACCAACGAGTAGCATCTGGCCCAAATGTATCGATTGTTTCAAAAGGATCNGTTGCGTTTCCTAAACGCTTAGACATTTTTTGTCCATTTTTATCTAATACCAATCCGTTTGAAACTACATTTTTATAGGCAACATCGTCAAAAATCATAGTTGCAATAGCATGTAGCGTATAAAACCAACCACGTGTTTGATCTACTCCTTCAGCAATAAAATCTGCTTTTCGCCACGTTATATCAACTTTTTCTTTATTTTCGAAAGGATAATGCCATTGAGCATAAGGCATACTACCACTATCAAACCAAACGTCAATTAAATCAGTTTCGCGTTTCATAAGGTTTCCTTTTTTAGAAACTAGTACAATGCCGTCAACTATATTTTTATGAAGGTCTACTTTTGAATAATTATCTTCTGAAAAATCTCCTATTACAAAATCATCAAATATATCTTTTTGCATGAATCCAGCATCCACTGCTTTTTTCATTTCCACTTTTAATTCTTCAATAGAACCAATAGCAATCTCTTCTTTTCCATCTTCAGTACGCCATATAGGAAGTGGGATACCCCAATACCTTGACCTCGATAAGTTCCAATCGTTTGCATTTGCTAACCAATTACCAAAGCGTCCTTCACCTGTCGCTTTAGGTTTCCAATTAACCCCGAGGTTTAAATCAAACATTCGATCTTTAAAATCAGTTACTTTAATAAACCAAGAATCTAATGGGTAGTATAATATTGGCTTATCAGTTCGCCAACAGTTTGGGTAACTGTGGGTATATTTTTCAACTTTAAATGCTTTATTTTCTGTTTTTAATTGAATAGCAATCTCTACATCTACCGATTTATCTGGTGCATCTTCATCTGCATAATATTCATTCTTTACGTATTTACCAGCATATTCCATCATTTCTGGTCTAAACTTACCTTGTAAATTTACTAAAGGAACTAACTTTTGGTTTTCGTCCATTAGCAACATAGGTGGAACTTCTGGTTCTACTTGTTTTGCAACTATAGCATCATCTGCTCCAAAAGTTGGAGCTGTGTGAACAATTCCGGTTCCGTCTTCAATGGTTACAAAATCGCCAGGAATTACTCTAAATGCATTTTCTGGNTGNTCATGAGGCAGTGTAAACGGCATTAATTGTTCGTAGCGAGATTCTAAAATCTCAACTCCTTTAAATTCTATAAGAATGATATAAGGAATTTTTTTAGCTCCTTTTTCGTAGGAAAATAAATCTTGTACTGTTGAAACACTTTCAAACTTACCTGAAAATTGTTTTTCAACTAAATTTTTAGCTAAAATNACTTGTGANNCNTCAAAAGTGTATTGATTAAAAGTTTTAACNAANACATANTCAATTTTTTTNCCNACNGTTAAAGCTGTATTNGANGGNANNGTCCAAGGTGTNGTNGTCCANGCNANNAANTNNATNTNNCCTTCNANANCTTTTAGNANANTCTGGNAAGGTNTCTTTGATNGCTTTAAATTTAGCAACAACAGTNGTATCGNTTACATCTTGNTANGTNCCAGGTTGATTTAACTCGTGAGAACTTAATCCAGTTCCTGCTTTAGGNGAATATGGTTGAATTGTNTANCCTTTATACAGTAATCCTTTGTTGTATATTTCTTTTAATAACCACCAAACTGTTTCCATATANTTTGGTTCATAGGTTACATATGGATCTTCCATATCTACCCAATAACCAATTCGTTTAGTTAGGTCATTCCAAATANCNGTNTANCGCATTACTGCTTTTCTACAAGCCGNNTTATAATCCTCNACTGAAATAGTTTTACCAATATCTTCTTTAGTNATTCCTAATTCTTTTTCNACGCCNAATTCTATNGGAAGTCCATGNGTNTCCCAACCTGCTTTTCGCTTTACTTGGAATCCTTTCATGGTTTTATATCGAGGAAAAATATCTTTAATTGTACGAGCTAGCACGTGATGTACNCCAGGTANTCCATTGGCAGANGGAGGNCCTTCGAAAAACACAAAAGGTGTTTTTCCTTCGCGAGCAGAAANACTTTTTTCAAAGANNTNTTCTTGTTCCCAAAANTTAAGAATGTCTTCTCCTATTTTTGGAAGGTTTAGACCTTGGTATGTTTTAAATGCTGTGCTCATTATTTAATGCTTTCCGTATAAAATTAATCCTCTAAAAAGNGAGCTGCGAAATTAATAAAATGTTAAGATAAGACAATGCTTATTGCCTTAAAATTAAGCAAATAAAAAAGCGCTTTAGAATTAACTACAGCGCTTAAATAGTTAAGAATAAAATATTTTATCTAATCATTCTAAGTTCTCCAGTCACAACAAAATCTANACCATCTTCTGTATATGTGTCATTTTGGACAAGTCTAAGTTCGTTTGCATTAAACAATGTTACATCAAAAATATCACCATCTATAGTTAATTTCATTACACCATCGTTTGCAACATAAGTCCCTTCTTCATTATCAACATCCTCAATGTATGTATCTTCCTCTGTAATTTGTCCTGATACCGTTATTGTTTCATTTANNACATANTGACCGTCAGCTATATAGGTCCCATTTTCAAAAAAAGTAATTGTAAATTGAAATGTTTCTCCTGTCGCCGCAAACTCAGAAATTATTTCTAGTCCATTAATGTCAACGGTTGCTGTAGTNTAANTACTTAAGTAGTTTAAATCAAAACTNCCTGCACTTAAATTAGCATTATTTAAATCGTATTGAATAACTTCATCATCACTACTACAAGAAGTAATTGATATTACAACAAACAATACAAATAGAATTTTTAAAAATTTCATGTTTTTAATTTTAATAATTTAATANTTCAAATATACTTTGTTTTTAGTAGTTTAGTAATGAATTTTTAATTAAATAAACCCTAGTTTTTTGAAAAACATAATATTCTTTTTGCTAATTAGTCCATTTATTAGNCACTGTCAAGAATATGTTGATGTACTTAAGTTAGGATATAGCTATAGTAATAAAGCAAAATTTAAAGGTATTGATGAAAGTACTTCTATTAAATCCTACAACGCCTCCATTACCTTTCCCATTGAATTATCTTCAAAATATGCTTTCCTAACTGGGATCGATTTTAGCTCAAACAACTTATTGTTGTCTCCTAACTACAATCAATCTACTACATTATACAATACATTACTCAAAATTGGTCTTGNAACTACCTACTCTGAAAAATGGAGTAGCACCTTCGTTTTATTACCCAAAATCGCTTCCGATTATNATAATATTTCTGGNAATGATTTTAATTTTGGAGTTTATGCCATTGCAAAACTTAAAAAAAATAAAAATTTTAAATACCGTTTTGGATTTTATGCATCCACNGAGGCTTTTGGAATTTTTGCAACCCCAATAATNGGTGCTTATTACTTAAGCNCNAATAATCGTTTTGAAATTGATGCNTCCCTACCTATTGCAGCTAATGTTAATTATAAGTTTGAAAAATCTGCTATTGGCTTTGATTATTTTGGAATTGGGCGTAGTTATAATATAAGCCAGGAAACANCTATACCAGTATATGTAGATCAAAGACCTATAGAGATTTCTAGTTATTTTCAATATAAGACTTTANAGGAAAACATTTTACTCAGAGCAAAAGTAGGTTATTCTAANAATACATATGAAGTATATGAGCAGGGAGATTNGTTGGACTTTAGGATTTCTGCTTTTAGTTTTGGGGATAANAGAACGCAATTAAATCCAGTTATTTTAGGAAGTGTTTTNTTTANGTTAGAAGCGATCTATAGAATTCATTTTAAAGAAAAAAATAAAGATTCTCAAATATAATTGGTAATTTTATAACTATGGAAAAACTTTGTCCGGAATGTGGTGATAAGATAATTGGTAGGGCCGATAAGAAATTTTGTAGTGATGCTTGCAGAAACANCTATAACAANGCTTTAAACAAGGATAGCAAAAACCTTATTAGGAATATTAATAATAGTTTACGAAAAAACTATCGGATTCTAGAATCTTTAAATCCAGCAGGTAAAACCAAAACAACTAAGGAAAAATTATCTCGATTNGGATTTAATTTTGAGAATTTTACCAGNATTTATACTACAAAAACAGGCTCTGTTTATTTTTATTTNTACGACCAAGGATATCTGCCTCTAGAAAATGATTATTATTTAATTGTAAAGAGGGTTAATTAATCCATTTAATTTTTCACTCAACTACTTTAAAAGATTCAATAGCTTCATTTGGCTCCATAATTGAATAATCTTGCCAGAATTTAGGATCATATTTAGATAAATAGGTCGCTTTAATTAACTTTTTNTCTTNAATAAGATCGTAGGAAGACTGCGTCATATTTTCCGATTCAAAAACAACTAACTCCTTTTTTTGTAATTGATTTCCTTGAATGTCTAACTTTAGGGATAATTCGTTTTGTTTTCTTCTACCTTTTACATTCTTATTTTTTTCTATTATTTTTAAAGGTCTATTTAATCCCATATAACTGCCATCCAATAGCTCTATAAATCGTGGTCCATAAGTTCCGTCTTCATCTTTATCAAATAACATTTTACCCTTAAAAACATCATTCCGGTAGGTAATTCCAAAAAGTCCAAATTTGCTTATTGGTTGTACATTTTCAAAATCTAACCGCACAATAGCAAAATCTTGTGTATTTACATACATTGTACCTTTAAAATCTTTTCCTCCTTTAGGGGTGAATTTCAAAATATAAACAGTCATTTCATTAATTACCGTATAATTATCCAATGTAAAATTATACCTNCTTGATTTANTTAACACATCTATTTTACTGTCTTCTTGAAAAAATAATTGCTCATATAAATTAGCTATTTGAGTGCTTATTTGTTCTTGAAATTCTAGAGTACCTTCTTTCTTTTTCTTTTCTANGGCTGCTTTTGCTTCTTCATTTTCTTGAAGGATAGAATCGACTTGCTTTTTAGTACTAAAAAATCCTGATTTTANTTTCAAATAAGAATCTTTTTTTATGTTTTCATTAAATATAACTTCTAACTTTTTCCCTATTCCTTCTGCCGATATATCGTTATTTTTATCATACAATTCTGCAGCTTTATTAATATTGAGCTTGTACTTATTGTAATCNCCATATAAATCTGCAACCACTTCTTTATAATAAGATGATTTTTTTGGAAGAATTTTTGTAATGCTATCTAAAAGCTCCTTATTTAACTCTTCAATAGTAGATTTTTTAAATCCAAAGTCCATCTTTTTTATATGACCAATATCAGATTGACGAAAGAAGATTTTCTTTTTTGATAAAATAGAAGCATAGTTTTTACCTAAATTATCTTTAACNCTTTCAATAATCTCCTTAATGGTCAACAATTCAGTAGTTAAAAACACTTCTTTAAGCTCGTAAAGTCGGGGAAGTAATGCTANTGTAATNCCTTCATTTTCTTCAAAGACAAGACCTTTTGTTTCGTATCCCATATAAGATATGTAAATAGAATCTTGTGGTTGCTTAATATTTTCAAGTAAAAAAGTGAACGCTCCTTCTTCATTTGAAACCATTCCTTGATACAGCCCTGTTTCAATAGTTGCATAGGAAATAGGTTCCTTAGTATCCTGATCGATAACCTTAGCCGANAAAGATTGTGCATTTGCATATGAGAAAATAAGAATACTAACTAGCGTTAATGAGTANTTTAATGACATNCTTTCTAATTATTGGTATAAAGATAAATCTAATTAATGATAAAATTTTNTCTATAAAGTAATAGACGAGATAGAATAAAATATGTTACTTAAACTGTTCTTTTTTTATGTTTTTTTCATCTACTACAATAGGTAACATTTTGGACATACCATAACCTAGTACTAAATAATTATTATTACAATATAAAACGAAAAGTCCGAAAATTGAAATTAATAATTGTTAAGCTGATATAAAATTAGTTAGGTGTTAAAAACCAGAAAGAGTATTTCTAAAAAGTTTTTACTGATAAAGTCTGTTTCCCATATTATTATTTTTCCCTTGAGTACAAGGACAACTACTTAATGATTGAAGTAGATCAAAACCAATCGTAATTGCATGTGTGCCAGAATTATAATCCGTTAAATCATTCAGTGTTACTTGGTATGCATAAGCGATGTAAAAGAACGATTTTTTAAAACCTACCATAGGACCAATATTTAATGGTTGTAAGGCTTGATCATTCAAAAAACGATAAGAAGCTCCTACCCAATAGAAATCATTATTACCATTAAATTTTTTATACTTAAAATTTAAATCGGTGCTTGATCTTCCATCACTTTTAAATAATTGAACAAATGCTGAGGGTTCAAATTGAGAATAATTTGAACTTTTAATTACATATCCTGTATAGAATTGAAGATTGAGAAGTGAATTTGGTTCTAAATCTGAAAATGCATATAAATCCTTTGTTAAAATATTATTAGCATTTGCACTTAACCAAAAATCTTTAAATCTGTAAAGAAATCCTACATCAAAGTTATGATTTGTTATGGATCGATCATCAGTAACAAAAGGATCTATTGTAGGATTTTCATAAGTGGTATTAAAATTTTCAATTGCAATCCTAAACATATTAATATTATATGATATACCAAAAGATAGATATTGTTCCGTATTATAATCTAATATTATGTGGTGAGCAAAGGAAAATTTTATTCCTTGTTGTCGCGTGTTACCGTTTCTATCATTGTACGCAGTCAAACCCACCCCAGAGCTATTTGCTATTCTAATGTCTGAATACAAAGCTTGGTTTTGCGGTGCGTTTTTAATTCCAACCCACTGGGATAAGCCATTGATTCTTGTTCTAAAATTATTCCCAATTCCAGCAAAAGTAGGAGATAACACAAAATCATTATCCGCTAAATATTGAGTAAATACAGGTACGCTAAGTTCTTGACCGAAGCTTTGGAAGGCGATTAATAGAAACAAGTATTTTAAAATATTTTTCATTAAAGTAAGTTTAGGATAATGATTTAGTATATCGATTTACTAAACATCATCTATATAGTGTGAAATGCCCAACAAAGTCACGATTATTATTATTTATATCAGTTTCAACAACATACCAATAATCTCCAGAAGGAAGTTCGATATTATTATAAGTGCCGTACCATTTCTCACCTGCACGCAAGGTTATCAGTTTACGACCATAACGGTCATAAATAGAAAACTTTAGATTGGGATAATTTGGAGCACATCCAATGGTCCATCCATCATTAACTCCATCACCATTAGGTGTAAAATAATTTGGAATACAAATATCAATGAAATCTTTTGTGATCATGGCTATTGCAAAACACCCATTACTGTCGGTTACAGTAACTTCAAAAGTTCCAGATTCTGTAATGGTGAGTATATTCTCTTCGCCAAAATTAACACCATTTAATGTGAACGTATATTCTCCAATACCACCATATGCATTAGCAATAATATCATTTAACTCACCTTCCACAAGTACTAGTTCTAAAGGAATAATTGGTTCAATATCAAAAAATTCTGTCATTATAATACATCCATTCGAATGCCTTACGGTAACAAAATTATCGATACTTGAAGGTAAGTTTGTAAATATATTATTACTCTGGTAGGGGCCATTATTCAATGAATAGTCTAATTGTGTAATATCTACTAGATTCTCATCTACTGAAATACTAATTAAATTAGCAGTAGTATTATTAATACATTCAGTTTCTAAATTAACAACTGGTTCCATAAATACCGATTCCGGAAATGCAATAATCCATTCAGACTCACATCCTAAAAAATCACGAATATAGACTACGTGATCTCCACCACTTAGATTATCAAAATCAAAAATGTTTTGGTTAATCTCTCCTGTTAAATAGGGCCCATTATAGTCATCTAAGCTTACACTGTAAGGGAGGGTTCCTCCTTCAACATCTATACTGAAAAAACCATCCTGATCACCGAAACAAAGTACTGGAATAATAGAATTTGCAACAATAGTCATTAACACTGGAGGTGGTTCTGTAATTGCAAAATTAAATGTTAAAAAACAACCCAACTGATCTTGGACTATAACATCATAAATTCCAGGGGCAAGGTTTTCGAAAATATTGGTTTCAAAAAACTGATCCAAATTTGGTGAAATGGCATACATAACAATACCTGTTCCTCCAGCTGCAAGGATTTCAAGTCTACCATTATTTTCACCGTTACAAAGAACGTTTGTGACCAAGAATGTTGTTTCTAGTGGGTTTTCTGGTTCTGTAATAGTTATTTCTTCAGAAGTAGTAAAACAATCATCACTTTCAACAAATACTTGATAACTTCCCGCTATTAAACCTGTGAATATCCCTGGAATATTTTGTGCAGCGGGTATCGTGTTTCCTAATAAATCTTGTAAAGTGTATATATAATTACCCAGACCACCAATAGCACTAGCTTCAATAACTCCAGTGTTATCACCCACACAGTTTATCTCTGGATTGACAGAAATTAAATTCACCTCAAGGGTTGGAAGAGGATCAACAGTAATTTCATTTGAAACATTAGCAATACAACCATTGACATCCCTTACATAATAATTATAGACACCCGGTGAAACGGTAAATGTAATAGAAGTTGTGAATGTCCCTAAAATCGAGGTAAAAAATATAGAGTCACTATATTCGTAAATACCCGTACCACCACTAGCAGTCAAAGTAAGTGCTGCATCAAATAAACAAGTTGGTGTTGTGTTAGCAACTAAACTTGAAATAATTGGATCTGGTTGGTTAATTGTAACTGGTAATGAAGTAAATATGCAATCTAAACCATCTGTAATAGTTACTGAATATGTGCCAGCACCTAATCCTTGAAATATATTTGATGTTTGAGGACCAGAACTTGAGGGACCCGGGGAAATAGTATTAAGTGTAAAGGTATAATTTCCAACTTGACCACCTGTAATATTTTCAACTGTAAAAATAGCATTCTGATCGTTAAAACAAGATAACAAAGTGGTGTTTGAAATAAAATCAGCATCAATAGGCGCTGGTTCTATTAGGGTAATAGTTGCTGTACCAATACATCCATTATCATCTCTGGTGTTTATCGTATACGTTCCCGCACTTAAATTCGTAAACATATTATTAGCTGAATAAGGAATTGTCACCGCACCTATTAATTCATATTCATATGGACTCGTTCCTCCATTTGCTATTGCCGTTATCTCACCTAGGTTGTTGTTACAAGTTACGTTTGATGTTTCTAAAACATCTAATATTAGTGGTGTTGGTGGTGAGCCAATAGTAACAACATTAGATGTTGAAGTACAGAAAGGTGTTTCGGTTTCTACAATTTCTATGGAATAATTACCTGAGGCTAATCCAGTAATTAATTGAGGATTTGTGGTAGTATTAGCTACAACAGGGGCCCCAATTGGAGTACCTGCAACATCTAATA
The DNA here is from genome assembly GCA_002713705.1 of Flavobacteriaceae bacterium. Lineage (GTDB taxonomy): Bacteria > Bacteroidota > Bacteroidia > Flavobacteriales > Flavobacteriaceae > Marifrigoribacter. The sequence continues at coordinate 47,484 of PAUJ01000032.1, forward strand.
ATTGATATGTATAGGCTCCAACATAATCTGTAATTATTAATTCTAATTCACCATCTGTATCGCCAAAGCAATCATTTAATTCTGTTGCGCTTAATGTTGCGTTAATTTCGTCAAAAGGAAGAACTATAAATGGATCTGTTAAAAAAGAACAATCGGTATCCAAATCATTAACTTGGTAATAGTAAGTTCCTGGTCCAGGTATGTCAAAAATATTTAAGCCTTGTGGTGGACCATCTGGTAACAATTGATATTCGAAATTACCTGAACCTCCAATTACACTTATTGAAACAGTTCCTGTTTGATCACAATCAATAGGTGTAACAATAGCAAAGGTAGCAGTCGTAATTGTTGGTAAAGGATCTATTGTAAGGCTATTTGTCGCGATGCAATTATTTGCATCTTTAACATAAACTGTTATGGTTTGAGTTAGCCCAGTATCTAAAACTTCAAATACATTGGTAGTAAAATAGTTAGTCCCATTTATACTATACAGATAGTCAGCAGATCCACCAACTTCAATAATAGTTATTATAGATCTTACTATTGTATTATCTGAATTACATGCAAAAGGAGTCGCATTTCCTGTCACTTCTAATAATGCCGGTTCATTAATTGTAACATTCGCCGTAGCAATACATGCTCTTCCTGAAGTTACTTGCACAGTGTAAGTTCCAACTGATAATCCTGTAAAAATATTACTGGTTTGTGGACCCACTATTATTGGCGAAATAATTTCATAAGTATATGTAGGATTGTTATTATTAGGAAGTAATTGTACTATAATTTGACCGTCATTTGCGCCTTGACAACTTATGCTTGTAACCTCAGTATCAAAAGTAACTGGTATCGCATTTTCTAATGTCACCGAAATATCTTCAGAACATAAGCTAAGAGTATCTGTCAATGTAACAATATAGGTCCCAGAAGGAACTCCGGAGAATACATTACCGGTCAATACTATTGAAGTTGGATTTGGACTAATTGTAAAGGCATAGCTACCCGTTCCTCCGGCAGCAGTCAAGGTAATTTCTCCATCATCAGCATCACAAGTTGGCAAAGTGGTTACGGCTGGAGTTAATACCAATGGTGGTTCAATAACAATAGTTACTAAATTTCCACAACCATATACGTCATTTACTTCAACAGTATGCGTCCCTGAAGTTAAATTTGAAATTGTAAAAGGAATAGTTTGAGTTTGAAAGTCTCCATTGTCAATACTAAAGCTATAAGGGGGGGTTCCCGGTGTTGCTAAATTAACATCTATTTCAAATTGTCCTTCAACTATAGAACATTGATTTGTTACCCCAGTAATTACTGGTGAAGTATCAATACCTACCATTTGTACAGGGCTAGTAATTATGCATTCATAATCATCGATTGCATGCACATAATAATCTCCTGAATCTACGTTAAATATACTTGCCGTATCCCAAGCAGGATCAGTAGCTAAAGGTGCCACTGGAGTAGTGGTTATTTGATATAAGTAGGGTGCTGTCCCATTTTGTGCTATTGCACTAATTACTCCAGAGTCTGGGTTACAATTTGCATTTTGGTCTACCGATGCAGTTAAACTTAATAAAATAGCAGACTCTGTTATAGAAAAATAAGGGGTTGTAATTCCACAACCTGCATTTGGACCAGAAATTTCTTGAATTAACACATAATAAGTTCCAAAAGATAAAGGCCCTAGGTCTGATACAATTAATGAACCTCCATTTGGTATAGTTGCTGTTCCGTCAATTCCAGTTGAAACTAAAGATAGAGAATCAAAAATTTCATAGGTTATATCGACAGGTGTAGCATAAGCACTATTTACGGTAAAAGACACATTACCATCGTTGCTGCCGGGGCAAGTAACGTTATTTAAACTTAGAGCCGAAGCAGTTAAGGTTGAATTTGATGGGATCGTTGATGGCGCAGTTTCATAATAACTGCACTCACTATCATCATCATACACAATAAATGTATAAGTAAGCCCTGGTGTTAAACCCGTAAAAATAGTAGATTGACTACCAGGTGGATTTTCAGGTATCCAGGCACCTACAGGATTTGGATACTCCGTTACTGAACCCTCATAAATTGCAAAGTAAAATGGGCCCGTACTCCCTAATGGTGAATTCACTGTAACTAAAGCTTCACCACCTAATACGCAGTCTACTGTGTTTGATATAACAATATCTAAATCAGTTGGTGGAGAAGCAATAAGTACATTCTGAATTTGAACAGAACATCCATTTGAATCTATGGTATTGATTTCATACAATCCAAAATCAATATCAATAAAACTAACCGAAGTCAATTCTGGAAGATTTAACTCAGAACTACTATATCCATTTGAACTAGTTACAAAAATATCATAAGGTGCTGTTCCACCTGTAACACTATTTATTATAATTGCGCTTTGTGTATTACCAAAAGGTTGACAATTAATAGCCTCTATATCATAATCTACGATGATAAAATCTGGCTGATCAATTGTAATGGAGTCAGTTGAAATACAAGAATTATCATCTTCGATGGTGATGGTATAAACACCAACTGGTAATCCAGAAGTCTGTGTTCCATAGTTTATACCTGTGCTATCATTATTAACATTAATTTCAAACGGTGGAGTCCCGGTATTAGGAACAATAAAAATTTCAATGGCACCATTTTCATCCCCATTACATAAAATAGCTTGAGTTTGTGTAATTACTATCTCAGGTATAGAAACTGGATTAACAGTAATAATTTGTGATTCAACTGTACATCCAGCCGCATCGGTTATTCGAAACTGAAATGTACCTGGTATTGCAGTTATATACGTAAATGGCGTATTTGTTGATCCTAAAAGGTTAAAGGATGCTCCATCGATAGATATTGAATTAGTGTAGGGTGCTAATCCCCCAATAATAGTTCCTGTTAACACGGCATCAGTAGTAATAGTACAATCTAAAGCTTCCGTTAAAACAACATCTACTAATAGTTGTGTAGCTATTATTTCAGCTGGCAATATTGTTTCGCATTCAAAAGCATCTCTAACCGTTATGTTATAACTACCTGGATTTAAATTTGAAAATATATTATCGGATGTAAATGGACCTCCATTAATACTATACTCAAATGGTGCTTCACCGGAAGTTACCTCAACAATTATCGTAGCAAAATCAAACGTATCGTAACAAAGATCTGAAGTTGCACTAATACTAGCGATAGGTGGATTTGGGGCTGTTAAATTAAAATTCTCTGTTACTGAACAGCCGTTTGCATCCTCTACTGAAATTATATAGTTACCAGACTGAGTTAAATTTATAAAAGTATTGTTTCCTTGCGGAGGTAAAATTGTTAAATCTGGAAGAGTAAGTGTATAAGTATTCCCACCCCAACCGCCTGAAGTATTAACAAGAAGCCTGCCTGATACTGAACAGGTAATAGGATTCGTTTCTAAACTAACTATTAAATTATTAATTGGCTCATCTACTATTGCTGTAGCTGTAGCATCACAATTTGTTGCGAGATCTGTAACTACGATTGTATAACTACCAGCACCAAGTCCGTTTAAAAGTATTGGTGATGTCCCTGCAGTGGGAGCATTGCCATTAATGCTATATTCAAAAGATGCTGTTTCTGATACCGTAAATTGAACAGTCCCGTCGAGCGAGCCAACACAACTAACATTAGTTATCGTCTCAGCAAAAATATCAATCGCAGGTAATGGTTCAAATCCATAGGTCTCGCTGTAGGTACAATCATTGCTATCTTTCACCTGAAAGGTATAAACACCTGGAGCTAAATTTGTAAAAATATTTGAAGTTTGGTAAGCAGTAGCAGCCGATACCGGATCCGTAATTTGATATTCTAATGGAAGAGCGCCTCCTGTTGTGTCTGTAATAGTTACCGTAGCAAGATTGGTGGGACAGGCTAAAGGTGTATTGGTAAATATTAAGTCGACTGGTGGATCTAAAGGTAGAATGGTAATTTCATTTGTTGTAAAAGTACAATCATTAGTATCCTTAATTACAATCGCATAAGTTCCATTGGTTAAATTATTAAATATAGGGCCCGACTGAAAATTAACTCCGTCAATACTATACATGTAAGAAGGAGAACCTCCAGTAACATTTAGTACAGTAATAGTAGCATTTGACGAACAGGTATATGGTATAGTCAATTCAGCAATACCCGAAATAGCTGTATTTGCATTAATGGTAATAATTTGTGAATCTGTTATACATACTGAGGGACCGTTCGTATATTCTAGCACCACGTCGTAATTACCAATTGCAAGTGATGTAAATATAGGAGAATTAGAAAAAGTAAGACCCCCGTCAATACTAAACCTTAGACTATTAGTATTTGAATTACTTACATTAATTGTGATGGTTCCAGTATCACCCGCATCAACACATAAAATGTCTGTTTTGGTAATGCTAAACTCAGGGGCTGGTATAGCTTCAATAGTAATTGTAGTGTCTGCACTACAGTTATTAGAATCAACAACTGTTATATTAAAAACTCCAGATTGGGTCACCGAAATTTCTGGTATAGTTTGAAAATCGGTGGTGCTATTTACAAAATAAAAAAAAGGAGCTGTACCACCTTCAGGATAAACTGTAATCTCACCATCAGAACAAGTTAAAGGAATTGTTATAGCTGATGTAGCAGTTAATTGAGGTGGATTAATAATTGTAATTGTATCGTTATAGATACAACCATCTTCCGTTTCTACTGTTACCTCATATATTCCGGGATTTAAGTTTTCAAAAGCAAAATTATTTTCACCAATAGGCCCTACACTATTGACTAAAACCCCTCCAGAGAAAAGAGAAAAAAAATACTGTGGTTCAACATCATTAGCTGCTAAATAAATACTGCCCAAATCTCCATTGCAAAGAGGCGAATTAATAGTAGTTGAAACTGTAAAATCCCGTTCTCTAATCAAAACATCAGGAATCGTAAATAAGCAAGCATTGTCTGGTACTCCAAGTTGTTGCAAGAAAATCGTATACAATCCAGCTGTAGTAATTTCAAAAGAACTGCTGCTTTGAAAATTAATCCCATCCAAGCTATATTCATAATTACTAGGTACGCCGACTACCGTTATATTACCAGGTGTTGTACAGATAATATCGGTGGCATTTATTGTAGGCTCTAGTAGGTTCTGATAAACATTAAAATAAAATTGATTAAAACATCCTCCCTCATAATTAATGGTCATTCTAAATTGACCTGCTGAATTGGCAGTATAATCATTACCTGTACTTAGTTGATTCCAGGTACAAGTATTATTTTCGTTAGCACAATCAATATTTTCAACAGGAGAACAGCTGGTTTCATCTAACTTTTCCCAAATAATTTCTATGGCAGTTGCTATGTTTGCTGTAATTTCTTTAAAATCGTTTTCGCCACAAAGAAAAATATTGGGCAATAATTTATCATCATTTGGACACACCACAACTTCATCTGCAAAGGGAATTACAGGATTTGTTATGTTTCCGTCATATAGGCTAACATTGTATTCTTGAATAATGGATATACAAGGAGAACTTACATTGTTAAATGAATAATAAATCCCAGTTTCCGTAACTGCTATCGTTTGTGTAGTTCCTATAATTGGAATTCCAGTTGGACTTGTAGACCAAACATAAGTATCGTAACCTTCTGCTGCCGTCAATTCAATACTTTCACCACATAAAATTTCATTTTGTGTAAATAAGCAATCATCAAGATCCGTTAAAAAATTAGTAGGTTGAGGTATCACAAGACATCCGGTATTCGTGTTAATACTTGGATCATCTGTGATAATAAAAGTAGAATTAAGTGTGCCCTGGTAGGTAGCAAATGCTTGATTACTGATAGTATTTGAACAAGCTATGGCAAATGGTTGGCAGGAATTTACTACTTGAACCTTGATTCGAATTTCCAAGACTGAATCATTTTCTTCAACCAAATAATTTTCAATTTCAAAAACTATTTCTCGAGTGGTAGGATTATAACTAGCAACAGTTACTCCTGCAGGCAGTGTTAAATCTGTTGGATAGTTAAAAATTATATTGACTGGTAATATATCTCTTATAGAGAAATTAGTAGCATCATCATTTCCTATATTTTGAAATCCTATCACATAATTCAATTCCTGTCCAAGTGTAACATCCTGGCCTCCAATATTATTTCCAAATTCATCTTCTACAGTTTTCGTGAAAATAATATTTGGTTCAATTATATCTATAGCAAAGGCAAGAAAATATTGAAAATAAGTGTCACCACTAGTATTAAATTTAAGATTAGCAGAAGTAGCGTCATTTGCAATTACCGTATTTCCTGGATTTGGAATATTCAATACTCCTGTGTCAAATCCAAGAGTATTGGTGCTATTAGGATTTCTATTATTAACTGGTAATGTACTTATTTGGGTTACCGAACTGTTGAAGAAGTTATTCGCTGGTCTATCTATTGTTGAAAGTGTAGCCCCATTTAATTTTAAACGATCACCAGCAATTGGCTTATCACCCTCTAATGTAGCAAATGCAAAGCTTGCTCGAACAGGGGATGGAGCGGGTACTGATGTAAATCCTGAAACAGGAACATTCAAGTTATTATTATTTCCAGAAAGCCTTATGGTACTAAAACCATCAAAACTCGTGATGGATTTTCCTGGAAGCGTAGGATCTTCATAAACTACAAATAGTGACCATCCTGCAGAATATCCTGTCTGATTTCGAGGTACAAAATCATCTGTTTTACCCAAAGCACTCGAAACATTTGCAATGGTATAAGTTCCTAAATTATCAGTTAAGTTAGTTACGATGTTGGTAACATCTGCATAGCATGCATAGGGGAAGCTATTTCCTCCGTCTGCAGAGGTTCCACCTGCATCAAATATTACAGTTCCTGTAATGTCATTATATTCTCCTGTAGGTCCCTTAAATTTTACATTGGTAAAGGGTTGGTCTCCCTTAGTTACTGCCCCCCAATATAATCCTGCATACTTTAATACATAACAATTTGGGTTGGGTATTTCTAAATCGGCACTCGAAGAGCTAAACGTGGAAGGATCATTATCAATATCAATATATTGCATATCTTCGAGATGATTAAAACCACCATTATCATTAAAAGGATTATTACTAGGACCCAAAATATTATTTCCTATTAACACCATATCACCTTTAATATCTTGATTAAATCGGGCTACAAATGGAGTGAAATTTTGAGAAATACTTTGCATACTAATAAATAGTACTATTATAAGTGTGAAGTATTTTTTAATAAAAGTTGTAATCATAGCGCTCAGTTTCAGTATTAACAACTTACACTTGTTATTAAACGGAACATTATAGATTATGGTATGATTAATTTTCAATTTTAATTATATTTAACTTTTCGTTATAAGGTTCATCTGATTTTGATGCCAATTCCCGTTGAGTTTCATTGATATTGTCGAATCTTTTAGAATATATATAATACTCACTGGTGCTAACATTAAAGAAAAAATCTACTTCTTTGTTTCCAGACGAGATTACTTGAACTAAAAATTTATCTCGTTTAATAACAGTACTATGTATTGCTAGAATTAAGTAATATCCACTTTCAGTTTGTTCTATATTTTTAAGAATTTGAATATTGTTGTTACGCTCTCGACCAAAGTCTATAACTTCCAAGGATAATTGATTTATCCTTAAGGTGACATTTTGCTTTAAGCTATCAAGCGTATTTCGATCCTGTGTATATCGATCTTGGGCATTATCGAAGGTAGCTCGCTTGATACGCCGTTTGCGTTCAAAATCTGTGGCAATAGAAATTTGCTCTAAAGAGGAGACTAACAAATCACGATTTCTGATTGCTTTTTCTTGTTCCAATTTTAGAATATTTATTTTATTTTTAAAGTAAAGATTTGTTTCATCAATTGGGTCAGTAAAAGAAATTACTCGCTCTGCCAATAAGGACTCAAGTGCTGCAATCTTTTTATTTTGATCTGATCTAATTGTATCCAAACTTATCTTCAAACGCTCAATAGCTTCATTTTCTTCACTAAGACTCTTAAAAGGTTTGGGTGCTACATAAATATTTTGCTCACTAAGGTCATTTTCTTCCTTCAATTCTTTTAAATCATTTTCCTTAATTGCAACTGCTGACTCCAGGTCAACAATTAATTGAATTTGAGTTTCATTAGATCGTTCTGTTTCTAAAGTCAATGCACTAATGGATTTACCAACATTATCTGTTGGATTACTAATCAAAAGTTTTTCAGCAGCGATTCTTACTTCCTCTTCTGCAACTAATCGTGCTTGTTCTTCGGTATCAACTATTATTTGCTCTTGAGCTGCTATTCTCGGTTGCTCTTCTGCTACTTGCATTGCTTGTTCTTCAGTTGCAATTCTATCTTGATTATCGGTAGTCGTTTTTTCTTGTGTTTTACTGACTTTTCTTTCTTTCTTTTCAAAGGTTAATAGTCCTGCTAATTCATCATCTCTACTATAATCATAATAATTATTATTCTTAAATCTATAAGCTAGGGTGATTTCATGTGAAGCACCAAAATCGGAAAGTCCCACAAATGGCTTTTCATAATTATATTCAATAGCAATTTGTGGTGTTATATTAACACCTAAACCTCCAGACGCACCATATTGAGTATTATAACTTACTTGAGCCCATATTCCTTTAGGTATTGTTATCATGATTGCTCCTGAAACGATTGTGGTTTCTTTTTGAAATTCAGATTCAGCCAATGCTGAAAACTTACTATTCCCGAAAAAACCATAACCACCAATATAGCCTGTATACATGATATGACCTTGTAGACCTTGTTTAGGATTTTCCTCGACCAATGCAGAAGCATTGAAATTATAGGTTACTATATTATTGTAAGAAATACCAAAATCCATGAACCCTGTTCCATAATTCAATCCAGGATTTACGGTTAATAAAAAGTTTGATGGAATATTATTAAGGGCTGGGTCGTCAATATTAGTGATAACGTTTCCACTATTTAAGCCGCTTCTATAAGCTCCAATATTCATCCCAAATGTAAAATTACTATCTTCTTGAATTCGTGCATTGTATGCAAAGTTGATGATTCCTCCAAAGGTGGTAAGTACTCCATAATTTTGTTGAAAAACACCGATTCCTGCACCTATATTTTCTTTAATACGACCAGAATAATTAAAAAAATAGGTGAGTGGCCCATCCTCAATTCCAAGCATTTCTCTTTTACTTGTTGCCGTTATATACTTATTTTGTTCTCTTACAAAACTAAAAGTAGGATTTGCAACATACCTATTGAACGTCAATGAATTTCTAACGGGAATATCAAGTGCAACCACTCCGTTATCGGACTGAGAATAACCTGTCTTTAAGCAAAAGAATAATAAGATGATATGGATGGGTATTGTTTTCACTTTATTTTATGATGGTTATAGCACCTTTTATTGGTTCCGAATTTTCAGGTATAATGATATAATAATAAACTTCATTTACACTGCTTAAATTGAGGTATTCTAATGGCCAATTATTTAAATAATTTTTTGTGCTCAATACAATTTTTCCTTGACTTGAATAAATAATTACTTCTGTATTACTACCACTTACATAAGGCAAAGGAATCACCCAAGTATCATTAATACCATCGCCATTTGGACTTATTAGGTTTGGAATATTTTCTACTTCAGGAAAAGGGTTTATTAATTCCTCTACTAAAAATAAAAGTTCATTTGTTGCATTGCAATCATTAGTTTGAGTAACCGTTACACTATAGTTCCCAAATGCTGTTATATTTAATATATTTTGCGTGGCGTTTGGTATTAATTCGCTGTTTAAAAACCATTGAAAATTAGGATTGATCGCAGAAGTTGTAACTGTTACACTCAGCGCATCTCCAAATTCTAGCATATTTATACTTGGAACGTCTAAACTGCTTGTAAAATCTCCTGTTTCTAATTCAATAGCACCCGTAGCTTCACAATTCCCAAAATTTACTATTACCGAATAGGTGCCAGAAATCGAGGTCTCAAAAGTTTGGTTGATTGCTCCAGAGATAGATATCCCATCTTTATACCATTGATAACTATTCCCTTCCACCGTACTCAATATCGTTGGAGCATCAGCAGCGCAAAATGGATTTCCCAAACTAGAAACTATTGTTGCAGATACTTCCTCACCAGATGAGGCCTCAGATACCAGTACTCGATTCGAAAAAGAATTAGAGGTACACGTACCATAATTGGTTTCTACAAAATATTTTCCCTCTTCGCTTACAGATAGTGTATTGCTTTGAGCTAAAAAAATAAATGTTGTAGAATTAACTTCCTTAAACCAGTTAAAGGTTAAGGAAGGATAATTTAAAGGAGAATTATTAGCACCGGTGCCAGGATTGTCAATTGTTAAAAGATAACTCCCTCCAGGACAGTAACTTGCAACTGAATTAAGGTTATTAATTGTAAAAGGACTATCCTGTATTTTGTAATAGGCAGAAAAACTATTAGAGGAAGCGCTTGATGCGACAGGATCGGTACTTTTTATCTTAATTTTATACCCTTCGCCTGCGGTATTTAAGGGTAGAGAAATATCAACTGAAGCTGGCGAGGAATTTATAGATCCAGGGCTTGAAGTAAAAACTATATTAGAGTTGGAAAAATCGCCTTCAGAGTCTGACATTTCAATAATAAACTGATTGGAAGAATTTATTCCAGATTCAGGACTAAATACAAAATTTAAAGTAAAAGTATTAAAAGATTCATTTGCACATGCCTGAGTAAATTGAAGATTAGGAGTTCCTATAACAATTTGTGCATTCATTTTTTCTATGAACGAAACCATAAAAAAACAAGCAACAATATATGAATGTATAACAGTATTTTTAATCACTTAAATGTTTTTATGTGTACAACATCAAATGTAATTAGCTATATCCGTATATCCAAAAATTATCAAGACATATAGGTGATTTTTTTTATGTATTTAGAATGTAATTATTCTGTAAAACTAATAGCAATTATGTTGTTAATTCGAAGTCTAAAATCTGGTTGATCTAATTTTTTAACATCAATAAAGGTTACAGAATTTAATCCTCGAGAATATACATTAGCGAATGCATTATTGCCGTACCAATTCTCTAGGTCTTCATTATTAGAAATGTTTTCTGTAAAAATATTACCCTGGCAGTTATTGAAATACATTTTAGAGAATCCCATCTTATTAAGATTTTCGTTATTTATAACTATTTTATTATCTAAAACAACCGCAGGGTTAAACCCTGAAAAAATACTTTTATTCATAGAAAATGAAGCTCCTTCTTTTACATACATTGCTTCGTGAACCAAACCAACATTTGTGTCTGCATCTAAATTATCACTCAAAACCATAAGTGTCAGATTTTCAGCTTCAAGATTGGTACCTTTTTTGGTTAAATCAACCTCTTCCTTGTTGTTGTAAGATGCCAAATAAATACTACTCGCTCCATCAGAAGAAGAATAATATGGAGATTTTATAGCTAAAGAATTTGTCATAAAAGACTGTGCTCCATAATTGAATTTAAAATCACTTCTTTTAGATCGAAAAGATACCAATTGAGAAAGTATTGTGTTCCCTCCCAGAATACTGAAAGAATCTCCTTGACAATAACTTACCATTATATTTTCTAAAATCGTTTCGCTACCTACTCCTGCCAAAGTAAGACCATTGAAATAACCATAATTTTTGGTTCTCTTTCCTGCATATTCAATTCTTACATATTTTAAAATACCAGAATTACTTTCTTTATCTGTTCCTCCATAAAGGATCATTTCTGAAGACGAAGGGTTAAGACCGTAATCTAGTTTCGACCTTTCCTCTAACCTATTTGTAGGCGAATTGCCTAAAATAAATATTCCTCCCCAGTCTCCATTTTTCTTAATACCCCTATTGGATGAAAAAATAATGGGATCTGTTAGGGTTCCTTCAGCTATAATTTTAGCCCCATTACTTATAACAAGTGAAGCTTTAGTGTTAAAGTCGCCAAGTATTAAAGTTCCGGGTTCTATGGATAGCGTTACATTATCTGTAATAAATACATTACCCAACAGAAGGTAAATTTCCTTCTTATACAGTTTAGTGTCTTTCGTGATATTCCCAGATATAATTTGTGTAGGTTCAGGATATTGTTGATCAGTAGAATTAAATTCGGTCCAAATATTTAACCAATTTTCGTTCCCATATATTCCTTTTTCCTGTTGAGAAAATAAACATACAAAAGGAAAAAGAAGAAAAAATATTATATTGTAGTAATTAATTTTCATGATAATGTAATTATAATATTGACTACAATAGTAACAAGATAATTAGATTAAATCCATTAAATACCAATTTATTCGATAAAATGCACTTTATTTTAACATTTATAAGATTGTTTGTAGGAAAAATAAAGATAAAAACAGTGATACTTTACAAATTTTCTAATAAAATAATTTTAATTAAGGAAGTACACATTATTGAAAACATATAATTTTTAAATATTTTTTAGTTTTTGAATTAATGTCATATTAAAAAAAATTTCAGTTTTCGTTAATATTAGGAATGACCTATGAAAACATTGAATTAATGAGTTTACTTACAAGAGAAGTGATTAATAGATAACCCTTGTATTTATTTAAATCTAGTTTACCAATTAAAGATCAGTATAACGGTTCCATTTAAAAATTTACTGATGACAATAATATAAATAC